>JBBSEJ010000007.1:0-75759 GCA_038239825.1 Gaiellales bacterium
ACTTCAGCGCGATCCAGAGCAGCGGCTACAAGTCGCTCGCCGAGGGTGCGAAGGTCGAGTACGAGGCGCAGGAGGGCGACAAGGGCCCCCAGGCAGCCAACGTGACCGTCACGGCGTAAGCGCCGTCCGGCGAGCGGCGGGTCTTCGCACCCGCCGCTCGCCGACATTTCGAAAGGAGGGGAGCGCATTGGCGCAGCAGAAGGAAGAGAAGGTCGAGATGACGGGCGAGATCGTCGAGGCGCTCCGGAACGGCATGTTCCGCATCCAGCTCGACAACGGGCACGAGACGCTCGGCTACACAGCCGGGAAGATGCGGCGCTATCGCATCCGGATGAATCCCGGGGATCGGGTCCGCATCGAGCTCTCCGCGTACGACCTCGGGCGCGGCCGCATCGTCTACCGGATGCGTCCGGGCGACGAGCGCGAAGCGTAGAGGCGGTACCTACCGGGCTCGCTCGAGCACGACGACGGGAATCTCGCGCGTCGTTCGACGCGCATAGTTCAGGTACCCGGGTGCGAGCGCGACGACCTCCGCCCAGAGTCGCGCTCGCTCCTCACCCGAGGTCGTGCGTGCAGTGACGGCGAATCGGTCGCGACCTATCTGCACGACCGCCTGCGGGGTACGCTTGAGATTGAGCCACCACGCGGGCGGCCGATCCATGCCGCCGTAGGAGCCGATGACCACGAAAAAGTCGTCCTTCGGGAGTGCGCAGAGCGGTGTGGTGCGGGGCTCGCCCGTCGACCGGCCGGTTGTCGTGAGCAACACCACGGGCAGGTTCCAGACACGCGCCCCGATGCGACCGCCGCTTGCCCGGTAGATCGAACGGTGAACAGCCCCGAGCCGCTTCGCAACGAGCGGTATGAGCGCGCGGAGCATCGCCCCCGAGGGTACTCGTGCGCCACACCTTCGTCTGGCCGGAGCTATCCCCCAGGGGCGGGTCGTCGGTCAGACGGACGCTGCGCCGGTCGGTCCGGCGCCGTGCATCGGTGCGCTCGTGCGCCATGCTCGGTGAGCGAGCCATGCCGACAGCCCCAGGATCGCGAGACCGTCGAGAGCGTGCAGGCCCGACACCCACGGGTGCTTCGGCAGCGCGAACGCGTGCTGGAGGATCTCGGCCATGAAGGCGAGAGCGAACGTCAGTCCTATGGTGCGCTTGTCGCGCCAGTAGACGAGGGCTGCGATCAACGCGAGCACGGCGAGCAGGCCGATGATCTCGCCGAGCGCACGATGCGGATCGAAGCTCTTCTGATCGCCGAGCTTGGCCGCGCCGTGAAGCCCGAATGAGCCTCGGCCGGCGAGGAAGATCTGCACGACGCACCCGAGCGCGATCAGCGCAACGAGTGCCCGCCAGACCTGATACGCACCCCGTTGGATCGCCATGGCGCGAACCTACTTGAGCGTGAAGGCACTTTCAAGCGGCGTGCTCGAGATCGCCGTCCGCCTCGACGGCGTCTTCGACGACCTCGGCGATCTCGCTCTCCGAGAGACCGGCCCTCTGTGCCGACTCCACCATGAGCAGCAGATGCTGTTGCTCCGCTTCCTGCGCTTGCCCTGACATTGGGCACTCCCCTCTCTCGATCTCGTTTGGCCGCCACGGTACGGACAGAGGGCGTTGCGATGCAGTAAGGGTTCTGTGACGAACCCGGGGCCGCCGAGAGGCCCTGCGATCAGACGACCTCTGCCTGCAGGGTTCCTGTGGGAATCCTCGGGTCGAGCCGGTCGAGGGCAGCCACGAGGATCTCGGCGACGGCGAGGTTTCGTGACCAGTTGTGGTCGGCGGGCACGACGTACCACGGAGCCCACTCGGTCGACGTCTCGCGCAGCGCGTCGTCGTAGGCGCGGGCATAGTCGTTCCAGAGCTCACGGTCGTCGAGATCTCCCGCTCGAAACTTCCAGCGCTTCTCGGGATCGTCGAGGCGTTCCTGCATCCGCCTGCGCTGCTCATCGCGCGAAAGATGCAGGAAGACCTTGACGACGGTCGTCCCCTCATCGGTGAGCAGCTCCTCGAACGAGCGGATGTGCTGGAAGCGGCGCTGCCACACCTTCTCGTCGGCGAGCTTGCGCACTCGCACGGCGATCACGTCCTCGTAGTGAGAGCGGTTGAAGATCGCGATCTCGCCTCGCGCGGGGCAGAGGTGGTGGACGCGCCAGAGGTAGTCGTGCGCGAGCTCGGCCGCCGACGGCGCCTCGAACGACTCGATGCGACAGCCTTGAGGGTTGACGCCGGTGAACACGGTGCGGATCGTGCCGTCCTTGCCCGACGCGTCCATCCCCTGGAGGATGAGCAGCACGGAGCGAGACCTCTCCGCGTAGAGCCGTGCGTGAAGCTCGCCGAGCCGGTCGACGAGCTTCGCCAGGCGCCCGATCCCCGCCTGCTTGTCGGCGGCGCCGACGCGAGCGCCGGGATCGCGTTCCTCGAGGCACGGCGGCGAGCCTGGTGGTACCCGCAACGCGTCGAGAAGATCGTGAGGAACCACGTGGGCGCCCATCGCCGAAGCGTAATGCTCCCCGCACGAATCGGCCGGCTAGGTCAGGACGCTCGACAAGCGAGGCCGTAGGCCCGGCGGTTGCGTGCCACTCCGGCGACTTGTACGTTGCGATCAGCTCTCTCGTCCACCGAGGCGACCCGATGCCGAACGCCGAGACCCGACGCCTCCCGTGATCGCAGCGAGCGACAGCTCCGTTCCGGGAGGCCGTCTCCGGCTCGTCTACGCCGACGACGACGAGTCGATGCGGATGATGATCGGCACGCTCCTTGCGCTCGTGGACACGATCGAGGTCGTCGGAGAAGCCGTCAACGGCGAGGAGGCCGTCCGGCTCGTGCAACAGCTCGAGCCCGATCTGGTGCTGCTGGACGTCCAGATGCCGCTGCTCGATGGCCCGTCGGCCGCGGATCTCATCCTTGCTCTCCGACCCGAGACTCGCGTCGTATTGCACACGGCGCTCCCGAACGAGGAGACGCGACGCCGCGCAAGGTTGCTCGGCCTTCCTCTGCTCGACAAGCTGCGATTCGACGACGTGATCGAGGCAATCACGCAGCACGAACCGGCCAGTGGGTGTCGCGAGACGCCGGAGCCTCGCGTCGAGGCGGCAGTGCTCGCAGCCCTCACCGCCAGGAACTCGCAGCCGATGTTCCTCGTCCTGGCCGACAACTCGGTGCCGTTCTACAACAGCCTGGCAGCCGAGCTTCTCGACCTGCCGTTCCCGATGCAACCCTCGACGATCGCCGACCTCCGCGAGCACTTCGAGATCCTCGGCCCCGACCGCGCTCCGATCGCGGTGTCGAAGCGCCTCATGTATCGGGCGATCGATGCACACGAGCCCCTCACCGAGCTCGTGATCGTGGCCGCGGCCGGCCGCGAGACGAGTGCGCGGGCCGCAGCGGTTCCGTTCTTCGCCAACGACTCGACCTATGTCGGAACGGCGATCTACTTCCAGCCGAGCGACGGCGGCTGAAGCGATCCGTCGTCGTCGCGGCCCCGCCCGCGCCGGCAGTTTTCGCGGTTGTACGAAGCAAGCGACTCGCGATGTCGGATAGGTGCATAATCGCGTCCGGTGGAACGGCAGCAGGTCGAGCAGAAACTTGCCACTGCGGAGGCGCAGCGGGCGCAGGCCGCACGTCGGCTCGCCGAGAACGAGCAGCGTCTCGCGCAGCTCGAAGACGAACGGGTAGCGCTCCTCAACGGCGCCGAGATGGCGCGGCGCGGCGTCTCGGACTTCGACGAGCACCTCGAGAGACTGAGGTCGGAGCTCGCGGCAGTCCAGATCGACGAGGCGCGGGCGGACGTCGTGCAGTCGGTTCGCAGCCGCGACCAGGCGGTCGAGCAGGCCGCGGCCACCTTCGAAGCGTCCCTCGTGGCGCTCCGCAGGATCGACCAGGCGCGGGTTTCGGTGGCCGAGGCGCACGGCCGGCTGCGGGCTCTCGAGCCCACAGCCCGCGAATCGGTGCCGCCGGAGCCCGACACGCTCGAGGAGAAGTGGGCGGAGTTCGCGTCGGTCTTTCAGGAGCGAACAGGGCGGCAGCTCGAGACCGACCTCGTCGACGCAGCTGCCCGCAGCGTGACCCTGCGCGCGATCGACGAGCTGCCGGGACATCTCCGCGAGCTCGCGCTCCAGCGCCGGCACGACCTCATGCACGGCGGGACGAAGCGCCGCGCAGGCTGACGAGCGCGACCCCGGTCATGGCATCACTCCTCCGAAACGCGATCAGGCTGGCGAGAAGCCCTCAGGGCAAGCGTCTCCTTGCCGAGGCCAACAAGGTCGCCCGTGATCCCAAGAACAAGCAGCGGATCGAACGAGTGCGTCGGCGACTCTCCAACAAGTAGTCCCGGTGGCGGCCATTTCGAATCCCGGCCGGCGAGCGAACGTCGGAATGGCGAGACGCCGGCCCGCAGGGTTTCTACCGGCCGTTTCCGGGAACTGTCCGACGTGGAATTCATCCGGCGGCGACCACGCCGCTCAAAAAGATGGCATGAGGGAAGGATCACGAATGGCAAAGGGCTTCATCCACACCGTGTACAAGAACGACCAGTGGGTCAACGAGCTCGAGGAGGGTTCCGAGTTCGGCGGCACGCATGCGACGAAGGACGCCGCGGTCTCAGCGGGCAGGACTCGCGCCCAGCAGGACAAGACCGAGCACGTCATCCACAATCAGGACGGCATCATCGGAGAGCGGAACTCCTACGGCGGTGATTCCGCGAGCAGCGCCGGGTAAGGTCGAAGGCCGCCCGACGGTGGCGGTCGGCCGTCTGGCCGGCCGCCACGAACGGTCAGCTCGGTCCCTCCCCGGGGAGCTTCGATGCGAGAACGTCGATCTGCTCGAACTGGGGGTCGCCGTCGAGGAGCTCCGGGCCGTGCTCGCCGAGCGCGGCCGCGACTTGCCCGTTCAGATGTGCCTGCCTGCCGCTCTCGTCGGGGAACACATCGAAGATCCCGAACTCCGAGTCGCTGAACCGGACGGCAAACCAGGCCGTGGTGTCGGCCTCGGCTTCGACGATCGGCAGGGCCCCTTCCAAGAACTGCTGCAGATCCGCTTCCTTCCCCGACTTCGCTCGCAGTCGCACGAGCAGTCCCTTGGTCACCATCACCGCGCTCCTTCCTCGACGGGTATCACCTCGGTCAGTGTGCCCCCGGCGACCGGCGCCAAACTGGCGCTCAGCGGTGGCGTCGGAGTGCTTGCTCGAGTGCTCGCAGCGTCACCGGGCCGAGAACACCGTCGGCCGGGAGCGCGGAGGCAGTCTGGAAGCGCGTCACCGCCGAGGTCGTCGTGAGCCCGTAGTCGCCGTCGATCGCCCCGGTGCTGTAGCCGAGGTGTGCGAGCGCGCGTTGGAGCAGCTTGACCTGGGCGCCGTTCGCCCCCGGCTGCAGCGTCGCCGTCGGCGCGGCCAGGGCCCGACCGGGCGGAGTCGCCGTGGTGGGGATCTGCGTCGTCGAGGCGGTCGTGGCGGTCGCTCGCGTCGTCGTCGACGCCGCCGGGCTCGTCGTCGGGCCCTGCGTCCCAGCGGTCGTGGGATGCTTGGCGCCGCCGGAGAAGACGCCGCCGGCGGCCAGTCCCCCGACGACGAGCAGGAGTGCGACCACCGCGAGAGCGACGAATGCGCGCGGGTCCCTTGATCGCCCTGCGAGGAATCGGTCGAGGCCGCCCGCTGCATCCTCATCCGGCCGGTAATCGTCGGGCTCTCGGTACTCGAAAGCCGGCCCCCGAAACGCTCTGCCGCCGGCACGTGGGCTCGGGGGCTCGACAGGGTCCCAGTCGACGAACCAGTCGTCGGGGTCGGGGCCGCTTCGCCGATCACGACCTGACATCGGGTCAACCTACCGCGTGGGGCGGTGTTCCTGATAAGCGCGTGGACGTTCCGAGGGGGCGCCGCCGCGCCGCCGCCCCCTCGATGCCGTCAGGAGCTCGTCACCGGGGTGCTCACGCGCAGTGAGACGAGGCGACGTGTCGAGGTGCCGCCGATGACCGGTTGGCCGGGGGTCCAGGCGCGGACGAAGACATTCACGCGCCCCCCTCTGCAACTTGACGGAGGTTCCGGAGCGAACGACGAAGCTGGCCCAGCCCGTCGTGCTGCTCCGCTTCGCCTTCACCGAGCTGAGCTTTCGCAGCAGCAGGGTGCGCATCCACACCGCGGCGTTCCGCACCCAGTTGCCCCGCGTGTCCGCGATCCGGTAGCGAACGGTGACCCGTTGGTGATGCGCGCGGATCGTTCGGGGGTTGAACGCCACCTGCTTGATCACGAGCCGGTAGGGCATCGCAACGCTGGAGGCTGGGATCGAGACGCTTCCGTCTGCCAACGATCGTGCGCCGGGCAGCCCGCCGCCAGGACCGCTACCGACCCCGCCTGGGATCGCCGTCGTCGCCGGGGTCCGCAACCGTCGCAAAGATCAACCCTGTCGGGCCGGCCGCCGTCAGTGCGAGCAGACCGATCCCTCGCTCACCGCAGAAAGCCTTCATCTCCAGACCCCGTTCCGACGGTGTTGGTTGTCGTAACCCGGAAAAATCGGACGCTCGCAAGAGGTGAGGCGAGCGGCGTCGATGCTACGGCGGCTTATCGACGTGGGAGGAGCGGGAGACGCGGAGGACGAGGTCGGTGATGTGCTCTCGGCCGTGACCTCGGCCGCGTCGAGATGGGCCGTCTGGCCCATGGCGCTCGAGGTGTCCGACGGGGAAGATGTGCGCAGCCGTGGTCGTGGAGCGGGAGGCAGCAAGCGAGAGGAGCGCTGGCGTGGCGGATCGTCCTCTGCGAGTCGTCCTCGTCGATGACGACGACGGCCTGGCTGCTCTGCTCGAACACAGCTTCGAACTGGACAGCCGCTTCCGGCTCGTCGGCCGGGCGCGGAACGGCCGCGAAGGGGTCGAGGTCGTCGAGGCGCTTGCGCCGGACGCGGTGCTGATGGATCTCCACATGCCGATCCTTGGCGGTGTGCCCGCGACGAGGGCGCTGGTCGAGGCGAATCCGCACGCCTGCGTGATCGTCTTCACTGGCTCCCGGGACGCCCGCGAACACGAGGCCGCCCGACAGGCGGGCGCCGTCGCGGTGCTCCCGAAGCCTTTCGACCCGGCGCCGTTCCTCGACGCTGTCGCCGCTCACGCGGCTGCGTGCCGTCAAGAGGCTCACGCCGCGTAACTCGGCCTGCCCGACGGCCTCATCGTCACTCACTCCGGTCGAGCTCGCCGTGCCAGGGTATGCGCACCGGTGTGTAGTCGCCGGGCCAGTCGGAGTACGCCTCGTCTGGGTCATACGTCTCACGTGCGGCCGAAGCGCCGTACTTCGCCGCAAGCTCGCTCACCGGATAGTGCAGCGTCTCTACCTCGGGTCGGGCCCCGATCATGAGAATCGCACACGGCCCGTCACCGGAGCCGACGATGATGTGGTGGGTGTCGGAGGGGCAATGGAAGTAGTCCCACTGCCGCAGCGGCCGTTCCTCCTCTTCGACGATCAACGTGCACGCCCCCGTGAGAACGAGGAAACCTTCCTGGCCGGACTCCGCGTGGTAGAGCGTGTTCGGCTCGCCCGGCGAGAGGACACGCACGTTGGCGCCGAAGTCGCGAAATCGCGCCTCGCTGCATTCGAGCGGATACACCGCGCCGCCCTTCTCTTCGTTTCGTACCGCGAGTGCGTCTGAGAGGTTCAGGACGAACCAGCCGTCGGACGAGATGTAGCGCCCGTACGGCGTCTCTTCTGATCTTGCTTCGTGCACCGGCATCCGTCCTCCTCGGGTAGGCCTCGGCCAGGGTGTTGGCGAAGCAGTGTCTCGCAACGACGTCCCAGGTGGTCGCGGGAAGCGACCCGGAGCTATCGCGAGACAAGCCGTCGTCGCGCCTGTAAATGGCCTCGAGATTCAAACGGCAGCGTCGGGGAAGACCGGGCTCGTGCGCGTTGCGCTCATAGCCCTCGCCGCCCTCGCGCTGGTTCCGGTCGCCTCCGCAGGGGCGATCGTCGATCGCGCCGTGACAGGTCTCACGAGTAGCTCGGTGTACGTCGACTCAGGGGCGGTGACGAAAACGATCACGGGAACGCAGGCCTCAGCCCTGCGTCGCGAGATCGAGACCAGAGGAGACGGGCCGATCTACATCGCGGTTCTTCCTGCCAAGGCGCTCGACGAGGCCGGCGGTGACGCAAGCAGCGTGGCTGACCAGCTCTACCGCCGGCTGCAGAAGCGGGGAGTCTACGCCGTTGTCGCCGGCGGGCATTTTCGCGCGGAGTCGACCGACCTCGCGCGCGGGAGCGCCGGCAAGCTCGCAACGCAGGCCTTCGCCGCCCACCACACAGAGGGGATCGGCTCGACGCTGATCGACTTCGTCGACCGTGTCGGCGCCGAGCGTTTGGGCCGCGGCAGCGGCAGCAGCAGCGGCCGTCGCCTGCGTAACGTCGGGATCCTCCCGCTGCTGCTCGTTGCGGGTGTCGGGTTCTTCCTGTACCGCGCGTTCAAGCGGCGCCGCGTTCGTGCGGAGGAGTTCCGCGCAGTGAAGGAGACGGCGCGCGGAGATCTCGTCGCGCTCGCCGACGATGTCCAGGCGCTCGAGGGACGGGTGGAGTCGAACGAGGCCGCGAAGCGGGACTATCTCGCAGCCCTCGACGAGTATTCACGCGCGTCGAGCGCATTCGACCGCGCGAGCAGCCCGGCGCAGCTCGCCCCGGTCGCCGAGGCGCTCGAGGGCGGCCGTTACCTGATGGCTTCGGCGCAGACGCGACTGGAGGGCAAGGCACCGCCGGAACGTCGGCCCGCGTGCTTCTTCGATCCGCGGCACGGCCCCTCGGTGCGAGATGTGGACTGGGCCCCTCCCGGTGGGCAGCCGCGGCCCGTGCCCGCCTGCGCAGCGGACGCACTGCGGGTAGGGCAAGGGCAGGAGCCGGAGTCGCGCCAGCTGCTCGTGCGGGGCCAGGCTATGCCCTACTGGGCGGCGGGGCCGATGTACGGCGGCTACTTCGGCGGGTTCTTTCCGGGGCTGCTCCTCGGCGAGATGCTGGGCGGCTTCGGGGGCTTCGGCTTCGACGGCTATGGCGGCGGCGACGGTGCCGGCGGCGACCTTGGCGGCGGCGACTTCGGGGGCGGGATGGGCGACTTCGGCGGCGGTGGGGGCGACGGCGGAGGCGGGGACTTCTGAGAGCTCATTGCGAATGAAATGGACTCCTTCTTTGACGGCGAAATCCCTCGGCACCCGTCGTCGAGCATGGGAGGGTGTCGATGGCTTTGCGTCCGGGGTGGGAGGTCTCCGACGAGTTGTGAGGACTCATCGTGTCGCCGCTGCCGCAGATCCAACGGCGTTTTCGTGATCCGGGTCGTAAACGACTGCCTGACCGGCAGGCGTTGTGAGGAATCTCGTTCGTGCTCTGTATCGGCACGCCAGGGATGCATCTGCCGCAAAGAGCAAAGGGTTAGGCCGACCACCGCAGTGCGTCGTCGGCCGATAGCCAGCCTTTGCCGGCGGCGCTTTACGACATGTCACGACGGGTGCACCGGACGCGATGCGACGCGTCGACGAGCAGCGTCGCGCCACGAAGAGCCGGGTCGCGCGCGATCGAGGTTCGCGGGCGCAGGTCGACCACGCGTCCCGACCGCTGCACCACGAGCACCGACGAGCAGATGCTTTCGCGGCCGATCGCGAGACGGGGATGCCGCGGGAGGTACCAGCCGAGTGGTCCACTGGAGCGGAGCGGGTCGCCGAACACGGCGATCGGCGTGGACGCGTGCCAGCCGTCGCGGACGAGCGTCTGCGCGATCGTGCCGAACGGCTGGATCGGGTCGACATTCCCGATCAGCAAGGACGCTGCGATCACGCAGGCCGATCCCAACGCGAGCACCGGTGCGACCCGCGCCGGGAGCGAGTCGAGAGCTGCGACGGCCGCGACCGCGACGAACGCCCCGACGCCGATCAGGTTCCGCAGGTCGAAGACCCTCATGCCCGTTTCCCACACGACTGCCGCCTCCACGACCGGCGCGAGTGCCAGCAGTGCGACGAGGCGGCCCGCCGGGCTGCGCCGTGCCAGCCTGACGGCTCCGCCCCCGACGACAGCCACCGTCGCCAGCGAGAGGATGAGCCCCGGCGTCGTCTGGTTAAACGCGTACGTGAAGAGCCGGAGCGGGACAGCCGTGACGAACCGCAGGCGGAACGTTCCGATCCACGAGTACCGATTCTGGTGCATCTGCTGCAGCAGCATGGGCGCGCCGGTCGCGGCGACAACCCCGCCGCACGCGAGCGCAGAGAGCGTGCGTCTGCGGATAGCACGGGCGCCCGGGTCGAGGATTGCCCATGCGATGGCGGCGAGCACGGAGAAGGCGAAGAAGTAGTGGGTGAGACCGCCGGCCGCGACCGTCGCGGTCAGCAGGAGCTCGTTGCGGCGCGACGGTCGCTCCAGTTCCCTCACGAGCAGCAGGCCGAGGAGCGCTGAGAGGAGAGCGGCGAGCTCGTAGGCGCGGAGCTCATGCCCGTGGTCGACGAACTCGGCGCCCACCGCGACGAACAGCCCGGCCGCTACAGCGAGGGGCTGCGTGACGAACCGCCGCGCGATCACGACGACGACCGCGGCGAGCAGCCCGCCGGCGAGCACGGAAATCAGCCGCAGGTCCTGCATCGGCACTCCCGCCTGCCGGACGGCCCAGGTGAGCAGGTACCAGAGCGGTGGCGTCGACTCCGTGCGCGCGACGTGGCGGAGCAGCGCGCCGACCGTGGGCTCGGCGAGCGCGCGTGCCGACGCGACCTCGTCCTCCCAGAACGGTCGGGCCCAAACGGCGGGCAGACGGACGGCGACCGCGACGAGCGCGACGACGATGGGGGGGCTACGACGCACCGCAGGCACGCTAGGCAGTCGGTGCTTGCCGCGACATGACCGCGCAGCCCTTGGACGCTGCCGGGCTCTCAGGCCGGGAGAGCGCCGCCGCCCCGAGCACGACGCAGGCGAAGGCGAGCACGCGCACCGTCCCGAGCACGCCGCCGGGGAGCGCCTCGTGGAAGAGGGCGATGCCGCCGAGGATCGGCAGAGCGTTCGTGAGGAGCGAGGCGGTGCCTGCGGTCGCGAGCGCGCCGCCGCGCTGAAACCCGAACTGGAGCGCGAGGAACGCGCCGCCGTGGGCGGCCAGGACGAGCGGGACGAGCCACAGCCAGGCCCCGCCGAACGTCGCTGCCTTCGCGCCGACGTCGCCCGCGCCGTAGAGCACACCCGCCGCAAGGCCCAGACCCGCCCCGGCGGCGAGCCGCAACGCCGCGCCCGTCGACGCGATGGCCGCACCGACAGCCGATAGCGCGAGCCACGCCCCCAGCCCGCCGACGCCCGGAAGCGACGCGTTACCGGCGCCGCCCGCGAGAGACACGCCGAGCAGGACGAGTCCTGCCATCGCGAGCGCGACAGCTCCCCAGTGCCAGGCGCGTACGTCGTCGCCGCGCCGTTGCGCGAACGCCGCCAGGACGGCGATCCCTCCGGCGGAGGTCGCCTGGACGAGCGAGAGCGGCGCCAGCGTCAGCGCTGCGACGTAGAGCGCCCAGCCGCCGATCCCGACGAAGAAGCCGACCAGCCAGGCGCGGTCACCAAACAGCGAGCGCAGGGAGCGAAGCGGGTGCCGAAGCGTGAGCGGGGGTACGCCGCGCGCGGCGCCGTGTTGCGCGAACCAGCTCCAGTTGAGCGCGACCGTGGAGAGGAGCGCGAGCAGCAGCCCTACGGCGATCGTCACTTCCGCTTTCCCTGGAAGGGCAGGTAGACCTCCGCCGCGAGCGCGGCCACCCCGACGCGCGGCAGGTCGCGCCGCCGTTCGTAGACGACGAACCGGCGTTCCCACCGCGGGAAGAACTTGCGGTTGAACGTGAGCAGGTTGTCCAGCTGGAAGTGCCCCTTGAGGGTCAGGAGCGCGCGGCGCTGGATCTCCTGCACCCCCGTGAGGTCAGCGTCCGGCGCGAGCAGTGCCGCGAACGGCGCGAAGTTGAGCGAGACCTGCGCGAAGCCGTTCGCGCGCGCCCACTCGACCGTCTCGCAGATCAGCCATTCGTTGAAGCCGTTCGGCGTGTGCGTCAGCCGGGGCATCGAGGAAAGAGATAGAGCGTGCGCTGCGGGCGACGTCGCGAAGTGGAGGAAGCCGGCCGCGTGCCCGTCAGGCCCGAAGCCCACGACGAACACGGCGTCCTCGTCTCCCAGTCCGAAGAGCGCATCGAGCGCCATCACGAACCCGCGTTGCGGCTCGTCGCCGCGCCATTCTCTCGCCACCGCGTCGAGCTCCGCGCGCAGGTCGGGCGCGATCTCGCTCGGTTTCAGCACCCGGGCGACGAAGCCGGCGGCGGTCAGCCGGTGCACCGACTGCCGAACCTTGCGGATTGCGCGACCCTCGAGCGAGAACGATGTGGTGTCGACGATCGCCTCGTCTCCGTGATACAGGGCATGGAGCCCGTGCCCGGCATAGAGAGGGAGGCACCGTGCGGACGCGCCCAGGATCGCGATGCGCCAGTCGCGCGTGTGCGCGAACGCGACGAATGACCCGACAAGCTCGTCGGTGCGCTCCGCCGGGCCGATAGGGTCGCCCGAGACGATGGCGACGCCGCCGACGACGCGATAGGCGAGGAACGACGACTCGTCCTCGGTGAAGAAGTACGACTTGTCGGCGCGCAGCACGAACGGCGCGAGAGTGTCCGCTCCCCACGCACGGACGAGCGCTCGGGCGATCGTCCGTTCACGTTCCTCCTGCGCGACGCGGTAGCGCCACGGCGCGAGCCAGCCGGCGACCGTCCAGAGCGTCGCGGCGGCTGCCAGCAGGAGCAACGAGAGCGGATACCAATCGCCGAAGCTGCCGGCGAGGTGCGGAGACCCGGACAGCTCGAGCCCGAGCAGTGCGTGCAGGATCTCGCGGCGCGCGAACGCGAGCGTGAACGTCTGGTCGGCTGCCATGCGGTTGATCCAGAGCGCCGTCGTCCCGTAGCCGCAGATGACTGCGACGGAGAGCAGCACGCGCGAGGCGACCCTCCGCCGCGTGCAGGTGTCGCCGGGACGGTCGAAGTCGATCCGGCGCGCGACGAGCACCACGAGAACGACCGCCGACGCGACCGTGCCCTGGTTCAGGCCGTGCAGGACATGCAGGGCGGCCGAGAGCAGGGAGACCGCCGTCGCCACCTGCCAGGCGCGCTGGCGCCGCCGCGCGAGCCCGCGGGCGGCGACAAGCAGCGCGATCGACGACACCACGCCCGCGGCCCGCGCGAGCGGCCCGACTGCATCCGGCGTCAGCGAGCGCAGGACGCCGGTGTCGGCTCCCGGCAGGGTGGCGTGCAGCAGGTTCAGCGCACCGCCGGTAGCAACGAGCGTCGCGACGAACAGGGGGCTTCGGCTCGCGCGCTTCTGTTTCGGCGCGAGAGCCGCCGCTGCGAGTGCGACGATCGTCGCGGTCAGGTACACGAGCCTCAGCCGTGAGGCGGTGTCGAACGCGCTCTGGACGGGGATCTGCCGGACGACCGCGATCGAGATTCCCGTCTGCAAGTACGCGCACAAGCCGGCGCCGGAGCCGAGGAGCAGTGCAGCCGTGACGCGCTCGACCCGCGCCCAGCGGGCGTACAGACCGAGCCCCACACCTGCGGCGATCCAGACGACGGCGAACCACAGGAGCGGCGTCCAGGCATGCCGTGAGAGCTCGTCGAGCGGAACGGCTTCGCCGATTCGGGGGCCGGGCAACCCCGGCCGGACGAGGTAGAGCCAGCCCGTCGCGGCGACCGAGACGAGGACCAGGAGCGGCGCGCCGACGAGCCTACGGAGCACCAAGCCTCCTCGAGGTCGCGATGTACGCGCGGGCGGCGGTACCCCGCCAGAGCGCCCAGTTGTGCCCGCCGCGGACGACGAAGAAGCGATGCGGAACCCGGGCGGAGGCGAGTTCACGCGCGAACGCGGCGTTCTGCGGGCGGAACCGGTCGTCCGTGCCGCTGTACAGCCAGAAGTACGCGCGGGCTCGTCGCAGCGCGGCTCGCGCGCCGCGCAGCGTCGTCAGCGGAGAGTTGTGCGCAAGGAGACTCTTGCGATGGCCGAAGATCGAGCCCACGTCGTCGGCCTTCGCGTAGCCTGACCAACTCTCGATCACCCGGAACTCCCGCGGATGGTGGATGGCGATGTTGAGCGCGCCGTACCCACCTTCCGACAGACCGACGAGTGCGCGCCGTGAACCGCGCGCGATCGTTCGGTAGCGGGCGTCGACTGCCCGTACGACGTCGCGGGCGACGAAGGTTTCCCAGGCGGCGCCCCGCCCAACGCCGTTCGCCCATTCCTTGTCGGTGAAGGCGCCGGTCGAGCCGAATGGCATCACGAGGATCATCGGCCGTGCTCGGCGCAGCGCGACCAGCTCGTCCTCGACCACGCCCATCCGCACCGTCGCGAGGAAGGCGTCCGGCCTTCCGGGCACGCCGTGCAGGAGGTACATGACCGGATAGCGCCGCTTGGGGTGCGAGATGTAGCCGGGCGGCAGGAAGACGTCGACCGGCTGGCGCCGCCGGACGGCCCGGCTCGACACGTAGAAGCGCGCCGCCGTGCCGTGCGTCTTGACGAATGGCGCGTCGTGCGGTGGTGCGAACCCGCGATAGAGCCAGTAGTTGTCGAGGTACCGGTAGACGCCGAAGAGGCCGACGGCCACGAAGCAGACGACCGCCAGCCCTGCAATGCGGGGGATCGGAAACGTGGCGGTCATCACCCTGGTTGTAGAGTGGTCTGCCTGAAGTCGGCCTGACGGACGCGTTAAGCGTGTGTTGACGTGGCGGCGGCGAGATGGGTGAGGGCGAGGCGGAGCCAGGCGACGGCGTGCGCCTGCCACAGGCTTGTCTCGTGCGCGCCGCGGTACAGCTCGAAAACGTGGTGGACGCCGGCGGCGGTCAGCTCTTGGTCGAACTGGACGTTCTCCGCACGAAACCGCTGGTCGTCCCGCCCGACGTAGAAGGCGATGAACGTTGGCCGGCTTCGCTGGACGGCCCGGACGCGTAGCACCAGCGTGTGGGCGCTCGCCGCCGGGCCGCGGGGAAGAGCCTGCGTTCCCGTGCGATCCGTCGGGTGGAAGTACCCCGACCACGATTCGATCACCGAGAAGCGGGCGAGGTCGTGGAGCCCGAGCACCGTCGCGCCGTAGCCGCCGGCCGACACGCCGAGAATCGCGCGGCCCGCGCGCGAATGGATCGTCCGGAAATGCGCGTCTACGTAGCGCGGCAGCTCCTCGGCGACGTACGTCTCCCAGTTGCGTCCCGAGCCCCAGTTGAGGTACTCGGGGTCGTCGTCGTCCCCGCGCGCGCCCTGGGGAATGACGAGGATCGCCTGCCCCGCGTCCAGGAGAGCATCCGCCACCCAGGTGTTGCCTCGGTAGGACACGGCCGTCGCGGGCAGACCGTGCAGGAAGTAGACGACGGGGTAGCGCTTCCCGTTCGCCGCGTAGTCGGCCGGCAGGATCACACGCGCGTGCACGCGTCCGCGGAGCGCGACAGAGTCGATCCGTTCATCGAGGGAGCGCGTCTGGCTCAGCCGCGCCCCCTGTGCCGCCGTCGTGAAGAACGCGACGAGCGCGAGCATGACGGCAGTACGCGCGCTGGCTCTCATCCCGGGCCACGGTACCGCGGCCTCGCCCGCGATAACGCGTTGTTCACACTTGCGTGGCTAGCTTCAGGCCATCGTGTTTGCCACATCGGTGTTCCTCGCTTCGCTCTTGTGCGCAGTGGCGCTGCCCGGTTTCACGCCGCTCGAACAAGGCCCCCAGGGTGGAACCGTGCTGAGCGGCGTGCTCCCGGGGACGGAACGGCCGGGCTTCGTTTACCTTCCGCCGCACTACGACGAGGCCAGCCGGTACCCGGTCGTGTACCTGCTGCACGGGATGCCAGGCTCCCCGGGCGAGTACCTCGCGGGCATCCGGCTCGCGGCATACGCAGACGACGGGATCGCCGCCGGGCGGATCAGGCCGTTCATCGCGGTGGCGCCCGCCGCCGGCCCCAGCCGCGACTACAACGGCGAATGGGCCGGACCGCTGGAGACCGAGGTGATGCAGGACGTCATCCCGTGGGTGGATACAGAGTTGTCGACGATCCCAGACCGGCGCGGCCGCATCATCGCCGGACTTTCGGCCGGTGGATTCGGGGCCGCGGACATCGGACTCCGGAACAACCGGTCGTTCGGGACGATCATTTCGTGGAGCGGGTACTTCCACCCGCTCCGTGACGGCCCGTTCCGCAAGGCGCCGGCCGCCGAGCTGGAGGCGAACGACCCGCGGGCGCTCGCGTCCGAGTACCGGTCGTACCTCTTCGCGCGCCACGTGCGTTTCTTCGTCTCGAGCGGCCCTGCGCACAGCCACTGGTTCGGCCCGCAGGAGACGGTCGATTTCGCGCGCGAGCTTCGCGGGCTCGGGCTGCCGGTCACGACGTTCTACTACTCGCAGAAGCAGGGTGAGTGGCAGGCCCAGTTCGACGCCGGGCTGGACTGGGCGCTCGCTTCCTGAGTCAGCCGAGCAACCGGTCAGGTCGCTCGGCTCAACTGAATGAGCCTCTATCGGCTCATTGATGTGTGACCGCGGCTCTCTCGAAGTTCCTCCGCATCCTCGCGGAAGGGAGGAGGAGCGCGTGCGTCGTGTTTCGCAGGCGGGTGAGAATCGTTGGCCCCGACTTCTCGAGAGTTGGACTCTCGTTAAGACGCCAGCCACTTTCTGTAGGGGGTGCTTCCCATTCGGGTCTAGATCGTCTCCGCGAAACGGCGCCGCTTGCGTCCGCGCGAGGCATGAGAGATCCGGCGGAGGGACGAGTAACACATGCCGAAACACGACGGGAGGCAGGAGGTCGAGGGCCGACCCGATCGTGAAGTGCAGGGCGGCGTTCGCCGATTGGATACCCGAGACGAAGATCGCTGCCCCTGTCGCCGTGCAGCCGACCTTGAAAGATCATCGCAGCTTGCATGACTTCTTCGACCACCAACCTGAGCGGTGCGATTGGGTCGGGGCTTGCTGGGTAGAGAAGAGTAGGGAGCTGATCGGTTGAAGGAGGAGAAATGACCGCACTTGATCACGTTCTACAGGCCCAGGCTTCGAAGGTGGCGATTACAGATGGTCTGGCAGCTCACGTCAACGAGCTGATCGAATCGTGCCGAACAGAGGTGCTGCGTTCGACGACCTCAACGTCTGCGGCCATCGGCGAGCTGGCACGCAGGAACGACGGCATTGAGCAAGCGATCCGCGCAATCGCCGCAGCGGTCGAAGAGCTCGCGGCCAGAGACCGCTGACAGCATGCGCACGGCCCGCTTGTCGCAGTGGCGGGATCCATTTCGGGCGTTCAGCTGTCGCAGGGTCGTGGTGAGACCTGGGGTGATAGCGGCCGTCTAGGCAACACGTGTTTCGTTACGCCGGCGCGGCGGAGGGTTGCATGCCAGAGCGGCCGCTCGGGAGCCGCTCAGATCGCGTGGTCGTCTGGCTTCCACTCTGTGTCTCGCCGTGAGGCGTTTACCTTCGAGCTCGACGACCGTTACGAGATAGCGATCCGCGAACACGTCGCGAACCTGCCCCGGGTCGACAACGACCCGCGCGTCGCGGCCGGGCTCGGGCTGCCCCACACCGCGGCCGGCGAACCGGTCGGAGTCGTTCCCTCACCCTCGCTCACGCAGATCACCAGCGAGGTCGGCCCGATCCGGCCGAGTGATCGGAGTCATCGCGGGCCGGCGCCGACCTTGCCGGGACCGCCTCCTTGCGCGAAGCGATCGAAGCCGCGGGCGCCGCCCTCAGGGTCGTCCCCGAGGTCGGCGGTGCCCTCGGTGCCGCCCGCGGCCAATAGATGATCGAGCGGACTTTTTCTGACCACACGTTCGATCGAATTCGACGCGGTCGTGATCGTCGACGGCAGCGGCGCCGCAGGCAACACCAAGCTGATCATCCTCCTGCAGGAGGCGGTCCGGCATTTCAAGGTCCTCGCGTGCTGGGGGACGGCGCCGAGGTGTTCGCCGCCGCGGGATCGACATCCGCGGCCAGGAGTTCCCGCCCGAGCAGAGCCCAGCGGTGCCTTTCCCAACGCCTGGTCAGCACGGTCGGCCCCGTCGAATCTGGGGGCGCGCCACCGGGTAATCCGTCGTTGCGCTCTGCATCTGGACGTGATGAAACAGGCAAGACGTGAACGCTCCGGAAGCTACGCGCCACGGCACAGACGAGAGCAGCCAGCGTCCACTCCTTTGTTCTGAGGGGCGCTTCGTTCGAGAGCAATTGAGTGCGGTTCCCCACGGCAACTACCCTCGGTTGCTGCTTGCCTCGCCGGCATCGTCGGTACTCAGCCGAGCCAGGGCTCGAGGAACTCGGCGATCTGCCGGGAGCCTGTGGGCCGATCGAGACGGCCGAGCAGGGCGCGATCGGGGATGACGACAAGTGACGGTGATTCGGCCACCCGGTAGCGCGCGACGAGGGTCGCCCCGTGCCGGAACGTCGATGCGATGGATGACAAAGCGATCGTCGTTTTCGTCGCCCCTGGAGCATCTGAGCGAGGAACGTTCGGTCTTCCTGGCCTGTCCGTCTGTGGGCACGTAGAAGAACAGCAACCGTGGCTCAGGCTGCCTCGGTCGGGTCCGCTGAGGGTCGCTGCTCGGTCACCTCGACGATCGAGGTGAGCAGTAACCGGTTCGGGATCCGTGTTTCGCCGTGGTTGGTGCGGATGACGGTGGCTGCCCGTTGGAAGGCGATGATCTCGCCGTTGACGTCGTTGATTTGGATCGTCTGTCCGATTCGAAACGCTCCGGTGACTTCGTGCCCGGCGCTGATCTCGCCTGCGACATCGCGGCCTCCGAGGCCGAACGCGAGAGCGATGGTCAGGGCCGCAGCCGCGAGGACGATTCCGACGAGCAGCGTCAGCAGTCCGGTCAGCACGTGCAGTTGCGAGAGTGCCGTGAGGAAGAAGACGGCCAGTATGAGGATCTGGGTGATCGATCCGAGCGGAGCCGCGAGGGCGAGTCGGTCACCGACGCTGTCGACACGTGCGCGGGCGAAGTCGGCGATCACGACCCCGGCGACGATCAGCGCGGCGGCAACGAACAGCCGAGGCAGGAACAGAATCGCCTCGTTCAGTGAGGCGCTCAGCGCCGCCAGGCCGAGCAGGGACACGGCGGCGATGACAACGACGATCGTCAGCCCGACGCGGACAGCGGTGCCGAGTAGGGTCGCGAGCGAGCGCTGGAGTCCGGCCCGTGCGAGCACGTCATGGACGCCGAGCCGTTCACCGTGCCTATCGACGCCAAGTGCTTCGAGCGTGCGGCAGGTGATCCGGCCCGCGATCCGGGCGACCAGCACGCCGACGAGGAGGAGCAGGATCGCGCCTGCGATCCTGGGGAGCGACTGGCCGAGTGAGTCACCAGCCCGGTTGAGAATGCTGGAGGCGATCATCATCTGCGGCGGCCCTCGCGGGTCTGTTCGAGGAGTGATGTGAGTGCGTCGGCGAGTGTCGCTGCGAGCGCTCCGATCGTCTGGGCTGCGGTGCGGACGGCTCGTTCGAAGCGGACGGCCCGGATCACGCGCTCGGTCGGCGGTGGGCTGACGCCCGTCGGCGCGTTGCGGCTGTCTGCGAGCAGGTGGAGCAGCCGTTGTTCGGCCGGATCGGATCGTTCGGGGGTGTCGCCGGTTTGGGTCATTCGGGTAACTCCCAGTCGTAGGTGTTGTTTCGGAGCAGATCGATCAGTTCCGTTCGGGCGCGCGAGAGGCGGCCTTTGACGCTGCCGAGCGGTGCTTGGGTCGCTTCGGCGATCTCGTCGTAACTGAGTCCCTCCAGGTCGCGCAGCACGAGCACGGTTCGGTGCGGCGGTGAGAGCAGTCGCAGCTTGTCCTGCAGGCGCGCCCGCCGCTCGTCGGCTTCCAACGCTTCCACCGGCGCCTTCGCAAGGCTGCCTCCGAGCGACGTCGCTTCGGTGTCGGCCTCCTCGATGGCGATGTGAGAGATTTGCGGTCGTTTCCGCGCAATCGAGTTGAGCGCGACGTTGTGTCCGATCCGCAGCAGCCAGGCCCGAAAGGGCGAGTCACCCCGGAATTGGCCAAGTCGGTGATAGACGCGCAGGAAGGTTTCCTGTGCGATGTCTTCGGCATCGGCCTCACCGACGATACGCGCGGCGACCCGTGTGACGAGCGCTCGGTGGCGGTCGATGAGTGTCGCGAACGCATCGAGGTCACCCGCGCGCGCTCGCGCAACGAGTTGCTCGTCATCGACTTCGACCACTGTCGTCACGACATCACCCTGCATCCTCTCACGGCTGCCTCAACGGTCCCCCTCTGCTCGAAGACCTGCTCGTTGGCCTCTGGGTTACACCCATCGCGGTGGCCGACGGTTCCTCGTAACCTTTTCGGACGCGACGCTGTCCTCTGCCCGAAACGGTCATTCACTCAATCGGGCAAGGGGGATCGATGGTTGTCGCAAGTATCGGTGGAAGGGTGACGAGGGCGTTCGACGTTTTCTTCGCCTGGCTGCCTCATCTCATCGGCGCGCTGGTCGTGTTGCTGATCGGCTACGTCGTCGCGAAGATGCTCGGCGGACTCGTCGCACGCGTCCTTCGCCGCGCCGGCTTCGACCGGACGCTCCACGCCGGGCAGGGCGGTGCCGCGATCCAGAAGGTCGTCAGTCACCCATCGGCGCTGCTTGGCAGGCTGATGTTCTGGGCGGTGTTGCTCGGTGCGATTTCGCTCGCGGTATCCGTGCTCGGGATCGACGCGCTGAAGTCGTTCGTGGCTTCGATCTACTCCTATCTGCCGAACGTCCTCGCCGCGGCGCTGATCTTCCTGGTCGCGGCGGCGGTCGCAGCCGCGGTGGCGACGATCGTCGCACGTGTGATGGGCGAAACGGGCCTCGGCAAGGTAATCGCGACCGTGGCGCCGATCCTGATCATGACGATCGCGACGTTCATGATCCTCGACCAGCTGAAGATCGCTCACAACATCGTTGTCATCACCTACGCGGCGTTGCTCGGTGCAATCGCGCTCGCCTCCGCGCTTGCGTTCGGTCTCGGTGGCCGCGACGTCGCCGCCCGCATGCTCGAGGGCACCCACGCGAGCGTGCAGGCCAACAAGGATCAGTGGAAGCAGGAGATCGCCCAAGGGGCCTCGCGCGCGAAGGACGAAGCCGCCTCGGCGAAACAGTCCATGGCCGCGGACTCAACCGAAACACAGCGGCCGCGCTCGCGGCCCACGCCAGCCGCGTAGGAAGGGCGGCGGCTCTGTCGTGCACGACAACTCCAAGGAGGGGCTTTAGATGAACGAGATGCAGCAGGCTCGGCTTGACGAGATGCGCGGCCAGCCGGTATTCGACCGTAGCGGCGAGGAGATCGGCTCGGTCGAGGAGATCTACTACGACGAGGGCTCCAACCGGGCCGAGTGGATCGGGATCGGCACCGGCTTCTTCGGCACCAAGCGGGTCCTCGTACCGGTCCGGGGAGCCGGCGTGCATGGCGACGGCATCCGTGTCGCCTACGACAAAGACCAGGTGAAGGACAGTCCGGATCTGGACGGCGACGAGATTTCGGCGGAAACCGAGCGCGAGCTTGCCGACTACTACCGGCTCGACGGAACCGAGTCTGCTCGCGGTGACATGACCGACGGCACACAATCCGTGACGCGGTCTGAGGAGGAACTGCGCGTCGGCAAGCAACAGACGGAGGCTGGACGGGTGCGGCTGCGCAAGTGGGTCGAGACCGAACCGATCTCAGTCGACGTCGAGCTGCAGCGGGAGAAGGCGCACGTCACGCGCGAAGCCGTGAATGAACCGATGGCCGACGAGCACGCATTCGAGGAACAGCAGATCGAAGTGCCACTCCACGCCGAGGAGGCGGTCGTGCAAAAGGAGACGGTTGCGAAGGAGCGCATCGGTATCGAGAAGAACGTCGAGACGACCACCGAGACCGTCAGCGACGACCTTCGCAAAGAGCGCGTCGAGATCAACCAGGACGACCGGGAAGGCGGCGGACGCTGACCGGCCGCACGGAGGGAGGGGGCGACCAACGCCCCCTCCCCGAACGCGAGCCGGAAACCTTCCTGATCCGTCACGAAGAACAGGCCCAGGTTCGAAAGGGCTGGCATGGAATCGGCTTCCTCCGAGCCCAACGAACGGTCGAGGTCGTCTCCGTCGACGAGACGTTCGACCTCGACCTCGAGCAGCTCGCAGAAGAACGCGTACCGCCAAACGCGAACGACTCCGGCCGCATCGAGCACCTCGACGACGGATCGATCTCGATCCCGATCTACGTCGAAGAACTCGTCGTCACACGACGCAGCATCCTCAAAGAACGCGTCATCATCCGCAAACAGATCATCAGCAGCACAGAACGGATCGAAAGCGAGCTACGGCGTGAACATGTCACCCTCGAAACCGAGGGGGACGCAGAGCTCACAGGCGACACTGACGAAACATGATCGCCCACAGCGGCTCTCACTCGTAACCTCCCCGAGACACGTCTCCCGCGTCCGTCGACCAACCCCGCATATGCTTGGCGCTGACAGCGCCTAGCTCGGGTCGATCGATTCAGGGGAGTCGCGATGAGGAAACGACCAGCACCGTTCGACCGCCTGCGCGCCCTGAAAGTGCGAGGGCTCGTGCTGCTGACCCTTGCAGGGTTCGTCATGGTTGGGGTTACGGGGGCGGGTTCAGCCACCACGGCGAAGCCGGATCTGATTGTGGTGTTGCCGTCGGCGCCGTACGCGACGCAGAGTGCACCGATTTATGTCGACCGGTTCACCCAGCCAGGATCGTTGCTGTATCGCTTCGATGCGGTGTTGTTCAACCGTGGCGGAATGCTGGATGTTTTCCGCGACGCGGCGAGCGGCCGAATCATGCAAGCGATCTGGGCTGGGGGGCTGCCGAGTGTTGCGCCAGATCCCAACGCTCCGCCTCCCGCGGGTGCGCCAGGCCTGACCCTTGAGAATTTGAGCGCGCGTGGGGCGCGATTCAGGTACATCAGCGGCGTGGATCACAACCACTTCCATTTCGAGGGTGCGGCGCGCTACCAGCTTGTCGTCCCTGGCTTTGGAACGTTGCCCGCGGCCAAGGTCGGCTTCTGTTTCGGCGATGACTGGGGCACCCCACCGACGAAGTATTTTCCTTATCCGTATACGGGGCCAGGGATGTCGTGGTGTGCTGTCGGCCATCCGGAGGCCACCTTCTTCCGGGAGGGAATCTCGCCGCAGGCTGGTGATCTCTACAACTCACAGGTGCAAGACCAATGGATCGACGTGACGGGCCTTCGCCCGGGCAGCTACACCCTTCGCGGCACCGCGAATCCGGATCACGTCATCGACGAGAGCGACGAGGCAAACAACACCACGAACGCGCCACGCGCGATCCCCGGGGTGATGGCGCAGAACGTCGCCGTCCCCTCCGTGAAGGGCACGACAATACCGCTGCGGGCAGCAATCGTCGCGCCGCTCATCCCGGCACGGGTTTCAGCGAATTGCTTCCCGCGCTCGGGCTCCCCCGCCTGTCTCAGCTCCGACTCAACGCGGCACGGACTGAACTTCAAGCTCCAATCATCACCCTGCTTCGGCAAAGCGAGCATCAAGCCGACCGGCCCCTCGAGCGCGGCAGCCACCTATCGGCCGCGTTCGAGCGCCGCCTCGATCGACGGATTCGCATACGTCGCCAGGGACGCACGCGGACTCGTCAGCCCACCCGGGTTCGTGCGCATCGGACGCCCAAGAGCGACGGGAGCGCCCGTTGCCTGCCTCCTTGGAGGCAACATCGGCCCGGATGGCCGCGCCAGACTCACCTTTACCACTTCCGGTAAGCCGCCCGTCGGAACACACTGGGGGCTCTTCGTCGACGCACATTTTGCAAAGAGCGCGCTGACCGGGTCAACGGCCACGTCCGCACCGCTCCTTTCAGGCAGGACGCTGTTCTGGCTGGAACTCGTGAAGAAGAGGCGCCCGTTGTCTTCGCGCGTCCAATCTCGCGAAATCACGCTCGACGTGCCTGCACGTCTGAAGGCTCCGGGCTAGCGCGCCGACTGACCGTGGCGATCGCCTCGCCTCCTTGCGCGTCGCGCCATCGGCTCGGAGGAGGCTCGAGGCGGATGCGGTGCTGATCGACTTGCGCATGCCGGTGCCCGGCGGTGTCGCGGGGACGAAAGGCGCTGTTCGACGCTGATCCTCACCTGAGTGCTCGTCTTCACATCCTCCCGGGATATGGACGAACATGGGGCCGCACGACAAGCCGGTGCTTGCGAAGCCGTTCGACGTGGTGCCGCCGCTCGAGCATCTGCGAGCAGGCGAATCTCGGTGGGGAAGGTCCGGGCGAGTGAGCGGTCGTTGCTCCGGGGCGTGTTCGCTTATCGTTGGCTCTCAAGGAGTCGCGGTTTCGGGCCGAAAGCTGTGGCGATGAAGTCATTTCTCGACACGCTGGTTGCGGTTGGTGTTGCCGTCGCATTCTTCGGCTTGGTCTGGACGCTCCTGCACTTCGCTGATGACCTGCGACGGCAGGCTCGCCTGCGGTGACCAGGGTGATCGAGACGCCGATCGTGCTGGAGTACGCGAAGGGGCGTGTCCACAAGACGACGATCAGAACGGGGCAACCGCTGAGACCCGGCCATGTGTTCGAGCTCCACGGTCGGAAGTGGCGGGCGGTCTGGACTGATCCGGCTGGTAACCGTTCAAGGGTGGACGAGCCGGAACGACTCCTCTGCGTTCCCGCCGTCGAGGGCCGGTAGGCGGTGCTGAAGGCTTTGCCGGAACTGGCAGGGGAGGGAAAAGCCAGCTGGAAATGCAGTGGATCAGGTGCTTCGATCGGGAGTCTTTGGTCGAGTGAGCCGAGGAGGCCGTTTGCCGAGCTGAGCGTTCCGTTTGTCGACAAACAATGACGCCGCCCGCGCTGCGCTCGGGAGCGAAGGTGGTCGTTTTTGTCCGTTGTGTCGTCGCTACTAGAGTCCTCGACGGTCGCCAAATCACGGTAATCGTCGGTGCAGGGGATCCGGTGCTCATGCGGCGGGTCAACGGATGGCTGTGTCCGACAACGCCTGCCTCCCTGTTCGAGAAGCGTCCGGGCAGGAATCTTGCACTGCACGAGTGGGACCCGAAACCTCGGAGAGCTCCTTGAGACACGGCGGATGTCGAGGGAGCGCACAGTGGAGGCGGGCCGCACCTGTGCGCGGTTGCAGCGGATGAGCACTGGTAGTGGGCCGTGACCGCCAGCGGTGCTTCTCCGTTATACCCACATGAGACTGCTCGCCGTCGGACTCGCCGTCGCCGTGATCGTGTTCGTCGCCACCGCCGGCCACGTCGTTTTCCTCCCGCTGGTATTTCTGCCGCTGGGCCTGTTCTTGCCAAGGCCACAGGCGGCGCCGCTCGGCGTTGCTTGCTTCCCGCCGCCGCTCACGCTGGCCTGAATCTCAAGCCGATGAAGCGTCCTCATATCGTGCTGTCCCGGAGGGTTCAAGCCCTCTGGCTTGTGGCCGTATCGCTCGCGATCCTGCTTGTGGTGCGACTCGTCGCGTAGTCCGAGCACGTGCCCAAGTCCGTTTAAGGAGGTCGGCGTCGAGTTCCGGGCGCCTACGGCCGGGTAGCAGGGTCATGCGCCGTCTCGCGGCCGGCTTCATCGCCGTCCGGGAGCGCCGAGCGCAACAGCACGCGCCGGATCAGGGCTTTCTGGGTTACGGGTTCGGTTCGCGCACGCGGGTCAGGGGAGACACCGGGTGGGGCCTTTGCCTGTCCATGAGACGGCCGTCGCGCCGGGGGTCGTGATGTCGCGGCCGGAGCCGTGGAGCGACCCGTGCGTGATCGTCCCGCTGTAGCGGCCGGTCAGTGTCTGGCCGCTGGTCTTGGTGTATCGGATCTTGACGACGAGGTGGCTGCCGATGAGCGTGCCCTGGATCTTGCTCGTTCGAGTCGTGTAGGTCGCTGCGGCCTGTTCTTGCGGGGTGAGCGTGGAGATGCCGCCGATGACGGTTTTGGTTTGAGTGAAGTGGAAGGTGACGTGGTAGTTGTTGCCCTGGCTCGTCAGCCACGTGCCGCTGATGTTCCAGTGAGCGCACGCGGCGACATGCGGTCGCGCAGATCCCGAACCGGCAGGTACGAGCACGGCGATCGTCACCAGTACTGCCGCAGAAAGACGCTTCATCTATCTCCACCTTCCCGTCTGGACCGTCGGACAACCCGAACGACCGCGAGAATCCTACGGGCTGGACTCGTCGGGTTGGGGTGAACGAGGCCGGATCGTCCAGTAGGAGGCTCGGCGCCGGCGCGGTGTGTCGGGGTGACGTCCGTTCGAGCAGGGAGGCTCGAGGGTGTCGAGGTAAGTCGAGAATGCCCCCGACAAGAATCGAACTTGTGCACGCGGTTTAGGAAACCGCTGCTCTATCCACTGAGCTACGGGGGCTCGACGAGTGACTCTAGCCTCGCTCGAACGAGCGGCCATCCTCATCGCGCCGCGGTTGTTCTTGGCCTTCGACGGTGGTCTTCTCGACCTCGGTCGTTGTATTCTCTCGATCCACAGGAAGAGGGCTGGGCGAGAGGTTGTTCTGCGGTTTTGTCAAGCTCGAGACGCGGTGCCATTTGAGCCCACGGGACGGGTGAAGCGAGCGCTTCCCACCACGACGCGACAGGAGAGAGATGCACAGAAATGTTCTACGGATGACCGGGCTCATCGCAGTCGTCATCGGTGTGCTCGTCACGAGCCAGCTCGCTGCCGGGGCCGGGCCGGCGGTACAGGTGATCGCCTCGGGGCTGAACAACCCGCGCGGCGTCGCGGTCGCGCCCGACGGTTCCGTCTTCGTGGCGCAGGCCGGTGCTGCGGGGAAGCGCTGTCAGGGCAAGGGCGACAACGAGACGTGTCTCGGCTTCACGGGATCGATCGACCGGATCGCGGGCGGCAAGCGCGAGCGGTACGGCGCCGGCTTCGCATCCGGCGGCAGTCGCGACGGCTCGTTCGCAGTCGGCGTGGACGGAGTCACCGTCGCACCTGACGGGACGGTCTACGGGATCGAGACCACCGAGGGGCCGAACCCGGCGATGCTCGGGCCGCAGTTCGCCGCACAGGCGGGCCACGTCTTGCGCGTCGACCATGGATCGAAGACGCCCATCGGTGACAGTGTCGGCGCCTATGAGTTCAAGAACAACCCGGCCAGCGACAACCGTGACAGCGACCCCTACGGGATCGCCTGGAGCCCGATCGGCTTCGCCGTCACAGATGCCGCCGGCAATGACCTACTGCTCGTGAATCCGAGCGGCCGGGTGACGACCCTCGCGACATTCCTCGGTCAGAAGTTCGGGCCACACGCCGTCCAGTCCGTTCCCACCACGGTCGTCTGGCACGACGGCGCCTTCTACGTCGGCGAGCTCGGCGGCGGGGGCACGCCCAACGGCAAGGCACGGATCTGGAAGGTCGTCCCCGGCCAGAAGGCAACGGTCTACACGACGGGCTTCACGACGATCTCCGGCCTCGCGTTCGGTCCGGACGGCAGCCTGTACGTGACCGAGCTCGCAAAGGCCGGGCTCGGGGCGGCTGAAAGCGGCAAGCTCGGCGGTGCGCTCATTCGTGTCTCGCCGGACGGGCAGCGCACCGAGCTCGCGGCCGGCAGGCTCACCGCTCCGGCCGGTGTTGCGGTCGGTGCTGACGGAACCGTCTACGTGGCGAACCTGAGTGTGTTCGCGAGCAAGGGCCAGCTGCTCGCGATCCATCCGTAGCCTCTGAGCACGAGGCGAGGGCCCGCCCGGCGGGCCGGCCCTCGCCGCACGAGATCCTCAGCCCGCCACGGGGCGATACGTCAGGACGAGATTGCCGCTCGAGTACTTCGTCAGCCCGGCGAGCTCGAGCACCTTCTTGCGCCGGACACCGTCGAAGATCCGCTTGCCGCCGCCGAGCACGACCGGCGAGACCATCAGGCGGATCTCGTCGACAAGATCGTGGTCGAGGAGCGTCCGGACGAGCTGCTGGCTACCCGCGACCATGATGTCGCCGCCGTCATCTGCTTTCAACCTGGCGACCTCGCCTGCGACGTCGCGCGCGATGACGGTCGAGTTGTTCCACTCCGCGCGCTCGAGTGTCGAGGAGACGACGTACTTCGGAATGCTGTTCATCCGGTCGGCGAACCCCACGTCGTCCTCGACCGCGGGCAACGTCTTCGCGAAGCCCTCGTAGGTGATGCGGCCGAGCAGGATCGCGCCGGTCGCGGTGAGCTCGTCGAGCTTGTACTTCATCGACTCGACGGTCGAGAACTGGAAGCTCCAGCCACCGTGCTCATACCCTCTGAGCCGCCCGGATCCTCCATGACACCGTCGAGGCTCACGAACTCCGTGACGAACAGGTTCCTCATCGCTTACTCCTTTCTCAATGCGTCGTCCATGCCGACGAGTGTGGTGCCGAGAACTCATCGCGATCAGTTTGGCGTGTGGGTGCCGTCTCTTCGACGATGGCTGCGATTCTCCGAGCCGGCTCGGCCGTCGAGGTGGGCGTGCTCACGGCGGAGCTTCGATCGCTCGTGGCCGCCGGCGCGACGGCCGCCGTGTGCGACGTCAGCGGGATCATCACGACCGACATGGGTGTCGTCGACGCACTCGCTCGTCTCCAGCTGTCGGCGCGCCGGCTCGGTTGCGACCTGACCCTTTGGCGCGAGTCGGTGGAGCTCGCGCGCCTGCTCGAGTTCGTCGGGCTTGCCGAGGCTCTACGCGTCGAGCTGGGGCGGCAGCCCGAAGAGCGGGAACAGCGTCTCGGTGTCCAGGAAGAACGTGAGCTCGACGATCCCTCTCTCTGAGAGCTCCAGCACCTGCAGCGCCCACGGCGTGTAGGTGCCGTTCGATCCGCCCGGCTTGTACTGGCCGAACGCCGGCGAGCCGTTCGCGACCGTCGGGACGAGTCGCGAGTTCTTGCAGCCGATCCCGGTGCCGAACCACCAGCCGAGGATGTCGTCGCGACCCTGGAGCCACAGCTTGTAGGGCGGCATCGACTGCGTCGCGTCCTCGCGGAGCAGCGAAGTCAGCGCCGTCATGTCATAGCGCTGAAACGCATCGACGTAGCGGTCGAGCAGCCTCCGCTTCTCATCGTCGAGCACCACGGCGGGCTCACCCGAGCGTAGGTCGGCCGAATCGAGCGCCGCGCGCGCGCGCTGAAGTGAGCTCGTGACCGACGCGACGCGTGTATCGAGCAGCTCTGCGACCTCGGTCGCTTTCCAGCGGAGCACCTCGCGAAGGATGAGCACCACACGCTGTCTCGGCGGCAGATGCTGCAGCGCCGCGACGAACGCAAGCCTCAGCGTCTCCCGCGAGACCGCGAGCTCGGCCGGATCGGCGTCCGCCGGAAACACGCTCGCATCCGGGATGGGCTGGATCCACGTCACCTCGGGAAGCGTCGGGCCGGGGGGAGAGTCCGAGCTCTGTGCCGGCCCGAGATCCATCGGGCGCGCGCGGCGCTCGCGACCGGTGAGCATGTCGAGGCAGACGTTCGTCGCGATGCGGTAGAGCCAGGTGCGCAGTGCGGCGCGACCTTCGAAGCGTTCGTAGTTGCGCCACGCGCGCACGAGCGTCTCCTGCACTGCATCCTCCGCCTCGAACGACGAAGCGAGCATTCGGTAGCAGTGCGCGGTCAGCTCGACGCGATGCTGCTCGAGCTGAGAATCGAGCTCGTTTGAGGTACGGGTCGCCGCCATTGCGACCATCGTAGTAATCAGTCCCCCTCAGCGGCGGCGAGGTGCGACCCGGCCCGGCTCGGCCGCTTCGATTCGTGCGCCGGGGCGGGTCGATCGCGCAGAAGCAGCGCACCCACGGCGGCGGCGACGAGGGCGAAGAGCGCGCCGGCGACGAAGGCGGCGTGGTAGCCGCCGTCGAGCGCGGCGAGCGGACGGTGCGAATCCTGCAAGTGCGACGTCCGTGAGGCGGCGAGGCTCGCAAGCACAGCCAGGCCGAGCGCCCCACCCATCATGAACGCCGTGTTGACGACACCCGAGGCGAGCCCCGATTCCTCCGGGGCGACGTCACTCATCGCCGCGAGCAGCATTGGGTTGAAGGCGATGCCGGCACCGAAGCCGAGCAGGATCATCGCCGGCAGCACGTCGCTCAGGAAGCTCCCGTCGACCGGCGCACGCGCGAACAGCAGCAGGCCGCCCGCTGCGAGCACCAGACCTGCCGCGAGCGGCTTGCGAAAGCCGAACCGCAGGACGAGCTTCGCCGACAGACCGAGTGAGAATGCGCCCATGATCAGGTTTGCAGGCAGGAACGCGAGCCCCACCTTCAGCGGGCTGTAGCCGAGTACGAGTTGCAGGTAGAGGGCGGACAGGAAGAACCAGGCGAACATCGCCGCGGCCCACAGGACGCCGACGGCATTCGCTGTCGCGACGTTTCGGTGCCGGAAGACCCCGAGCGGCATGAGCGGAGCGTCGACCCGCGACTCGATCCCGAGGAACACGGCGATGAGCGCGGCCGCGCCGGCGAGCAGCCCGAGCGTCTGGACCGACACCCAGCCCGTCTGGTTGCCGTTCACGATCGCGTAGACCGCGAGCATCAGGGCGACCGTCACCGTGACGGCTCCCGCGACATCCACGCGGCCGTCCGCCGGTTTGGCATGGGCAGCGGGCAGCAGGCGCAACGAAAGCATGAAGACGGCAACACCGATGGGCAGATTGACGAGGAAGATCCAGTGCCAGTCGAGCGAGTTCGTCAGGATGCCGCCGAGCAGCACGCCGATGCTGCCTCCGCCGGCCAGGACGAAGCCGAAGACTCCCATCGCCTTCGCCCGATCGGCCGGCTCGGTGAACATCACCATGATCAGCGAGAACGCGACAGCTGAGACGATCGCCCCGCCAAGCCCCTGCACGGCGCGGGCCCCTTCGAGCAGGTGCTGCGACCCGGATAGGCCGCAGGCGAGCGACGCCATGGAGAAGAGGGCGATCCCGATCAGGAACAGTCTCCGGTGGCCGAAGATGTCCCCGAGACGGCCCCCGAGGAGCAGGAAGCCGCCGAAGGTGAGCAGGTAGGCGTTCACGACCCAGGCGAGTGACGTCTGCGAGAAGCCGAGATCGGCCCTGATCGACGGCAGCGCCACGTTCACGATCGTCGTATCGAGGACGATCATCAGATCGCCCAGGCACAGGATGATCAGTGCGAGCCAACGGGTCCGGTTGTCGATGCTCATGGGCTGCCTCCTCGAGTTCTCAGTCATACCGGATGGACGACAGCCGGCCGAAAAACTCATCGTGGGATGGCTGTGCGACGGCACACGTTGAGAGAGACGATGAGGGCTGAGCCGGGTCTTGGAGTGATTCGTGGGGGCGCGCTCTACATCGGAGCCCTGATCGGCCCGGGGTTGCTCGTGCCGGCACTCGCTGCTCAGGCAGCTGGGGCCGCTTCGATCGTCGCCTGGGCCGTGCTGCTCGCACTGTCCGCGCCGCTCGCGATCACTTTCGCGGCGCTCGGTGTGCGGCATCCGGTCGCCGGCGGTGTGTCGGCATACGTTCGCGAGGGCTTCGGTGATGCCGCTGCCGCCGTCACCGGCGGCTGGTTCCTCAGCGCGGTCATGCTCGGCGCGCCGGCGGTGTCGCTGATCGGCGGCTACTACGTCGCGGATCTGACGGGCTCGGGCAGAACCGTTGCGGCGGCGGTCGGACTCGCGATGTTCCTTGCGGTGCTGTCCGCGAATGTGTTCGGCCTGCGCGTCTCGTCAGCCTTCCAGCTCGCGCTCTCGTCCGTCCTGATCGCCGTGATGGCGGTCGCCATCTCCGTCGCGCTTCCTTCTCGTGGCGGTCACAACTGGACGCCGTTCGCGCCGCACGGCTGGTGGGCTGTGGGGACTGCGGCCAACATCCTCGTGTGGCTGTTTCTCGGCTGGGAATCCGGCGCGCAGCTCGCCGGAGAGTTCAGTCGGCCCGAGGTCGAGCTGCCGCGGGCGATCGCACTCGCTTTCGGAGTCGTCACCGTGCTCTACGTCGGTCTCGCAGTTGCGACGATCGGGGTGGCCGGAGGCACCCACTCGCGGGTGCCACTTGCCGATCTCGTATCGGTGGGCTTCGGTCGCGCGGGCCGCGACGCGACAGCGGTGCTCGCGGTCGCGCTCACGATGGGAACGATGAACGTGTACCTCGGTGTCGCGGCAAAGCTCGCGGCCTCGCTCGCGGCGGTAGGCGAATTGCCCCGTTGGCTGGGCGCCGACGTGGAGCACAGCGTGCCGCGGCGGCCCCTCGCTCTCATTGCAGCCGTCGCAATCGCCGTCTTCGGCGGGCTCGTTGCGGGCATCGGCACGACGGAGGATCTTGTTCGCGCGACCTCTGCTCTCTTCATCGCGGTCTACGTGCTCGCGCTCTCGTCGGCCGCCAGGATCCTCGGCGGCTCTGTTCGGCTCGCCGCGATGGCCGCGCTGGCGCTGTCGATCGCGCTCGCCGTCTTCTCGGCCCAGTTCCTCGTCGTGCCGGCGGCCGCCGCGGCCGTCGTGCTGCTCGGGCGGCGCCGTCTATCGGAACGGCCAGGCGCACGTCGTCGCCGATGAGCACCCGCCCGATCTCGAGGCGGTCGTCGAGCACGACGAGATCGGCGGGTAGGCTGGTGCAGATCGGCGCGCGAGCCGTCGGCGACACTCGTCGCGGTGATCGCGTCGGTGAGACTGAGAGCCGGCCAGCTACTCGCGCGCCGCGCGACGACCAAACCGGGCGCGTCCGTTGAAGAAGTGCGCGACGCCGGGCGGAGCCGCTCCTCGCCGGGCTTCGCGCAGCTGCGCCGTGCCGCCCTCGACCGGCCACTCGGGCTGTCGAAGGCGACGCTGCACGCTCTAGATCTCTGCGACGTCGACGTGGCGCTCGGCCACACAGAGATGCGCCCAGTACTCGGCGCGCTCGAGAATTCGCCGCTCGATCACCTCTCGTTCGAGCGGGTCATTGGGGGCGCGGTCGGCCGCGACCTCGATCCGGACCTGGTGGATCGATGCTTCCACTTGCGCATCGATCTCGTGGCGTTCCTCGGAGATGATCGAGACCTCGCCGACCTCGTCGAGGAGATAGGTGGCGAGCCGATCGATTTCGGCGCTCGTTGCCGCGCGACCGGCGAAGACGCCGAAGTTGACCCGGATCTCGATCGCGGGCACGTCGTGCCGGTGAACGGCGAATGCCATCGTTGGTTCTTCCATGCTCCTGGAACGTACCGCGAGCCGTGTGGGTTGCGGGCTATCCGTCGCGCGGCTGCCAGCGAAAGCCGCGGATCGCCGCAGCCAAGCCGATGGCGCCCCAGAGAAGGATCGCTGCGAGGGAACCCCCCTGCGACCAGATGTGCTCGTGCCGGACGATCACGTTTCGCGTCAGCTTCGTGAAGTAGGTCAGCGGTAGCACGTCGGCGAGTGTGCGGAGGAAGGCCGGGTAATCCTTCGGGGAGAAAAACGTGCCGGAGATGATCGCCATCGGCAGGTAGACGAAGTTGACGACGGCGGAGGAGCCTTCGGCCGAGCGGACGGCGCTCGTCAGTCCGAGGCCCATCGCGGCGAACGTCGCGGCGCCGACGATGAGCGCCGCGAGGAGCGAGAAGAGCCGGTCGGGAACGGCGACGGAGAAAAGGAGGCGACCGATCGCGACGATGAGCGCCGTCTCGACGAGAAAGACGATGAAGGTCGAGGTGAGGACGGCCAGGAGGTAGATCGCGGGCGGCAGCGGTGTCGCACGGATCCGCTTCAGCACTCCGCTCTCGCGGCGGATCACCATCGTGATCGCAAGGCCGGCGAACGCGGTCGAGGCGACGCCGTAGCCAATCATTCCGGCTTCGAGAAACGGCGCCCCACGCGCGCCTTCGATCTTGCTGTCGCCGTAGATCGAGCCGAAGACGAGGAAGAAGATCACGGGAAGGAAGAACGTGAAGAACGCCGCTTCGCGATTGCGCCAGAAGAGCAGCTGCTCCGTTCGTACCTCGTGCACGAAGAGCTTCACTCGGTCAGCTCCAGGTACACATCCTCGAGCGTTGGGCGGCGGACCTCCAACTCGTCGAGCACCTCGCCCCGCTCGAGCGCCCGAGCCGTGAGCTCGTGAAGTCGCCGGGTCGGATCGGTCGTGCGCTCGACGATCTCGGCGCCGCCGCGGCTGTAGCGAATCTCGGTCTCCACGATCCCGCCGGTCAGCTCGGCGGGGGAGCCCTCGCGAACGATGAGGCCGTCGCGAAGCACCGCGACGCGATCCGAGAGCTGCTCGGCCTCGTCGAGGTAGTGCGTCGTCAGGAGAATCGTCTTGCCGAGGGCACGCAACTCTCGGATCGTGTCCCACGCGCTTCGGCGCGCGGCCGGGTCGAACCCCGTCGTCGGCTCGTCGAGGAAGATCAACTCGGGGTCGCCGATGAGCGCGAGCCCGAGATCGAGCCGGCGCTGCTGCCCGCCCGAGAGCGACCGCACGCGCGAATCCGCCTTCTCGGCGAGCCCGACGATGCCGATCACTTCCTCCGGATCCCGTGGCTTCGCGTAGTAACCGGCGAACACGCGCAGGCTCTCGCGAACCGTCAGCACCGGGTAGAGCGACGATGACTGGAGCATCACCCCGACGCGCTGGCGCCACGCTGTGCCCGCTCGCTGGGGGTCGCTGCCGAGAACCTCGACGCTCCCGCCGTCGGGGCGGCGATATCCCTCGAGGATCTCGACCGTCGTCGTCTTGCCGGCCCCGTTCGGCCCGAGCAACCCGAACACCTCCCCGGCAGCGATCGTGAAGTCGATCCCGCGAAGTGCCTGGTGATCCCCGTAGCTCTTGCGAAGGCCGCGAACGGTGACCGCGTTCACAGCTCGATCACGTGCAACTCGCCGGGCGCGAACTGCTCGACGCGCCCGGTGAAGGAGAAGACGATGTCGCTGCAGTCGGGCTGGTGCCCGACGACGACGACCGGATCGGCCCGGTCCTCGACGACAGCACGGAGCGCCGCTGCGGATGCTCCGGGAGCAAGCCGCTCGTCGGTCTCCGGAACCACGCCTACGGCGCGCGCGATCGCCTCGGCCGTTTCGCGCGCGCGCAGGAGCGGGCTCGAGAGGACGGTCAGGGGATGCTCGGGCTTCAGGCGCTCGCCGAGGTCGCGTGCAGCCCTTCGACCCGAGTCGGTCAGCGCGCGCAAATCGTCGGGCTCGCCGGGCGCGGCTTTGGCGTGGCGCACGAGAAAGAGACGCACTCGACTACCCTAGTCGGGCTGCGACCTCGCCCAGGAGGGCGACCATGTCGAGGTCCTCGTGAGCGAGGTGCTGAAGCATCGCGCGCTCGACGCCGACAGCTTCGTACTCGCGCAGGCGCTCGACGACCTCGTCGACCGTCCCGACGATCGGCGGGGCATCGTCGCCCGTGAGTCCTTTGAACCGCTCGAGCCGGTCGTTGACCTCGCCGTCGTCGCGGCCGACGATGCAGCCGATCATCATCGAGAAGCGCAACGGGCCCCGGCCGGCGCTCTCGGCTGCGGCATCGACGATGCGTTTGCGCTCGCGCGCCTCGTCCACCGTCGGAAAGACGGTGTTGTATTCGTCGGCGTGAGCGACCGCCGCTCCAACCGTGCGCGGCTTCGCGCTCCCGCCGACGATGATCGGGGGTCGCGGCCTTTGCAGCGGCTTCGGCTGGATCTCGGGCGCTTCCGTCCAGTGGCGCACGACTTCGGCAAGCTGCCGGTCGAGCTCGTCGAGGCGCTCTCGCAAGGGCGGGAAGGCGAAGCCGTACGCCTCGTGCTCGGATTCGAACCAGCCCGCCCCGAGCCCGAGCTCGACGCGTCCCCCGGAGATGTGGTCGACGGTGGCGACCATTTTCGCGAGGACAGGGACCCGCCGGAACGTGATCGGTGAGACCATCGTGCCGAGGCGGATGCGTCGGGTCACGGCGGCGAGGCCGGCGAGCGTCGCCCAGGCGTCGAGCGAGCCGGCCGGCTCGCCGCGCACGATCGATCGGTAGTGGTCGGAGCGAAAGAGCCCTTCGAGGCCTGCGTCCTCGGTGGCCCGCGCGAGCGCGTGCCACTGCTCCCAGGTGACGCCCTCCTGGCCTTCGACCATGAGCGAGACGCGCATCACTCGGGGGTGACGTACGCGGCCGTCAGGCCACCGTCGACGAGGAAGGTCGAGCCGGTGACATACGACGACTCGTCGGAGGCGAGGAAGAGCGCACCGTTGACGATCTCGCGCGGCTTTGCGAGGCGACCCATCGGCCAGTGAGCACGGCGGCGTTCGAGCGCGGCCGGGTCGTCGCCGAAGATCCTCAGCAGAAGCGGGGTCTCGACCGGGCCGGGGCAGAGCGCGTTGACGCGGATGTTCTCGCGCGCGAACTGCACGGCGAGCTCGCGTGTCATCGAGAGCACCGCCCCCTTCGAAGCGGTGTAGGAGATCTGACTCGTCGCTGCGCCGACGACGGCGACGAAGCTCGCAACATTGATCACGGAACCGCCGCCGCGTCGCCGCAGGTGAGGGATGCCGTGCTTGCAACAGAGAAACACGCCCTTCGTGTTCACGGCCTGGACGCGGTCCCATGCATCGATACCGGTCTCGAGCACGGACGCGTCGTCGGCGGGTGAGACACCGGCGTTGTTGTACAGGACGTCGATCCCGCCGAATCGCTCAGCGGTCGCCGTCATCATCGCCTCGACGCTCGACTCGTCTGCGACGTCGACCTCGTGGGCGAAGGCAGCGTCGCCGAGTTGCGCGACGGTCGCCTCGGCGGCCTCCAGGTTCACGTCGGCGGCGCAGACCTTCGCGCCCTCCTCGGTGAACAGTGTTGCGGCATCGCGACCCATGCCGCCGCCGGCACCGGTGATCACGCAGATCTTGCCCTCGAGACGACGCATCAGCCCTCCGTCGAGTAGTAGACGTTTTTCACTTCCGAGTAGCCGGCGAGCGCATGCAGGCCGAGCTCGCGGCCGAAGCCCGACTGCTTGAAGCCGCCGAACGGCGTCGAGACTCGAACCGAGCTGTTCGAGTTGATGCTGAGCACGCCGCTTTCGAGAGCGCGCGCAACCCGGAGCGCACGGGCGCCGTTTTCCGTCCAGATCGATCCGGAGAGCCCGTAGGGAGTGTCGTTCGCGATGCGGATCGCGTCGGCCTCGTCGTCGAACGGGATCAGCGCTGCGACCGGGCCGAAGACTTCCTCCCGGGCGACTCGGTCGTCGTTCGATGCCTCGACGAGCGTACAAGGGAACCAGAACCCAGGCCCGTCCGGCACCGCGCCGCGAAAGAGCGGCTCGTCCTCGACGAAGCTCGCGACGGTGTCGCGGTGCTGCGCGGTGATCAGCGGACCCATCTCCGTCGCGTCGTCGGTCGGGTCGCCGACCTGCACGCCGCGAGTCGCGGTGACGAGTAGCTCGGCGAAACGGTCGTAGGCGCTTCGCTCGACAAGGATGCGCGAGCGTGCACAGCAGTCCTGACCGGCGTTGTCGAACACCGCATAAGGTGCGGCGGCCGCCGCTCGCTCGATGTCGGCGTCTGCGAAGACGATGTTCGCCGATTTCCCACCGAGCTCGAGCGTCACGCGTTTGATCGTCGCCGCGGCGTTCCGCATGACTTCTCGTCCGATTTCGGTCGATCCGGTGAAGCCGATCTTCGCGACGTCGGGATGTTCGACCAGTCGGCGGCCGACGACGGAGCCCTTTCCGACGAGCACGTTGAGCACGCCTTCCGGAATGCCCGCCTCGAGCGCGAGCGCTGCCAGTCGGAGCGCGGAGAGAGGTGTCAACTCGGCCGGCTTGAGCACGATCGTGTTCCCGCATGCGAGTGCCGGCCCGAGCTTCCACGACGCGATGTTGAGCGGGAAGTTCCACGGGACGATCAGCCCGACCACTCCGAGCGGCTCACGAAAGGTCAGGTCGACTCCGCCCGCAACCGGGATCGTCTCGCCGTGATGCTTGTCGACTGCGCCCGCGTAGAAGTGGAAGACGTCCGCGACCATCCCGATCTCACCGCGGGCGCCGGAGATCGGCTTGCCGGCGTTTCGCGACTCGATCTGCGCGATCTCCTCATGGTGCTCCTCGACGAGCGTCGCGAGCCGGCGCAGCAGCCGCCCGCGGTCGGCGGGGGAGACCGCCCGCCAAGCCGGGTAGGCGGCCCGGGCCTGGGCGACCGCCGCGTCGGTCTCCTCGACCCCGGCCTCGTCGAGCGTCGCAATCATCTCCTCGGTCGCAGGGTTGACGACGGCGACACTCATGCCAGCGATCTAACCACGCAGCATGTAACCGTCGTTTGGCGAAGGGACGTGGCCGTTGGAGACGAGGCTGCTCTCGATGAAGGCCCGGTAGGCGCCGCGCGCCTTGTCGGGTGAGCTCGAGACGAGCGAGAGGAGCTCAGCCGGCGAGTGAAACAGACGAGGGTGCTCGAGACCGACCGTGGCGCGATAGCCGCCCCAACGACACTCTTGCGGAGCGCTACCCGTTGCTCGCGTGAAGTTCAGGTCGACGTAACGGCAGGCAACGAGCACGTCGCCGTCGGTGTGAAGTTGGCGAGCGAAGAACCCGTGGCGGACGAGGTGCCCCGTGCCGGTAGCCCCGTAGATCGCGTGAATCCGCCGCGAAAACCCACCGTGGATCTCGCGCCAACCTTCTGAGAGCCCCCCGTCCGTCAAGCGGAGAACGAAGTGATGATGGTTGTCCATCAACACCCATTCGAGCGTCTCCCAGCCGTACTTCCTCGCTGTTCGGGCATACAGGCTGAGGAACAGCTCGTATTGGTGGCCATTGCGGAAGAGCCGCTGCCCGTAGCTGCCGCGCGATCCAACATGGTAGTGGCCTTCTGGATCGATCTGGGGGCGAGGAGGCACCATCCGAAACTACGCTCGGAGAGGGATTCGCGCATCGGCTGTGGACGAAGAGGCGCACTCTTTTCACCATCGTTTGGCGAAGAGACGAGGCTAGGAACGGCATGGCCAAAAGGCCGGGCGGCTGGCGGCGCTCTTGGTCTGACGAAGGGCCGCGTCCGGATCGGCTAGTGCGGGCGCGTCGCGCGGTACGACGCTGATTCTGCGACCAGGGCTTCGAAGAGCGCCAGGTCCTCGCTCTCCTCGGGATGCCAGAGCACGCCGAGGGTAAAGCGGCGGGTCGGGTCCTCCAGCGCTTCGATCGTGTCATCCGCTGCGCGTGCGGCTTCGCGTAGGCCCGCTCCGAGCATTCCGTAGCCCTGGTGATGGTGTGATTTGACATCGGCTCGGTCGCCGACGATCGCTGCGAGCCTCGTCGAGGCGAGCACCTCGACGCCGTGCTCGGCGAAGACGCCCGCAATTTCCTTGTGCGTGTTCGCAGCGATGCGATCCGGCACGTGTTGCTCGAGATCGCCGCCGAGCGCGACGTTCAGCACCTGCGAACCGCGGCAGATCGCGAGCAGCGGGAGATCGCGAGCGAGCGCCGCGCGCATCAGCGAGAGCTCGAAGTCGTCACGCTCGCGAGAAACGCCGACCGTCTCCGTGTGCGCCTCCTCGCCGTAGAGCTCCGGATCGAGATCCGACCCCCCGGAGAAGACGAGCCCGTCGACTGCGTCGAGTGACTCCTCGATCGCTGCGCCGGGCGGCACGAGAAGCGGCACTCCGCCTGCGCGAACGATGGAGCGCACATAGGCCGCCGGCACGAGCGCAGCGTCGAGTTCCCAGACACCGAACGCGGCCCTCGTCAGATAGGTCGTGATCCCGATGATCGGCTTAGCCACGCTCATACAACCGTTCACGCTCCCAGGAGGTGACGACCTTGTCGAAGAGCGCCTGCTCCGTCCGTGCGTAGTTCAGGTAGTGATCGACGACGTCGTCGCCGAAGGCTGCTCGCGCAATCGAGCCTTGATCGAGCGCGGCGATGGCCTCCCGGAGTGATGAGGGAAAGCGATCGGCCGACGACTCGTACGCATTTCCCTCGAGCGGCGGGGGCAGCTCGAGCTCCATTTCGATCCCGTGAAGTCCCGCCGCGATCTTCGCGGCAAACGCGAGGTATGGGTTGACATCGCCGCCCGGGATTCGCGACTCGACGCGCATGCCCGCCCCCGATCCGACGATTCGGAAGCCACACGTGCGGTTGTCGCGCCCCCAGGCAAGTGTCGTCGGCGCCCATGAGCCGGCGGCGAAGCGCTTGTACGAGTTGATCGTCGGCGCGAAGAAGAGCGCGAGCTCGCGACCACATGCGATCTGCCCCGCCAGGTACTGCCGGAACACATCGCTCTCCCCCGCGAACGCACTCTCGTCGCCACGCCAGAGCGATGAATGGATGTGGCACGACGAGCCGATCCACGCGTGGTCGGGCTTGGCCATGAACGTGATCGAGCAGCTGTTCTGGAACGCGATCTCCTTCGCCCCGTTCTTGTACACAACGTGGTTGTCGGCCATCGTCAGCGCGTCCGAGTAGCGGAAGTTGATCTCTTGCTGTCCCGGCCACGCCTCGCCCTTCGATGTCTCGACGCGGATACCCGCGCCTTGCATGCCGTTGCGGATCTGTCGAAGCAGCGGTTCGTCGTAGCTCGTCGCGAGAATGTGGTAGTCGAGGATGTACGGCACCGAGGGCGTCAGGTCACGGTAGTTCTTGGCGTGTGCCTCCTCGTAGGTCTCGCGCAGCAAGTAGAACTCGAGCTCCGAGCCGACCATCACCTCGAACCCGTGCGAGCGCGCCCGCTCGACCTGGGCGCGAAGTACCTGCCGCGGCGACGGTCGGACCGGCGAGCCGTCGGCCCACGCGACGTCGCACAGCACGAGGGCGGTCGCTTCGAGCCACGGGATGCGACGTAGCGTCGCGAGATCCGGCGCCAGCTCGAAGTCGCCGTACCCGCGCTCCCACGAGGCGAGCTCATAGCCCGGGACCGGCTCCATCTCCATGTCGAGCGCGAGCAGGTAGTTGCACCCCTCGGTGCCGTGACCGTGCTCGACCTGCTCGAGAAAGAAGTCACGGTGCAGGCGCTTTCCGAGCAGTCGACCCTGCATGTCGGTGAACGCCATGATCACCGTGTCGAGCGACTCGTCGCCGCGCAACTCGTCGAGCGTCAACACTGGTGAGCCTCCTTCGTTGGCAGAGAGCCGGTTCTCGGCGGTTTCGATCGGTCAGCTTGACACGACGAGCCTGAAAGAGCGTGAATAAGCGACTTGAACGAGCGAGCGCGGTCCATCGACCACAACCTGGGAGGCACCAGCATGAGCAATGAAGCGCCCGCCGCCGGCGGCCCACATCTGACGGAAGACGAGAGAGTCCTGCATCGGCTCGGCTACGCGCAGGAGCTCTTCCGGGCAATGAGCGCGTTCCGTAACTTCGCCATCAGCTTCACGATCATCTCGGTGCTCGCGGGGTGCCTGACGTCGTTCTACCTCGCCTTCCAGTGGGGCGGCCCCGTCGCAGTCACGTGGGGCTGGGTGATCGTCGGTGTGTTCACGACATTCGTCGCGTTGTCGATGGCAGAGATCGCGTCGACCTACCCGACGGCGGGAGGCCTCTACTACTGGTCGTCGAAACTCGGCAGCGCGGCGTGGGGCTGGTTCACGGGCTGGTTCAACCTGATCGGCCTGATCGGCATCATCGGAGCGGTCGGATACGGGCTCGCCGTCTATGCGACGTCGCTCTTCAATCTCTGGTGGGGCTACTCGAACGACCGCCACCACATCTTCTATCTGTTCGTTCTCTTCCTCGCCGCCGCCGCGTTGCTCAACATCTTCGACGTGCGCATCACCTCGACGGTGAACGCGATCTCGGCGTGGTGGCACGTCGCCGGCGTCCTGATCATCGTCGGTGCGTGTGCGTTCGTCCCGGATCACCATCAGTCATTCGGCTACGTGTTCGGCAAGACGCTCAACAACTCCGGCTTCTCCGGTCACGGCTGGGGCAGTGTCACGTTCCTGATGGTCTTCGCGATCGGCTCGATCGGCATGGCGCAATACACGTTGACCGGCTACGACGCCTCGGCACACATGTCGGAGGAGACCCACCAGGCATCTCGATCGGCCGCGCTCGGGCTGCTCTACTCGGTCGTCATCTCCGTGGTCGCTGGCTTCATCCTGCTCGTCGCCATCACCTTCGCCATCCCGGATCAGACGAAGGTGCAGACGCAGTTCACCTACATCACCACCTACATCTGGCAGACGTCGATGGGAACGCACTGGGCCGAGACGCTGCTGTTCATCGTGGTCGCAGCGCAGTTCTACTGCCTCACGGCGTGTGTCACGTCGGGCTCGAGGATGATGTTCGCCTTCTCTCGCGACCGGGCAGTACCCGGCCATCCGATCTGGCGGAAGGTCTCGCGCAACCGTGTGCCGGCGTGGTCGGTCCTCGGTGTGGCGTGTGCCGGCTTGCTGCTGATGGTTCCGACCTGGTGGAACAACCTCGCCGGCTACTACGTCGGAACCTCCGTCGGCACCACCGGTCTCTACATCGCGTTCATCCTTCCCGTCATCCTTCGGTATCGACAGGGCGACCGGTTCGAGACGGGAGCCTGGAGCCTGGGCAAGCACTACAAATGGATCAACCCGATCGCGATCGGCTGGGTGACGATCATCTCGGTCGTCTTCATGCTCCCGACCGGGCCCGGCGGGATTCCGGGGAACGGGTCACCGAAGTTCAGCTGGAACCTCGCCAACTACGCCCCGCTCACGATCGGCGGCGCATTCCTGCTGTTCGGCGGCTGGTGGATGCTCTCGGCCAATCGCTGGTTCAAAGGCCCGGTTCGCATGGGCACCGAAGCCGAGATCGAGCTCCTCGAGGGAAAGCACGGCGAGTCCATGCAGCCCGCCTGAGCACCCCCGGCGGAGGACATTCGAGGGGCGCCGCGAGGCGCCCCTCGACCGCTCGGTAGGCTCGCGGTGCGATGCGACGCTTCCGCTACGTCGTCTGTGACGTCTTCACCGAGGTCCCGCTTGCAGGGAACCAGCTCGCGGTCTTCACCGACGCTCGTGATCTCGATCCGCTCACGATGCAGTTGCTCGCGCGGGAGATGAACTTCGCCGAAACGGTGTTCGTCCTGCCGCCGTCGTCGTCCGACGCCGACGTGCGGATCCGAATCTTCACGCCGGCGCTCGAGCTCCCGTTCGCGGGGCATCCGACGCTCGGGACCGCCGTCGTGCTCGGCGGCCCACTCCAGAAGATCGTGATTCGACTGGAGACCGGGTCCGGCATCGTTCCGGTCGAGCTCGAGCGCGACGGGCCGCGGATCGTCTTCGGTCGCATGGAGCAGCCGATTCCAGTCTGGTCCGACGTGCCAAATGCGGACGAGATCCTCGCCGCGGTGGGTGTGTCGGCCTCCGGGCTCCCGGTCGAGCGCTACGAGCTCGGGCCGGGTCACGTGTACATCGAGCTCGATTCACCGGAGGCGGTCGCCACCCTCGAGCCCGACCTGGCCGCCCTCGCGCGGTCGACGACCGACGGAACGAACTGCTTCGCACGAGCGGGCACGCGCTGGAAGACGCGGATGTTCGCGCCGAATCACGGCGTCGTCGAGGATGCCGCCACCGGCTCAGCTGCCGGACCGCTCGCGGTTCATCTCGCCCGGCATGGGCGGATCGCTTTTGGCGAGGAGATCGAGATCGCCCAAGGGGTAGAGATCGGCCGTCCCTCGACGCTGTATGCGCAGGTGGACGGAAGCGTCGAGCGGATCGAACGAGTTGCAGTCGGCGGCTCGGCCGTGATCGTCGCGCGCGGCGAGTTCAGCCTGCCCTGAACGACGGAAGGCCGCTCGAGAGTCAGTCGCCGCTCGCGACGACGAGAGCGAGTATCTCGGGCAGTTCGACGGCGAGCGCGGCCCAGAAGACTCCGCCGTCGCGCGTCAGGAAGAGGCGGTTGCGCGCCGCGAACACCGCCACGTCGGGGTCGACGTCGGAGACCGCGATCGCAACGCCGGGGGGCAGGCCGCGCCCCGACTCGCGCCACGTCGTTCCTGCGTCATGGGAGACGACGAGCGGTGGCTTGGTGTCGACGACGGCGAAGATCGCCGACCCTGCGGCGCAGGCGACGACGACGCGCGGCAAGTTGAGCACGGGCGCGGGAGGCGGCGCGAGCGGGCCACGCCACGACTCCACCTCATCCGTTTCCAGATCCACCGCGAACGCGCCGGCGACCGTCCGCACGAGCGCGATCATCGCCCGAGGAGGGATGCGACGACGGCCGTTGCCCGTCGCGCCGCACCGGTCGGCGCGAAGCCGGCGTTCCGCGCGACAACGTAGGCGGTTGCGAATGCGTCCCCGGCCCCGGTCGGATCCCCGGCGAAGGCACGCGCGGGAACGTGCTCCGACCGTCCGCGCAGGAAGAGGGTCGCGCCTCGCGACCCGTGGGTGACGACTACCTCGCGCACGCCGAGCGCCGACGGGTCGCCGAGCACCTCTGCCTCCTCCTCAGCGAGCTTCAGCACCCAGACGTGCCGCAGGAGATCGCGGTCGAAGTCATCGTCGAGCCGCAGAGGACCCAGCGCTGGGACACGAACGAGCCCCTGTCCATCGAAGGAGATGCGGCAGCGGCGCGCAAGTGCGGCCAGCGTCTCGACGGGGAACTCGCCGCGCGCAAGCGGGGCGATGTGCGCCCAGCGAACGCCTGGGAGCGCGGGTAGGTCACCGGGAGCCCAGACGTCTCCGAGGGACTCCACTCGCATCAGGCGACGGTCGCCTTCGTAGTGAAAGGAAAAGCCGGCGGTCGATGTGCCCGGCACGTAGCGCACCGGCGTACCGAGCCGAATGAGTGGCGGCAGCAGCGCATCCCGGTCGGCGACGGCGCAACGCGCGATCACACGTGCGGGCACACGGAGCCGGTGCAGCGCGCGCGCGCCGTGGTAGGAACCGCCTCCGACCTGCGGCATCCGCGCCGGCAGTTCATCTCGCGAGAGGTTCCCGATGAGGGCGATCACGCGCCTGCGAGGATAGGCCGCCTGGCGGCCAGGTGAGCGATCGCCGCGAGCGCGAAGCCCACGGCGAAGCTCGGCAGTGAAGCGCCGCCCCACGGCAACGAATGTGGGTGGGTGTGCGCGACGAGGCCGGTCCACCAACTAGGCCCCGTCGGAGCGAGCCACTGGTAAAGACAGAAACCCGCGAGCCAGGCGCCGATCATCTCCGGGCGCACGTCGGGCGCGTCGAAGATGCGCGCGCGGTCGTAGTGGCGGCCGGAGAGCAGCCAGTCACCGAGAAGCACCGCGAGCAGCGGGACGAAGAACGACCCGAGGAGATAGAGGAACTGCTGGTAGTTGCGGAGGTCGATCACGAGCGCGCCCGCGGTCGCGATCGCGGCGACGCCGGCGACGAGCAGCCGTTGAGGCACCCCGGGCAGCAGGTTTTGCATGCTGACCGCGCCGGAGTAGACGTTCGCGAACGCCTCGTCGCTCTCGTCGACGGTCAGGGCGAGCAGCGCGATGATGCTCGCCGCTCCACCGGTTGCGATCGCCGTCAAGAGCGCCGGCGCCGAGCTGATCTGCCGCGACAGCGCGATCACCGCGCCCAGCACGAAGAGCGGGATGGTCGGAACGAAGTAGCCGAGTCCCGCACTCCAGAAACCGGCTCGCCGCGTGCGCGCAAATCGCGTGTAGTCGGCGACGAGTGGCGTCCAGCTGATGATCGACGCGAGCACGAGATCGAAGCCGGCCCAGAAGCCCAGCCCGTGCGTGCCGCCACGGTGCCACAGTCGGATCGGGTGCTGGCCGTGCAGCGACCACCACGAGAGATAGACGAGCGAGGCGACGACGATCCAGACGGCGAATCGACGCACGTATTTCCGCACGAAACCGACAGGACCGAGAAACGCGAGCGTGGTCGCGACCGCGCCGAAGCCGACCTTCCAGAACGCCAGGCCGCCGAAGCCGAGTACGTGTTGGGAAAGGGCGCTCGCTCCGGTCGCGATGATGATCAACTCGAAGACGGACCACCCGATGCACTGGATCACGTTCAGCCCGGTGGGGAGGTACGAGCCGCGGCGGCCGAGCGGCGCGCGGAGCAGCACCATCGTCGGCACCCGCGCATCGGCACCGATCAGGCCGCCCATGCCGAGCAGCACGTTGCCGACGACCGCCGCGGCGACGACCGCCGCAACCGCCTCGGGCAACGAGAGCCCGAGCCCGTACTCGCTCGTCGGCAGCACGAGGAACGCGCCGGCGACGATCACGAGCAAGGAGACCGACAGGTTCGCCCACAACAGGCAGCCGTCGAGCACGCCGAGCACCCGCAGGCGCTCCGGAACGGGCTCGATGCCGTGGAATGGTCTCTCGTTCGCGTTCATCTGCTCTCCCTTCGCCGGCATGACCCGGATCAGGTTCGACGGGTGTGATCTCAGCCCCGACGAGGGCACCCCGGTGACCTCAGACTAACCATGTCCGGACGGGACATGGCCAGGGACTGTCCCCGGTCATGTCTTGTTCGGCCATGGCGGAACGAACGCCGCCTGGTCAGCGCACGCGTGGGCCGAGCGTCGTCCCGCCGGCAGCAGGCGGAGACTACGAGGAGAGGAGACGCCGCAGGACGAAGGGCAGGATCCCGCCGTGCCGGAGATAGTCGCGCTCGCGGGGTGTGTCGAGACGGACACGCGCCCGGAACTGCATCGAGTTCGCTCGCACCGTCACCTCGGTCGCGGTGCCGTTCTGGACGCCGGTGATCGAGAACTCCTCCCTCCCTGTCAGGCCGAGCGTCGAGGGGGTCTCTCCGGGCAGGAACTGCAGCGGGAGGATGCCCATCATCAGCAGGTTCGACCGATGGATACGCTCGTACGACTCGGCGATCACCGCGCGCACGCCGAGAAGGCTCGGCCCTTTGGCGGCCCAGTCGCGCGACGAGCCCGAGCCGTATTCCTGACCGGCGAGCACGATCGTTGGCGTCCCCTCGGCCAGGTAACGCTCGGCCGCGTCGTAGATCGTCATCTCGTCGCCCGACGGCAGGTGAACCGTCCACGTCCCCTCCGATCCGGGCACGAGCTGGTTGCGCAGCCGCACGTTCGCGAAGGTGCCGCGCACCATCAACTCGTGGTTGCCTCGGCGCGCACCATACGAGTTGAAATCCTTTCGATCGACGCCGTGCTCAACCAAGTAAGCGCCGCCCGGCGATTCGAGCTTGATCGACCCGGCGGGAGAGATGTGGTCGGTCGTGACCGAGTCGCCGAGCCGTACGAGGCAGCGCGCGCGGATCACGTCGGAGACCGTGCCCACGTCGGTCGACATGCCGTCGAAGTATGGCGGCCGCCGAACGTAGGTCGAGTCGGTCTCCCAGGGGAAGAGCTCCGATTCCGACGCGGGGAGCGACCGCCACGAGTCGCCGCCGGTGAAGACGTCGGCGTAGGTGCGCGCGAACATGCTGCCTTCGATAGCCTCGCCGACCGTGTCGGCCACTTCCTTGGTCGTCGGCCAGAGGTCACGCAGGTATACGTCCTCGCCGTCCGATCCTTCCCCGAGCGGCTCGTTCTCGAGATCGATGTCCATCCGACCAGCGAGGGCGTAGATGACGACGAGTGGAGGAGAGGCGAGGTAGTTCGCCTTCACCTCTGGATGGATGCGCGCCTCGAAGTTGCGGTTGCCGGAGAGCACCGAGCAGGCGACGAGGTCCCCCTCCGAGATCGCCTGCGAGATCTCTCCCCGCAGCGGACCGGAGTTGCCGATGCACGTGGTGCAGCCGTAGCCGACGGTCTGAAAGCCGAGCGCGTCGAGGTACGGTTGCAGTCCCGAACGCTCGTAGTATTCGGTGACGACGCGCGAGCCGGGCGCGAGCGACGACTTGACCCACGGCTTTCGCGTGAGGCCGCGCTCGACCGCTTTCTTGGCGACGAGGCCTGCCGCAATCATGACCGCGGGGTTCGAGGTGTTGGTACACGACGTGATCGCAGCGATCACCACCGAGCCGTGATCGAGCTCGAACAGCTCGCCGTCGAGCGCCACCTCGACGCGATGGTGGCGTGGCGGCTCCGCGAGCACGACGGGAGCGGTGTCGGCCACCGGCTCCGGAGAGCCGCCCGGCTGTTGCTCGGTGGTCGGGTCGGAAGCCGGGAACGAGTCGGCCATCGCCTTGTCGGCGCTGCCGTTCGCATAACCACCGCCGAAGGTGCCGAGGCCGTCGAGGAACGCCCGGCGTGCGACCCGTAGTGGCACGCGATCCTGTGGTCGGCGCGGACCGGCGATCGACGGCTCGACGTCGCCGAGGTCGAGCTCGACGACCTGCGAGTACGTTGCGTGGTCCGTCGGGTCGTGCCAGAGCAGGTTTTCCTTGCAGTAGGCCTCGACGAGCGCGAGGCGCTCCGAGCTGCGGCCCGTGAGGCGCAGGTAGTCGAGCGTGTGCTCGTCGACGGGGAAGAAGCCACAGGTCGCTCCGTACTCGGGCGACATGTTGCCGAGCGTGGCGCGGTCGGCGAGCGGGAGCGACCCGAGCCCTTCGCCGAAGTACTCGACGAATTTTCCGACGACCCCGACCCTGCGCAGCACCTCGGTGACCGTGAGCACCAGGTCGGTCGCGGTCGCACCCTCCGGCATGGCGCCCGTCAGCTTGAAGCCGACCACCTGCGGGACGAGCATCGAGAGCGGCTCGCCGAGCATCGCGGCCTCGGCCTCGATACCGCCGACGCCCCAGCCGAGCACGCCGAGGCCGTTCACCATGGTCGTGTGCGAGTCGGTTCCGACGAGCGTGTCCGGGTACGCCGAGCCGTCGCGGTCCTCGACGACGCGGGCGAGGTATTCCAGATTCACCTGGTGCACGATCCCCGTTCCGGGTGGGACGACCTTGAAATCGCGAAAGCTCTGCTGCCCCCAGCGCAGGAATGCGTACCGCTCGCGATTGCGCTCGAACTCGAGCTCGACGTTCCGTGCGAACGCGAAGCGCGAGCCGAAGAGGTCGACCTGCACCGAGTGGTCGATCACGAGCTCGACGGGGATGAGCGGGTTGATCCGCCCGGGGTCGCCGCCGAGGTCTGCCATCGCGTTTCGCATCGCGGCGAGGTCGACCACCGCGGGCACGCCGGTGAAATCCTGGAGCAGAACCCGCGACGGCGCGAACGAGATCTCGCGTGAAGGCTCGGCGGTCGCGTCCCAGGTCGCGACCGCCTCGACATCGTCGTCGCTCCCGTTCCGGAGCACGTTCTCGAGCAGGACGCGCAGGGTGTACGGGAGCCGGGAGACATCATGGCTCGCCTGCAAGGCGTCGAGCCGAAAGATCTCGTAGGAACGATCGCCGACGGTCAGCTGTGAAGGCGCGGCCACATCTCGATTCAACCAGACGCGCGCCGTCTCCCGCGTTATGCGAATTGCCGGGCGAAGTCGATGAACGCTGCCTGTTCCTCGGTGACGGAATGCAGGCAGACGTGCGTGAAGCCCGCGCGCTCGAACTGCTCGATCTGCTCGCGCCACGTGGCCGGATCGTTCCCGAGGACGAGCGATCCTTCCAGATCGTCCTCGCGGACGAGCTCTGCGCAGGCTTCGAAATCACGCGGCAGCGCCAGCTCGGTCACGAGGTCACCGCCGAGCGCGGAGTTCGGCGACCGCTCCTTTGCGATCGTGCGGGCGAGTTCCTTGCTCGCTGCGTAGGCGCCGGTGACCTTGCCGTGGATCGGGCCGTTCCCTCCGGCCGCCTTGAAGGATTCGACGATGTCGGCGTCCGGCACCGTGTTCATCGTGCCGTCGCCCTTCTCGGCCGCGAGCTTCGCCGCGTTCGGCGCCTTCGCCGCCACGATCAGCGGCGGCGGCACCTTCGGTGCGTCGTAGAGCTTCGCCTGCTCGACGGTGTAGTGCTTGCCGCGATAGGTCTCGTAGCCGCCGGCGAGGAGCGCGCGAATCACGTCGATCGCCTCGTCGAGCATCTCCACGCGCTCGTCGGCCCGTGGCCAGCGATCGCCGAGGACGTGCTCGTTCAGGTTCTCCCCGGTGCCGAGCCCGAGGAAGAAGCGGCCGTCCATCAGATTCTGGGCCGTCGCGGCCGCGTGCGCAACGATCACCGGATGGATGCGCAGAAGGGGGCACGTCACAGCCGTCCCGAGCTGAAGCCCGGTCGCTTCTCCGATCGCTCCGATCACGCTCCACACAAAGGGGCTGTGCCCCTGCGCGCCGACCCACGGGTGGATGTGGTCGGAGATGAGCACATACGAGAAGCCGGCCTGCTCGGCACGCTTCGCGTTCTCGACGAGATCCCTCGGACCGTGTTCCTCGGAGGAGAGCCAGTAGCCGACGTTCACAACTGCGCCATACCGAGCGCGGCGCGCCGTAAACTTGTCGCGATGATGGAGCGGCACATCGTCGGGCTCGGCGGGAGCGGGGACTCTCCTGAGCAGACGCGGCTCCTGTACGACTTCGTGCTCGCACTGACCGGCAAGGAGCGGCCCCGCCTGCTCTACGTCCCGACGGCGATCGGCGACAGTGACCTGGGCATCGTGAGCTTCTACGAGGGCTTCGCCGGCCGGGGCGAATTGTCGCACCTCAAGACGTTTCCCTGGCCGCCCGCGGATCTGCGCGAGTTGCTCCTGTCGCAGGATGCCATCTCGGTCAGCGGCGGCTCGACGGCCAACATGCTCGCGATCTGGAGGGCGCACGGGATCGACCTCGTCATGCGCGAGGCATGGGAGCGGGGGATCGTCCTGTGGGGTGCGAGTGCGGGGATGATCTGCTGGTTCGAGCACGGCATCACCGACTCGTTCGGGCCGCAGCTCGAAGCGATGGACTGCCTCGGCTTTCTCCCCGGCAGCGCCTGCCCGCACTACGACGGCGAGGAGCTTCGCCGTCCGCGCTACCACGAGCTCGTCGGGCGTGGCTTGGCCGGGGGGATAGCTGCCGACGACGGTGTCGCCGTCCATTACGTCGGCACCCAGATCTCCGAGATCGTCACCTGCCGGCCGGGAGCGGCCGCCTATCAGGTGTCCGGTGAAGGTGAGCGGAGGATCGAGGCCCGGGAGCTTTCCGACGTTGCCGGGGCAGTGGGCCAATATGCTTCCCGCTCGTGAAGATCGACGCGACCGACAGAGCCAGGGAGTTCATCGCCGAGCACGGCGGGAACGTCTATGTCTGGTCTGACGACTCCGGCTTCGACCATGCGTCCACGGAGCGGCCCGATTCGGCGGTCGAGTTCCTCTCGATCGAGGCCGACGGCTTCACGTTCCATCAGGATGCGACGATCGACTCGCCCGAGTGGTGGAAGGTCGAGTTCCACCACCTCCCCCGCGAGCACGTGACTGCGACCTGGGACGGTGGCCAGTTCGGGCCGCCCGGGTTGTTCGGCCGCGTGCCCTGATCGCTCGCCGGAGCGTGTCGCGGGCCCCATCGATCCGGCCCAGGCCCGACACCAGTCTGCGTCTTCGGACATGCGCTGTACGCGATCGAGTCCGGCACGGCCGAGGTGCGGAGGGGTGGGACGTTCGCGGTCACTCGGGCCGGGCGACCCGTTCGGAGAGATCGCCGTCATCGCGTCGGGCCGGCGCAACAGCGTCGGTCGTCTCCTCGTCTCCGATGCGTCTGATTGCACTCTTCAAGCGCGACGTGTGGGCGCTCGAGCGCGACTTCTCGGAGACCGTCCGTCGCCTGCGGGCGCTGCTCTCAGAACGGCGCGCCTCGGACAACGCCGAGCGCGGGTAGTCGAGCCGTTGTCGCGTCCGAACGGGCCATGCCCGAGCCAGCCACGCGCATGGAAGTGTGACGGTCGATCCACACCCGCTGATCCACACCCGCTCAGAGGGGACCCGACGGGCTCCGGCGGCGACCCGTCGAAGAGCAGGGTCGTCGTTGTTCCCAGTCCTCCTACGGGAGCGCGGCGAGGAGGGCGTCGACGTCGTCCTCGTCGTTGTAGCCCTGGATCGAGACGCGCATCGTCCAGCCGTCCCTCGTCTCGACTACGGGCACCTCGACCCGGTGGCGCTCGTACAGGTCCCGCTTGAAGGCGGCGCCGTCGGTCACAGGCAGACGGAAGCCGAGCATCTGTACGAACTCGGCTGTGAGCGGTTCGAGCGCGACCTCGTCACGCACCCTCTCGAGGAGGGTGTGGCAGCGAGTGCGGATTGCGGGCCAGTCGTGCTCGGCCTGGAACGCGATCGCTGCCGGAACCGCAAGGAACGCCGACGGGTCGCGCGTCCCCTGCCACCGGTGCTGCTCGTGGAACGCTGCACCCTCCGCCCAGTCCCACGAGACGACGATCGGGTCGATCAGCGCTTGTGCCTCGGCGCGCGCGTACAGGAACGCCGAGCCTTTCGGCGCGCACATCCACTTGTGGCAGTTGCCCGCGTAGACGTCTGCGCCGATCGTCTCGAGGTCGAGGTCGATCTGCCCGGGTGCGTGGGCGCCGTCCACCACCGACAGGGCTCCCGCGACCCGAGCCCGCGCGCACAGCGAAGCGACGTCGTTCACCCGCCCGCTGATCCACTCGATATGAGAGCAGAAGACGAGCCGGGTGCGCGGGCCGGGGTCGAGCTCGGCGAATGGACGGCGCACGAGGATCGCGCCGGTGCGGCGCGCCACGAAGTCCCACAGAAGCTCCATCCCGCCGTACTCCGAATCGCCGAGCAGCACCTCGTCGCCCGCATGCAGGTCGAGCGAGCGGATGACCGCATTCAGCGCCGAGCTCGTGTTCGCCGCGAACACGACGTTTGCGGGAGCTGCGCCGACGTACTCGGCGAGCGCCCTCCGCGCGTGCTCGACGAGCTCCGGGAACCGCCGCTCGAGCGCCAGGAACTCGACGGGCTGGCGCTCGAGCTCGCGCTGAAATCCTTGGTAGGCCTCGAACACCGGACGTGGACACGCGCCGAACGAGCCGTGATTCAGGAAGACCACCGAGGGATCCAGGAGGAAGAGATCCTTCACACCTCTTAACTACCTTTTAATCGGCGAACGCGGAGGTTGAGCATCGAGCGGTTATAACGGGGTCGATGAATCCCGGCCGCCTCTCGATTCGCGTCGCCGAGCTGCTCCTGGTCGCGGTCGTCGGTGCGCTCGTCGCGCTCGCCGGCGCAGCACTCTTCGGCAAGCTCGGCAGTCGCACGACGATCCAGCAGGTCTCCCCGCTCGCGGGCGGCGGCATCGGGAACGCCGCACTCCAGGCTCCCGCGACGCATGGTCTCACCGCCGAGCAGATCTACCGGCGGGACGCCCCCGGTGTCGTGCAGATCACCGCTACGAGCGTCACTCAGGGGCAGACGGATCCGTTCAACGTCTTCCCGTCGACGCCGCAGAAGCAGCAGTCGCTCGGTTCCGGCTTCGTCATCGACAAAACGGGCCACATCGTCACGAACTACCACGTGATCCAGGGCGCGCAGCAGATCCAGGTGTCGTTCTCGGGCCAGGATGAGATCGACGCGACGGTCGTCGGCAAGGATCCCTCCACCGACACGGCTGTTCTGAAGATCGACGCGCATGCACGCGCTCTCACGCCTTTGACGCTCGGCGATTCCGATGCCGTGACGGTGGGCGACTCCGTCTACGCGATCGGAAACCCGTTCGGCTTCACGCGCACGCTCACGACCGGCGTCGTCAGCGCGGTGCAGCGTCAGATCGAGGCGCCGAACTCGCTGAAGATCGATCATGCGATCCAGACGGATGCTGCGATCAACCATGGCAACTCGGGTGGTCCGCTGCTCGATGCGGCCGGCCGGGTGATCGGTGTCACCTCACAGATCTCGACCGGCACGACCGGGCAGCAGGGAAACCTCGGCATCGGTTTCGCGGTCCCGGTGAATACGGTCCGCCAGGTCGCAGCCCAAATCATCTCGACCGGGAAGGCCGAGCACGCGTTCCTCGGCGTCACGACCGCAGCGGTCACACCGCAGCTGGCCCGCCTCTTCAACCTCCCGGTCGAGCAGGGCCTGCTCGTCACCGACGTCGACGCCGGGAGCAACGCCGACAAGGCGGGAATCGTCCCGGGCAAGACCCCGGTGATCGTCCAGGGCGAGAGCTACGCCATTGGCGGCGACATCATCGTCTCGATCGACGGTGCGGCGCTCTCCACGTTCGACCAGCTGCGCGACGCGATCGCGCGGCACAAGCCCGGTGACAGGGTCGAGCTGCAGCTGTATCGCCACGGCTCGAAGAAGTCCGTCACGGTGAAGCTCGGGACGCGCCCGGGCTCGTGACGAGCGTTCGGCTCTTCCCCTAGAGCCGGCACGAGAGCGCCGGCCGCTGCGCCCGACAGCCTGCCCGGGCCGCGGCCGGCCTCTTCCCGTCGATCTGGGTGCGTCGAATCTGGCTACCTTGTCCCGCGATGGAGCGCGGGGAAATCTCCTTCGAGCAGACGCTCGTCCTCGAGCAGGACGAAACGCTGTGGGAGGACGACGACGACGCCGACCACGACGGGTGGTTCTGCGTGAGGACCGAGAGGTTCCCTTGCCCGGCGGACGGCTGCTCGTTCGTGGCCGAGTTCATGACAGCGGCGCACCTGATCCTCGTGTGGGAGACGATGGACGACCCGAATCTCCTGCGTCACGCGGCCCGCGCCCGCGACGTCGGCCGTAACCCGCGCGTCGTCGGGTACCAGTCGGACTACGGGCCTAGCGCGTCGTACTACGCGTGGGTCGCGGCCGGGCGGCCCGTGCACGGCGTTCGCGCGCACGCGTGATCGAGCAGCATTTCGGCGAGTCCGCAGCATTCTCCCTCGGTGTCGAAGAGGAACTGATGATCCTCGACGCGGGAACGTTCGGGCAGGTCGCCGCGGTCGACCGCATCCTCAAGGGTGTGGCGGGCCTGACCCTCCCGGGGCAGATCAAGACGGAGCTCTTCGCATCGGTCTTCGAGACGAACACGAACGTCTGCGCGACGGTCGTCGAAGTGGACGAGGCGCTTCCTGCACTGCGCAGTGCCGCCGCCGCGGCCGCCGCCGCCGAGGGCCTCGCGATCGGAGCGGCAGCCACCCATCCGTTCGCCCGGCCCGAAGCGCAGCCGATCGTGAAGGAAGAGCGATACGTCACCTTTGTGGGCTATGGCGGCATCTCCGTTCGCAGGCAAGGCGTCCAGGGGCTGCACGTGCACATCGGGATGCCCTCGGCAGATGCTTGCTGGCTCTGTCTCGATGCCGTCGTCCCCTGGCTCCCGGTGGTGCTTGCGTTGTCGACGAACTCTCCGTGGTTCGCGGGTGAGCTCACCGGAATGGCGTCGAATCGCGCACCCGTGCTGGCCGAGCTGCCACGCGCCGCCGCGCCGCCCGCGTTTGCGTCGTACGGCGAGTGGGAGTCGTGGATCGAGCGTCTCGCGCGACTCGGGGTGACCGAGGAGTACACCCGCATCTGGTGGGACGTGCGTCCTCATCCGAAGCTCGGGACGCTCGAGGTGCGCGTGCCGGACCAGCCCACCGACGTTCATCTCTCCGCCGCGTTCGCCGCCCTCCTGCAAGCGCTGTGCGCGACTGCGCTCGACGGGGAACTTCCGGCTCGCGCGTACGAGCTCGCCGATCACGGTCGCGCCGACTACGCGCAGAACCGCTGGGCCGCCGCTCGCTTCGGGCCGCGTGGCGATCTGCTCCACCCGAATGGCGAGAGCTTCGTCCCGGCGTCCGAGCTCGGCGCGCAGCTGATCGAGCTCGTCCGCCCCGCCGCGCAGTCGCTCGGCGGCGAAGACCTCCTCGACCGCATCGACCCGACCTCGTCCGAAGCGGAGATCCAACTGGGGCACGAGTCGGCCGAGGCCGCCGCGGCGGATCTCGCAGCTCGCTCGCTAGTCTTTTGACGTGGCGATCGTCAGCGAGACACTCCAGGTCTCCGGGATCCGCTGCGAGCGCTGCGTCATGCGCCTCGCAGGGGCCCTCGAGGGAATCGACGGGCTCGAGTCCGCGAACGCGAACCTGATGGGGCTCGTTCAGCTCTCCTACGACGACGAGCGCACCACTCGGGATGCGCTCGTCGACGTGCTGTCTCGCGCCGGCTTCCGCGAGTCGCAGTTCGTCTAGGTCAGCTGCGGTTCTTGTCGCTGAGGTTCGCCGTCACGCCGGCCGGGTCGTTCGCATTCGCCATCCGGTCGCGGATCACAGGACCCTCGACCGACGGATCGTTTGCGCCGCCGAGGGTTGCGAGCCGCTCCACAGGCGCCGGAGTGACGCCCGCGCGGGCCCCCGCGGTCTCGGCGCCGTCGACACCGTCCGGATCCGGGTCGACCTCGAACGGGCCCTCGAGGCCATAGTGCAGATTGACCGACCGGCAGTCCCAGTTCTCGAGATCGATCTTGGGTGAGTCGGTGATGACGTCCTTCGCCACCGTTGCGCGAAGCACTCCGTCCTGCTCACGGAGGAACGACCGCGGCACCGCGTGCTTGGCCTTGAACAGGTGGCCCGTCTCGATGACCACGCAGTCGTCCCGCTCGACGATCACAGTGCCGAGCTTGTGGTCGTCGGCAGTGACGACCTCGAGCCCTTCCATCGGAACCTCCTCGGTTGCTCTCCCCGTTCCCCTGCCCGTCTCCGGTTGTTTCGAACACGGGAATCGTCGCGACGAAGCAGGCGTTTGAGCAGTTGCTAGGGTGGCCGCCGGCATGAGCGAGGGCGCTCCGACGACCGACGACACCCGCAGGCTCGCGCAGGACGCGCGTGCTCGTGTTCGTTTCGAAGAGGAGGCGCTCGAGTTGAGCGATCAGGTCTATCGCGTGGCACGTCGCCTCGTCGGCTCTCGTGAGGAAGCCGAGGATCTCGTGCAGCAGACGTACGAACGGGCGTTCCGCGCGTGGCGGCAGTTCACGCCCGGGACGAATTTGCGCGCGTGGCTGCTACGGATCCTGACGAACCTGAACATCGACCGCGGCAGGCGCCAACAGCGCTCGCCCCAGACGACATCGCTCGACACCGAGGCCGGCGACTACTTCCTCTACAACAAGCTCGAATCGCAGGTACCCGAGGAGAACCCTGACGAAGAGCGCGTGCTCGAGCGACTGTCACAGGATTCGGTCGTCGAGGCGCTCGCCGAGGTGCCTCACGATTTCCGCGACGTGATCGTTCTCGTCGACATTGGCGAGTTTTCCTACGCCGATGCCGCCCAGATCCTCGACATCCCGATCGGGACCGTGATGTCGCGTTTGCATCGCGGCAGGCGTATCCTCAAGAAGAACTTGGCTGACTCGACGGTGGCGACATGATCGACTGGTGCGAAAAGTGCGAGGAGATGATGCAGCCGTATCTCGACGGCTCGCTCTCCGACGCCGAGGTCGCGAAGGCGCAGCAGCATCTCGCCGACTGCAGCTGGTGCGCGAAGCGCTACCACTTCGAGGAGCGTTTGCGCCGCTATGTCCGCGTCGCGGTCAGCGAGCCGATGTCGCGCGAGCTGAAGACGAAGCTCGCCGCCCTGCGCACGCCGCTCCTCTAGAGCTCGCGGCTCGACTCTCGTCACGCCTCGTTGCTCGTTCGGTGACGACCGCCGCCTCGCGCGCGAGCCGATCGTGGCACGTCCGCCGATCGTTGCCCGACCAAAGGTCATGTCTCGATGCGGCCTTACCGCAGGAGACGGTGCCGTGGCGAGCTGTCGACGAGGCGGGCGATCTCCGCGACGACGTGGTCGGCATGCGGCCGCACGCGCGCGGCGAGGTCGTCGAAGCGTTCTTCCGCCTCGCCGCGATAGATCGCGCGGGCGCGCGCGAGGACGGCTCGATGCTCGGCGGGCAGGCGCTCGAGCGCCCAATCGGCTGCGGCATCTTTCGAGCGGATCGTCCCGGTCGCGACCGTCACCCAGATGCGCGCGAGCGTCAGGACGACATTTCGTGTGTCGTCGGCGAGGCGGCCGACCAGCTCGTCGACGCCGCCGGTGACCCCCGCGACGAGGTCCTCGACCGGGACGGGGTCGAGGAGCGTCGCGGGTGGCGGCCCGAACACCGTGGTGTTCCCCTCGAGCGCGATCGTGATGAGCGCTGCGAGATCCGGGTCCGTCGTCGTCTGCCACGGCGTGAGGTCGCCGCTCTCGAACGCGCCGCGCAGCCAGTCTCCGTACCGGAAGTCGAAACGCGGTGGGAAGCGCCAGGGCTTGATCTCCGCCTCGACCACGATCGTCAGCTCGACCCGTCGCCACCGGCCTTCGGTCGCGCGGCGTCCGGAGATCGCGAGCAGCCGTTCGACGAGTCGCCGCTTCTCCTCACGCGTCGTCGGGCGTATCGAGACGGCCAGAACGTCGAGGTCGCTCTCGGGCCGCAACCCGCCGAGCACCGCGGAGCCGAGCAGGTAGGCACCGATCACGGCCGGGCCGAGCACGTCGCGGGCGAGGCCGGCGACGCGCTCGAGCTGCTGCTGATCTGCATCGTGCAGCGGCCGCACGTCGACGTCGCCCGGCGACTCGAGATCGGAGCAGTCGACGAGCAGCGCCGGCAACGCGCGGCCACCCCCGTCGGGGACCGCCGCCCAGACGGCGCGCGCGAGCAGGACAGGATGGCTGCGAGTTCCGTCGTAGCTCGCCGCCAGCACCGGCCCTTCGGAGGCATGATCGAGCAGCCGCTCGACGGCGCGTGGGTCGAGCTCAGGCCCGTCGGCGAGGACGACGAGCGCATGCGTGACCTTGGTACCGAAGGCGGCGAGGCCGCAGCGCAGCGAGGCGCCGGGCCCCTGCTCCCAGTCACCGCAGCGGACGATCCGGCCGTGCAGGCCGTCGAGTGGGTGCGCGCCTTCGACCACGACGATCTCGCCGATGCTCGTCCGCCCGAGCGCCGCAAGGACGGACGGAAGCAACTCGACCTGCTTCGGCCCGCCGTATCGGGTCGCCGCGCCGGCCGCCAGCACGACGGCCGAAGCCTCAGTGACTCTCGACCGTGGCGTGCTCGATCTCGACCGTCTCGGTGGGCTGCTCGGTGCTCTGATCGCCGAGCCTGCCGATCTTCCCGACCACGTCCTCGCCCGCGATGACGGTGCCGAGCACTGCGTAATCCGGCGGCAGCTGAGCGTCCTTCGCCGTGACCACGAAGAACTGGCTGCCACTCGTCCCTGCCGGCTCGGTCTGCGTCTTCGCCATCGCGACGACCCCGAGCGTGTAGCGCGTCGAGGCAGGCGGCCGATCGACGGTCTTGTAGCCAGGGCCGCCCTGCCCCGTCCCGGTTGGGTCCCCGCCCTGGATCACGAAGCCCGGCACGATTCGATGGAAGATGGTGCCGTCGAAGAACTGCTTCCGGGCGAGGCCGACGAACGAGGCCGTCGTGGCGGGCGACGTCTTCACCGCGAGCCGGATCGTGAACGACCCGCAGTTCGTGCGAATCGTCACGTCGTAGGCCCTCGACGGGTCGAGCCGCGTCGCCGGCCGATCTGCGCGCTTTGCCTTTCCTGCGGGCGCTGCGACCGACCTACAGCCGTTCGCGCCCTGCTTCGAGCCGCCGCAGGCGGTGAGTGCGAGCACGAGAAGCGCGCACAGCAGAAGTCGGCATGCGCGCACGTAGGGGCCCGTCGAGAGATTGATGCTGGGTGTGTGACAGGAGTCCCACGCCGCGATGCTGCGTCCTCGGTCGACCCGATATGCCCGCATATCGAGGCGCCCTGCGTCCTTGCCTGGCAGCACGTGCCGCCTGTCACCCACCGTGACCACTTTCCGGACAGACCTTAGCCCAGTGCTGACGTCAGCCCAGTGCGGCCGTCGCACGTGCGACGAGTGCGCGCGCGATGTCGAGCTTGTAGGCATTTCGCGGCAACGGGGTCGCGTCGTCGAGGCTTCCCTCGAGGAGCCACGGGACCGGGGCGACTCCGGCGAGCGCGACCCGCGTCGTGCTTCCGCTTCGGGCCGCGGCGACGCCCACGATCGGGAAAGCCCAGCGCTTCCGCTCCATCGCCTTCAGGTAGGTGGATGCGTCCGGCTGAGGGACGTCGACATGCAGGATCAGCTCGCCGGCCTCGAGCGTCGTCGTGCTCCGGTCGGCTGCGGTCGGAAGGCGGTACAGCTCGGCGAGTGGCAGTTCCCGCGTCGTCGTCACGACCGTGGCGTCGAGCGCGAGCAGCGCCGCCGCGACGTCGGAGGGATGTGCCGATGCGCAGAAGTCGTTCGCAACGATCGCGTGCTCGCGGTGCTCCCCCTCCCGGGCGAAGCACTCGTCCCCGCCGTGGAGGCGGCAGGGCCAGGCGAGGCGCCAGTACCAGCAGCGCGTCGCCTGCAGGAGGTTGCCGGCGAGCGAGCCCATGTTGCGCAACTGCGGGCTCGCGGCGAGTCGGCAGGCCTCGCGCAGCGCCTCGGGGATCCGATCGGATGCCTCGAGCTCGGCGAGCGATGTTCCCGCGCCGATGCGGGTGCCGTCGATCCCGCGAGGCACGACGCCTCGGATGTCGACGAGCTCGCCGGGCCGGAGGATCCCGGCCTTGATGAGCGGGACGACCTCGGTGCCACCGTGCAGCGGCAGGCCCCCGTCCAGATCGGTGACGCTAGACGCCTGCCGGAGCTCCACGCTTCTCCTTCTCGGCAGTGCGTTGCTCCGCCTCGCGGAGCGCTCGGAGCATCTCCTCGCGCGAGATCGGCAACTGGCGCACGTCGGCGCCGGTCGCGTCACGGATCGCGTTTGCGATCGCGGCGGCGGTCGGGACGATCGGCGGCTCGCCGAGGCCCTTGGAGCCGAGATTCGTGAGGTGGCCGTCCGGCTCGTCGACGAGCTCACTGACGATCTCCGGCACATCGGCGAACGTCGGCAGCTTGTACGCATCGAGGCCGGTCGTCAGGATCCGGCCGGTCTTCGGGTCGTGCAACCGCTCCTCCGAGAGGGTATGGCCGATGCCCTGGATGATGCCGCCCTCGATCTGGCTCGAGGCACCGAGGGGGTTGATGACGCGGCCGATGTCGTGCACCGCGGCGATCCGCTCGACCCAGATCTCGCCGGTCTCGATGTCGACCGCGACCTCCGCCACCTGGACGCCGAACGTGAGCACCTGCATCCCGGTCGGGTTCGGCCCGCGCGCGCCCTTGCCGAGGATCTGAGCGTCGTCGAGGAGCCCGACGACCTCCTCGAGCGGAGTCGAAAGGTTGCCGTCGGCCGACACGACGGTGCCGCCGCGCAGATCGAGCACGCGCTCCTCGAGGTGATACCGCTGCGCCGCGATCTCGATGATCTGACGCTTTGCATCAGCCGCCGCCGCGCGCACCGCGGGGCCCATCGACGGTGTCGTGGACGAGCCGGCCGAGATCGCGGCGTACGGCCCACGTGCCGAGTCGCCGAGTGAGACGGTCACGTGCTCGAGCGGGATCCCCAGCTCCTCCGCCGCGATCTGCGCCATCGCCGTCTTCGTGCCGGTGCCGATATCCTGCATCGCCGTGACCACGGTCGCCCGGCCGTCGGAGCCGACGCGGATCCACGCATAGCTCGGCGGCCCACCGCCGCCGTACCAGATCTGCGACGCCAGCCCGACGCCGCGCTTGACGGTCTCGGTCGAGCGCGACCGGACCTCGAGTCGCCGGTCCCAGTGAGGCTCGGCACGGCGATAGCACTCCATCAAGCTCTTGCCGCTGAACGGCCGCTCGTCGGCGGCGTCATGGTGGGCGTAGTTCTTGCGTCGCAACTCGAGCGGGTCGAGATCCAGCTTGGCCGCCAGCTCGTCGAGCAGCGACTCGACGCCGAACGTCCCCTCGACGAAGCCGGGGGCTCGGAACGCCTTCATCGGCGGCTGGTTGATCTTCGCGCCCCAGGTCGTCGTCTTCACGTTCGGGCACGAATACAGCAGTTGCATCGGGCCCTCGGTGGGCGCGACCCAGCCGCTCCAGCCGACGGCGTTTACGTACTCGCCGCCGAGAGCGGTGAGCGTGCCGTCGCTCTTCGCGCCGATCGTCAGACGCTGGATCGTTGCGTTGCGGTTGCCTGTTGCGATGTTCTCCTCACGCCGGGTCAGTGCACAGCGGACCGGGCGATGCGTCCGTTTTGCGAGCTCGATCGCGATGAAGGTGTAGTCGTCGGGGCTGTTCTTCGATCCGAAGCCGCCGCCCATGTAGTGGCAGATCACGCGAACCTTGTCCGCGGGGATTCCGATCCCTTTGGCGACCTCGTCGCGAATGCCCCAGATGTACTGCGTCGAGATGTAGACCTCCAGGGTGTCGCCGACCCACTGGACGACCGACTGATGGGTTTCGAGTGAGTTGTGCAGGACGACCTGCGTCCGGAACTCACCTTCGAGCACGACGTCTGCATCGGCGAGTCCCTGTTCATAGTCCCCTCGGGTTCGAACGCGCGGCTCGTCGAGTTGCTCTCCCCGCGCGATCGCCTCGTCGGGGTCGAGCAGCACATCCAGCTGCTCCCATTCGACGTCGATCGCTGCGACGGCAGCGCGTGCCTGCGCAAAGGTGTCCGCACACACCGCTGCTACAGCTGCGCCTTGAAAGCCGCACTCCTCCTCGAGCTGGGAGATGTCCTCCGGGCCGATCGCGGCATGCACGCCGGGCGATGCGAGCGCGCCGGCGAGATCGATGCGCACGACGCGCGCGTGTGCGAACGGTGACCGCAGGACGGCCGTGTGGAGCATCCCGGGGAGTTTCAGGTCGGCCGTGTAGACGGCTTCGCCGCGGGCGCGCTCCAGCCCATCGATTCGAGTCGCCGGCCTGCCCACGATCTCGCGCGGCCCTGAAGGCCACTGCTCGAGCGCGTCCTCCTCGACGACGAGCCAGACCTCCTCGTACCGTCCCTCGACTTCCTTCTCAGTCCGAATCAGCCGCGCCACGTTCGAATCGCCTCCTCGATCTTCGGGTACGCGCCGCAGCGGCAGAGGTTGCCCGCCATGGCGTGTCGGATGTCGTCGGTCGAGGGGTCTCGGTTCGCTTCGACCAGCGAGACAGCGCTCACGATCTGACCCGGGGTGCAGAAGCCGCACTGCATCGCATCGGCGCGAACGAACGCGTGGACCATCGGGTGCTCCCGCAGACCTTCGATGGTGGTCACGCTCGCACCGTCGACCGCATGAAGGAGGGTGATGCAGGAGAGGGTAGGCACGCCGTCGACGAGCACCGTGCACGCGCCGCAATGACCTTCGTCGCAAGCGACCTTCGTGCCGGTGAGCCCGAGGTCGTCGCGGAGCGTGTCGGCGAGCGACTCTCCGACCTCGGCATGAATCTCGTAGTGGTGCCCGTTCACCTCCAGCTCAGGCACCCGCCGTCACCGCCTCGATATCGGCGAGGTGCAGCAGCCGGAACGTGAGCCGCGTCGCCGTGCGCTGGGCGACTTCGCCGTCGAGACCCGAAACGGTCGCCCAGAGGTCGCGCGCCGCGACGATCAGCTCTCGGATGCGTTCGACCTCGTCGGCATGACCGTTGCGCTCGCTGCAGGCGTTGATCGCAAGACCGAGGACGCCGACCGTGTCCGACTGGCGCGACCACAGGAGGGGCGTCGCCATCGAGAGATACTGGTGTACGCGAGCGAGCTGTAGCGTCTGCGAGAGCGTGTCGCTGCCGAGCGGTGTCGTCGGCTCCGGCAGCTCGCGTCCGTCGGCGAGAGCGTTCCCCGTGCCGGCGAGCATCGCGCGCACCTGATCGTCGGAGTAGCCGGCCATGCGTGCCGTTTTCAACGCGATCAGGATCGACGAGGGCTGCTGCCCGTAGGGGTAGTCGCTCGCGTAGAGCACCTGCTCGGGTGGGATGCGGCGGTAGAAGTCGAGCAGGTCGATCGGGCTCCAGGTCGAGGTGTCGAACAAGACGTGCTTGCGACCCGCCATGCACCGTGCGAGCTGGTCGAGATCGGCAATGCCGCAGTGCGCGATGATCAGCGTTGCCCCCGGGTATCGGTCGACGAGCGCCCGCAGACCGTCCGCGATCGGCGGCAACCCACGACCGCCGTGGATCAGGATCGGCACGCGGCGCTCGGCGGCGAGCTCGAAGACGGGGCCGAGCCGCTCGTCGGTCGCGGTGAACTTCTGGGCCCGGGGGTGCAGCTTGATGCCGCGGGCTCCGACATCGAGGCAGCGCTTCGCCTCCTCGATGGGCGACTCGTTGAGGTCGAGCCGGACGAAGGGGATCAATCGGCCGCCGCTTGCCTCCGCGTAGGCCAGGGTGCGATCGTTGGCGGCGGTGAACGACGGCTGCCGGTCGGGCTCGTCGAGGCAGAACATGAACGCCCGCGAGATTCCGTAGGCGCTCATCAACGTCTCCAGCTGGTCGTAGTCGCCGACCATCCCGTCGATGTCGTGCCCGAGATGGAGGTGTGCGTCGAAGATGTCCGCTCCGGCCGGGAGCAACCGGCGCATGATCTCGTCGTAGCGCCCGACCAGTTCGAACGCCCTCTCCCGCGCATCCATGCTCCGGAGTCTAGATATGGTCCCACAGATGCCCGACGTGCTGATCTACGCCGACACGTTCCGCTCACCCGAGCTTCGTCATGAGGTTCCCCTTGGTGTTTCCGACCCGTTTCTGTATGCCGAGCGGGATGGCGTAAAGCACATCGCGATCGGCTCGATGGAGATCCCGCGACTCGCCGCGCTCGGCCTCTTCGAGCTTCATCCGGCCGAGGAGTACGGGTCGGATGACCTGATCGCCTCGGGGCACTCGTATTCGGAGATGCGACAGGAGATCGTCCTCCGGGCCGTCAGGAGCCTCGGCATCTCGAGCGCCGTCGTGGCGGAGACCTTTCCCCTGTGGCTCGCCGACCGGCTGCGCGCCCAGGGGGTCGAGCTGACGGTGGACGCGGGCTTCTTCGAGGACCGGCGCCGCGTGAAGACCGAGGCGGAGATCGCCGGCATCAGGCGAGCGCAGCGCGCGGCAGAGGCCGGGATGGACACCGTCCGAGATCTGCTGCGGCGGGCGAGCATCGACGGCGACCGGCTGACGCTCGACGGGGAGACGCTGACGGTCGAGCGCGTGAAGTCCGAGATGGCTCAGGCGTTCGCCGCGCACGGGACGAGCGCCGATGACTTCATCGTCGCACCTGGGGCGCAGGGCGCCGTCGGTCACGACATGGGCTCCGGCCCGATCCGGCCGGGCGTGCCGATCGTCGTCGACATCTGGCCAAGGGACAACGAATCGTTCCTGTTCTCCGACATGACGCGCACGTTCGTCGTCGGCGACGTCCCCGACGACGTCCTCGAGTGGCATCGCCTCTGCAAGGAAGCACTCGACCGGGCGATCGCCGAGATCAAAGACGGTGCGGACGGACGTGCGATCTTCGACGGGACCTGCGAGATCTTCGAGGCGGCCGGTGAGCCGACGCAGCGCACGAAGACGCACGGTGAGACGCTCGCCGACGGCTTCTTCCATGGGCTCGGACACGGCGTCGGCCTCGAGGTTCACGAGGAACCGGGCATGGGGCTCGCGTCGAAGCTGCCGCTCCGGGCCGGTGACGTCGTCACCGTCGAGCCGGGGCTCTACCGCCAAGGGTACGGCGGTGTGCGCCTCGAGGACCTCGTGCTGGTGACCGCGAACGGCGCGGAGAACCTCACGCATTATTCGTACGACTTGACGCCTTAGACGTCGTGAGCGACACGATCGAGACGATGCAGCTGGAGGAGCGGCGGTACCCGCCCTCTGCCGAGTTCGCGGCGCAGGCGAACGCGCAGCCCGGGATCTACGACGAGGATTTCGAGGCGTTCTGGGAGCGCGAGGGCCGCGAGCGTGTCTCATGGTTCGAGCCCTTCACGAAGGTGCTCGAGTGGGAGCGGCCGTACGCGAAGTGGTATCTCGGGGGCAAGCTCAACGTCGCCTGGAACTGCCTCGACAAGCACGTCGAGGAAGGTCGCGGCGATACGGTCGCCTACTACTGGGAGGGCGAGCCTGACGGCGACCGCCGCCAGCTGACCTACAGCGAGTTGCTGCGCGAGGTGACCATGCTTTCGAACGCGCTGAAGGTGCTCGGCGTCGGCAAAGGGACGCCCGTCGCGATCTACCTGGGAATGGTCCCCGAAGCGCCTGTCGCGATGCTCGCATGTGCGCGTCTCGGCGCTCCGCACACGGTCGTCTTCGGCGGCTTCTCGGCGGACTCACTCGCGGGGCGCCTGCAGGACATGGAATGCAAGGTCCTGATCACGCAGGACGAGGCGTGGCGTCGCGGCACGCCGGTCGCGCTGAAGGCGACCGCTGACCGGGCGTTGGCCGAGGCGCCGAGCGTCGAGAGCGTCGTCGTGCTCCGGCGCACCGGTACTGACGTACCGATGACCGACGGCCGCGATCACTGGTGGCACGAGCTCGCAACCGACGAGTCGGCCTGCGCGGCCGAGCCGATGGACGCCGAGGATCTGCTGTACCTCCTCTACACCTCCGGGACGACTGCCAGGCCGAAAGGGATCGCGCACACGACGGCCGGGTACCTCGTCGGCGTCGCAACCACGCATCACTACATCTTCGACCTGAAGCGAGATGAAGATGTCTACTGGTGCGCCGCCGACGTGGGCTGGGTCACCGGGCACAGCTATATCGTCTACGGCCCGCTCTGCAACGGCGCGACGTCGGTTCTGTACGAGGGAACACCCGACTTCCCCGACAAGGATCGATGGTGGGAGATCGTCGAGCGCTACGGGGTGACGATTCTCTACACCGCGCCGACCGCGATCCGTTCGCACATGAAGTGGGGGCCCGAGCATGCAGGGCGCCATGACCTCTCGACGCTGCGGCTGCTCGGGTCGGTCGGCGAGCCGATCAACCCAGAGGCCTGGGTCTGGTACCACGAGACGATCGGAGGCGGGCGCTGCCCGATCGTCGACACGTGGTGGCAGACCGAGACGGGGATGATCCTGATCACGCCGCTGCCCGGGATTACGACGACGAAGCCCGGCTCGGCGACGAAGGCGTTCCCGGGTATCGACGCGGCGATCTACGACGAGGCGGGTGAAGAGGTCGGCCCGGGCGGCGGCGGGTACCTCGTCCTGCGCAAGCCATGGCCCGCGATGCTGCGCGGCCTCTACCGGGAGCCCGACCGCTATGTGGAGACGTACTGGTCGAAGTACGGGGACGTGTACTTCGCGGGTGACGGCGCGCGGGTCGATGAGGAGGGGGACTTCTGGCTGCTCGGCCGCGTCGACGACGTGATGAACATCTCGGGCCACCGCATGTCGACGATCGAGGTCGAATCGGCCCTCGTCGATCATCCCGACGTCGCCGAGGCAGCGGTCGCGGCACGTCACGACGCGACGACGGGCCAGGCGATCGTCGCGTTCGTCACATTGAAGGGTGGAAGGGAAGGGTCGGTCGAGAAGCTCGAGGAGTTGCGAAATCATGTCGCGAAGAAGATCGGCGCAATCGCAAAGCCCGCGAACATCGTCTTCACGCCCGAGCTACCGAAGACCCGGAGCGGAAAGATCATGCGCCGCCTGCTGCGCGACGTCGCCGAGAACCGTCCGCTCGGCGACACGACCACCCTTGCCGACGAGAGCGTCGTCTCGGATCTGCAGGCGCGTGGGCGGGCCGAGCAGTCGAACGACGAGTGAATGCGCCGCGACGGGCCTCGCTCAGACCGCTAGGACTGGTTCGAGCCGCAGTCGCGCAGGCCGGCCGCGTCGAGCCCTGCATTCAGCGGCTTCGCGAGCGTGGCGATCGTCTTCAGCTGGCTCGCGAGCCCCGCGTTGTCGCTCGCCAAGGCCCGCTGCAGAGCGAGATGCACGTGACCGTCGATCTTGCGCATCAGCGCCAGGATCGGTCTCATTCGGGTGAGGAGCAAGGCGGGAACGGGCTGCGCCTCGATGCGCACGTCCTGGGTGAGCCCGTAGACGAGGAACCTGCCGAGCGCGAAGCCGAGCGCCCTACCGTCCTTCGCCTTCTCCGCTTTCGCCATCGCTCGCTCTTGCGCTTTCAGCTGCGGGGTGTAGCTCCGGCAGATCGCGTTCAGCTTCGAGCGGTACTGCGTCGGGCTCGAGGCCGACGCAGCGCTCGCCGCGAGGAGCGACAACAGAATCGTCAGGAGAACCGCCCCTCGCATCGCCCGCAGTATGACCGAACCGCTCGGAGGCTCGAATGCCCCGATCGAGTATCGGCGACAGCGTGCGAAATCGATTGGTGGCGTCGGAACGGTGCGCTGAACGGTTGCATTAGGCTGCGGCAGTGCTCGTCCTCGTGACCGCCGCGATCCTCGCCGGCGCTGGTCTCGTCCACGCACCTGCTGCGACGACGGCTGCGGTTCGTGTTTCGGTCGCGAACGTCTGGGAGGAGCCGAACGCCGGCCACCTACCGCTCGATCCGCGCGTCTGGCCCACGCCGTCCGTGACGTATTCCGAGCGGATCGCGCTCGTTGGCCACATGCCGACTCAGGTGCTCTACGGCGAGACGGTGCGCGTGCTCGGGAAACGAGGAGGCTGGACGCGCATCGCGGTGCCGGATCAGCCCTCGCCGCTCGATGCTCGGGGCTATCCCGGCTGGGTGCGGTCATGGCAGCTCGGGCCGCCGGCCGCCGGGGAGACGGCGGTCGTGACGGCCCGCACCGCAACGCTCGCGAACGGCACCGAGGTCGGCTTCGGCGCTCAGGTATCGGTGCGCGTGCTCCCCGCCGCAGCGACGCGCACGCTGCCGCACACCCGTTCAGACCTCGTGCGTACGGCCGAGGAGTTCGTCGGCCTCCACTACCTCTGGGGCGGGCTCTCGGCCTGGGGCTACGACTGCTCGGGCCTCACGTGGGCGGTCTACCGCGCGCACGGGATCACGATCCCGCGGGACGCCGACGCTCAATTCGCCGCGGGCAAACCGGTCTCGCGGGCGAACCTGCGGCCCGGGGATCTCCTGTTCTACGAGCACCCGGTCGTCGGCCACGTCTCGATGTACATCGGCGGTGGGAAGATGATCGAGGCTCCGAACTCGGCCAGCGAGGTACGCATCGTCCCCGTGCGGACGGGCGACTTTCGCGGCGCGCGCCGATTCTTCTGATGCCCGGCGCGAGCGCCGAACGTCAACTCGGAGTAGACCTCTTCAACGAGACGTGGCGGTTGATCGAGTCGCGGGAAGACGACCCGCGCATGGTCAACTGCGCACACGCTTCGGCGTAATCACTGGTCGGTCGCGCCGGAGTGCAAGCCCGAGAACCTCGCGCGCAGCGAATGGCTCGTGTCGCGCGTCTACACCATCGTGTCCCGCCCGTTCGAGGCGCGTGCCCATGCCGAACGGTGTCTCGAGGTGTGCGAGCGGAACGGCCTCGCTGACTGGGATCTCGCGTTCGCCTACGAAGCGCTCGCGCGCGCGGCGTCCCTCGCAGGTGACGATGACGAGGCGAAGCGTCTCGTCGGGTCGGCGCGCGGCGTCGAGATCGCCGACGCGGAGGACGGCGCATTGCTCGAGAACGACCTCGCGACTATCGGGTAGGCGGCCTCTAGCGCGGTCCGTTGACCTATGGCATCATCAGGTGCGGTCACGTTGAGAAGAAGGCACGGGCGATTCGCGGCGGTGATCGTCGCTGCGCTGGCATCTGCCGGCGTGGCGGTGAGCGGCGCCGCGCAGGCTGCGACCGCGCAACCCGTGCAGTGGTGTGGCCCCGGCTCGGTTCCGACTGACGCGCCCGACGCAGTCGCAGGCGCGCAGATCCACGTCGTGTACGCGGTCGCCAGTGATGCCCCCGACCGCTTCGCCCTCCTCTCGAGTGGCATCTCGACCGACCTCGCGGCGGGCGCAGCCTGGTGGCAGACCCGGGATTCGAGCCGCGTCCCGCGCTTCGACCTCGCTGCGTTCCCCTGCCTGCCCTCCCTCGGCGCGCTTGACATCTCGGACGTGCGACTGCCGCACGACTCGTCCTTCTACGCAGGCTCGAGCTCGTTGTTCAACTCGCTCGCAGACGACCTCGTCGCGCTCGGCTTCTCGAACGCGCACAAGAAATATCTCGTCTACTACGACTCGCCCACGGCGATCCCGGGAGAGGTGTGTGGTCAGGGCCACGAGGATCCCACCGGCGGGGGCGCCGCAGGCTATGCCGAGGTGTACCTCGCGCCGAACCTGACGAGTGGCCCGACCGAGAACGGGTGTGGCGACATCGGGACGCCGGACGATCGCGGTGGTTACTCCGCGATCGTTGCCGTTCACGAGTTGCTTCACACCCTCGGCGCGGTCGACACGACGACCAGTCCAGGGCCGCCGAACGCGTGCCCCGGCTCCCCGGCGCACGTGTGCGACAACGCGCTCGACATCATGGAGCCGCAGGGGACGACGTACTGGCTCGACGACACGTATCTGGACTACGGGAACGACGACTACTACGGGATGCCGGCGTCGGATAGGTGGTGGGACATTCAGGACTCTGTGTGGCTCCGCCACCTGAATGCGCCGACCTACACGCTCGAGGTCAAAGCCGGTGTCGGCGTCGCCTCGACGGTGAGCGATCTACCCGGGGTCGCCTGCACCGGTTCGGCTCCTTGCGTCTCGACCTGGGATGCGAACACGTCGGTGACCCTCACGGCGGCTCCGGCGGCCGGCTACGTGCGCGTCCGGTGGGGTGGGGCGTGCGCGAGCGCGAGGGCGACCGACGACTGCACGGTCGCCTTGACGGCGAACCAGGCGGTCACGGTCTCGTACCTGAAGGAACTCGCGGTGGCTGCGTTCACGGCGCCGCGGCAGATTGGAGCTCGCTTGCAGGTCACGCTGAGGCTCAGCCGGGCTCCGCTCCTCGGCGAGGCGAGCGCCGCGTGTCGCGCGACTGCGGGCTTGAAACTCGTCTCGCATGCGATCACCGGCACCCTCGCGACGTGCGCCTGGTCGGTTCCCGCGCGCCTGCGCGGCCGGCGGGTGACCGGCCGCATCACGGTCGAGCGAAACGACGGCACCTCGGTCGGCCGAGCCTGGTCGCTGAGGCTCCGGCGTTAGGCCTCCGCCGTCAGGACAGGAGCCTCTCGAACCTCGCCGCGTCGTCGAAGGGGCCGATCACCGCGAGGCGCATCCCCTGGGTCGCGATCAGGTCCTGCGCGACCCGCTGCACGTCCTCGGCAGTCACGGCGTCGAGACCCGCGAGTAGCTCCTCGGGCTCGACCGCGCTCCCCTCGAGCACCTCGCGCCTCAGGCCGAAGAGGAGCAGCCCGTTCGGGCTCTCGGTCTGGAGCACGAATCGTCCCTTGGCGAGCGCCCGGGCCTTCTCGAGCTCAGCCGACGGAACCTGCTCCGTCGCCATGTTCCGGAACTGCTCGGCGATCACGCCGACCGCGTCATCGACGCGCTGGATGTCGACGCCACCCTGCGCGTACAACGTGCCGGCGTCGGTGTAAGAGCTGTTCAGGCCGTAGATGTAGTACGCGAGCCCACGCCGTTCGCGCACCTCCAGGAAGAGGCGGGAGGACATGCCGGTGCCGAGCACCGTGCCGAGGAGCTGCAGCGCGTACCGATCCTCGTGCGCGAGCGGATATGAAGGAACCCCGATGCAGATCTGCGCCTGGTCGGAATCCTTGGTGTGGACGCGCACCTTCGGCTCGGACGAACGGGCGACATCGGCGGGCACCGGCGCCCCGGTGCCGTTGCCGCCCAGGTCCCCGAGCAGGTCCTCGAGGCGCGGGATCAGATCATCGCCGACCATTCCGGAGACACCGACGACCATGCGCGCCGGCGTATACCAGTGATCGAGATAGCTCATGAACGTCTCGCGCGTCGCGGCCTTCACGGTCTCGCGCTTCCCGAGCGTCTCCCAGCCGAGCGGGTTGTCGCCGAAGAGCAAATCCTCGTAGACCGACGACACGTAGTCGCGCGGCGTGTCGAAGTACATGTTCATCTCCTCGAGGATGACGCCCTTCTCGCGGTCGAGCTCTTCACTGTCGAACTTCGAGTTGCGGAGCATGTCGACCAGCACGTCGAGAGCCGTGTCGCGCTCGGCGCCCGCGCAGCGGATGTAGTAGCCCGTGTACTCCTTGGAGGTGAATGCGTTGAACTCCCCGCCCATCCCGTCGACGACGGTCGTCAGGTCACGCGAGGTCGGGCGCTTCTCGGTTCCCTTGAAGAACATGTGCTCGGCGAAGTGCGCGATCCCGCGATTCGATGCGTCCTCGTAGCGGGAGCCGGCCGCGAGCATGATGTAGCAGGCGACCGATTGAGCATGCGCGAGGGGCGCGGTCAGCACGCGCAGGCCGTTCGACAGGGTCGTGCGCTCGTAGACGTCCATTCGGCGAGTCTCCTCTTTCGATTCGGTCGACCGGAATGCACCGGCCACCGCCGCGATGGTATAGACGCAGATATGCCCGGAGAGACGCGTCGCGCGATCTTCGCGCAACCCGAGTGGTTGCGTGCCTGTCCGACCGGGCGCCGATTCCCTGCCGGTGCCTGCGTCGTGCATACGGGCTGCGGAACCTCGTTCCATGCGGCGCAGACCGGTGGTGCAGCCCTGCAGGCGCTCGAAGCGGTGCTCGCGCCACCCGACGCAGACCTGCTCGTCTGCGTCTCGCACGAGGGCGCGACGGAGCTCACGCTCGAGGCCGCCCAGGCGTTTCACGGGCAGGTCTGGCTCCTGACCGGTGCGCCGTCCTCGGCGCTCGCCGACGCGGCCGACGAGGTGATCGTCTGCACGCCGGAACTCGAACGGTCGTGGTGCCACACGGCGAGCTACACGGCGGCGGTCGCGACGCTCGCCTCACTGCACGGCGAGGAGACCGGTTGGCTCGCAGGTGCGGTCGAGCAGGCGCTCCGCGAGGAGGTGCCGGCCGACCCACAGGAGCGGGTCGTGATCGCCGGCGCCGGTCGCGACTGGCCGACCGCGCAGGAGGCGGCGCTGAAGCTGCGCGAGGGCGCCTGGGTCGCCGCCGAGGCCTACGAGACCGAGCAGCTCCTGCACGGGTTCCTCGCAGCGGTCGACGACTCGGTCAGGGCCTACGTCCTCGAGGGTGAAGGCCGGGCTGCCCAGCGGGCGCACGACCTCGTCGCCTCACTCGAGGCGCTCGGCTGCGAGACGACGCTCGTCCCGACTCGCCATCCCGTCGTCGACATCGTCCGGTTCCAGCTCCTGACCCTCGCGATCGCAGCTGCCCGCGGCATCGATCCCGACCCGATCCGACGCGTGCCCGGCTCGCCGTGGGCGGTCGCGGGCGGCGGGGCCCCCTACCCGGGCTGACCGAGCTCGGCGAGCGCCGCGAGCAGGCCCGCCACCTCGGGCGCAGTGTTGTAGTGGACGATGCCGATTCGTACCGCCCCGTCGGCGAGCCCGAGTCGCTTCATGATCTCGACGGCGTAGTAGTTGCCGTCCCAGACGGCGAAGCCGCGACTGCCGAGCGTCTCTGCGGCCGCGCGCGGCGAGATCGCGTCGCTCCCGATCGCGAACGTCGGCACGCGGCCGTCCATGCTCGGCGATCCGTACAGACGCCAGCTGTCCGGCAGTCCACGCAGGAACTGCCGCCCGAGCTCGTGCTCCTGCTCCAGGATGAAGTGCCAGCCGATCTCATCGAGGTAGTCGACCGCCGCCACGAAACCGGCGAGCAACTCGAACGCAGACGTGCCCGTCTCGTAGCGCGCGCCGAACGGTTCGTCGGGTGCCGGTCGCACCTTGTACGGGCGCCACGACCCGAGCAGCTCCCGGCGGCCGAACGCGAGCCCGAGGTGCGGGCCGTAGAACTTGTACGGCGAGCAGAGGAGCACGTCGGCGTTCGCAGCCTGGACGTCGATCGGCCCGTGTGGTCCGTAGTGCACGGCATCGATCCACGCGAGCGCCCCGACCTCGTGAGCGAGCTCCGTGATCTCGGCAACCGGCGTCACGGTGCCGACGGCGTTCGCGGCCCACGGGAACGCGACGACGCGAGTCCGGTCGGTGAGCAGCGAGCGCAGCTGATCGAGATCGAGCCGGCACTCGTCGTCGACCTCGGCGAATCGCACTGCGAGGCCCTTGTCGTGCGCGAGCTCGAGCCACGGGGACACGTTCGCGTCGTGGTCGAGTTTCGTGCAGACGATCTCGTCGCCTGCGACCCACTCACGTGAGGCTGCCCGCGACAGCGAGAAATTGAGCGTCGTCATGTTGGCTCCGAACAGCACCTCGGCCGCGGTCGCGTTCAGGAAGCCGGCCGCCGTCTCGTGTGCACGCTCCCACAGCTCGTCCGTCGCCCTCGACGTGGCGTAGTGGCCCCCGCTGTTCGCGTTCGAGCTGCGGAGATGCTGAGCGATCGCGTCGATCACCGCGTCCGGGACCTGCGTGCCACCGGGGCCGTCGAAGAAGGTGAGCGGCTGCTGGAGCGCCGAGAATCGCGCGCGGACCGTGTCGATCGTCGTTGCGGTCGCGGTCACGGGAGTTGCCCGGACACTGTGGCGCAGGGCGGCACGCCGGCGAACGCTACCGGCGCGTTCGAAGCGCCGTCCGACGCTGGTCCTAGGGTTCGCTCCAGTGAGGCTGAGGACGCTCTCCGAGGCGGAATGCTACGCCCGCTGCTACGGCGGGCCGACGGAGGGCCGCGTGAGCGTCCTTGCCCCGGATCGCTCGGCGTCTCGTCCGTCGACGGCCGGGGAGCGCCTGCGCCAGTCGTTCGAGAAGAGGCTCGATCTCCGTCGGGTCGAGGATGAGGCTGCGTGACGCGTGCGTGCGCCACGTGGACGGCGCGGCGCCCGCAGAAGCCGGTCGCGGCGGGTCGCCGGCCGGCGCCGCCACTGCCGAGCTCGTGGGTCTGCACGGCGACGTGGACGCAGCGCATGCCACGCTGTAAGCCGCGTGGCCGCAAGCCCTCCTGACCCGACTCCGAGCGCCGTGCCCGACGTGCTGGCGCCGGGCCTCGCCTGCGTCTTCTGCGGGATCAACCCGGGCCGCGCCTCGGACGCCGCGGCGGCGCACTTCGCGAACCCGCGCAACGATTTCTGGCGATTGCTCCGCGACGCGAGATTCACCCCGCGGCTCTACGACCCGCAGGAGCAGTTCGCGCTGCTCGAGCTCGGCCTCGGTGTGACGAACGCCGCGTACCGCACCACGCCGGGCTCCGGCGACCTGCGGCGCGGAGACTTCGACCGTTCGGGCTTCGAGGAGCGGATCCGTGCCCTGGCGCCGCGCGCCATCGCCTTCGTCGGCAAGGAGGCCTATCGCGGCTTGTACAACGAGCGACCTGAGCTCGGCGCCCAGGGCCGTGCGGTCGGCTCGACCGGGCTCTTCGTCCTGCCCTCGACCTCGCCGGCGAACGCCGCCGTCTCCTATGACGACCGCCTGCGCTGGTTCCGGACGCTCACCGACTGGCTGACACCCGCCCGGCGCCAGGCGGTGCGCGGGATCGTGCTCGACCGTGAGGGGCGCGTGCTCCTCGTTCGCTTCGAGCATCCGGTGAGCCATGACAGCTGGTGGGCGACGACCGGGGCCGGGGTCGAGCCCGGCGAGACCGACGAGCAGGCGTTGCGCCGCGAGCTCCGTGAGGAGGCGGGGATCCTGGAGTTCGATCTCGGTCCTCGGGTTCATTCGCGCGAGCACACATTCCCCTGGGGCGGGCGCATCATCGAGCAGCACGAGCGCTTCTATCTCGTGCGCGTCGAGCGGCACGAGGCCGCGCCGACGATCGACGTGCGCGCAGAGGGCGTGACCGACGTGCGTTGGTGGGCGCCCGGCGAGCTGGACGCGATGGATGAGGAGATCGTCCCGGCCGAGCTCGCAGCACTCGTGCGTACCCTGAGCACATGACCGCGGTTCTCGTTGCCGTGCACCTGCTGTCGGCCACCGTGTGGGTCGGCGGCTCGACGGCACTGATCTTCGTCGGGGTCCCCGCGATCCGGACGCTCGAGGGCGACCCACGCGGAGCTGCGATGAAAGAGCTCGGCTTGCGCTGGCGACCGCTCGGCTACGGCGCGTTGCTCGCCGCGGCGCTCACGGGGGTCGCGCTCGCGGCGCGTGACTGGGAGAGCCGGCCTGCCTTCCAGGTCGTCTTCTGGGTGAAGGTCGCGCTTGCCCTCTGCCTCGTCGTCGTGTCGTACGTGCACAATTTCGTGCTCGGCCCGCGGCTCCAGGCGGAGATTCGCGACGGCCGGGAGCAGGCGACGCGCCGTCGGCTCGTGATCGTGGGCTGGGCGAGTTACTCGTTGACGCTCTCATTGCCCCTGCTCGGCGTCGCCCTCGCACGGCTCGTCTCCTGAGCCGAGCCGCGGAGCCGCCCCTTGCAGGCATGTCTCGAGCGGACGTGTCTGGGGACAGTCCCTGGCCATGTCTCGAGCGGACGTGTCTGGGGACAGTCCCTGGCCATGTCTCGAGCGGACGTGTCTGGGGACTGTGAGACTCGGAGGGTCGGTCTGTCTGGGGCCGTCGCCAGCCTGGTGTTTGCCGTGCTGCATGTGACTCGTCGGGGGACCGGCCGCTGTGTGCGTGCCTTCGGAATGAT
>JBBSEJ010000008.1:0-57911 GCA_038239825.1 Gaiellales bacterium
GCAGCCCGCGAGCGCAGCTCCCGCATCTCCTCCTCGCACAGCTCGATCTCGAAAGGACTCTTCGCCATGCCGTCCCCTTCGACGCCGAGCCCGCGGTCCCTTCAACCAATCAGGAGCGTATTAACGGCCAGGAGCACTAAGAAGCACAGGCTACTGTCCTTTCTGTTCGTTACATTCGCAGTCTCAGGTGCAGGTATCGGGGCTGTGCTTGCCGCTGATAATGCAAGCGCCACAGATCCTGTGACTGCAACTCAGGCAGTAGATGCCAGGATCGCCAACGGAACGGGAGAGACCTACGGTCCGGACGCAACCGTCTTCTCGGATGCGACGGACTCACTTGCTGCATCTCTTTCGACGTCTGGTGCGACGCGGTGCGTCAACCTCGACAATAACGCTGCCGCGTGCTTTCCGGCAGCAAGCGCCGGGGGCATAAGCGCTCGTTTGCCCGACGGACGGGTAGTCGTTGCGGGATATACGCCGTCGCTGGCGCAGCGAGCTACTGCAGAGTGGCAGCAGTATTCTGCTAGCGCAGTCGTGCGGAACCACTACTACGTCATTGTGATGTCGATTCCGCTACAGCGCGATGCTAACGGCTGGCCCATTCCGGCTCGGCCGATCGTCAACTTCTCAAACTAAATGATGTCATGGCTCCTCCTCCGTGGGGTCGGGGAATCTCGTTCCACAGAGGAGGAGTTCAGGGTGCGCCCTGAGGAACAGTGGCTCGAGCGATCAGGAGAAGGCCGCGAAGTTCCCCGACAAGCTCAACAGCCGCATCGTGCTCGACGATCGCAAACCCGGTCGTCGCACATGGCGGAATGGGCCGCGCCTCCGAGAACCTCGAACGCCTACGCGAACGAAGCCTCGGAAATAAGCGGTTGATGCCACTCCGCGAGTTCGTGCTCGGGGTTGAAGCCCTTGAACGATTCCTGCGCGGCGACCCGCTGTTCCGCGTCCACGAGTGCGCGTTCGGCGTCCTCGCGTTGGAGAGCGAACCGGTCGATCCTCGCCTTTGACGAGAGCTGGGCGGCGTTCTCGCGTCGGCGTCCAGTGAGGCTGTGGCGGAATGCTTGTCAGTTTTTGGGGTCGCGGGAGGCATATGTGTGGTGGAGTTCCTCCGCTGGCCTCCGAGCCTGATGCAAAAACCTGATGCCTGTCGTGGCGACAACGTGGTGCCGCTACGACCTTCCGATCGTGATGGGATCGTGTTGGAGCAGCCGCTGCTCGTGTTGTTGACTTCTGCTCAGAAGGAGCAGGCGGTCGAGCTGTTCGCTGCGTTGTTCGCGGCGGCGGCTCGTCGCCGGCGAGCTGCTGGGGCGCGTTCGAGGCGAGCGGCGTGAGCCGCGGCGGCTCTCACGAGCTTTGCCAGGACCGCCCCGGTGCCGCAGTTGCGGCCGCGCTGCCTGACCGTGCGACGGTTCGTTTGGACGGTGTCGGGGCTGGTCGTTCCATGTGGTCGTTTCATGTGGTCGTTCCACGAACGACCATCCTCGGGGGGCGCAATGCCGCCTCGTTGGGCGGTTCGGACCGGTGCGTTGGACGGCGACTTCATACCAAAAAGTCGAGGTCGTCTTCTGCAGCGCGGCTGCGGGCGCCCGGTCGGGCGCGGCTGGGGTTGCGTCTGTCCGGGATCGATGCTCACATGACCCACGTGACGCGATGCTCTACCCGGAAGACGGTCCGCTGGTGAGGGTCTGCCTGTACATGCGGATCTCGACCGATGAGGACCACCAGCCGACGTCGCTCACGACGCAGCGGGAGCGGCTGGAGCGCTACTGCGAGGCGATGGAGGACTGGCACGTGGTCGCCGCGTTCGAAGACCAGGCGAGCGGCACCAGCCTCGACCGACCCGGCCTGCAGCAGTCACTCCAGCTGACGCGTGAGCAAGGCTGCGATCTGCTGCTCGTCTACCGCGTCGACCGGCTCTCCCGCAAAGTCAGGCAGCTGGCTGGGCTCTGCGAAGAGCTTGACCTGCTGAAGGTCGTGCTGAAGTCGGTGACTGAGCCGTTCGATACCGGGTCGGCGGCTGGTCGGATGATGCTGCAGATGCTCGGGGTGTTCGCCGAGTTCGAGCATGCGACGATCGTCGACCGTGTCACCGCTGGACTCGAACGCCGCGTCCGTGAAGGGAAGTGGATGAGCGGCCGAACCCCCTACGGCTACAGCCGCGACCCAGAGACGAAGCTGCTCATCCCTGACCCGGTCAAGGCACCGGTCGTGCGGCACATCTTCCAGCTCTACGCTGACGGCAAGCTCGGCACCACCTCGCTCGCACGACAACTCGACGCCGAAGGCGCACCCTCACCACGCAAGCAGGGCTGGTCAGCAAACGCACTGCAGCTGATCCTCACCAACCCCGCCTATCGCGGTCTGGTCCGCTGGAAGAACGACACCCATCCCGGCCTGCAGGAGCCGCTGGTCGATCAGGAGACGTTCGAGAAAGCCCAGATGATCATGGGGCGGCGGGGCCAGGACGTCTCACTGCGTCGCGGCAACCCGACCGAGTTCCTGCTCTCAGGGCTCGTCCGCTGCGAGCACTGCGGCCGCGCGTATGTTGGCACGAGTGCTCATGGCCGCAGCGGCCGCTACACCTACTACGCCTGCTCGACCCGCTACAAGTACGGCCCCAGCAAATGCCAGGGCGACCGGCTACCGAAGGAACGCCTCGAACAGCTCGTACTCGGCCAACTCGCCTCGCTCTACCGCGACGGCGACGTCATCCAACGTGCGCTCGCCGAGGCCGCCAAGGCGACCGAGAGTGCGCGGCCGGAACTCGAGGACCGGCTCAGCGCAACACGTGCCGAGGTCGCGCAGCTCGAACGGAAGCTCGAGCGGTACTTCGAGGCGTTCGAGAACGGCCAGCTCTCAGCGGCCGTCTGCCAAGAGCGCGTCCGCAGCCTCCGTGACCGCCTCGAAACACTCCACGCCCACCAGGCCGACCTCACCCGACAGCTCGCCACAGACCGGCACATAACGCCCGACAAGGCAGAACTCTCCGGTCTTGCCCACCAAATCGAAGCCATCCTCACCATCGAGAGTCCGGAACAGGCCAAAGAACTTCTCCGCCAGCTGATCAAAGAGATCCGCGTGCACAACCGCCGCCGGATCATCCCGACCTATCGGGTTCCGGCGACGGTTCGCACAACGCCTTCTAAGGTGGAGCTAGGCGGGCTCGAACCGCCGACCTCCTGGGTGCGATCCAGGCGCTCTCCCAGCTGAGCTATAGCCCCGGGCGGCTCACAGTGTAGCGGGGCTTCGGTTTACAAACCCTGACGGAACCCTTACTCCGCGATCGCGTGAAACGACCGATGAGGGGAATGAACCTGCATACACACACCGTCCAATGGGGGTTAATCGCATGTCACGACACAAGAATCCCGGGGCGCGCGGGGTGACGGCCGGATTGTTGGCCGTCGCAGCGCTCGCCATCGGAGCCGTTTTCGGCGGAGTCGGCTCGGGGAACGCGGCGAGTAGCGCCGCTCCGACGAACCAGACACCGCCCACGGTCTCGGGCACCACCGAGGTCGGCTCTACGCTCACGAGCAGCTCCGGCTCGTGGAACGGCACCACGCCGATCAGCTACTCCTACCAGTGGCGTCGTTGCGGCGCGGGCGGGAATAGCTGCTCGTCGATCAGCGGCGCGAACTCGTCGACCTACAAGCTGCGGAGCTCCGATCGGGGCACCACACTGCGGGTGCGGGTCACCGCGAAGAACGCGGAGGGCTCTGCTCAGGTCGAGTCGGCGCCGACGGCGCTGATCACGGCACCGAAGGAAACGCCGCCGCCGGCCGCGACCGGCTGCCCGACCGGCACGGGGGCTGCTGATGTCGCCGGCGTCTCGCTGCCGGCACGGCTCGTGATCGACGGTCAGCAGGCCTCGCCGACGGTCGTCACGCCGTCGACGTCGGACCTCGTGCTTCGGTTCCACGTCTCCGCATGTGCCGGCCGCCCGATCCAGGGCGTGCTCGTCTACGCGACGGCGGTTCCGTTCGAGCAGTTCAACGTGCCACCGGAGGCCACAACCGGTTCCGACGGTTGGGCGACGCTGACCCTGCACAAGGCCTCGCGGTTCCCCGCGTCGTCGCGGCAGCAGCTCCTCGCCGTGTTCGTCCGCGCTCGTAAGTCCGGTGAGAACCTGATCGGCGGCATCTCCACCCGCCTGCTGGTTTCGTTCCCGGTCAACCTGCACGGGTAGGGAAATCGAGCGAGCCGCGCGCACCGTCCTACGATACGGCGGTGCGCGCGGTCGTCCTCGACTCCGACGGGTTCCCCGAGCTTGCCGAGCTGCCGGCACCCACCGGCCCCGGCCTACGTGTCCGCGTTCGCGCGTGCGGCCTTTGCGGCTCCGACGTCGAGAAGATCGGAAGTGGGGCACCCGGCACGGTCCTCGGGCACGAAGTGGACGGCGAGCTCGAAAGCGGCGAGCGGGTCACCGTCATGCACCGCGTCCCCTGCGAGGCGTGCGAACGCTGCCGCGCAGGTCATCAGTCGACGTGCAGAGCATTCCGCGAGCTGCGCATTGCACCCGGCGGGTTCGCGGAAGAGATCCGGGCCACCCATTGTGTCGCCCTCCCCGAGTCGCTCGACGAGCTTGCCGGGATCTGGGTCGAGCCACTTGCGTGTGTTCTCCGCGCCGCTCCGTCTGTGCCCCGCGGTCGAGTACTCGTCGTCGGGTGCGGTGCCGTGGGGCGCCTCTGGATTCAGGTACTGATCATGCGGGGCGACACCGTCGTCGCTGCCGATCCGCGCACAGACCGGCTCGACGACGTGCGTGGGCTCGGCGCGGTCGTGGAGGACGGGCCGGTGGACGCGGCTGTCTCAACCGCGCCCGCCGGGGTCGACGAAGCGTTGCGGCGCCTCGAACCGGGTGGGAGACTGCTCGTGTTCGCGGCGCCGCACGGTGTCGTTCCGACGTCACTCGACACGATCTATCGCAAGGAGCTCGACGTGGTGGGGTCGCGCTCGGCAACTCCGTCGTTCTTCCGGCTCGCAGTCGACGTCCTCCCGGCGCTCGTCCTGCCGCAGGTCACGAGGCTGCCACTCGAGCGGTTCGGCGAAGGGGTCGAGCTCTATCGCAACGGCAAGGCGTTGAAGGTCGTCTTCACGACATGAGGGCGGCGATGCTCCACGCGCCGGGTGATCTTCGGATCGAGGAGATCCCTCGCCCTGAGCCGGGGCCGGGCGATGTGCTGGTCGAGATCGAGGTCGCGCTCACCGACGGAACCGACCGGAAGACGTACGCCCGCGGCCACCCGCTCCTCTTGCGCGACGCGCCTGCACCCTTCGGGCACGAGTTCTGCGGCATCGTCGACGGCACGCGCGTCGTCGCAGCCAACTCTGCGCCGTGCGGCGCATGCGCCGGCTGTACGCGAGGGGATCAGTGCCACGATCTCGTGTTCCTCGCCGGTGCGTATGCCGAGTGGCTCGTCGTGCCCGAGCGGATTGCCACGGTCAATCTGCACGCGGTTCCGCGCGGGCTCGCGCCCGAGGTGGCGGCGATGGTCGAGCCGCTCGCCTGCGCGATCCGCGGCGTCGAGCGCGCCGGCATCGTCACAGGCGACCGCGTGGCGATCGTCGGGCCGGGGCCGATCGGCTTGATGCTCGCCGCGTGTGTCGCGGACGCCGGCGGGCTACCGGTGGTCGTCGGCGGCCGGGCCGAGCGAGCGGCGCTCGTCGAACTCTTCGGAGCAGAGGCCGGCGACGGACGCGGCGCCGATGTCGCGATCGAGGCAGCCGGCACCGAGGGAGCCTGGAAGGACGCAGTCGCGCTCGTTCGACCCGGCGGAACGGTCGTTGCGTTCGGCGGACTCCCCCGCGACACGCGGCCGAGCCTCGACGCCTACCGCCTTCACTACGAGGAGCTGACGATCCGCGGCTCGTTCCATCACACTCCCGCAACCGTGCGCGCGGCGCTCGTCTTCCTCGCGAGCGGCGCCTATCACTGGGGACGGCTCGTGTCCCATCGGGTCGGGCTCGACGAACTGCCGGGGCTCTTCGCGAGCCCGCCGCGGGAATTGCTGAAAGCGGCCGTCGTGCCGTGAGGACGCTCTCGCGACGGGAGCTCAACCGGACGCTTCTCGACCGCCAACTCCTCGGCGAGCGCAAGCGGATCCCTACGGCGGACGCTGTCCGGCGGCTCGTCGCTTTGCAGGCTCAGTACGCGCCTTCCCCGTACGTCGCGCTCTGGTCGCGCGTGGTCGGCTTCCGGAAGGAACAGCTGACACGAGCGCTCCGTGATGGGAAGATCGTGAAGGCCGGTGCGTTGCGAACGACGCTCCACGTCATGGCGGCCGACGAGTTCCCGCACCTGATCGCTGCGAGTATCGATGCGCAGCGCGGTCGCACGGAGGGTCTCGGAGTCGACATCGAGGCACTTCGCGCCGCCATTCCGCAGTTCCCGGTTTCGCACCGGGAGCTGATCGAGATCGGTCATCGCGTGCTCGGCACCGACGATGCGTGGACCGTTGCGTTTGCCTTTCGGGCGCTCGCGTTCGTCCGAACCGCGCCGATTAGTGACTGGCCACATACGAAAGCATCGCCGTCACTCCTCTGGCGGGACGCACTTCCCGATGCTCGGACGGGCGCTGCCCATGTCGTGCATCAGTACCTCGCTGCGTACGGCCCTGCGTCTCGGGCCGATGTTGCGCAATACACGTACTTCAAGTTCCGGCAGATCGATCCGGCGCTCGTGGGCCTGCGGACGTTCGAGGACGAGCGGGGGATCGTGCTGCACGATGTTCCGCGCGCCCGGGTTCTGGCTGCTGACGCGCCCGGTGCGGTTCCTGCCTGCGTTCGACTCGATTATTCTCGCCCACCGCGACCGTGCGCGCATCCTCCCCGATGAGTATCGCGACGTCGTGATCAACAAGAAGAACGCGACGACGAAGAACACGTTCACCGTTGACGGCTTCGTCGCCGGTGCGTGGCGCGTCGAGCGGGCCAAGCTCGTGCTGGACCCGTTCGCACCTTTGCCACTCCGTTCGCGCCGCGAGGTCGAAGCCGAGGGGGAACGGTTACTCTGGTTCTACCGTTCGTGACAACGAGCGCCTCGCGGCCGAGGTCAGGCACGGTCAGGTTTCCGTCGGGGCCGCCGCCGACCTGGTCGCGCAACCGCAACGTTCGTCGGGCCTGTGACGCGGGATCACGCTGCGCCGGACTTGGCGCTCGCGACCCGGGAACCGGGCTACGTCGCCAGGCACACCACTAGACCGCGAACAGCGTCAGCTCGGGTGCCCGCTCGCCGCGCAGCACCGCGAGGTCGACCTCGACGCACGTGAGGCCGCGGCTCTCGGCGAGCGCGACCGCCTGTGGCTTGATCGACGTCGCGACGAGGAATCCGCGACAATCGGCTCGCGAGGGATCGACCCGAATGCAGGCGAGATAGCGCGTCAATTGCTCGACGGCATCGATCGTGCCGATGCGCTTGATCTCGACCGCGACCCAGCGGTCATCACCATCTCGACACATGAGGTCGACCGGGCCCACATCGGTGGGCCATTCGCGCTTCACGAGACGGAGGTCGTCCTCGATGTGCGCCGGGGCGGCGGCGAGGAGGAGTTGCAGGTCTCGCTCGACGCCGTCCTTCTCGAGGCCGGCAGCCTCGCCCATGTCGTGCGTGACGTCGGAGAGCACCTCGAGGAGCCTGATCTCGAGGCGATCCTCACTGCGGCCCGCGCGCTTGCGGACGACGATCATGGCGCCGTCGTCCTCGAAGACCGTCGGAGGCGTCATCCAGTTCAGCGGCTTGTACCCGCCCGCATCGGCGTGGACGAGGACGGAACCGTCGTCCTTCAGCATCAAGAGGCGCGTCGAGGCGGGTAGGAACGCGCTCAGACGGCCGGAGTAGGCAACCTCGCAGCGAGCGACGATCAGGCGCATGGACGCAAACCTATCGTCCGTTTCGGACATGTCCCAGGGGCGTCCAGCCCGCTCCCACGCGAGGAACGCGGAGGAGCTTTACGAGCGCGCTGTGGAGGCCGTGCGGATCAAGGTCATCCCGTCGCGCACGCTCAGGAGCACCTGCACCGTCCGCGCATCCTGCGCCACATGCTCATTGAACGCTACGAGCGGTCCTTCGCCGTCGACGACCCGGCCGCTCCAAAGCGTGTTGTCGGCGACGATCAGGCCGTGGGACGAGAGGCGCGGCACCACCGCGTCGTAGTAGCCGACATAGCCCTCCTTGTCTGCGTCGATGAAGACGAGGTCGAAGTCGCCCTCGAGCCGATCGATCGTCTCTCCAGCAGGCCCGATATGGAGCGTGATCTTCGAGCCATGTGCTGAGCGGTCGAAGTAGCGCTGCGCGAAGACGGCGCGTCCGGGGTCGATCTCACAGGCATCGATGCGACCGCCTTCGGGGAGCGCCCCCGCCATCGAAAGCGCCGAATGACCGCTGAACGTCCCGATCTCGAGGACTCGCCGCGGCTGGGCGATGAAGACGAGCAACTCGAGGAATCGGCCTGCGACAGGCCCCGTCAGCATCTCCTCCGACCCGAGGCCGGTTGCCGTCTCGTCTGAGAGCTCGGCGAGCAACGCCTCGTGCGGCGTCGTCAGCCGCTCGGCGTACGCCTCGACGCGCGGGTTCGTGATCTCCATCGTCGTTAGGCTAACCGGACAACCCGACCTGAGGAGCTCCACCATGCCCGGCCTGATGGGACGCGCGACCCTGATCGTCAAATCGAAGTTCTCGAAGTTCCTGGATCGTTCGGAGAACCCGAATGAGACGCTCGACTACTCCTACGAGGAGCAGCTGCGCCAGTTGCAGAACGTGAAGCGCGGTGTAGCGGATGTCACGACGGCGAAGAAGCGGCTCGAGCTCCAGTACACGAGCATGCAGCAACAGGTCGAGAAGCTCGACGGACAGGCGCGCGCGGCGCTGCAGGCCGGCCGTGAGGACCTGGCCCGCGAAGCGCTCGCCCGCAAGGCAGCTGTCCAGTCCCAGCTCGACGGAATCATGCAGCAGGGGCAGCAGCTCGAGGCCCAACAGCAGAAGCTCGTCGACGGGCAGAAGGCGCTGCAGGCGAAGATCGAGTCGTTCAGGACGCAAAAAGAGGTGATCAAGGCCCAGTATTCGGCCGCCGAGGCACAGGTACGGATCGGCGAGGCCGCGACCGGGATCGGCGAGCAGATGGCCGATGTCGGCCTCGCGATCGAGCGTGCGAAGGACAAGACCGACCAGATGCAGGCTCGGGCGAGCGCGATCGACGAGCTCACCGCGTCGGGCGCGCTCGAGGACTACACCTCGAGCGGTGATGACATCGACAAGCAGCTCGCGCAGATCTCGCAGGGGACGCAGGTCGACGACGAGCTCGCGAAGCTGAAGGCGGAGATCGGCCCTGGCTCGGCGGAAACCGCGAAGGAGATTCCGGCCGGCGGCGAGGAGTCGTCGAAATGATCGTGCGCCTGATGGGTGAGGGCCAGTATCGGGTCGACGACTCGCTGCTCGCCCGGTTGAACGAGCTGGACAGCGAGGTCGGTCGCGCGGTCGAAGCATCGGACGAGCGCGCCCTCTGGTCGGGGCTGCAGGCGCTCGCCGACGCGGTGCGAGAGAGCGGCGAGAAGCTTGCCGACGACGATCTCTCGCCCTCGGACGCGATCATCCCACCGGAGGATCTGTCGCTCGAGGAAGCGACCGAGCTGCTCTCCGGCGAGGGCTTGATCCCCGATCTGCCGCCGGTGACGTGAGCCGCGAGATCGTCCTCGTCACCCATCCTCAGGGGGAGCCGAAGGAAACCGATTTCGCTCTGCGCGAAGCGACGAGCCCCGATCCCGGCGACGGCGAGGTGCTCGTCCGCAACGTGTTCGTCTCCGTCGATCCGTACATGCGTGGCCGCATGACGGGGATCAAGACCTATGTCGCGCCGTTCGAACTGGGCGGCCCGATCGACGGTGGCGCCGTCGGTCGCGTGCTGGCTTCGAAGCACGACGGCTTCGGTGTGGGCGACTGGGTCTCCTCGATGCTCGGTTGGCGCGAGGTGGGGGTTGCCGCAGGCAACCGTCTGCGCAAGCTCGACGAGTCGCTCGCGCCGCCGTCGACGGCGCTCGGCGCTCTCGGCATGCCAGGATTGACGGCGTGGTACGGACTCGGCGAGGTCGGCCGCGTGCGTGAGGGGGAGACGATCTACGTCTCGGGCGCCGCGGGCGCGGTCGGAAGCACGGCCGTGCAGCTCGCGAAGCTCATGGGGCTCCGCGTCATCGGTAGCGCAGGTACCGACGAGAAGGTCGAGTGGCTGCGCTCGCTCGGAGTCGAGGCGTTCAACTACCGAGCAACGCCGGCGAAGGAGGCGCTCGCGGAGGGCATCGACGTGTATTTCGACAACGTCGGCGGAACTCAGCTCGAGGCGGCGCTCGGTGCATTGCGGCCGCACGGGCGCGTGATCGCGTGCGGCGCGATCTCGCGCTACAACGATCAATCCCCGTCGCCAGGGCCGCGCAATCTCGCCTACGTCGTCAGCAAACGGCTGCGCATCGAAGGCTTCATCGTCAGCGACCACACCGATCGATTCGGTGACTTCCTCCGCGAGGTGACGCCATGGGTCGCCGAGGGGAAGATCAGGTGTCGCGAGACTGTGCTCGAAGGGATCGAGCTGGTTCCGGCGGCCTTCGCGGGTCTCTTCCACGGTGAGAACACCGGCAAGATGCTCGTCCGCGTCGGCCCGGACGGCTAGCGCCTCGGCCCGGGCTCGTCGCCCTTGCCCCTCATCGGCCCCGCTCACCGAGCGACGGGCGTGCGCGGTGCCTCGTTGGCGTTTGGCGGCTCCTTTCACCCTGCCTCCTTCACGACCGCCGGATGTTCGGCCGACGTTTTCCTGAGGTCAGTCCCGCTCGCTCGCTCGTCTGCGTGCTCGCTTGCGTCGAGCCGAGCGCCGGCATCCCACCGGTGGGGCACCTCGAACCGGTGTCGACCGTCACCCTGCTTGCCGTAGCAGTTCCGCCGTGGAGCAGTTCCGTAACGGTGCCTGACACCGAGGCTTTCAGACCTCGCTCACGATGATGCCGATGCCCGCTCAGTTGCGCCAGGGCTGTGCGCGGATCGTCACACACTCGTAACGGTGCCTGGCACCGGTTCTCTGGCAGCGGATTCCTGGCAGCGGATTCCTGGCAGCGGGGTTTCTGGCGTTCCCGCATCCGTAGTGGCCGCGCGGTGGTTCGCCGGCGAGGTGCACGTGGCGCCGGGCTGCGGGGGCGCTGCGGGCGCAGCGGCGCACTGCGGGGCACGGGCCTTTTTCTGCGGGGCCTCTTTCTACGAGCGCTCGAAGGCTCGCACCGTCGAGCCGAGCAGAGGCCCCCCGCTGATCGTGAATCGGCACGTCCCCCGGTGGGATGCCGGCACGTCGACCGAGCCGTGCCAGGACGGCAGCCCGCCGATCTTCTGCCGAAGCACCGGCCTTCCGTCGAGCGACACCACCACCACATCCGTCGTCTTCGGCAGGAGCGTCAGGTCGAGCCTGCCGCCCGCACATGCAAAGACGGAGATCGTCGCCAGACCCAGGATGTCGCCGTTCGGCTTTACCCCGTACTGGAGCATCGAGATTCTCGCGGGTCGTGCGAGACGCCACAGGACGAGGGACGAGAGGTCGACGCCGCGGGCGTGGCGAGCGACTGCCGTTCCGAAGAACTCGATGCGGTCGCTCGCGACGACGTAGTCGTCACGGATCGCAAGGCGCCCGTCGAGTGACGGAGTCAGTACCACCTGGGGCATCGGCCCCGGCACGCGTGTCGGCGGAAGGTCGATCACGTGCGTGATGCGCTTGTTCCAGAAGCGGGTCTGCCACACGCTGTTCCATTCCGGCTCGCCGTCGTAGAGATAGGTCACCACTCCGCGGGTCGCAGTGTCGACCCAATCGCGTGGGAACCCGATCAGCAGCTGCTGATCGATTCGAGCGCGTGAGACGACGAGCCCGGCTGCTGAGACCGAGGTCGCGATGAGCACGGCGATCACGATTGTCGGGAGCACCAGCGCAGACCGACGCGGTAGGACGACGAGGAGAACGAGGAGCGAGAGGCCGGCCAGTGTCACCAGGGTCGCCGCGTCGACCGACGGGCTCAACCGGTACACGAGCGAGATGTCGAACGAGTCCGGCAACGCGGTCGTCACGACGAGGTCGTTCCACGGCGCAAGCGCGACGAGGGCGAGCACTGCGAAGCACACGCCGACGACGAGCGGGTGCAGACGTGGGAGGCCGCGCGACAGCCAGAGCATGAACGCAAGGAACATGACCGGCGGTAGCGCAGCGAGGTCGCGTCCCAGCAGGTGCGGCGCAAACCGCGCAGCGAAGAAGCCGACCTGGGTGCACACGGCAAGTACCGAGCAGACCGTCACCGCGAGGAAGGCGCGCGCCGCCGGATCTCGCTCCTGCCCGCGGATCCCCTCGACGAGCAAGAGCGCGAGGGCGACGATCGGCAGGAGAGCGGTCGTCAGCGCGAGGTAGGCGAGGTGGTAGTAGCTGAAGCGAAGAGACGCGCCGAGTGGGTAGCCGCCGCCCACCGTGACGGAGTACGAACCGAAGACACCCGGAGCAGCGACCACCCCGACTGCGCCGAGAAGCAGCACGGACCACGTCGGCCAGAACGCCCGCAAGCGCGACCGGTCGCGCGCAAGCGCCGCGTCGAGGAGCACGGCGGCCGCCAGCACACCAACGAAGATCACCGCCTGGGCTCGCGTCGCGGTGGCCGCGGCGATCAGCGCGAGCGCCAGCCCCTGCGTGCGGATCGTCGCCCGCTCGACGGCGAACGAGGTCGCGACGAGTGTCGCCGCGGCGAGCGGATAGAAGAGCACCTCCGTCATCACGAACCCGGAGTAGAGAAGAAGGGGCGAGGCGAGCGTCAGCGCCGCAGCGAACATCGCATGACTCGGCGGCATCAGGCGCCGGCCGTAGAGGAACACGGGCACCGCGGCCAGTGACATGACGAGGGCCTGGAGGAGCTTCAGGTGCGCATACCCGGCGGCGACGTCGGAAGCGACGAGCGGAAGGCCCGCAACCGCAGGGTAGAGCACGCCGTAACCCGCACCCAGCCCGCGGAAGAGCGGTATCGACCCGTGGTGCCAGAGACGCATCGCGCGCTCCGCGTAGATCGCCTCGTCGGGCATGATCCAGAGGCCGGACACGCGCCTGCCTGCGAGCCAATGCAGGAGTGTCGAGGCCCCGACGAGCGCCGGGAGGCCGACGATCAGACCGGAGCGCCGAAGAGCGCGAGCCACCGGGTCAGATCCTGCTCGATCGGCAGTTCCTGGTCGAGCTTCGCTTTCAACTCGAGCTCCTTCGCATTGTCGCGCTGCTGGTCGCCGCACGGAACGAACGGCCAGAAGGCCCCGCGCTTGAACCCGTAGATCCAGTAGACGGGAAGCTCGCCGCCCTCGAACTTGAACGCCGCTGCAAGGAGTTGTGGCCCGAAGCCCTGCTCCGTCAGTCCGGACGAGATTCCGTGCACGCTCGACACGATGTCCTCGAGATCGGGGTCGTGAATGATCACCCAGTCGTAGCCGTAGTCATCCGTCTGGCGCTCGATCGTCGAGCCCGACGACTGTGCGACCGCAGCGACGAGCTTGTCGATGTCGTCGAAGGCGCTACGGAACTCGCCTGACGATTGTGGCTTGAACGAGATCGCGCCGACGCCCGCGGTCTTCAACCCGAGGTCGACCTGCAAGGTCACCGCCGCAGTCGTCAGCGCGAAGAGCCGATCGTCCCCCGGCTCGGAAAGCTTCTTGCGTCCGAAGAGGACGTCACGGATTCCCACTCCAGGAGGTTATGCGACTGGCCGGCCCATCTCGCGCGCGATCTCTGCGAGGGCGGCGATGCGCTTCTCGAGCGGAGGATGATCCATGAAGAGCTCCGACGCCGCGCTCTTCACCTTTGCAGGCACGATGAAGAACGCGCTCATGCCCTCGACCTGACGCAGGTCGCGATTCGGGATCAAGGTCATCTGCGACGAGATCTTCTGAAGAGCGCTCATCAGGTACTCGGGAGATCCGGTGATGAGTGCAGAGCCACGGTCGGCCGCGTACTCGCGGTAGCGCGAGATGGTTCGGATCAGGATGAAGCTGACCGCGTAGACGACGATCGAGACGGCGAAGATGATGAGCCAGACGGGTGGCCCGTTGTTGTTGTCGCGATTGTTGCCGCCGCCCCACATGCCGAAATAGAGACCGAACCGAGTGAGGAGTGCCGCGAGCATGGCGAAGAAGCTCGCGAGGGTCATGATCAGGACGTCGCGGTTCGCGATATGGGACAGCTCATGGGCAAGCACGCCTTCGACTTCCTTCGGCTCCAGACGCTCCCACAGGCCGGTCGTGACGCAGACTGCCGCGTGCTTCGGCGAGCGCCCGGTCGCGAACGCGTTGGGCACGGGCGTGGCCATCATCGCGACCTTCGGCTTCGGGAGATCGGCCATCGCGCACAGGCGCTCGACCATGTCGTGCAGGGCCGGCTGCTCCTCGCGCGTAACGACCTTCGCGCCGGCCGCTGCCAGTGCAAGCTTGTCGGACGTGAAGTACTGGAAGAACGCCATGCCGAGCACGATCACGATCATCGGCACCACGCCGATGTTCAGGTACACGATCAGCACCGTCGCGAAGATGACGTACAGCAGGCCCAGCAACCCGCTGGTGAAAATCATCCGCAGCGTGAGACCGGCGTCGCGTCCGTATGACTTGCGCTTCATGCGGTGGATTGTAGGCGTGCTGGTGGTGGTGCCGCTGGCGCTTAACGGCGCCTCAACAGCACGCGGCGCGACGATCAGGCCTGCCGGCAGCTGCATCGTCGCGGGCACTCACTCGGGTGGGGCGCGCGGATTCGTCGTCGCGAGGCCGCAGTCGAGCGTCTTCGCCCGCGCAGAGGTTGCGGCGAAGCCGTGTCGCACGACCTTCTGGGTCGACCCGGGCGGCGGGCCGCTGCACGCGCTGACCATTACCGGCCCTGGTTGGAGTGGCACGATCTCGTCCAGCTCGACGCGAATCGACGGCCTCGTCGGGGCGGACGAGTTGCGGACCGGCCGGCTGCACGGTGGCGGCCACGCAAACCTCGCACAGCTGAAATCACGCCTCGACCGTACGCGCTCGAGCGTCCTTCGCGCGCGGATCGTTCTGGCGACGATCCTCATCGCGCTCGCACTCATCGCACCGCGTCGCGCGGTCATGGGTGGTGCTGCGGCGGTCGCCGGCGCGCTTCTCCTCTCCGCCGTGGGCTCGACCAGCCTGACGCTTCTCGCCCTGCTCACTGTCGTCGGCTCCCTCGCGCCGTGGCGCGCGCTGTGGCTCTTCTTCGCGGTGTATCTGCTCGTGCTCGTCGGCTCCCCCGAGACACAATCGCTCGCGCTGATCGGGCCGCACCCCTGGGGCGCCGGGCGCTTCTATGGGATCTCGAACGAGCTAGAGACGCTGCTCCTTGCACCTGCGCTCGTGCTCGGCGCGGTTGCCCTCCCCCTGACATTGCTCACCTTCGGCTGGAGCCGGGCAGGCGCCGACGGCGGTGGCGTGCTCGTGCTGCTCGCGTCGTACAGCGTTCTCGTGTTCGGTGTCTCCCCGCGTCGGCTCGTGGCGGCGGCCGGAATCGCGATCGCCGCCGGCGTCGGTTTCGTCGTCCTCGACGCCGCGACGGGAGGTTCCAGTCATGTCACCGACGCCGTTCTGCACGGTGGACTCGCTCACGACATCTGGCACCGATGGACGGTCTCGTGGCACGGAGCTACCGGAACGTGGGGCCGCGGGCTCGTCTGCGGGCTCTGCATCGCGGCGCTCGGCTGGGTGGGCACGCGGCGTCCACGCTCGGGACTCGTCGACGCCTTCCTCGTTGGGATCGTCGTCTCGATCGTGGCAAACGATACGCCCCAGGACGTTTTGCTCTGGGGTGCCATCAGCGCTTTCGGCCTACGCCGAGCCGTATAGACTCGCGCTCGTGCGCCGTCTCGGCCCGATTGCGATCCTCCTCGTCCTGCTCGTCTTCGTCAGCGCCGGCTGCTCCGACTCGAAGCCTGGTGAAAGGGTCGTCTCGCCACTGCCGACGAAGGTCACCGGCACGGTGCCGAAGGCAGCTCCCGTCTCCACGGCAGTCCCCGCGCAGTACAGAAAGGGCGATGCGACGGCCGGGAAATCCGTCTTTGCGAGCGCGGGCTGCGTCGGCTGCCACACCCTCAAGGACGCGAACTCGCACGGCAACGTCGGCCCGAACCTCGACCAATCGAAGCCTGCCCTCTCGCTTGCCGTCACGCGCGTGACACTCGGCAAGGGTGCGATGCCGTCGTTCAAGGGCCAGCTCTCGACCAAGCAGATCGCGGACGTGACGGCGTATGTCGTCAAGGCGTCCGGCGGCAACCCGAACGGCTGATCGCGCTTCCGCCTGACTGGCCGCGCGACGTCGACGTCGTCGCGACCGACTTCGACCGCACACTCGTGTGGGAGGACGGCCGCTTGCACGAGCGAACGCTTGCAGCGCTCCGCGCAACTCGCGATGCCGGTCTCGACGTCATCGTGGTGACCGGTCGGATGGTGCAGTCGGTTCGCCGCTATCTCGAGCCGGCCGAGCTGAACGAGCCGGTCATCTGCTACCAGGGTGCGGTCGTGGCCGATGCGAATGGCAACTGGCTGCGCCACGAGCCGATCCCGCTCGAGCTCGCGCGGGAGGCGATCGCCGCGGTCGAGACGGAGGGTCTCGGGCTGAACGTCTACGTCGACGACGAGCTCTACGTCTCCGAGATCACGCGTGAGGCGCGCGACTACGCAGGCTTTCAGGGGCTCGAGATCCACGAGGTCGGCAACATGCTCGCCTGGCTGGTCGAGCCGCCGACCAAGCTCGTGTGCGTTGGCGACCCCGAGCGACTGGACGGTGTGCAGGTGCGCATGAAGGAGCGGCTTCGGGAGCGGATGTACATCTCGAAGTCGCTGCCGTACTTTCTCGAGTTCGCCGCGCCGGGCGTCACGAAGGGAGCTGGCCTCGACTTTCTCGCGGCACACATGGGCTTCACGCGCGAGCGGACGGTTGCGTTCGGCGACGGTGAGAACGACGTCGAGCTCGTCGAGTGGGCCGGCTACGGGATCGCCGTCGAGAACGCGCACGAGCGTGTCAAGGCGGCGGCCGACTGGATCTGTCCGTCGGCCGAGGAACAAGGCGTCGCGCAAGTGCTCGAGCTCCTTATAGATTCACGCCGTTGATCGATCTGCGCGCAGCCCGAAACGACCCCGCTGCGGTTCGGGCGGCCCTCGCGCGCCGCGGTGCGGGCGAGGCGTTCGACGCTCTGCTCGCCGCGGACGAGCGCTGGCGAGCTCTCGTCCCCGCCGTCGACGAGCTGCGAGCCCGGCAGAAGCTCGACGGCAAGCCGACGCCCGCGCAGCTCGAGGGGCTGAAGGAGGTGAAAGAGCGGCTGAAGGCGCTGGAGGAGGGACTCGCGACAGCGGAAGCCGAGCGTGATGCCGCCCTCGGCAAGGTTCCGAACATCCCGCACAGCTCGGCTGCGGACGGTGACCGTGACGAGGACGCGATCGTCGTCAAGGAGTGGGGCGCACCGACGCACCCCGAGCCTGCGCTGGAGCATCTCGAGCTCGGCGACTACGACATGGAGCGCGGCGCGAAAGTCTCCGGCGCGCGCTTCGGCTTCATCGTCGGCGACGCTGCACGCCTGTCGCTCGCGTTGTACCGGCTCGCGCTCGAACGCCTCTCCGACGCCGGCTTCACGCCGGTGCTGCCGCCTGTGCTCGTTCGCGAGGAGGCGATGTACGGCACCGGGTTCTTCCCGTCCGAGAAGAGCGACTACTACGAGATTCCCGCTGACGGCCTGTACCTCGTCGGTACGTCGGAGGTGCCCCTGATCGCGATGCACATGGGCGAGATCCTCGATCAGCTGCCGATTCGCTACTGCGCCTTCTCGTCATGCTTTCGCCGCGAGTCGGGCTCCGCGGGCCGCGATACGAGAGGGATGTTCCGGGTGCATCAGTTTCAGAAGGTCGAGATGGTCGTCTACATCGCGCCGGATGAATCATGGGATGAGCACGAGCGCCTGCTCGCCATCGAAGAAGCGATCGTCCAGGAGCTCGGTCTGCCGTATCGGGTGGTCAACAGCGCTTCGGGCGACCTCTCGAGTGCGGCCGCGAAGCGCTACGACATCGAGGCGTGGTTTCCCTCGCAGGAGCGCTATCGGGAGATCACGTCTTGCTCGAACACGACCGACTATCAGGCAAGACGGTCGGGGATTCGATTCCGCGCCGGTGAAAAGCACCTCGAGACGCCGCACACGTTGAACGGGACCGCCGTCACGGATCGTTGTGCCCTCGCACTGCTCGAGAACTTCGGCGGCGAGGTTCCCGACATCCTCCGCGCGTACGGCGCGCCGCCGCGGGTCGAGAAGCGGTAGAACAGGGGGCCGCGGCGGGGTGCCGGAGCGGCCGAACGGGGCGGTCTTGAAAACCGCTGACGGGGCAACTCGTCCGTGGGTTCAAATCCCACCCCCGCCGCTCGAAGGACTCGGCCGGCTAGATCTTGACGGCCATGCGGGCGGTGTAGTCCACCCTCGTCAGCAACAGGCTCACATCATGCGCTGCCATGTATTCGTCGACGGCTCGGCGCGCTCCGAGCCAGTGCCCGTAATCGTCGATGATCAGCACACCACCTTCCACCAGGCGCGGATAGAGGTGCTCGAGCTCGTGCTTCGTCGACTCGTACCAATCGGTGTCGAGCCTGAGCAGCGCGATCCGATCGGGAGCCTCGGCCGGGAGCGTCTGCTCGACGGGGCCTTCGATGAAATGAAGACGTTCGCCCGGATACGGGATGAGAGCGAGGTTTGCCTTGACGTCGTCGAGTGACGCGTCGGCGCGCAACCGCGAGCCGGGTTCTGCGTTCGGCATGAGGTCGGAAGCCTCGGCGCCGTCGTACATAACGTCGTCGCCCGTCGGCTCGGTCATGCCCGCATAAGTGTCGAAGAGGTACAGGTCGCGCCCTGTGTCGCCCGCGTCGAGCAGGGTCTGCGCCGCCGCCATCATGCTTCCGCCACGCCAGACGCCGCACTCGACGATGTCGCCGTCGATCCCGCGTTCAGTGATGTGCTGGACGGCCCGGCGGAGTGCCCAGACGCGTTCCGGCGCGGTGAGCGTGTACGGCTTGACCTGCTCGTACAACGACGTGTCGCCTTCGTCGAAGTCGGGTGGATAGCCGTCGTCGTCGGGCACGAACGGTCTGAGCTCCCAGCCGGCGCGCGCGAAGAGCGGCCGTGACCGCCAGAGCGCCGAGGTGCGAGCGCGGCGGGCGAAGGTGGTGAGTGCCCCCATGTCGCCGTTGAGCTTAACGAGTGTCCTCGGCGGGAATGCTGTCGCAGGATGGGATCAAACGGCGTGTACGGCCGCTTCGACCGCTTTCAACAGGAGCATGGCTGGCTGGGGTTCCTGCTGGCCGTCCGGCAGAAGTACGCCGACGATCAGGGAAGCTATCTGGCGGCGACCGTGGCCTACTACGGGTTCTTCTCGATCTTCCCGCTCCTGCTCGTCTTCACGACCGTGCTCGGCTTCGCCCTGCGTGGTCATCCGCATCTACAGGGCCAGATCGTCAACTCGGCGCTCGGGCAGTTCCCCGTGATCGGCCATGAGCTGAAGGCACGTTCGCTGCAGGGCTCCACGCTCGCGCTCGCACTCGGCCTCGCGGGTGCCCTGTGGGCAGGGATCGGCGCGGTCATCGCCGCCGAGAATGCGATGAACCAGCTCTGGGGAGTCCCGTTCAAGCGGCGGCCGGACTTCGTTCGCGCGCGGATCCGGGCGCTCCTCCTGCTACTCGTGTTCGGAGGCGGAGTGCTTGCGACGACGCTCCTCGCGGGTGCCGGAACGGTCGGCGCCCGGTACGGAATCGGTTGGAAGATCGCCTCGATCGGCCTGGCGGCCCTCCTCGACTTCGGGTTGTTCTGGGTCGCCTTCCGTGTCCTCACTGCCCGTGATGTGTCCTTCGCAGACCTGCGCGGTGGCGCGGCCGCGGCCGCCGTCGGGTACGAGGCGTTGCAGTTGCTCGGCGGCTACTACATCGGGCACGTGCTCAAGCACTCGAACAACGTCTACGGCACCTTCGCGCTCGTGATCGGCCTGCTCTCGTTCATTTACCTCGCCGTCCACATCACGCTGCTCGCAGCGGAGGGCAACGTCGTCGCCGCCCGCCGGCTCTGGCCACGGAGCTTCTCGGTCGTCTTCGAGCAACCAGCGACCCTCGCCGACCGGGCCGCCCTCATCCAACGCGGCAAGGTCGAGGAACGCCGCCAAGATCAAGAGATCGACATCCACGTCCCGGTCGATGGTTCCGACTGAGCGAGGAGGTGCCGCAGGTCGTCGAGCGGTCAGCCCTCGGCCGGCGACGGTGTGCGGCGGCGTTCGATCTGGGGCCTAGCAGGTGTACGCACGTCCCAGACGAGCCCAAGCTTCTCGAGGCCGCGGATCACCCACCACGAGACGTCGAACTGACCGCGCAGGAGACCGTGGCGGGCCGACGCAGGGAAGGCGTGGTGATTGTTGTGCCAGCCCTCGCCGAAGACGAGCAGCGCCACGAGCCAGTTGTTGCGTGCCTCGTCTCGTGTGCGGAAATCCTGCCGTCCGAACATGTGGCAGATCGAGTTCACCGCAAAGGTCGCGTGCTGGTAGAGAAAGATGCGGAGGAGGCCACCCCAGATCATTGCCTCGAGACCACGTTCCCAGGTGCCACCGACGAGATACCCGACGACGAACGGGATTCCGAGGGTGAGCACGACCCACACGAGGTAGAGCCGGTCGATCCAGCGCACGAGCGTGTCGTCGTATAGATCCTTGCCGTACGTGCGGCCCTGTTCCATGCCGAGATTCGTGAACAGCCAGCCGACATGTGCATGCACGAACCCACGCAGTGCTCCGGCGGCGCCGTCGCCGTGACCGTGGGGGGAGTGAGGGTCCCCTGGCTGATCCGACAACGCGTGATGCTTGCGGTGGTCGGTGACCCACTGCGTCACGGGGCCCTGCATTGTCATGCAGCCGAGGATGGCGAGCATCGCTTTCACGGCCGGGTGCGCCGAGAAGCCGCGGTGGGTGAAGTAGCGATGGAAGCCGATCGTCGTCCCGAAGGCGCAGATGACGTAAAGGGCGACCAGGAGGATGAGGTCGACCGGATGAAAAGCGACCCCCCAGAGCACGCCCATCGCCGAGAGGAGCCCGATGGGCGGGACGAGGACGGCGACGAGCGTGACGACCTTGCTGATCGTGCTGGTCTCGGTCCGCACGGTGCCGATGGCTACGCTCGTGTCCAATGTTTGTCTCACTTTCCGACCGGCAGGGTAGCGCCGATGCCAACCGTTATTCGCTCGGGGGAGAATACGGTTCATGAGGATCGCGGTCGTCGGTAGCGGCATCTCGGGCCTTGGTGCAGCCCATCTGCTCGGACGAGCCCACGAGGTGGAGGTGTTCGAGCGCGCGCCGCGCGCCGGCGGCCACACGCGCACGATTCGCCATGAGGGGCTGGCGCTCGACACGGGCTTCCTCGTCCACAACGTTCGCAACTACCCGCTCCTGACGCGGCTCTTCGACGAGTTGGGCGTCACCACGCAACCGTCGGAGATGTCGTTCTCGGTCGCCTGCCGCTGCGGGCTCGAGTATTCGGGGCGCCGCCCGTTCGCACAGGCGCGTCGCGTCGCCGATCCCCGGTTCTACGGACTGCTGGGCGAGATCGGCCGTTGGCTCCTGACTGCGAGGAGCTCGCTCGAGAACCTCGACGAGACGTGGTCGCTCGGGCGCTACCTCGACGAGCGTCGCTTCTCCGGCCGCTTCCGACGGCACTTCATCGTTCCCCTGACCGCTGCGCTCTGGTCGACCGCGCCGGGGCGCGCGCTCGAGTTCCCGGCGGCGGCCGCGATCAGATTCTTCGACAATCACGGCATGCTCGGCTTTGGGCGATTTCGGTGGCGATACGTCACGGGTGGCAGCGATGCCTACGTCCGGAAGATCACAGCCGATCTCGGCTCGCGTTTTCACCTCGGGATCGGGATTCGCTCCGTGCGGCGCGACGCCGACGGTGTCGATCTGCGCTCCGATGACGGCCGAACGCGCCGGTTCGACGGGGTGGTGATCGCGACCCATGCCGACCAGGCGCTGCGGCTGCTCGAAGATCCCAGCGACGACGAGCGGCGCATCCTGGGCGCATTCGAGTACACGACCAACGAGGCGATTCTCCACACAGACTCGCGGCACCTGCCGTCGGCACGCGCCGCGCGGGCTTCGTGGAACTACCGCGTCGGTGACGACGGGAGGCCGACGCTGACCTACTACCTGAATCGGCTGCAGTCGCTCCAGACGGATACCGACTGGTGCCTGACGTTGAACGGGGAGGTTCCGGACGAACACATCGTCGATCGTGGGCTGTTCGAGCATCCACTGTTCACGGTCGCGAGCCTGGCGGCCCAACGCGAGCTGCCGAAGCTCGCGGGCCTCCGTCGCACGTGGTTCGCCGGCGCGCATCACGGGAACGGCTTCCACGAGGACGGGCTCGCATCCGGCGTGCGAGCCGCCGAGTCGATCGGAGTGAGCTGGTGAGGTCGGCGCTCTACGAAGGGACGCTGATGCATGTCCGTCGCACTCCGGTGCGCAACCTCTTCACCTACCCCGTGTCGTACTGGCTGCTCGATCTGGACGAACTGCCTGAGCTCGACCGTCGCCTGGCGCTCTTCTCGCACAACCGACGCAACATCGCCTCCTTCCGGGACCGGGATCACTTCGACGGCGGGCCGACGAAGGACGCCGTGCTTGCGCTCGTCGACGATGTTTCGGTCGAGCGTGTCCTCGTGCTCACGCAACCACGCGTCCTCGGGTACGTCTTCAACCCGGTTTCCTTCTACTGGTGCTATCGCGGCGACGGCTCGCTCGCGTGCATGGTGGCCGAGCTCAGCAACACGTTCGGGGAGCGCCTACCAGAGGTGTTGCGCGGGCCTGGCCCGCATTACGAGCACGACAAGCGACTACACGTCTCGCCGTTCTTCGGCCTCGACCAGTCGTACGAGTGGGCGTTCTCGCAGCCGGGCGAGACGGTCTGGGCGCGCATCCACGTGCGGCAGGATCACGCAAGGCCGTTGACCGCCGTCCTGCACGGCCGTCGTCGCGAGTTGACGAATGCCTCGGTGGCGCGCTCGCTCGCGCGGTATCCGGTGATGCCCCTGCAGGTGACGGCGCTGATCCACCGGCAGGCGCTGAAGCTCTGGCTGAAGCGAGTGCCGTTCCACCGCAAGCCACCGTTCGTACCCGGCGAAGGATCCGTGCGCGTATGAGCACCCTCGATCGCAGCCTTCGCGAGGCGCCGAAGGCTCGCGCTTCCCTGCTCGACCGTGTCGCGGTCGAAGTCCTCGAGCGCGAGCTCGCGAAGCTCGAGGACGGCGCCCTCGAGGTGACACTGCCCGATGGAACGCGGCGGACCTTTGGGAACGGCTCGCCGGTGTTGCTCGAGATTCACGATCGAGCGCTCTTCCGCCGCCTCGCGACCCGCGGCAAGGTCGGGCTCGGCGAGTCGTACACGGCCGGCGAGTGGGACTCCGACGATCTGGTCGGGCTCTTCGAGCTCTTGCTCCGAAACGCCGAGGCTGCTGCTGCGCGGAATGGAATCGTGCGCCGCGTGATCGAGGCGCGACCACGGCCGAACCGCCGCAATGGGCTGCTGCGAGCGCGCCGGAACATCGCCTACCACTACGACCTCGGCAACGAGCTCTTCGGCCTGATGCTCGACGAGACGATGACTTACTCCTGCGGCATCTTCGACTCGCCGGATTCGACCCTCGCGGACGCGCAGCGGGCCAAGCTCGGACGTGTGTGCCGGCAGCTCCAGCTCGGCCCGCAGGATCACGTCCTCGAGATCGGCTGCGGCTGGGGTAGCTTCGCGCTCCACGCGGCGCAGACGACGGGCTGCCGCGTCACCGCGCTCACGATCTCGGCCGAGCAGGCGCACCTCGCCCGCGAGCGCGTCGCCGCCGCCGGGCTGCAAGGACGGGTCGACGTCGTCGAGCAGGACTACCGCGTCCACGATGGTCGCTACACGAAAGTGGCATCGATCGAGATGCTCGAGGCGATCGGAGAGCGGCAGTTCGGCACGTATTTCGCCACGATCGACAGGGTGCTCGAGGCCGGTGGGATCGCATGCGTCCAGACGATCCTCATCCCCGACGATCGCTGGAACCGGTATCGACGCTCGCCCGACTGGATCGAGCGGTACGTGTTCCCCGGCTGCCTGATCCCTTCGCTCAGTGCGCTCACGCGGGCGGCGACGGCTTCGTCGCATCTGACGATGCTCGACGTTCACGAGATCGGGCCGAACTACGCCGAGACGCTGCGACGATGGCGCGCGAACATCCGTGAGCGGATCGACGAGGTGCGTGCCCTCGGCTACGACCGGACCTTCGAACGCACGTGGGACTTCTACCTCGCGTTCTGTGAGGCCGGATTCAGGACGAGGGCGCTCCGCGACGTTCAGATCACGCTGTCGCGGCCACTGAACGAATCCGTCGCGTTCTGACAGAGCGCCCAGAGCTTCGCCCGCTCGCTCGCCTCGTCGAGGCGCCGGGTGCCTCGCCGGCGGTAGGTCGGGCGTGGTCGGCGATCGAGGAAGAACAGCCCGCTTCGGCCCTCGACGTCCGGCGATCCGGCGAGCCACGCGATCGTGTCGGCGCCTTGCCGCGCGGTACGCAACAAGGGGGAGAAGAAACGTCCGAAGCCCGGCAGTGCGTTTCGCAACCCGGGCGTGTCGGCCCAACCAGGGTGCATCGCGTTCACGGTCACGTTCGTTTCGGAAAGCCGTCGGGTCCACTCTTCGGCAAGCGATACCTGGGCGCGCTTCGCTCGCGAGTACGCCTTCACGCCGTCGTATTCGTGCGCGGAAGGCTGAAGCGATGCGACGTCGAGTCGCTCCAGATACATGCCTCCAGACGCGACGATGATCACCCTCCCCGACGCAACCTCGAGCAGAGGCAGGAGGTCACGGATCAGCAAGAACTGCGAGAGGACCTGGGTCGCGAGGGTCGATTCGTAGCCCTCGGCCGTCAGAGTGAAGTCGTGGCTCAGCGTCCCAGCGTTCAAGACCAGGATCTCGAGGCGATCGTGGGTCGTCGCGAATTGCTCTGCGAATGCGTGGGTCGCGGCGAGCGACGACAGATCGGCGGTCGCCGATTCGGAGTCGGCGATCTCCTCCCGCACGCGGTCCGTCTTCGCGGCGTCTCGGCCGACGACGCAGACGTGGGCCCCCTGTGCCGCGAGCAGGCCCGAGGTCTCGCGGCCGAGCCCGGATGTTCCCCCTGTGACGATCGCCGTTTTGCCGTCGAGACGGATCTGCTCGAGTGGCGGCCACCCATAGAGGCGTCGCCGGGCGTCGTAGCCGATCCGCGTGAAGCTGCCGACAACGCTGGCCTCGAGTGCCGCGTCGGCGCCTTGGCGGAGGTTCACGGGTTCAGTGCGGCCCGCATGCCGGCCGCGGCCTTGTCGCCGGTGCGACGGAAGAGCAGCTGCATGATCGGGTCGAACAGCTTCGCGACGCCGGAGAACTCGAGCAGCGCGTCGTAATGAATCGTCGACCCGTTCGGCGTCGCGGCGACCGTGATCGTGTCCTTGGAGACGAACGCCTTCTGCCGCGACTCGAGCACCACGAGACGCGGCGGCTCGTACGAGACGATCTCGTAGCGCATCGGCAGCTTTCGGCCGGCGAACCGGACGAGGAGGTCGAAGGCCGAGCCGAGGCCGGTGCTCTCGCTCGTGCGCGAGGCCTCCTCGACGCTCGGATCCCAGGCGCTCGCGTGCGAGAAATCCGCCATGTAGGCGAAAGCCTGCTCCGCAGGCAGGGTTGATGCGATCGTCGTGACATACCGCGCCATGGGACGATGATAGGGCAGCCGACGAGCCGGGGAAATCGGAGGCCGTGTTTAGGAGCACCGCCGGTTCGCAAGGATCAATGAGGTCACGACCTTGAAGGAGGACGAATGTTCACACGCTCACACGGCGTCAGCGGTACCGCCGCCGACGCGTTCGACGGCGTCTCGCCGTATGCGAACCGCTTGGCTCACGATCAGAAGCTTCGGCGACGGTTGATCGCGGCGGCCGGTGCAGGGGCTGCGGCACGTAAGCAGGCGCGCCGCCAGATCGGGCCGATGGGTGTTGCGTTGAGGCTCGGGTCCGACCCGGTGCTGCGGGCTCAGGTCGCCGAGGCCGTGAGTCAACTCCAACAGGCGAAAGGCCGCTTGAGCCGCAAGGAGAGCCACAAGGCGCGCAATGCGCTGCTGCTGGTGAGCGCCGTCGGGGCGATTCTCGCCGCGGTGCCGAGCCTGCGCAGCGTTCTCGTCGGCCGGTTTCGCTCGACGGAGACAGACGACCGGACAGCCGACGACGGCTTCGCGACGGGACCGGCAGCCACGTAGGCCCTCAGCCCGACGTCACGAAGTACCTCCGGCCCGGGAGCTCGGGGACCGAGGAGTCGGCAAGTGCAAGCTCGACCCGGCCGCCGGCGTCTCTGACGACCGCTCGCACCCGGTCTTCGGCCATCGCTCGGACCCGGATCGGGTTGAGCCCATGGCGGAAGAGCCAGCCCGACCGAATTCCGAGGCGGCGTCCGGCCGCGTAGAGCCGGCGCCTCGGCTGAAGGCGGTACCGGATCGAGATCGAGGTCGGCATCTGGAAGATGGCGATGCCCGACGGCGAGATCAGCCGCACGAACTCGCCGATCAGTCGCTCGACCTCGTGGTCCGCCGGGAGGTGCTGCAGCACGATGCTCGAGTACACGAGGTCGAAGGTCCCGGATTCGAAGGCCCCGAGGTGGGAGGGTGTGTTGAGGACGAATTCGCAGCTCGGCTCGTTGGCGTTCAGCCGCGTCGCGGCTGCGAGCATCCGCTCCGAGACGTCCACGCCGACACACCGGTCGAACCGTTCACCCAGCGCGCGGGTGAGCCGGCCGAGGCCACAGCCGAAGTCCAGGGCGAGCCGCCAGCTCTGTGGACGGTCGAGCTCTCGTGCCCGGTCGAGCGACCCGGACACCTCGCCGCGCCCGGTTGCGAAGAACTCGTCGATCTGCCAGCGAGCGTCCTCGCCGGGCGCCTCATGCAGAACGGCCCAGACGGGATCCAGCTCGGCGAGCTCGTTCCAGTCGCGAGCATGCGAGTCCGGCGGCAAGGGCTCAGTTCAGCAAACGGAGCCGGGCGGGTCTACGGCTGTGCGCGTCGACGCCGCGGACGCGTCTTGAAGACGATGTCCCACCACGGTGCGCTGACCCCGAAGCCGCGCTCATGATCTTCGAAGTGGTGCCGCAGGTGGAGCTCGCGGAGCCGGCGACCGGCCCGGCTCTTCGGCCGGGCGTGGTGGAGGGCGAAGTGGAGCGTGTCGTAGACCACATAGCCGAGATAGAAGCCCGCGGCGACGGGCCAGGCGAGCGGCGTACCGAGCGCGAGGACGAAGAGCCCCAGGAAGAGCAGTGCGAGCGGGATCGAGAACGCGGGCGGAAGGACCAGCCGACGGGGGTCGTTCGGATGGTCGTGGTGGACTCCGTGGATCATCCAGTGCACGCGAGCTCCGAGGCCCTGTTCCGGCTCGAAGTGGAAGACCCCGCGGTGGCCCCAGTACTCACAAAGAGTCCAGAACACGTACCCGCCGGCGGCCGCGCCCACGGTCTCCGCCGCGCCGAGGCCCCGCACCGCGAGGTAGCCGAGCACGGCGACTGCGGGGAGAAAGAGGAGCGCGGGAGTGGCCGGGTGCGCGCGGGTGAGGCGGTCGAGTGCCGGAGACGGGAACATCGCCGGCGAGGCGCGAAGCTGGTCGGCACGCGTTGACCCTTCCATCGAGCACAATCTACTCCGCGCAGCTGACGATTTCGTGAACCGAGCGGCGAGTACCGCCGGAGGGCTGGACATCGACGACGCTTTGCCCCTCGAATCCGGAGGCACCATGAGAGATCGAGCCCCAGTGCAGCCGGCCGCGGCACTCGTCGGTGCCGTCTTCGTGCTCGTCGGCGCTCTCGGTTTCAGCCCCGGGGTCACCACCCACTCGAGCGCTCTCGGCTTCGCCGGCCACGGCTCCGGGGCGAAGCTCGTCGGGCTCTTCCAGGTGTCGATCTTGCACAACATGCTTCACCTCGTGTTCGGGCTCGTCGGGATCGCGCTTGCGCGGACGGCGCCGGGCGCGCGTACCTACCTGACCGGCGGCGGTACCGTCTACCTGGCGCTCTGGGTGCTCGGGATCCTCGGCGCAGGCGACTGGATCCCGCTGAACACTGCGGACAACTGGCTGCATCTCGCGCTCGGGGTCGGGATGATCGCGCTCGGCGTCGTCACGAGTCGCACGTCGACCCGTCCACCGGGGTTCGCTCGCTAGAGGTTACGGGCTCGAGACGAGCGGCTCTGCGGGTGGGATCTCGGCCGGCGCCTCGCCCCGTCTGTGTGCCTGGAGCATCTCGGCGAGGATCTCGAGCGCGATCTCGGACGGTGTCTCGCCGCCGAGGTCGAGCCCCACCGGGCCGTGGATGCGGTCGACGAGCTCGCCGAGCTTCTCGCGCCGTTTCGCTTGCGTGCGGCGTGAGCCGAGTGCGCCGACGTAGAACGCGCCTCCCTCGACACCGGCACGGAGTGCCGGGATGTCGAGTCGCTCTTCGTGGACGAGCGAGACGAGAGCTGTCTCGGCGTCGACGACGATCTCGTCGGGCCATGCGACGACGATCTCGTCGGCGCTCGGCACGCGCTCCGGGGTCGCGAGTCCCGGTCGGGCATCGACGACCGTCGTGTGCCACCCGAGTGGCCGCGCGAGCGCGCAGAGCGCCTCGGCGATGTCTCCCGCTCCGACGGCGACGAGCCTCGGCGGTGGTGCGACGGCTTCCGCGAAGACCGAGCGGGTGTCCTCCTGCGTCAGACCGGTGTGGCTGCGCGACGCGTCGTGCCATCGTTCGCCCACGCCGTCCCCGGCCACCACGACGTAGCTCGTGCCGCGCACGACGGCGGGTGCGCCCTGGAAGCGCTCGACGAAGACGTCGATCTCGCCACCGCACGGCAGTCCGATCGACCAGGCCTGTTCGTCGTCGATCCCGTACGAGACGACCTCTGCAGGCTCGCCGCCGATGATCGCTCGTGCGTGCTCGGCGACATCCGCCTCGACGCATCCCCCCGACACCGAGCCGAAGAGCGCCCCATCGCCCGAGACCGCGAGCTTCGATCCGAGCGGGCGAGGTGCGCTGCGCCGGGTGCCGACGACGGTTGCCAGAGCAACCTCGAGGCCCGCGGCGCGCCATTCCTCTGCCTTCGAAAGCACCTCGTCCATGGCCAGAATGGTAGTCGCGATGGATCCTCTCGACGATCTCCTCGGCCGGATCGACTCCGGCGAGCTCGGCGACCCGCTGCCGGTGCTCGCGTACGTTGCGGGAGCCGGGGTCGAGATCGACGAGTCGGAGCTGAACGGCGCGCGCCGGCGGGCGCTGCTGCTCGTCGCCGCAGGCGGCGATCCGCACCGCGACCTCGGCGTCGACGATCGTGCGGTCAAGGCGATCGCCGGCGACCTGTTCAGCGACGAGCGGCGAGCCCAGCTCGCGCGCGGTATCGACGCACTCGCCCTGCGCGTTCGCGATCTGTCGACGGCACGCGAGGGCGCGCTGTTCCTCGCCGGCGACGTCGATCTCGCCTGGCGGCTCTACGCGCTCGGTCTGCTGGCCGAGGAGCTTGCCGGATGACGCCGGCGGTGAGGGCCGCGAAGCGGGCGGGAATCGAGTACCGGCTGCATCCCTACGACGGAGTTCAGCTGGGTGACTTCGACTATGCAGCTGCTGTGGCAGCCGCTCTCGGTCAGCCGCCCGCCCGGCTCTTCAAGACGCTCGTCGCTTCGGTCGACGAGCGGCTCGAGATCTTCGTCGTCCCGGCGGATGCCCGGCTCGACCTGCGGGCGACGGGCAAGCGTGCCACGCTCGCCGGCCGGGGTGTGGCTGAGCGGGCGACGGGGTACGTCGTGGGCGGGATCAGCCCACTCGGAGGGAGGAAGCGGCTGCCGACGACGATCGATGCCTCGGTGCTCGAATGGGAGACGATCTTCGTCAGTGCGGGGCGCCGGGGTCTCCAGATCGAGCTAGCACCGGCCGACCTCGTGCGCCTGACGGACGCCCGTGTCGCGGAGATCGCACGCTAGCGCAGCGATCGGTGCGGCATCCTCGGGAGGTGACGTCGCCGCGCGCCCCCTCTCGCCGCCGGCAAGAGCGGTGCCAGGCACCGTTACGGGAGTGTGACGATCCGTTAACAGCCCTCCGAAACCGTGGCGCCATCAGCTTTGGCGAGCACGAGGGCCGGGCGCCTCGGTGCCAGGGGCCGTTACGTGAGCGTGACGGGAAGTGCCGTGCGGACGCGTTGGCGGCCGGTGTGAGGGCCGAGCGACGGCGATCCCTCGCGGCTCACGTGCCCCACCAGAAGCTCGCGGCGATGACGACGTAGAACCCGACGAGAACGGCGCCCTCCTCCCAGTTCGATTCGCCGTCGTTCACGATCAGGGCGCCGAGGATCGACGAGATCAAGAGCACGAGCGCGAGCAGTGTTGGGAAGACGAGTGTGAGCTGAGTCGCGAAGAGCAAGGATGCGAAGACGAGCACCGGCGTGAGGGCGAGTGCGACCTGCAGCGACGAGTTGACGATCACCGAGATCGCAAAATCTGCCCGGTTGCGAGCGGCGAGCTGAACGCCCACGACGTTCTCGACGGCGTTCCCGGCGATCGCGACGATCACGAGTCCGGCGAAGTCCTCGCTCATATGGAGGGTGTGGATCGCCGGCGTCAGCGCCGAGACGAACCAGTCGGACGTGACCGCGGCGGCGATTCCGGCGGAGAGCAGGACACCGCCTGTGAGCCGCGACGACCAGCGTGCAGGCTCGTGCTCCTCGCCCGGCGTGCTGCGAAGGAACGAGGGTAACGTCAGCACGAAGACGGCCAGCAGGACGCCCGCGCAGATCAGAGACAACGTGTGCGTGTGCGCCGCCGCCGGCGCATGGAACGCGTGTGCGAGCGACGGGATCGCCATCGTGGCGGCCGCGAGCACGGTGAGCATCGACACCATGCGCGCTCGATCGGAGCTGAAGCGCTGCGGTCCGTTCTTCAAGCCGCCGACGATGAACGCGATGCCGAGCACGAGCACGCTGTTCGCGAGGATCGAGCCGACGAGCGCGGCCTGGACGACCTCGAAGAGCCCCCGATGGAGCGCGAAGAGGGCGATGAAGAGCTCGGGCAGGTTCCCGAGCGCGGATTGAACGACGCTCGCACCTCCCGAGCCGAGCCGGGCGCCCAGCTGGTCGGTCGCGGTGCCGACCATGCGTGCGAGACCCGCCAACGCAACTGCTGCCACGACGAACGTGAGGACGTCGTCGAGCCCCGCGAAATGACAGACGCCAGAGACGCAGACGAGCGCAGCGACGATCGCGATTTCGATGCGCTCGCGGCGAGTCACGCGCGCGAACCTACCAATTGGCCCTCCGTGCTCGGATGACCGATGTGACGGACGGCTCGCACTGGCCCCGAGCGGTGCCGACCGTGGAACGGCGGCATCGCCCAGAGCTCGGGGAAGCGCTGCCGGGGCGAACTGAGGCCGGTCATCTAGGCTCGGCCCTGTGGAGGAACGGGGGGCCGCACAACGTGCGCTCTTCCGCCGCTGGCCGGCGGGGGTCTCGGTCGTCGTCGCCGAGGTCGACGGGCGCCGTGCCGGACTCACGGTCTCCTCGCTGACGTCGCTCTCGCTCGAGCCGCGCCTGATCGGGATCTCGATCGCGCTCGAGGCGTCGCTGCACGAGCTTCTGCGGGAAGCGGGGGAGTGGGCGGTGTCGATTCTCTCCGGCGAGCAGGAAGAGCAGGCGCAGCACTTTGCGCGCGGGGTGCCGCCGATCGCGCTCTGGAACGGGATCGACACCCGTGAAGACGACCCACGGCTGCTCGCGGAGGCGGTCGGATGGATCACGGCCCGCACGGTCGATCAGGTTCGCACCGGCGACCACACGCTGTTCGTGGGGGAGATCGAGTCGCTCGAGGAGGGGTCCGCGGAGACGTCGCTCGCCTATGTGCATCGCGGATACCACTCGCTGTGACCGACGCCGTCATCTTCGACCTGGACGGCGTGATCGTCGACTCTGAGCACCTGTGGGACGAGGTTCGCCGGGAGTACGTGCGCGAGGTCGGCGGAACGTTCACCGTGGAGGCGACGCGCGCGATGATGGGGATGAGCTCGCCCGAGTGGTCGCGCTACCTAGCGGAGTCTTTGGGGGTGCCGGGAACTCCGGCTCAGATCAACGCAGACATCGTGGAACGCATGCTCGGACGGTATGGGCACGCGCCCCCGTTGATTCCCGGTGCGGTCGAAGCCGTTCGGCGGATCGGCGGTCGCTGGCCGCTCGCGATCGCGTCGTCCTCGAACCTCGAGGTGATCGAGGTCGTGCTGCGAGCCGCAGGAATCGAGTCGCTCTTCGTCACCGCCGTGTCGTCGGAAGAGGTCGCCCGTGGGAAACCGGCGCCCGACGTCTACCTCGAGGCAGCTCGTCGGTTGGACGTCGACCCCGTCCGTTGCGCCGCGGTCGAAGATTCGCACGCGGGGATCCGGTCGGCGAAGGCGGCCGGGATGCGTGTCGTCGCCATCCCGAATCCGCACTTTCCGCCAGACGACGCATCGATCGCCCAGGCGGATCTCGTGCTCGCCTCGATCGATGCGCTCATGCCGTCGTCCTTCGCAGATCGCTAGCGGGCGCCGTCAGGTGGCGTGGCCGAGCAGCACGCAGCCGTTGTGCCCTCCGAGCCCCATCGCGTTCGACAGCGCCACGTCGACCTGCGCCCGGCGCGCTTCGTTCGGGACGTAGTCGAGGTCGCAGCCGGGATCGGGCTCCCGGTAGTTGATCGTCGGCGGCACCGTCCCGTCGTGCAGCGCAAGCGCGCAGAGAATCGCCTCGATCGCACCGGCCGCTCCGAACGTATGGCCCATCATCGATTTTGTCGAGGACACCGCCAGGGCGTAGGCGTGGGGGCCGAAGCCAGCCTTGATCGCTTTCGTCTCGGCGAGGTCGCCGAGCGGCGTCGACGTCCCGTGGGCGTTGATGTACCCGACCCTCGAAGGTTCGACCCCCGCCCGCTCGAGCGCAACGGCCATCATCGCGGCGACGCCGGTTGCGTCCGGCTCGGGCTGCGCGAGGTGATGAGCATCGTTCGAGGCGCCGTACCCGAGGACCTCGGCATAGATGTCGGCGCCACGGCGCTCGGCCTGCTCCCAGTCCTCGAGCAGCAGCGCTCCCGCGCCCTCCGACATCACAAATCCTGCTCGTCTCGCGTCGAACGGCCTCGATGCGAGCGCGGGATCGACGTCCTCGGCCACCAGGCCGCGCATCGCCGTGAAGCCGGCGAGGATCAGGGGCACGAGGCACGCCTCGGTGCCGCCGGCGAGCACCGCGTCGGCTGCCCCGCGCTTGATCATCTCGGCGGCCTCGCCAACTGCGTGGGACCCGGTGGCGCAGGCCGAGATGACGGCGTAATTCGGCCCCTTGATCCCGAGCGAGATCGCAAGCTGCCCCGACACCGAATCGACGAGAATGTTCGGGAGGAAGTTTGGTGAGACACGGCCGGGACCCCGCTCACGCAGCACGTCGGCCTGCTCGAGGATCCCCGGTACTCCGCCGATCGCCGAACCGAAGATGACTCCCACGCGGGTGGGATCGAACCCGCGGAGTCCCGCGTCGTCGAGCGCCTCACGGCCGGCCGCCACTCCGAGCAGGACGTTCCGCTCGAGCTTGCGGGCCTCCTTGGCCGAGACCACCTGTGTCGGGTCGAAGTCCTTCACCTCCCCGGCGATCCGCACGGGCAAGCCGTCCGTGTCGAACGTGCTGATCCAGCCGATCCCACTGCGCCCCTCGAGCGCGCTCCGCCAGGTCGACGCGGCGTCGAGCCCGAGCGGAGTCACGGCTCCGACGCCGGTGATCGCGACGCGTTTCACGGCCCCACCTTAGACGGTGTTTGCACTGCCGAAAACCTGGGCAAGACGTGGACAAATGCGACGCCCTGCCCTCGCGTCGATCGATTTTTTCGTCGCGAGGAGGTGACGTCGTGGGATCCGCCGCAATCGAGGCCTCGCCGGGGCTCAAGCCCGGGCTCGTCTTCTTCCACTCAGCTACCTCCGGCCGGTGCCGGCGCGTCGAGGGCTACGTCGCGCAGGTGCTCCAGCGCCGCCGGAACCACGAGACGTTCACCTACTACGCTGTTGCGCGGGAGAAGCGTCCGGATCTCGTCGAGAAGTTCGGGGTCGTCCACATGCCGACGCTCGTCGTCGTCGAGGACAAGGTCGTTCGTGCCCGGCTCGAGGCGCCGCGTGGCTGCCGCGAGATCGAGCAGTTCCTCGCTCCGTGGCTGCAGTAGCTCGCGCGCCTCGGCCCGTTTAGGGTTCAGCTCGATGCCCGCGCCGCTGATCCCGTTTCCGCCGATGGAGGCCGAGCTCGTCCGGGTCCTGCCGGACGGTGGCGGCTGGCAGTACGAGCCGAAATGGGACGGCTTCCGGGGGGTGTTGGAAAACGCCGGCGGTGAGCTCGCGGTGTGGTCGCGGAAGGAGCGGCCGCTGCTTCGGTATTTCCCCGAGCTTCGGCCGCTCGGCGAGCTCCTCCCGCCGCGGTCGGCGCTCGACGGCGAGATCGTGATCGCGCGCGACGGAGCGCTCGACTTCGACGCGATGCAGATGCGCCTGCACCCCGCCGAGTCGCGCATCAAGCGTCTCTCGGCCGAGATCCCAGCTGAGTTCATCGTCTTCGACGTGCTGGTGTGGGACGGCGAGCCGGTGTGGAAGCTCTCGCTCGAGGAGCGTCGCGTGCGCGTGGAGGCGCTCGAGGGATTTCACATCTCGCCCGCGACGCGGGAGCTCACAGAGGCGAAGGCCTGGCTCGCCCGGTTCGAGACGCTCGGCCTCGACGGTGTGATCGCGAAACGACTCGGCCTCGCGTATCTCCCCGGCTCCCGCGACGGGATGGTGAAGGTGAAGGAGCACAAGACGGCGGATTGCGTCGTCGTCGGCGTGCGCTGGAAGGGAGATCGCCGCGAGATCGCGACCCTCCTTCTGGGCTTGTACCGCGAGGACGGCGGCGTCGACTACGTCGGCTCGTGCGCAGTCGCAGCGCGCCTCCGGAAGGAGGTTGCGGCTCGCATCCTGCCGCTCGTCGATGCCAGCTCGGAGGGGCGCGTCTCGGAGCCGAACCGCTGGGGAGCCGGCGAGCTCGAGGAGAGTGCAGTGCGCCCCGAGGTCGTGATCGAGGTGCGCTACGACAAGGTTCAAGGCAGTCGCTTCCGTCACGGGACGAGGTTCCTCCGCTGGCGGGACGACAAGGCGGCCGCCGACTGCACCTGGCGCGAGCTGCGGCCGCCGCGCGACTCGAACGCGTCCGGGATCGAGGCGCTGCTCGGCTCGGGGGGCGCATCAGCTGGTTAGCGGTTCTCGCCGGCAGAAAGAGCCCCGCCACCGTCGAATCGAGCGTCCGGGCGATCGCGACGCAAGGCTCACCGATGACGTCGGGAGCCTGAGATCCATCCCGTCGAGGTGTTTCGCGTGCGGAGGTGCGTCATCCGCGGACGCGGAGAGCGATCACGGCCGCCAGATAGGCGCTGCCCCCGATCGCGCCGAGCCAGGTGTACGGCCCCCATCGTGGCCGCGGATCATCTCGATCAGGAAGCGCCCGTCGCCGCGCTCACTTGACAGGATCAAACACGTCAAGTCTGCTTGACAGAGAGGGCGGGTTTCGCCACATGCCGTCCATCGGATCGCCTGCTGCTTCGATGCGAGCCGCCATCGTTCGGAGCGTGAACGCCGCCGCGTCGGCTCCCGGAACCTCGTCCCACCGAAGCGGTGCCGAGACGCGCGCGTCCGCAGTCGGACGCACCGAGTATGCGGAGGCGATCGTACGGTCGCGGGCGTTCTGGCCGAAGTCGACGAACACACCAACCCGCTCGGCGACGCGCCACGTGGTGGTCGCGACGGTTTGATCGCCCACCCGACGCTCCACCTCGACGGCGATCGCCTTCGCGAACCGGCGCACGACGGGAAACGGAAGCTCCGGCTCGATGGGCGCGAGGATGTGCAGCCCTGTTGCGCCGGATGTCTTCGGATAGGAGCGCAGCCCGATCTCGTCCAGCACGTCGCGGACGATGAGCGCGATCTCGAGCACGAACGGCCATTGGCCGTCGCTCGTCGGGTCGAGGTCGATCAAGAGGTAGTCCGGCCTCTCGATCGCAGGCACGCGAGAATGCCAGGTGTGCAACTCGATGCAACCGAGATTCGCAACCCACGCAAGCGCCGCGGCGTTGTCGACGATCGCGAAGACAGTCGAGTGTCCGCTCGGAAACGAGACATGGACGTCGTCGACGTAATCGGGATGGTTCGTCGGGACGCGCTTCTGGTGGAAGAAGTCCGCATCGACGCCGTTCGGGAAGCGCTTCATGTGAAATGGCCGGCGCCGGAGATGAGGCAGCGCCAGCTCGGCGACACCGGCGTAGTAGGCGACGAGGTCGCCCTTCGTCAATCCCGTCCCGGGGAAGAATACCTTGTCAGGGTTCGTGATCGGGACGTCATGGCGGCCGAGGCGCATGTACGGAGTATCGTGATGACGTGTTGGAAGGTCATGAGATGAAGAACGCGACGCTCGAGCCGCTCGATGACTACATCGTGCTCGAGCCGCTCGACGAGTCGGAGCTCCCGAGCGGGCTGATCGTCCCTACGAACGAGGCGACGCAGGTTCGAAGTGGAATCGTCGCTGCGGTCGGGCCGGATGCGACCGCGATCGAGCCCGGTGACAAGGTCCTCTTTGCACGGGATGCCGGCTTTGACGTGCGCCTCGCACGCTCGGCGCATCGCGTGCGCGTCCTTCGGCGCGAGGACCTGATCGCGCGCATCCACGATTAGCCGAGCGGCCGGTACCCTGTCGCCCGACCGGAGGGGTGGCAGAGCGGTCGAATGCGGCGGTCTCGAAAACCGTTATCCGTCGTTAGGCGGATCGAGGGTTCAAATCCCTCCCCCTCCGCTTGGTGAGCCGGAAACCCGCTAACGATGGCGGTTTCCGGCCTGTTCGGACATCAATCCGGCGTTAGCGGTTCGACGCACCGAGACGCACGGAGACGCGCCAGGACTGGCCCGCACTGGCCCGCAGACTGGCCCGCGAACCGCCGTTCATCCGTTGCCGACCTTCGCTGCCGCCCGCGAGAGGTAGCTGTCGAGCAGCCCGCCGCTTCTTCCTCGCTGCCTGGAATCAGGTGGCCGTAGCGGTCGTACGTGATCGTGATCGAGCTGTGCCCGAGGTAGGTCGAGAGGGCCTTCGCATTGACGCCCGCCGCGATCATCAGCGACGCGAACGTATGCCTGCATTCGTGCATGCCGATGCCCTCAAGCTTCGGCCGCCGCCAGGCGGTCGCCGCCTGCTTTCTGGCTGAGCTGTTCGAGAAGCGGGTCGTGGCCGAGCGACCGAATACGAGCCCCTCGCGCCGTCCGACACGGAGCAGGTGGGCCGCCAGGTGCTCGCGGAGCACCGACGCAATCGGGACGGTCCGAGTGCCTGCGCTGCTCTTCGGGCTGACGGCCCCCTCCTTCACATCCCAGCTCCTCTCGACGCGGATCACGCCACGGTGCAGATCGACATCCTCGAACCGCAACGCCAGCAGCTCTCCGCGGCGGAGACCCGCGTACATCGCAGTTGCCCAGAGCGCGCGGTCTGCCTCCGGGAGGGCGGCGAGCAGCTTCGCTGCCTCGTCCGGCGAGGCGATCCGGTCACGGACGCCGCGCACCGCAGGGAGGCGAAGGTGCATGCACGGATTGACCGCGATGTCGCCGTCCTCGAGTGCCCGTCTGCAGGTGACTCGGAGCGGCATCAAACCGTTCCGAATCGTCGACGCGCTCGCACCCTCGGCGAGCATGTCGTCAGCGATGTTCTGCACATCACGCCGCTGGATCTGACCCAGCTTCGCGGCACCCAGCGCGGGAAGGAGCCTCAGGTCGAGTGCGCTCCGATACGACCTGATGACGCTGGGCTTGTACGCATCGCCTGACCGCGTCCGCACCGTTCCGGCCTCTGCGCCGTCCAGCCATGCCTTGGCGGCCTGCCGGAGCGTGATCGGGTCAGCAGCGTGCAGCTTGTTGTTCCGCAGGGCGACGAGGGCGTCCTGGCGCCACGCCTTTGCCGCCGCGAACGTCGGGAAGGACTGCCTCATCTTCTGGGCGCGGGGGTCCCACACCTCCGCGCGAAAACTTGGCGGGCTGCACTTGCACCTCGCGCCCGGGTCGCTGCCCGTAGGGCAGCCGCGCCTGTGTCGTACCTGGATGCCGGTGTTGCGCCTCACTGATTGTCTCCCTTCCTTGAGTGAGTGGTGTTCTCGTGAGCGACGTTGGAGGCGTCCGGCTCGTAGAGCACTTTCGGCCTCGGTTGCCTTCCGCGGTCGCGCGCCGTCGGGTTGTCTCGTTTGAAATCGCTCCAGGCCCGCAGTGCGGCCTTGGTCTCCCGCGCCGCGTTCCCGCTCCGTTCGCGGGCGCGTTCGTAGCGCTTGCGCAGCCGCCTCTCCTTTCGGTTGCGCTCGGTCTCGCGGTCGAGCGGGACGCACCGCTCGACGAGCGAAAGCGCACCGCCCTTCCATGTCCAGAGATTCGCCCGGCAGTGCACCTCGGGCCGTGAGGGGCGGAGCGGGACGAAGACGCGGCCGCAGAGCCCGCAGCGGCCGAGGCGCGGCTGGCGCGTGACGAGGTAATCGAACTCGACCGCGAGACGTTGCACCAGCGTGTCGTAACTGCTGGCGCGCACGCGGATTCGGCCGCTGCCGTCCGTCCGCTCCTCCTCACAGAGATCACCGTTGCCTGAAGCGGTTTCGACCGCTCTGCGGCCCTTCGTCGATTTGTCAATACACCGTCCCAACTATCGGAACGGGGACTGTGGATCGACGTGGCGTCGACCGGTTGACGCGGTAGAAGCAGATCGGTATGGTCGGCGATAATGTGTATTGTCAGCCGTACTATTGAGCGTCACTCATCGCGCGCTCGATGCACGGCGCGCCCAAGCTAAAGGAGCCTCGATGCATGCCACGCGCCGCGTTCTCGCCCTGACGGGCGTCGCGCTGCTTTCCCTGGCCGCTGCCGGAAGCGCGACCAGCCACATTCGAACGACAGGCGCGAGCGCGAAGCCGCTCGTGATCGGGATCAACCAGGCCGGTGAGATCTACGACCCCACGTCCGTTCTCCCGAGCACGATCTCCGTCGTCGCGGCCAACGTGTTCGACTGGCTGACGTGGCGGACGCCGGCCGGCAAGCCGATTCCAAGTCTCGCGACCGCGATGGATCTCTCGCCGGACGGAAAGAAGCTCAGCATCACGCTGCGGAAGAACGTCCGCTTCTCGAACGGCGACCTGCTGACCGCGGTAGACGTCGTCTTCAGCTGGAACCGCCTCAAGGCGAACGGCTTCAGCGACCGCATCGCGCGTACGCTGATCCGGTGGGAGATCGTCGATCCAACGCACCTGAACGCGTACTTCGCCGCGCCCGAGATCGGGTTCGTCCCGTCCGGCGGCTTCCCGATCTCCGACCACGACTACTGGGCGAAAGTGGGCGAGGCGGCGTTCAAGGCGACCCCGATCGGATCCGGCCCGTACATGATCAAAAAGATCGCGGCCGGCCAGTACGTCGACCTCGTACGCAACCCGGACTACTGGGGCCGGCGGGCGAAGACGCCCGCAGTCCGGTTCCAGACGATCCTCGACGACACGACCCGCATCGCGAGCCTGAAGACGGGCGCGGCCGACATGGTGATGCAGGTGCCGTACCAGAACGTCGCGTCGCTCAGCAAGACGGCGGGCTTCAAGACGGTCAAGCTCGTTCCCTCCGGCTCGACGGTCTATCTGGCGTTCAAGTCGCAGCTGCCGACAACCCCGTGGGCGAACCCGCTCGTACGCGAGGCAGTCGCGCTCGCGATCAACCGGGGCGCGATCGTCAAGAACGTCCTCAAGGGCATCCCGGTCAGCTACCCGTTCCTGGCGCCGTCCGACCTCGGGTACGACCCCTCGATCAGCCACTACCCGTTTGACCTCGCGAAGGCGAAGCGGCTCCTCACGCAGGCGGGCTACCCGTCCGGCTTCTCGACCGACCTCCCCTACCTGAACGCGCAGACGGGAATGTCGGAGACCGCGCAGGCGGTCGCCCTGTACCTCGCCCAGATTGGGATCAAGGTGACCCCGAAGCCGCTGACCGGCGCCGACTTCGTGCCGTGGGTGTTCCGGGCGGCCAAGGACCCGAGCATGGACTACATCGCGATGTTCCTCGGTGCGGTCGCGGGCAAGTTCGAGCCGGCGACGGCGCTGCTCAACTCGTTCAGCTCCGTGACGCCGTTCGCCTGGTACAAGAACCCGGCGGCGAACGGGTTGATCCTGCAGGCGAACGCGACCGTGGACAACAACGCCCGCGCCGCGCTGCTGAAGAAGGCGGAGAACATCATCCACGACGACTACGGCTTCGTTCCGCTTTGGAGCTCGGCGATGGTCTACGGGATGAAGAGCTGCATCCAGTTCATCCCGCAGCTCGGCGACTTCGACCTGCTGCTCCTGAAGCACCTCGACGCGACGAAGTGCAAGCGCTAGACGCAAGCTGATCCCAGTGTTCGATGACGAAGGGCCGCCGAGTAGGCGGCCCTTCGTCATTCTTTCGGGCTCGCGAAGTGGCAGGCGGCCCGGTGCGTCGGCCCGAGCTCGCGGAGCCGCGGCTCGTCCGCGCGGCAGACGTCGGCGGCGAGTGGGCAGCGGGGGTGGAAACGGCATCCCACCGGCAGGTCGAGCGGCGACCCGGTTTCGTCGAGAGGAACGCCAACCGGCCGGCGGTGGCGGTGTGGCGCCGCGTCGAGCAGAGCGCGCGTGTACGGGTGCTCGGGATCCGCGAGCAGGATCTCGGTGTCGCCCTCCTCGACGACGCGCCCGAGGTACATGACCGCGATCTGGTCGGTCACGTGGCGCAGCAGTGCAAGGTCGTGGGCGATCAGCAGGTAGGTGAGGTTCTTGCGCTCCTGCAGGTCGGCTAGCAGGTTCAACACCTGGCCCCGGATCGAGACGTCGAGCGCCGAGACGGGCTCGTCGAGGACGATCATGGACGGCTCGAGGATGAGCGCACGCGCGATCGCAACGCGTTGCCGCTGGCCGCCGCTCAACTGGTGCGGAAACTGGCGCAGCACGCGTTCAGGCAGGCCCACCTCGGCGAGCAAATCGAGCACGCGCCGTTCCGTCTCGCGGCGCGTGACGCGGCGCTGGGAGTCGAGCGGCTCTGCGATCAGATCGCGCACGCGCATGCGCGGGCTCAGCGACGCGGTGGCGTCCTGGAACACCGCCTGGACGCGGCTGCGGTACCAGGCAAGCCCGGCGCGGTCGAGCGTCGCGAGGTCGCGGCCCTCGAACACGAGCGAGCCCGACGTCGGCCGGTCGAGCAGCAGCACGAGACGCGCGAGCGTGGACTTGCCGCTGCCCGATTCGCCCGCGATGCCGTACGACGTGCTGGCCCAGACCGCCAGCGAGACGCCGTCGACGGCGCGCAGGGACAGCGGTCGGCTCCGGAGCCTGGCGCCGGAGTGCACGGCGAAGACTCGTGTGACGTCCCGCAGCTCGAGCAGCGGCTCCGTCACGCGGCGGCGCCCGCGCCGGCATGGAGCCAGCAGTTCACGCTCCCGCCGCCGTCGACGGCAGTCTCGGGCGGGTACTCGGCGCAGCGTTCGTGCGCGAGCGGGCAGCGCGGGGCAAACCGGCAGCCGGAGGGCAGAGAGAGCATGTCCGGCGGCTCGCCGTCGATCTGCACCAGCCGCCGCTGACGGGGAGTGTGCAGGTCCGGGATCGAACCGAGCAGAGCCTGTGTGTACGGGTGCGCCGGAGCCGAGAAGACACGCTCGACCGGACCTGTCTCGACGATCCGGCCCGCATACATGATCGCGACCCGGTCACACGTCTCGGCGACGATGCCGAGGTCGTGCGTGACGAGCAGCAGCGCCATCCGCTCCTCCCGCCGCAGCTCGTCGAGCAGCGCGAGGAACTGCCGCTGCGTTGTCACGTCGAGCGCCGTCGTCGGCTCGTCCGCAATCAGGACACGGGGCTTTCGCGCGATCGCGATCGCGGCGGTCACACGCTGGCGCATGCCGCCGCTGAACTGGAAGGGATAGCTGCGCAGCCGGAGCTCGGGTGACGGGATGCGCACCCGCCGCAGCGCCTCGACGACGCGCGCGCGAACGGTCGCGCGCGCGGGGCGAGGCCGTTCGAGCCGCACGGCCTCGCCCACCTGTGACCCGATCGTGAAGACCGGGTTGAGCGACGTGAGGGGATCCTGGAGGATCATCGCGATCTGCCGTCCCCGCAGCCGGCGCAGTTCTCCTTCGCTCTTCGCCAGCAGATCCTCGCCGTTCAGCGTCACGCTGCCCGCGACGATCCGGGCGGTTCCTTTGGGCAGGAGCCGGACGAGCGACAAGCAGGTCATCGTCTTGCCGCTGCCCGACTCGCCGACCAGACCGAGCGCCTCGCCGGCGTACAGCTCGAAGCTGACCCGGTCGACGGCCGCGAACGAGCCGACCCGGGTCGAGATGCGCGTCGTCAGCCCCTCGACTGCGAGGACGGGCCCCTCGGTCACCGGTGCCTAAGCATCGGGTCGAGCGCGTCGCGCAGCCAATCGCCGAGCAGGTTCGCGCCGAGTACGGTCAGCGCGATCGCGACGCCCGGGAATGTCGCCACCCACCACGCGGTGTCGAGATAGCCCCTGCCGTCGGCGATCATCAGGCCCCACGAAGTGTTCGGTGCCTGCACCCCGAGGCCGAGGAACGAGAGCGCCGACTCGACGCCGACGGCGCCGCCGAGCTGGAGCGTCGCGATCACGACGATCGAGCTCAGCATGTTCGGGAGCAGGTGCCGCCGTGCGATCCGGAACCGGCTGGCGCCGGCGACGACGGCGAGCTGCACGAAGTCGCGCTGCATCAGGCCGATCGTCTCGCCGCGCACGATCCGTGCGTAGGTCGGCCAGAAGGACACCGCGATCGTCGCGATCAGCGTACGCAGCCCGCCGCCGAGCGCGCCCGCGAGCAGCAGCGCGAGCAGGATCGGCGGCACCGCGAGCTGCATGTCGACGACGCGCATGATCACCTCGTCGATCGCGCCGCCGACGTGGCCCGCAACGACGCCGGCGAGGACGCCGATCGCACCCGCGAGCGCTACGCCGGCGAGCGAGATGATGAGCGACGCGCGAGCCCCCGAGATCAGCAGGCTGAGGACGTCGCGGCCCAGCGGGTCGCTGCCGAGCACATGGCTCCACGAGCCGCCGTGCAGGAAGACCGGCGGTGTCAGCGTCGTCGCGAGGTCGAAGCTCGACGTGCTGTGCGGTTGGAGCGCCTTGCCGAGGACACCGAAGACCACGAGCGGCGCGAGGAGCAGGATCGGCACGAGCGGCAGCCGCCGCAGAGCTCCGCGTCGGCGCCCGTCGAGCCCGCCGAGGACGTCCGCGCCGACGGGTGCCACGCTCACGTCGACCTGCCGTGGCGGATGCGCGGGTCGAGCACGCCGTAGAGCAGGTCGACCACCAGGTTCGCGCCGACGAAGGCGACCGAGGTGAGGATGACACCGGCCTGGATCACCGGGTAGTCATGGCTGTAGAGGGACTGGGTGAGCATGCTGCCGAGGCCCGGCCACGCGAAGATCGTCTCCACGATCACGGCGCCGCCGAGCAGCGTCGCGAGCGTCAGCCCGGCGTAGGTCGTGATCGTGATCAGCGTGTTTCGGAGCGCGTGCTTGCAGACGATCAGCCACTCGGGCACGCCCTTCAGGCGCGCCAGCTTGATGTAGTCGCTCTCGAGGACGTTCAGCATCGCGCTCCGCGTCAGGCGCAGGAAGGCGGCGGTCGAGAACCAGCTGAGCGTGATCGTCGGGAGCACGAGGTGCGAGAGACCGCCCCGTCCGGCCACGGGCAACCAGCCGAGCCTCACGCCGAAGATCAGGATCAGCATGATCCCGACCCAGAAGCCCGGCATCGCCTGCCCGATCAGCCCGACGAACGTCGCCGCCCGGTCAATCGGCGTGCCGTGGAAGGCGGCAGCGATCACGCCGAGGCCGATCCCGACAACGAGGGCGAGCAGGAGGGCCGCCAGCGCGAGCTCGACTGTCGCTCCCACCCGCTCCTTCAGCAGTTGCGTGGCCGGGACGTCGTACTTGATCGACTTGCCGAAGTCCCCCTGCACGGCGTGCTCGATGAAAATCGCGTACTGCACCGGCAGCGGCTTGTCGAGCCCGAGGTCGTGACGGATCTGCTGGATCTGGACCTCGGTCGACTGCGGCGAGACGAGCAGGAACGTGGGGTCGCCGGCGGTGCGCTCGCCGACGAACGTGATCACCGTGACGCCGAAGACCGCGACGAGTCCCAGCGCTAGCCTGACCAGAACGAACCGAACCATGCGACTCCTCGGTCGGTGTTAGCCTGCGTTTTCAGCCTGCTGGCGCCGGTACGCAGCCTTGCCGACGTAGAACTCGTCGTCCGAGGCCGGCGGCTCGATGCCGATCGAGCGCAGGGCCATCCTTCGCATCTGCATCGCCTGCGGCGCGAGGCGCATCGCGGGCTCGCGCGTCAGCCCGCCGTTGCCGCCAACGGTCCAGCTCACGTACTTCCCCATCGGCCAGTTGTACATGCCGATGTCGCCGCCGCGACCGATGCTCTCGCGCATGGCGAGGCCCGTGGCCGGCGCGAGGTGGAAGTAGAGCTTCATCGCCTCGTCGTAACGCCCCTGGGCCACGAGGTCGTAGTACTCGACGACGTACGGCTTCTCGGGCGACTGCCAGAACTCCCAGGAGCCGCCGCCGAACCACTGCACGCCGTACTCGCGGTGCATGAGTGGAAAGAGCCCCATCAGCCACGGCGTGCCGACGTTGACGAGCACCTTGTCGTTGTAGCGGCGCAGCGTCTCGAACGTCATCGCGGGGTCGACGCGCCCGACCTTCATCGCCACGACGTTCGGCAGGCCGGCGATTCGGTCGTACACGTCGAACGGGACGTGGCTCGGATCGAAGCGGATGAAGTCGAACTTGTCGGTCGCGTACATCACGAGCCCGAGGTTCGTGGCCTCGCTGAGGGCGGCTGTCGCGTCGTAGATGTCGTCCGGGCTCTTTGGCCGGAACGTCTGCGGGTAGCCGAGTAGCGCGTGGCTGCAGCCGGCCGCCTCGGCGGTGGCGAGTAGCTCGAGCGAGTCCTCGAACGAATCCTGGAGGAGCGTGAATGAGACGAGGATGTCGTCGCCCGCCTCGTCGGCGACGATCTCGAGGAACCGCTTGTTCTCTTCAAGGGTCAGGCCAGTCTCGCAGGCGCACATCGTCGAGAAGAAGCCGTGCGCCTTCGCCTGCTTCACGTCCCAGCGGATCCCCTCCTCGTCGAGCTCGGCGAAGTCGGGCGTGAAGGAGGGCATCGTCACATTCTCGACGCCGCGCAGCGCCTCGCGCGCCCACGCCTTCCGTTCGGTCCGCGTCACTGGCATCGTTATCGCTCCTGTCATCGTCGGTGAGAGTTACGCGGACGCGCCGGCCGTCGCGCCGGCAAACGTGCGGCCCACGAAGAAGTCGTCGTCGGAGTCGGTCGCGATCTGCAGTCCCGCAGCGCGGAAGCCCCCCTTGACCATGTCCATGTCGCGCTGGAACACGCGCATGCATGGCTGGCGGGTCATGCCGCCGTTCCCCCCGCCGAGCCACTGTTGGTACTTCAGCAGTGGCCAGTGGTAGGCGCCGGTCGGGACCAGGGGCGCCATCAGCCCTGCCATGGCGCCGATCGCGGGCGCGAGACGCCAGTAGACCGTCATCGCCTCGTCCTCCTTGCCCTGCTTGAGCAGGTCGAAGAACTCGACCATTAGAGGCTGCTCGGGCGTCTGCAGCGCCTCGACCGTCCAGGCCCCGCTCCACTGCTGCCCGAAGTGCTTGACGGTCAGTGGGAAGAGCCCCGGGTTCAGGGTGCAGACGAGAACCTTGCCGCCGTAGCGCTCGAAGGCCTCGAACATGACGCCGGAGTCCATGCCGCCGAGCTTCATCGCGATCACGTTCGGGCGGTCGACCAGGCGGTCGAAGACGCCGAACGGGACGCCGCTCGGGTTGACGTTCTGGAAGCCGAACTTGTCGGAGACGAACAGGTAGACGCCGAGATTCGTCGCGTCGATCACCGTGCTCGCGTACTCGTAGATCTCGTCCTCGCTCGCAGGACGGAACGAGTGCGGATAGCTGAGCAGCGCGTGCGTGCAGCCCACCTGCTCGGCGTGCGCGAGCAGCGAGATGTTCTCGCCGATCGTGTCGGCGCTAAGCGAGAGCGCGACCGAGATGCTGTCGCCGGCCTCGTCGGCCGCGATCTCGAGGAACCGCCGCTTCTCGTCGTGGGTCAGGCCGGTTTCGACCGAGCAGAGCGTCGAGAAGAACCCGTGCCGGATCGCGAGCCGGACGTCACGGCGGATTCCCTCCTCGTCCAGCTGGGACAGGTCCGGCGTGAACGAGGGCATCGTCACGTTCTCGAAGCCCTGGAAGTGCTCGCGGGCCCATTCTTTCCGGTCGCTTGCGTCGATCGCCATTTGTCTCCTCTCACCTCAAGTTGCGCGGACGAACCGGCGAAGCCGGTGCGTCGTCGGGAACGGGCGGCGCGCCAAGCGCAGCCGAAATCGCGCGAGCCGCGGTCGCGGTTGCACGGCCGAACGCGTCGAGGCGCTCCCGCGGGAACGACGCAGAGAGGCCCGAGACGAGGATCAACGCGGCGATCTCGCCTTCGTCGTCGATCACGGGGGACGAGACACCACGGATCCCTTCGAGGTACTCCTCGTCGTCGAGCGCGTACCCGAGCGTCCGCACCCGAGCGAGTTCCGCGGCGTCCACCGGCATGGTGCCGCGCGGATCGTTGTCGGATCCGCCGGAGCCCACGGCGAGCAGCACCTTCCCGCAGGCGCCCGCCAGCAACGGGATCGAGCTTCCCAGCGTCGCGTGCAGGCTCATCGGCAGCAAACGCTGATCCGGCTCCGCGATCTGACTCACCAGGAGACGGCCGTCGCCGAGCGTCAGAAGGACGGCGACCTCGCCGGTCTCCTCTGCCAGTCGCCGCAGGAACGGACGAGCGGTGTCGCCCAGGCCCAGCCTCGTCCGAGCGAGCACCCCGAGCCGGATCAGCCTGCCGCCCAGCGAATAGAGCTTGGAGTCCTCGTGACGATCGAGGATTCCGTGGTGGCGCAGCGTCTCGAGGATGTCACGCACCGTGCCCTTGCTCGCATCCAACCGGCGCGCGAGGTCGGACAGGCTCATTGCGCGACCCTCCTCCTCGAGGATCGCAAGCATCCGCGCCGCGCGGTCGACGGCGGGCACAAGGCGGATGGACAGCGTAGGGTGGGGTGGCTCAGGTGTCATTGCTGTGCGGCTGGGCGTAAGCCGTACTGCCTAGCGTACGTTCATTGCCTTGGTCACGTCAAGCGATCCTCGAAAAGGCATTCCCTTCGGTTATGGAACCACCACTTCTCCGACATTGACAGCTATTGCGGGTCTTCGGATGATGGCCTTCCGTCCCCGGAGAAGGAGCAACTCGTGCCCTCGAAGCCGTACTGCGTCAACGTCACCGAGCTCCCCCGCCAGTCTCGGTTCGGCGGCCTGATGGAGGAGACCGCCGTCGTCATGGACGGCGCCATGCTGAAGTTCTCGTGGGCGACCCCGATGTCCGGCGAGATGACGGGCCGAACCGCCACAGCTGGAAAGCCCGATGTTCACCCGTTCGACCAGGTGATCTTCCTCGTCTCGGGTCACGTGGAAGTGACGCTCTACGAAGACGAGAAGTACGAGCTCGGCCCGGGCAGCATCATCTACATCCCCGCCGACGTCCCGCATATCGGGCGCGTGCTCGGCGACGAGCCTGCGTTCGGTGTCGACGTCTTCGCACCGGCCCGAGACGATTATCTCGACATGGCCGCCCATCAACTCGAGCGGGAACGGGACGCCGGAGGATGAGGGCGGCGTCTCCCGATCCCGATTCGCGGGTCGTCCTGCGGCAGACGTTCTTCGAGATCATGGCGTCGTTTCCATCCGGCGTGGCGATCGTGACAACCATCGATGCAGACGGCGCGCCGCGCGGATTGACCACGACAGCCGTCTCGACGGTGTCGGCGCACCCCCCGACCGTGCTTGTCTGCGTGGATCTGGGCTCACGCACTCTCGCTGCGCTGCGGGCAAGTCGTCGTTTCGTGATCAACTTCATGAGCGAGGGACGAAGTCATCTCTGCCTTCTGTTCGCGTCGAAGACCGAGGACAAGTTCGCCGAAATCGACTGGGAGGGGACGGAGACGGGGCTGCCTCTTCTGCACAGAGACGTGCTGGCTTGGGCGGAGTGCGCGACCGTGCACGACATCGAGATCGGAGATCATGCGGTGCTCGTCGCCCGTGTGACGCAGGGGGCCGTGATGTCCGAGCCGGAACCGCCGCTTCTGTACTACCGGCGCTCGTGGGGCGTCTGGTCGCCAACGCAAGATCCGAACGAACCGGAGCCGGAGCGCCTAGCCCCCTCCATCGAGGTCAGCGCCCGCGACCTGCGCTGGCAGGGCGCCGAGCTCTAAGGAGCCAGCCCGAGCAACAGCAGGTCGCGCGTGAAGTCGCACGACCAGCCCACCCAGGCGTCGTTCAGATACCGGGCGGCGCGGTATTCGGTCGACACGCCATAGGCGCCCAGCACCTCGACCGCGCGTTGCGCGTTGCGGATCGCCGCGTCGACGGCAAAGATCTTCGCTGCAGGTGCCTTGCGGGTGGCTGCGCTCTGCGGATCGGTGTCCGCAGCGAACGCAGCGTCCCAGACGAGCAGCCGAGCAGCCTGCACGTCGAGGGACGCCTCGGCGAGGCGCATCGCAACCGCCTGGTGGCGCGCGATCGGAACCCCCCAGCTCTTCCGACCCTCCGCATAGGCCGTTGCATACTCGAGGCAGGCCCGCGCCAGTCCGACGAAGCAGGCTGCGAGCCCGATGGCGATCTCGGGCGACTGCGCGAACACGCGCCCCGCCTCGCCGACGCCTCCGACGATCTCGTCGTCGGTCACGTGCAGGCCCGCCAGTACGAGTTCGGCGTGCGTCGACGGAAGCCAGCCCGCGAGCCTCGTCCGGCGGCCGAACGAGAGGCCAGGCGTGTCCGCGGCGATCCGGAACATCGTCATCGCCTGGGCGGGCGGCAGGTCGAACGCGGTGCGCGCCATCACGAAGTAGGCGTCGGCCACGCCTGCGTTCGTGACGAACGCGGACTTCGTCCCGTCGATCGTCCAGCCGTCGCCGTCGCGCCGGGCGACCGTCTGCACGCCGATCGCCGGATCGGTCGCCGGAGAGAAAAGATCGGAGCCCGCGCGATCGGGCTCGCTGAGGGCGCCGCTCAAAAGGAACGGTCGACCGGCTCGGACAGGCTCGAGCCACCGCTCGCGCTGCGCGGACGTCCCGGCACGGGCGACGAGTTGCGCCATCGTCGCGGTGAGGCTGAAGTAGCTCGCTGCGCAGGCGACATCAACGGCGCCGAGCTCCTCGAGCACGAGCACGGCGTCGACGCACGAGCCGCCGGCGCCGCCCTCGCTCTCCGGTACGAGGAGGCCCTGGAAGCCGAGCTCGCACCAGCGCGCGTAGACGTCGCGAAGGAGCGGCCAGGGATCGCCGTCGTCGCGCTGCGCATAGATCTGCTCGACGACGGGTGCAAGTTCACGCTCAGCGAACGACCTCGCCGTGTCACGCAGGGCGACCTGTTCCTCCGTCGGAGCGAGCGCGATCGTCATTCGGCCCGGCCCGCGATTTCACCTTCGTAGATCGCGATCGCGACGTGTCGCGGCGCAACGCAGTCGCCGACGCTGATCACTTCCGTGCCCCGTTGGGCAAGCTGGTCAGCAAGTGTCGACCTCGCACGTTTGTTGCCTGCGATGACGACGGCGTCCGCTTCCAGTAGACGGACGGTCTTGTCGAGCACGTTGAGGAGCCGCACCTGACCGTCCCCCGCCGCGATAATCGTGGTCTCAGGAATTCGCCTGACCCCCGCCCCCGTCAGTCTCGGAAGCACGATCGCGAGCGTTCCGGGGTCGAGGCCGAAACCGACACTCGGCGTTGGAGCAACCCAATCCACCTCGTTGCCCTGCTCGGCGAGCGACTCGGCAATCGTCGCGCCCTCCGCGCGCACTCCGAGGTCGAGTAGAACGACGCGCTGTTGCGTCGGGCCGTGACTGGCGAGGACCTGCCATTCGTCGAACACCGGGACGCCGTCCGAGACGAACGGCGGTGTTCCAGGGCCGGAACCGGTTGCGACGACGACCAGGTCCGAGCGCTCCGCATCGATCAGCTCCGGCGAGGCTTCGACTCCGAGCCTGATGTCCACACCGAGAGCAGTGACACGGCGTGCGAGCGCCGACGTGATCTCTCCCCACTCGTCGTGGTGGGGGACCGACGCTGCGAGCGCGACCTGGCCGCCGAGCGTCCGCTCACGCTCGAACAGCACGACCGCATGCCCGCGCTCGCCGGCGATCTCGGCAGCCTTCAGCCCGGCAGGCCCGCCGCCCGCCACAATGATCCGGCGTCGCGTCGAGGCTCGCCGAAGCGTCGTTCGGCCGAGGCGCTCTTCCCGCCCCGCGGCCGGGTTGTGCACGCACGAGATCGGCAGCTCGCGGATCAGGCGGCCGACACACTCCTGGTTGCAGTGCACGCACGGTCGGATCTCGTCTGCCCGGCCCTCCGCTACCTTGCGCGGCCACTCGGGGTCGGCGAGCAGTTGGCGGGCCATCCCGATCAGGTCCGCCGCGCCACGCTCGAGGAGGTCGGAGGCGTGGCCCGGGCTGACGATCCGGCCGAACGCCACGGTCGGCAGTCCCGTGGCGCGCCGCGCCGCGGCGGTCGCTCCGTCGGCGTACCCCTCCGGCACGCCCTCGGGCGCGACCTGCGCCTCGACGCTCGTCCACGTGCCGAGGTCGGCCGACAGATAGTCGATGACACCAGCCTCGGCGATCGCCTGCGCGAGCGCGACGCCCTCGTCGAGCCCGTAGCCACCGGGCAGCTTCTCGTCGAGGCAGAACCGGATCCCGAGCGGGACGTCGCCGATCTCGTCGCGGACGCCGCGGAGCGTCTCGAGGACGAACCGGAGCCGGTCCTCCGCCGACCCGTGGCCGTACTCGTCGCTGCGGTGGTTGTAGAACGGGGAAAGGAACATCCTCAGCAGGCCGTCGTGCCCGACTTTGAGCTCGACGCCATCGAAGCCGGCCTCGACGGCATGTGCCGCCGATTGTCGGTACGCGTCCTGCGCCTCTCGGATCTCAGCGCGCGTCATCTCCTTCGGTATCTCGCCGACCGCCGGGTCGGCCACCGCCGAGGGACCCCACAATGGTAGGAGAGTGTCTGCGCTGAAGGCCTCCGCGCCGTGGTGGGTCAGCTGGGCGAAGAAGCGCGCTCCGTGCGAGTGAACCGCTCTGATCGTCTCTCCCCAGGCGAGCAGGCCGTCGCGGTCGGCAAAGACGCATTTGCCGTGTCCCCCGGTCCGATGAACGATCTGGCTCTCCGTCACGATCAACCCGGCACCGCCACGCGCGCGTTCCTCGTAGTAGTGTCGGTGGCGGGCCGACGGCCGACCGTGCTCCGCGAAGAAGGTCACGTGCGCTAGGCAGACGATCCTGTTCGGAACCTCGATGCCCCGGAGCCTGAACGGCTCGAACAGGCGCGGGAAGGCGCTCGTACCTCCTGCGCCTTCCCGCGACCTCACTGCCCCCATCAGCCTGCGGAGTGTGCTCCGACAGGCTGTGCACCCCGCGCGGCGTTCGAACGCCCCACGAAGAACTCGCTGTCATCCTCGCTCGGTGCGATGCCGACGGCGCGCATCGCGCCGCGCATCTCATCCATCTCGTACTGCATCATCTTCATCACCGGCTGGCGTGTGAAACCGCCATTTCCGCCGACGAGCCACTGGTAATACTTCTGCTGCGGCCAGTGGTAGGTGCCGATCATCTGCGTGGGCATGAACTGCTTCTCGAACACGTTCCGCACCGGCGTCAAGCGCCAGTAGATCGCCATTGCCTCGTCCATGCGATCCTCGAGGAGCAGCTGGAAGTAGTCCGTGCACATCGGCTTCTCGGTCGACTGGAAGGCTTCGTATGCCCCGGCACCCGCGAACTGGAAGTTGGCACCGTAGTTCGACCGGAGCAGGGGCCACCAGCGCTCCCACGGGAACTGAATGACCACCTTGTCGGCGAGACGATGAAAGGCTTCGTAGATGAAGCCCGGCTCGAGGATCCCGAGCTTGCAGGCGACCGTGTTGGGGAAGTCGACGGCCATCCGTTCGAGCACGTCGAGCGGCCACCCGCTCGGATGAAAGCGGCCGAAGTTGAACTTGAATGTCGCATAGAGGACGTAGTTCAGATCAGCCGCCTCGCAGAGCGCTCGTGTCTGCTCGTAGACGTCGTTCTCGTCCTGTGGGTACCAGTTGAACGGGTAGCCGATCAACGCACCGTGCCCGCCGATCCGCTCCATGTGCTTGGCAAGCTCGAGATTCTCGTCGAACGAGTCGCGGATGAGGGTCGTCGATACTCCGAGGTCGGTGCCCGCTTCGTCAACGGCCACCTCGAGAAATCGCTTGGCCTCTTCCATCGTCAGTCCGGCTTCGCAGGTGCAGAGCGTGCTGACGAAGCCGTGGGCGATCGCCTGCCTGATGTCGAGCCGGATCCCTTTCTCGTCGAGTGTCGACAGTGTCGGGTCGAAAGACGGAAATGTGCAGTTCTCGATGCCACGGAGGTGCTCGCGCGCCCAAGCCTTGCGGTCGGATGTGTTGCTCATGAGGATGCCTCCACTTTCGCCTTGATGCGCTCGATCGCGTCGAGCTCCCATTGCCGCGGCTCGCTCCGCGGTTCCCATTCCGTGCGACGCTCCGGCACCTTGATCAGCGCGTCGATCAGCACCTGCTGTCCGTAGGTTCGCCAGCCGAGCGGCCCCGGTAGGCCGGACGGGTCCCCCCAAGCGCAAAGACCATCCTGGATCACAATCGTGTCGGTCACCGGCTGGGCACGTGTGCCGAGCGCCCAGATCACGTCTCGCAGGTTGTACGGGTCGATGTCCGGCCCGACTGCAATGTAGTACTTGCTCCCGTTGCCGATGTAGCCGTGCGGGCACGCGTAGACGGCGGTCAGCAACTGCTTGCCGTAGTGCGGCGACTTCTCGAGGCCGTCGACCTCGGTCTGAACGACCAGTGTCTCGAGGTCGTAGGAGACGATGTCGCGCACCTTGTAGTCGTTCGCGCGCAGGTAGTTGAGCGCCTCGACCTCGAAGAACAGATCCGCGAACGCCGTGTGCGGTCCCTCGTGGTTGGAGCCGCTCGCAGACCAGGTCGTCATCCACATCGGATTGCGACGATGCGTGATGCAGTTGATCTTGAAGACCGGCATCAGGTGGTTCCCGAGCAGGTGCCCCTGATAGACGCCTTCGGCGTACTTCGGGACGAGGTAGTCCTCAGGCAGGAACTCACCCTCGATCACGAACTCCGCATGCGCCGGCACCATCAGCCCTGGGATCGTCTCCGCCTCCACGACCTCGATCGGCTGGCCGTCGAAGCCGCCGGCGACCGCGTACTCGTCCGCGCCGTCCTTCGGCCAGACGAGGCCGCTTCGGACGGCGGCAACGGCCGAGACCGAGGGCGGCGGGCACATCGCGTAGGCCGCAGGCATCGGCTTGTCGAGGCGCCGAAAGTTCTCGCGGTAGTACGTTCCGCCGTCCGAGGCGATCGGGCCGTCGTAAATCATCGCGACGCACATGTGGGACTTGCGACGGTCTTCCGGCAGCGGCCGCTCGGGGTCGCCGTCGTCCCACTCGAAGAATCCACCGCGCCAGATCCCGAGGTCGTGCGTGTCGGTATCCGGGTCGTGGATGATGAAGGTGCCGCCGCCGCATGGGCTCCACGGCACCGTCTCGAACTCGACCCAGTTGCGGGGCAGGTCGCGGTAGGCGTCGACGTCGTGGATCACGACCTCCTTGCAGGGCGCCGCATCCCGGTCGACCTTGACGGGCGGAATCAGGTTTGTCTTCAGCTTCCCGATCTTCTCGGCGAGCTGCTCCTTCGTCTCGACACCGCACATGCGCAGCATTCGCTCCCGCGTCGCCCACGGGTTGATGACGACAGGAATGTCGGGCCGGTTGTTGACCGGCTGCTCGATGATCCCGACCGGGAGATTCGGGAGCGTGTGGAGATAACGGAGAGCGGCACGGAGCTCCGTCTCCATCTGCTTGCCGTTCGCTCCCGCGCAGTTGATGACGCGTAGGTGCTCCTCGCGCAGATCAGCCGGCACCGCGTCGACGATCGAATCGGGATCTCCCGCCTTGATCGGCGTGGTGAAACGGAAGAGGTTGTCGACGCTCTCCTCGTCGCTCAGCCAGTCACGAAAGGACTTCCACGGGAACGGCATCCTTCTCCTCTACGTAGTCGTGGATCAGCTTCGTTCCCTCGATCCGGAACCCAACCGGGATGATGTATGCGCCGAGAATCTCATGCGGTGGGATCGCCGTGTGCTCCTCGAACAGCGACTCGTGGTAGGTCAGTTCGCCCTGACCGGACCAGATCTCGCCGAACTTGATATTGCTGCTCACGGTCTGGATCAACTGGTGCGCAACGGGCTTTCGTTCCCCATCGACGTCCGCGCCGGGCATGTGAATCGTGTGGAAGAGATCGGTTCCGAACGGCTTCGGGAGGGCATCCGGCTGGATCTGCTCTTCGACTTCGATCGTCGCCGTGACGAGACGCTCCGTGTGGGCGCCGCAGACGGCCGCGTACCGAGAGCCGGGACCGCACGGCTGCATGGCGGGGTTCAGTGCGTGCAGGTGGCGATTGGTCGTCCCCATGCTGATTTCCCCGAACTTCTTCGGAAACCCCATGAACCAACCCCGGGCGAGGCTGAAGTCCTTGTCGACCCAGATGTAGACGACCCGGTGGCCTTCCACGCCGTTGTATGAGCAGCGAACGCCGATCAGGCACTCGGTATAGAGGCAGCGCTCGGGGTTCACGCCAAGCATGTCATCGCTCCCTTGCCAGAGCCCCTGCCAGTCGCCGAACCAGACGTACGCGACGTCGGGCTCGACCCGCGACGGCTCGAGCGGCTCGGGGAGAAGTTTCGCAATCTCGTCCGGGTCGGTCCGGTACTGAATAGCGAAGACATCGACGCCGAAATTCCAGGGCGGGCCGCCGGCGATTTGAGCTCGCCCGCCCGGCGAGAACGGGACTGCATATCCCTTCATGTCAGCAAGACCCATGTGCGCCCTTCTTTCGTTCGGAGGTAACCGCTCGGGGAGGACGCGGTCGATGATCCAGTGGTCGGGCATAGCCGTCAATTGACGATCGAGCCTGAAGACATAACTGTTGATCAATCCACGCTGCCCGAGCCGCAGCCTGTATCTCGCCGCGGATGAGCCCCTGGCGATCTCCGAGCGCCGCGTTTCCCGCCCCCGGCTCAGCGGCTCCCCCGGAACCGCAGCCGATCGACGAGCAGCGCAAAGATCAGCACCGCGCCGGTCACGAATCCGTTCCAGTACGAGCTGATGTTGAGGCGCGTGAGCCCGTTCGAGAGCACGCCGAGGAAGAGGACGCCGAGGAACGTGCCGAGCATCGTTCCGCTCCCGCCGAGAAAGCTCGTCCCGCCGATCAGGACGGCGGCGGCCGCGTCGAGCACGATCGTCTGTCCGGCCTGAGGGTTGGCCGACGCCAGATGAGCCGCCTCGAGCACACCCGCGATCGCCGCGAGTGCCGACGAAAGGCCGTAGACGAGGATGCGCACGAGGACAACGTCGATGCCGGCGAGGCGGGAGGCCTCCTCGTTCCCCCCCGTCGCGTAGATCATCCGTCCGAACCCGGTGTAACGAAGAACCGCCGCGCTGAGGGCGAGCAGCCCGACCGCGACGAGGACGATGTACGGAACCGATCCGATCCCGCCGGAGCCGATCGTCTGGAGCTGTCGCGAGGAGAGAAGCGACTCAGTCTGACCCTGGGTGCTGATGACGGCGAGCGCCGCGAAAGCGCCGCCCGTGCCAAGCGTGACGACGAGGAACGACAGGCCGAGCCGTGCGATCAGAAAGCCGTTCGTCAGACAGCCGACGACGAACGCGCTGAGGACGACGATCGCGATCACGAGCGGGACGGGGACGCCGCGCTTCGTCAATTCCCAGGTGACGACGCCAGCCAGGCCGAGCATGCCCCCCAGGGAGAGGTCGAGGCCGCCGACGATGAGCACGAACGTCAGCCCGACGGCGACGACCATCAGGACAGCTTCCTGGGAGAGGATGATGCTTGCGTTGTTCCAGGTCGCGAAGTTCTGCTGCGTCGCCGACAGGTAGGCCGAGATCGCGACGAGCACGATCCCGACGCCCGAGTACTGGATCGCGACACGGCGTGCCGCGGCGACGGCGCGCGCCGCGGTCACGTCACGCGCCTCATCCCGCTCCTCGACTGGGGCCCCGCTCACGCCGCACCCGCGAGCCGGCCGCCCGACGCGAGCAGCACGACCGCCTCCTCGGTCGCCTCGGCCGCGGTCAGCTCGCCAACCAACGATCCTTCGCACATCACGAGGATGCGATCGGCGAGGCCGAGAAGCTCGGGGAGGTCCGACGATGCGAGCAGCACACCTGTCCCGGACCGGACGAATTCGGCGATCAGGCGGTAGAGCTCTTCACGCGCGCCGACGTCCACGCCGCGGGTCGGCTCGTCGAGGAGCAGCACGAGGGGCCGGCGCGCCGCGCAGCGCGCAAAGACCACCTTCTGCTGGTTCCCCCCGGAGAGCGTCGACACGTCGGCGTCCACACTCGAACAGCGGATCCGGAACTGCTCGACGGCGCGCGAGGCCCGCGCACGCTCTCGCGCGGCGTGACGCAGCGAGCGCGGCCGCCAGTCGCCCATCGCGAGATTCTCGTACAGGGACGCGCCCGGGACGAGGCCCTGCGAGCGTCGGTCTTCCGGCACGAGGGCCGCACCGGCGGCGAGCGAAGCCGACACGGAGCCCGAGCGAACGCGCCGGCCGGCGATGCGCACCTGTCCGCGGTGGTGCCGTCGAGCGCCTGCGATCGTCTCGAGCAGCTCGCTCCGCCCGGAGCCGACGAGCCCCGCGAGCCCGACGACCTCGCCGGCGGCGACCTGAAGCGACACCGGCTCCTCCGAACGGTCGGTTGCGACGGCCTCGACGTCGAGCACGACCGCCCCGGGATCCCGTCGCTCCTTGTGAAAGAAACCATCGAGCTCACGGCCGACCATCAGGCGCGTCAACGCTTCGTCGTGGAGCTGGCCCTTCAAGAGCTCGCCGGCCACTCGACCATCGCGAAGCACGACCGCCCGATCTGCGAGCCGTCGGATCTCACGCAAGCGTTGCGTGATGAAGATTGCGGCGGTTCCTTCCGCGCAGAGCTCCTCGACGAGCGTGAAGAGCCCCTCGGGGTCGGGCAACCGTGTCGTCGCCTCGTCGAGAATGAGGACGCGGGGCCGTGCTGCAAGCGCCTTCGCGATCTCGACCAGCTCGCGGCGTCCCGGACGCAGCCCGTGGAAGGGCTCGCTCGGCGAGATGTCGAGGCCGACGCGGCGGAGGTGCGGCAACGCGGCGCGCCCGAACCTCGCCTGGGCGACGACCGTGGCGGGTCGCAGGCTCGGCAGGACGACGTTCTCGGCGACGGAAAGCTGCGGCACGGCGGTCAGCTCCTGCGTCACGATTGCGATCCCCTGGTCGAGCGCGTCGCGTGGCGTCCTGAAGGAGACAGGCTTTCCGTCGAGCTCGATCGATCCCGAATCCGCCCGGATGACGCCGGAGAGGATCCGCGCCAGCGTCGACTTGCCCGAGCCGTTCTCACCCGCGAGCGCCAGAATCTCGCCCTCGCGGGCGGCGAGGGCGACGTCCCCCAGGGGCGGTACCCCGCCCCAGCCCCTCGCCCTACCCCCCGCGCGGGGGGCGGCCGCGCCCCACACCGTCTAACGATTA
>JBBSEJ010000009.1:0-57566 GCA_038239825.1 Gaiellales bacterium
ACGCGCAGGCGCAGACGCGCGACTTCTACATCGTCGGCAACTCGGTGCAGGTCTGTGCGATGTCGTCGGTGTACGGCATGACGATGGCGGTCGCGAACGAGCGCTGGTACGGAACGCTCGGGCCGCTGCTCGCGTCGCCCGGGAACCGGGCGGCTGTGTTCCTCGGCCGCGGCGTGCCGGTGCTCGCGAACGGCCTCCTCGTTTCGGCCTTCACCTTCGGGACGGGCGCTCTCCTGCTCGGCTTTCGACCGGGCCTCGGAACACTGCCGGCTCTCGCGGCGATCGTCTTCGTGACGGTCACGTCGTGCACCGCCTTCGGGATGCTCCTCGGCTCGATCGGCTTGCGCGCCAAGGACTTCTTCTTCGCCGCGAACCTCGCCTACTTCCTGATGCTCCTCTTCTGCGGCGTCAATATCCCGCTGGACGTGCTACCGGGGTGGATGAGCGCGATCTCACGCTGCCTGCCACTGACGCACGGCATCGCCGCGGCGCGGGAAGTGGCCGCGGGTGCATCGCTCGGCCACGTGGCGGGTCTCGTCTGGACGGAGCTCGGCGTCGGCGTCTGCTACGCCGCGGCGGGCTTCCTGCTCTTTCGCGTGCTCGAGCGTGAGTCACGCCGAAGCGCGGTGCTCGATGCGTATTAGGGGCCTCTCCAGAACAGAGCGAGTACCACTGTGTGCACGCTGAGAGCCTCGCTCACGAGATCAGATGGTCGCGCAGCGCGCGCGCAACCGCCTGCGTCCGCGTGTCGGCGTCGAGCTTGTCCATCGCCTTGCGCACATGGGTGCGCACCGTCTCGGCCGAGATGAAGAGCTGCTTGCCGATCTCGTCGTTCGCGAGCCCATCCGCGAGGAGCCGCAGCACGTCCCGCTCGCGCTGGGTCAGCTGGGCATCCTTCGACCCCATCGAGGCCGCGAGGGTGCCTGCCAGCACCGGGTCGACGTACGTGCCGCCGCCGGCGACCGCGTGAAGCGCGCGGAGCAGGTCGTCCATCGGCGCTTCCTTGAGCACGAACCCGCGCACGCCGGCGTCGAGTGCCTCCGTCAGCTGTGCTCGGTCGCCGTACCCCGTGTAGAGCACCACGCTCGTGTCGGGTGCGAGCCGCGCGGCGCGGCGCGCGAGCTCGATCCCGCCGAGCTTCGGCATGCGCACGTCGACGAGCGCGACCTGCGGCTGCCACTGCTCGATCTGCTCCAGAGCCTCCTCGCCGTCGCGTGCCCGCCCTACGATCTCGACCCCGGCCTGACCGAGGTACTCGGCGACCGCTTCGAGGACTGCCGGGTGATCGTCGGCGATCACGCACGTGACGTGGGTTTTCCCGGCGCTTCCCACGCCGGTCATCCCGGATCCCCGATCCGGGGATCCCCGTTTTGGGGGATGCCACCCTCACGCCTGGGGGGATAAAGGTTCGAGCCCACGATGCCAATAGTTGTCATACCACTCAGACGACACTCACACATTCCTTGCGGCAGACGATCCCACTTCCAGTCGAGCCGGCCGGTCAGCATCAGCTGATCGACGCCGTGATCGCGATCAACGAGGCGCCGACGCTTGCCGGCGCCTTTCAGGTGCTCGCCGACACGGGGCTTCACCTCCTCGAGTCGAGCGGTCTCTGGGTCGTCGTCTGGGACGACGACCTCACGGTCGGCGAGATCGTCGCGGGGGCCGGTGCGGCAGCCTCCTGGATCGGCGCTCACGTCCCTGCGAACGCCGACTTGCTCGAGTCGATCGCCACCGGAGAGCCGTACGCCGGGCCCCGGGTTCTCGAGGATTTCTCGCCCGAGCTCGCCGCCGCCTCCGCTTCCGTCGCGACGGCGGTGCGGGTGCCGCTCCTCACCGAGAGCTGCCGAGCGACGTTTCATGCCTCGTGGGATCTACCGCTCGGAAGGGTCGAAGCGACCGAGGCGGCGCAGCTGCTGCACACGCTCACCCGGCTGACGACGCTCGCCGAGCGTACCCTGCGCGAGCGCGACCAGGATCGGCTCGCGAACGTCCTCGGCGGCGTCGCCGACGGCGTCGTCCTGACGTCGAACGGCCGGACGATCGTCAACGCGGCAGCACGAGCGATCCTCGCCCTCCCGGAGGAGGTCGAGTACTCGAGCGCGCTGTTCGAGCCGCGCGCACTCGACGGCACGCCCTACGACGTCACGGCGGATCGAGCGCCGGGGCAGACGGCAATGGAGCACAGTCAGGGCGGGCGGTTCACAATTCGCGCAAAGGCACTCGACGGACGCGACCTCGTGCTCGACGGCAGCGTCTCGGCCGCGGGAGCAGGGACGGTGATCGTCTTCCGCGACGTCACCGCGGAGCACCATCGCAACCAGTTGAACCAGGAGACCCTGAACGCCCTCTTCGACGCGATCCCGATGGCGATCAGAGTCACCGAGCCCGGGACGCACCAGATCATGGCCGTCAACCGCGCCTTCTGCGAGCTCGTCGGACGGCCCGTCGGTGAGATCATGGGCCTCCGCCCGCCGTATCCGTGGTGGGGTGAGGAAGAGGAGGATCTCGAGCGCGGCTTCGTGCCTGGGACGACCGTCGACCGCGTCTACCGGCTTCCGGACGGACGCCCGTCGCCGGCACATCTCTCGGTGTATGCGATCCCGGGAGACGACGGCGCGCCGGCGTTGATCCTCGCGCTGATCGAGGACCTGGCAGAAGAGCGACGTATGCGGCAACAGCTCGTCCAGAGCGGCAAGCTCGCTGCGATCGGCGAGCTCGCCGCCGGCGTCGCGCACGAGATCAACAACCCGCTGTTCGCGATCCTCGGTCTGACGGAGTTCCTGCTGAAGGAATCGGCAGACGGGTCGAAGGAGCGCATGCGGCTCGAGCTGATCCAGCAGACCGGCCTCGAGATCAAGGAGATCGTGCGGGCTCTGCTCGACTTCGCACGTGAGAACGCCGAAGAGCGCCACACCGTCTCGCTCGAGGATGTCGTGCGATCGACTGTCGACCTCGTCCGGCGCACGAACGCTCACAAGGGCGTCGAGCTGATCGACGAGTACGAAGGAACGGACGTCCTCGTCGACGCGAGCCCGAACCAGCTCAAGCAGATCTTCCTGAATCTGATCGCCAACGCGCGCCAGGCGATGCCGGGGGGCGGTACCGTCTCGGTGCAGGTTCGCCGCTCGGGCGACCTGGCGATCGCAACCGTCGCTGATGACGGGCCCGGGATCGAGCCCAGCGCCGCCGAACGCATCTTCGAGCCGTTCTTCACGACCAAGCGGCTCACCGGTGGAACCGGGCTCGGCCTGTCGGTGAGCCTCGGGATCGCCGAGGCGCACGGAGGGCAGCTGACGGTCGCCTCCGAGCGCGGCGCGGGGGCGACGTTCACCCTCTGCCTGCCGATCGCCGCGGGTGGTGCGACATGAGTCGGATCCTGGTGATCGACGACGAGGCGATCATCCGCAGGTTGATGCTGGAGATCCTCGAGTCCGTCGGGCACGAGGTCGTCGGCGCGGAGACCGCGGAGCGTGCGCTCACCCTGCTCGAGGAATCCGACTTCGAGCTCGTCGTGAGTGACGTCGTCATGCCCGGCCTCTCCGGCCTCGAGCTGCTCGGCGCGGTGCGGGCACGGCGGGCATCTTTGCCGGTCGTGCTGGTGACCGGCGCAGGCACGTACGACACCCTGAGCCAAGCCCTGACGCGTGGCGCGGCCGGGCTCGTGACGAAGCCGTTCGCGCATGTCGAGTTGCAGAGCGCCGTGGCCGACGCGCTCGAACGGGCTTCCCGGTCTCGGGAGGAATTGCGCGAGCGACTGCTCGCTCCGACCCTTGCGAGCGCGCTCGCGAACGCGATCGAGGCCCGGGACTCCTACCTGCACGGGCACTGCGAGCGCCTCGCGTCACTCGCCGTGCGGATGAGCGAGCTCCTCGGCCTCAGGGCCGACGAGATCGAGACCATCCGGCTCGGCGCGATCCTGCACGACGTCGGCAAGATCGGCATTCCCGACCGCGTCCTCCTCAAGCCCGGGCCGCTCGATGACGAGGAGCGCCGCGTCGTCGAGACCCATCCGGAGATCGGCGACAAGCTTCTGGAACCACTCGACCTGCTCGCCGCCGCGCGACCGATCGTGCGTCACCATCATGAGCGCTGGGACGGGATCGGCTATCCGGACCGGCTCGCCGGCACGGACATCCCACTCGGCGCGCGGATCGTCGCCGTCGCCGACGCGATCGAGGTGATGACGTCGCGCCAGCTCTACCGTCAGCCTCGGACACCTGCCGAGGTCGTTGCCGAGCTGCATACCTGCCGTGGGGCGCAATGGGATCCGGCGATCGTCGATCTCGCCCTGCAGTTGATCGACTCCGGCGAGCTCGTCCTCGTGGAGAACGGCCTGCACCTGCTGGAGCCGGACTCCGCTCTGCCGCTCATGCCGGGCTTCGCCGTCCTGCTCGTCGAGGACGACGACGCCTACGCAGTGCTCGTGACCGCCGCGATCGAGCGCGCGATCGAGGGCGCCGCGGTCGTACGCGCCCGCAGCCTCGAGAGCGCAGCGGAGCTCGTCTCGAGCTCCGAATGGTCGCTCGCGATCGTCGACCAGGGACTCGAGGACGGTTGCGGCCTGCAAGTGCTCGACACGCTGCGGTCGAGCAATCCGCAATTGCCCGTCGTGATGCTGACGGGCCAGGGATCGGACTTGAGCGCGGCCGAGGCATTGCGTCACGGTGCATCCGACTACGTCGTCAAGAGCGATGCCTACCTCGAAGCGCTCACCGATCGCGTGCGCACCCTCGTATCCGTCTGACCGATTCGTGAGAGGTGGATCACATGGACGACCCACGCTGTCTGCTCGCCGACGACCACCCCGCCCTCACCGTCGCGATCTCGGCATTCCTCAGCGAGAACGGCTTCGAGGTCGTCGGGCCGGTCGCCGACGGTCGCCGCGCCGTCGCCCTGGCCGCAGAGACGACACCCGAGCTTGCGCTCGTCGATCTCCGCATGCCGCGACTCGCGGGCGTCGACCTGATCCTCGCGCTGCTCGAGGTGTCCCCGCAGACGCGCGTCGCTGTCTACACCGCAGACGCCGACGAGCGCATGGCGCGCGAGGTCCTCGGGGCAGGCGCTGTCGCGCTCGTGCTGAAGGAGGCGCCACTGGCCGATGTCGTCCGCGCCCTCGAAGCCGCTCTGGCCGGGAACGCATACCTCGACCCGGCGCTCGCCAAGGCGCCCAAGCCCGGCGGGAAGCTGACCCAACGCGAGCTCGACGTGCTCGGGCTGCTCGCCGAAGGGCTCCAGCACGAAGAGATCGGGCGCCGCCTCGGCATCAGCTCGGAGACCGTTCGGACACACCTGCGCAAGGCATCCGACCGCCTGGGCGCTGCGACGCGGACGCAGGCTGTCGCAACGGCGCTCCGGCTCGGCCTGATTGCATGATCGAGCGGTCGCTCGGAGAGCTCGTCGAGAGTCAGCTCGAGGTCGCCTCACTCTCGGGCGAGGTCCAGAGCGTGATGAACGGCATCGTCGAGCGCCTGCTCGATCTCCGGGACGCCGACGGCGCCTCGCTGTCGACCGTCGACGAAGGTGTTGCGCATTTCACGGTGGCACTCGGCGCCGATGCTCCGCTCGCAGGGCGGACGATGCCGCTTTCCGAGACGCTCGGTATCGGGTGCGCCGAGAGCGGCGAGGTGCAGGTTCTCCGCGGGCCGCAGACAGCGCTCTCGTTGACCGATGACACGGCCGCGATCGTGCTCGCTCCGGTCGTTTACGACGGTGCGACACGCGGCGTTCTCGGCGTGCGGAGCGCTCGACCCGAGGCTTTCAGCGACCTGGACGTCGAGACGACGCGATTGCTCGCGCAATCCGCTGCGATCGCGCTGCGCAACGCCGGGCTCGTCGAGCGGCTCGCCGCGAGCGAGCGGCGCTACCGGGAGCAGCACGCGCAGGCCGCGGACGCGGTACTCGTCTTCGACCTCGAAGGCAACGTCCTCGACGCGAATGACGCCGCTGCGGTCCTGCTTCGGTATTCGGTCGAGAAGCTGCGCACCATGCGGGCGAGCGCGCTCCTCGACCCCGACGGACTCGACGACGACCCGGTCAGGCTCGCCGAGTTACGCGAGCAGGGAGACGTTCGGGCGGAGCGGCAGTTCCGACGTCAGGACGGGTCGTTGATCGACGTCGAGTCGTCGAGCCGAGTGCTCGACGACGGGCGCGTCCACACAACCCTGCGAGACGTCACGAAGCGCAAGCGTGACGAGACACGATTGCGCACGAGTCTCGGCCGGCTGCACGCGATCGTCCAGACGCAGCAAGAGATCTCGGCTCTCGAGCTCGATCCACTGACGGTCACCCAGACGATCGTTGAGCGCGCGCAGAGACTGGCCGGCGCCGACGGCGCGGCTGTCCAGTGGTTCGACGGCTACGCCTCCGTCTTTCGGGTCGGCTCCGGCCTCGCCCAGGAGCATGTCGGCTTGCGTCTCGATCGAGCGACGAGCCTCGCGGGCATCGCCGCGATCCGCGGCGAAGCCGTGTATTCGCCCGACACGGAAGTCGACCCCCGAGTCGACCAGGCGGCGTGTCGCAGTCTCGGGGCGCGCTCGCTGATCTGCGCGCCCCTTCATCGCAACGGCAGGATCGAGGGGGTCCTGTCCATCCTCGGGCGCAACCCGAACGCCTTCGACGAGCTCGCGGTCGAGACGACGCGGCTGATGGCCGAGTTCGTCAGCACGGTGATGCGGAACTCGGCCGAGCTCGAGGCGCGGCGCACGCTCGTCGAGGAGCTCGCGACGCAGGGACAGGTGGTCGAGCACATGCAGACCGCTCTGTGGGTCTGGGCGCTCGAGGAGAGCGGCGAGTTCCGGCTCGAGCACGCAAATGCTGCGAGCGAGGTGGCAACGGGCCTAGAGGCCGAGAAGATCCTTGGCGCGACGATGCGCGAGGTACTGCCGGCACTCCCCGACGAGGCGATCGAGCCGTTTCGCGCGGTCGTCGCCGACAACACCCTCTATGACGCCGGCGAGGTCTCCTACGGCGACGAGCGGATCACACCGAGCGTCTTCTCGCTGAAGGCGTTTCCGCTGACGGGACGCCGCATCGCCGTCACCTTCGAGAACGTCACCGACAACGTGCGGGCGCGCCGTGCGCTGCAGGAGAGCGAATCGCGATTTCGCGGCGCGTTCCACTCGTCGTCTGTCGGCATGTCGCTGGCCGGGCTCGACGGGACGTTCGTCCAGGTGAACGACCGTCTCGCAGAGATGCTCGGGTACGCGGTGGAAGAGCTCATGCGCCTCGGCCTACGAGGAATCACGCATCCGGAGGATTTCGCGATCGACGCCGAGCAGGCGGCCGAGCTGCACTCCGGGCAGATCGAGTCCTACCAGCGTGAGAAGTGCTACCTCCACAAGGACGGCTCGATCGTGTGGGCCGACCTGACCGTCTCGCTCGTTCGTGCCTACGACGGCACACCGACCTACGTGCTCTCCCATATCCAGGACATCACCGGGCAGAAGGAATCGGCTCTGCTCTTCACCGCGGTGTTCGAGAGCTCGGTCGTCCCGAAGCTGATCGCGGACGATCGCCGGCGCATCGTCGACGTCAACGAAGCCGCGGCCGAGCTGATCGGAGTGCCCCGCGCTGAGGCACTCGGCCTGCGCCTCGACGACCTGCTCGCCGACGAGCCCGTCGCGCGCATGTGGCCACGGTTCCTCGCCGAGGGAACGATCGACGCGGAAGTGACGCTGCACCGGCCTGGCGGCGGCACCCGGCACATCGAGTTCGTCGCGACCGCGAACGTGCGGCCCGGCCGACATATCTCGGTCGTCCGTGACCTCTCGCACCAGCGAGCGCTTGAGGAGCAACTGCGCCAGGCGCAGAAGATGGAAGCCGTCGGACGCCTCGCAGGCGGGATCGCCCACGACTTCAACAACTTGCTGACGGCGATCTCCGGTTACAGCGAGTTCCTGATCGCGGGCCTCGACGACGATCGCCAGCGTCGTCATGCGGACGAGATCCGCAAGGCCGCCGCGCGCGCTGCGTCGCTCACGGGCCAGCTGCTCGCCTTCAGCCGTCGCCAGGTTCTGCAGCCGCGTGTCCTCGACCTGAACGCGGTCGTCTCCGACATGGACATGATGCTGCGCCGCTTGATCGGAGAAGACGTCGAGCTGATTGCGTTGCTCGAGCCCGAGCTCGGCGCCGTCCTCGCCGATCCGACCCAGTTCGAGCAGGTGATCGTGAACCTCGCGGTGAACGCGCGCGACGCGATGCCGCACGGCGGGTCGCTCACGATCGAGACCGCGAACGTCGAGACGACCGAGGGCGACTCGGTCGAGCTGCGGATCAGCGACACCGGCATGGGGATGACCGACACCGAGCGCGAGCAGCTCTTCGACCCGTTCTTCACGACCAAAGAGGGCGGTACGGGGCTGGGGCTTGCGACCGTCTACGGGATCGTCGAGCAGAGCGGCGGCCTGATCGAGGTCGACTCCGCTCCCGGCACGGGCTCGTCCTTTCGGATCTGCCTGCCCCGGGCGGCCGAACAGGCCGGCCCCACCGCGCCCGCGCGCGACCGTGGTGCGCCGGAGCGCGGCAGCGAGACGATTCTGCTCGTCGAGGACGAGACCGTCGTCCGCCAGCTCGTCGCGGAGATCCTCCAGAGCTCCGGGTACGCCGTGCTGGAGGCGGGCGACGGCCCGTCGGCGCTCGAGCTTCTTCGCCGGCACAACGAGCCGATCGACCTGCTCCTCACCGACGTCGTCATGCCCGGCATGAGCGGGCCCGAAGTCGCCGGGGCGGTTGCGACGATGCGGCCGGGGACGCACGTGCTCTACATGTCGGGCTACACGGATTCGGCGATCGGACACCATGGCGTCCTCGAGCCGGGAACGGCCTTCCTGCAGAAGCCCTTCAGCGCTGAGGATCTGACGCGCAAGGTGCGCACGCTGCTCGGTCGCGTCACCCCGGTCTCGGCGTGAGCTCCCGACTCGTTTGACTGGGGAGATACGAAAGAGTATTTTCGAAATATCTCTTTCGTACATGATCAGCCACGCCTGACCTCGCCCTCGGCTCTTCGCGCGCTCGGCCACACGACGCGCCTCCGGATCCTTGCGAGCCTGCAGCTGCACGGCGACTCGACCGCGACGGAATGCGCCGCCGAGGTCGGGGAGAGCGCATCGTCCTGCAGCTACCATCTGCGAACGCTCGCGAGGCACGGCTTCGTCGAGGAGGTCGCGAGCGACGACGGGCGCGAGCGCCGCTGGCGCGCGCGCGTGGTGAGCATCGATTTCGACGCGGGCGCCGAGTCGGACGAGGAGTTTCAGGCCGCGTCCGCCCTCGCCCGCGCTGCGCTGCTCGAGCTCAGCGACGGGACGGTTCGCGACTACTTGACGCACGAACGTTCCTTCTCGCCCGCATGGCGCGAGGCCGCGGCCTTCCTGCAGTCGACCATCGTCGCAACACCCACCGAGGTGGAGGAGATCACCCGCCGGATCCAGGAGGTTCTCGCGCCGTATCAGCGACTCGCCCGCGAGCACACGCCGCGCGGTGCCCGGTTCGTGCACGTCGGCGTGCGCGCCGTCCCGAGCGCTCGCGATGCCGGAGCCACAGGGGTGACCGGAGCGACGAAGCCGTGATCCCGCTCATCCTGCGCGAGAATCTGAACTTTCGCCGGTATTTCATCGGGCAGTCCGTCTCACTCCTCGGCGACCAGGTCTCACTGATCGCACTGCCGCTGACAGCGGTGCTCGCGCTGCACGCGACGCCAGGCCAGATGGGAGCGCTGACGACCGCCTACCTGATCCCGAACCTGCTCTTCTCGCTGCATGCGGGCGCCTTCATCGACCGCCGCGGCCGGCGGCGGCAGGTGATGCTTCTGACCGACCTCCTGCGCGGAGCATGCGTCGCCACGATCCCGCTCGCGTACGCACTCGGCGACCTCACGTGGGCTCAGCTCTACGTCGTCTCATTCCTGACCGGTTCGCTCAGCGTCTTCTTCTTCGTCGCCTACGGAGCGTTCTTCCAGGTCGTCGTGCCGCGCGAGGACTACGTGCAGGCGAATTCGCTCATCCACGGCAGCCGCGCCTTCTCGTTCCTCGCCGGCAACAGCATCGGCGGCGTCCTCGTGCAGTTGTTCCGCGGTCCATATGCGCTTGCGCTCGACGCAGCCTCGTTCCTCTGGTCCGCGCTCTTCCTCGGCAGGATCGATGCCGAGGAGCCGCCCGGAGCGCCGCACGAGGCCGGAGCACTGCTCTCCGGCGCGAGGTGGATCAGGCACAACGCGATCATGCGCGCCGAGTTGCTCGGAGTCGCGACGCTCAACCTCTTCAACTTCATGTACTTCGCCCTGTTCGTGCTCTACGCGACGCGGAATCTCGGTGTCCGGCCCGCCACGCTCGGCCTCGTCCTGGGAGCCGCGTCGGTGGGCACGCTGCTGGGATCATTCGTGACCGCGCGCATCTCGCGGCGCTTCGGCGTCGGCCCCGCGTTCATCGCAGGGTGCTTCCTCTTCCCCGCCCCGCTGATCCTGATCCCGGCCGCCTCGGGGCCGCACTGGCTCATCCTCGCGTTTCTGTTCGTCGCTGAGTTCACGTCCGGCATCGGGTTGATGCTGCTCGACATCATGGCCGGCTCGATCAGCGCAGGCACCGTGCCGGCACCGCTTCGCGCCCGCGTCTCCGGCGCGTTCATCGTCGTGAACTACGGCGTCCGCCCGCTCGGCACCTCGCTCGGAGGCATCCTCGGCTCGACGATCGGCGTGCGCCCGACGCTCTGGATCGCAACGGCCGGCGCGCTCCTCGGCCTTGCGTGGTACATCCGCTCGCCGATCCCGCAGCTCCGCGATGTGCCGGAGATCGCCGAATGACGTTCGGTGGCGGGCCGCCGGAGGATCCACTCGCGCTCTTCCACGCCTGGATCGACGGCCCCGAGACGGCGATCGCAACAGCGTCACCCGACGGACGCCCGTCCGTGCGCATGGTGCTTCTGAAGAGTGCCGACGAACGCGGGTTCACGTTCTTCACGAATTACGAGTCCCGCAAGGGCGATGAGCTCGGGGCGAACCCGCGCGCCGCTCTCCTCTTCCATCGGCCCGGCATCCAGGTGCGGGTCGAGGGCCGGGTCGAGCGGATCGCCCCCGCCGACTCCGATGCGTACTGGTCGTCGCGGCCTGCTGCTTCGCGGCGTAGCGCCGCGGCGTCGCGTCAGTCCCGGCCGGCCGGCTCTCGCGCCGAGCTCGAGGCGGCGGTCGACGCACAGCCCTGCGAGCCGGCCCGTCCGGCTCGCTGGGGCGGGTACCGCCTCGTGCCCGAGATGTACGAGTTCTGGCGCCACCGCGACGACCGTCTGCACGAACGTCACCTGTTCAAGGCACATGGAAACGGCTGGGAGCGGTCGATACTGCAGCCATGATCAAGCTTGCCGCCGCCGCCGTCACCTTCGTGACCGCCATCGCCGGATCGACAGCCGCACCGGCTCCGACACTCGCAGGCTGTCCGCTCTTCCCGGCCTCCAACCCCTGGAACACCCGGGTCGACCGGCTACCGGTCGCCTCGGACTCGGGGACGTTGATCGCGTCGATCGGGCTCGACGCGGGCGTCCACGCCGATTTCGGCTCGGGCCTGTACGACGGCTCGCGCATCGGGATCCCGTTCGTCGTCGTGCACGCTCGCTCGACACCGAAGTCCCGTGTCACCTTCGAGTACGCGGACGAGAGCGACAAGGGGCCGTATCCGATCCCGAAGAACGTCCCCGTCGAAGGCGCGCCCGCGCACGCGAACGACGGAGACCGTCACGTGCTGATCGTCGACCGTGATGCGTGCAAGCTGTACGAGCTCTCCGGGATGCAGCACACGGGGACGCACTGGAGCGGCTGGTCGGGCGCCATCTGGAGCCTCCGCTCGAACGCCGTCCGGCCGGCGACGTGGACGTCGGCGGACGCTGCGGGGCTGCCGATCCTGCCCGGGCTCGCACGCTGGGACGGGGATGCGTCGACGGGGCGGATCGACCACGCCCTGCGGTTCACCGCCGAGCGGACACGTCGCGCGTTCGTCTACCCCGCCCGCCACTACGCATCGAGCAGCACCGACCCGTCGCTGCCACCCATGGGGCTGCGTGTCCGGCTGAAGGCAGGCGTCGACATCTCGCGGCTGCCGCCACAGGCGCGGATCGTCGCGCAGGCGATGAAGACCTACGGGCTGATCCTCGCGGACAACGGCTCGAACTGGTTCATCGGCGGCGCGCCGAGCCCGCACTGGTCGAACGACCAGCTGCACGCACTAGGCGGGCTGACGGGCGCCGACTTCGAGGTGGTCGACACCTCGCAGCTGCGCCCCTAGATACACGCTGAAGGTGGTTCCTCCGGGCCCACTCGCGACCTGCACATCGCCGCCCATCGCGACGGTGAGCTGCTTCACGATCGCGAGCCCGAGTCCACTTCCGACCGGGCGTTCCTTGCCGATCTTGTCGTAGAGATAGAACCGCTCGAACGCGCGCGGAACATCCGCCTCCGGGATCCCGGGGCCGGTGTCCGACACGACGAGCCTGCCCGGCTCCGCCCGCACCGTCACGCTCCCGCCCGCAGGCGTCTCGCGGAGGGCGTTCTCGACGAGATTCGAAGCGACCTGGAGGAGCCTGTCGTGATCGGCCGCCACCCAGCTCTCGGCACCGGTCGCCGAGAGCGCGACGTCGAACTGGTGCGCCGACGGCTCGTGCCGGGAGACCGCCTCGCGCGCGATCTGCGCCAGATCGACGCTCTCCTCCCGCACCGAGAACTCGCTCCGCTTCATCCGGGCCAGGTCGAGCAGGTCCCGGACGAGCCGCTCGAGCCGGCTCGCCTCGAGACCGATCGTGCGAGCCGCCTCCTCGGCCCCGAAGACCCCGTCGCCGAGACCCTCGGCGTACCCGCGGATCGCGGTGAGCGGTGTCTTCAGCTCGTGGCTGACAGACAGCAGGAAGTCACGCTCGGCGGCGCGCGATGCGGCAAGCTGCTCGGCCATCTGGTTGAAGGCGTCCGCGAGCGAGACGAGCTCACTCGATCCTTCGCGCGGCAGCGGCTCGTGCCGTTCCTCCGAAGCGAGTGCTCGGGTCGCTTCGGCGACGCGCCTGATCGGACGCGCGATCGAGCGTGCGAGCAGGAAGGAGACGGTGGCGGCGAACCCCGCCCCTGCGAGCGCGGCCAGCAGCAGATCGACGAGAAACGGGCGCCAGGCGGTGGATCGGACGCTCGTCGGGCGAAGGACGATGAGGCCGAGGTGCGGCAGCGTGCGGTAGGAGTAGAGCTGCCGCCGTCCCCGGTAGGTCGTCTGGCCGTCGCTCGAGTGGTTCACGTCCGGGACGAGCCTCGTGAACGTCGGCCGCCGTTGGATCAGGATCCTGACCCCTTTCGTCACCTTGTCCTGCGTCGCGTAGCTGACGTGCTGCAGGCGCTGCGAGGCGACGTCGTCGGCGCGTCCCGCCACGGCGGCGGCCTGCGAGCGGTCGACCTGGCGGCGCGTGAGGATCGCTCCGATCCCGATCGTGAGGACGAGCGTCAGCGCGAGCGCGGCAAGCGTGGCCGAGAACAGCCTCGCTCGCAGGCTGCTCACGGCTGGATGGCCTTGTACCCGGTCCCGCGGAGCGTCCTGATCAGGTCCGGGCGGTCGAGCTTGCGGCGAAGCTGGGCGACGTGGACGTCGACCGTCCGCGTTCCACCGGGGTATTCCTGCCCCCAGACACGCTCGAGGAGGAGGTCGCGCGACACGACGACTCCCGGATTGGCCATGAAGTACGCGAGCAGGTCGAACTCCTTGGCGGTGAGCTCGACGGGCTCGCTCGCGACGGTGACGTCGTGCGACTCGCGGTCGAGAACGACATCGCCGAGCGAGACCGTTCGCTCGTTGCCGGCCTGCGGCTCGCTGCGCCGGAGGATCGCCTTCATTCGCGCGACGAGCTCACGCGGCGAGAACGGCTTCGTCAGGTAGTCGTCCGCCCCGACCTCGAGCCCAACGATGCGGTCGGGCTCCTCGTCCCGCGCTGTCAACATCAGGATCGGCACATTCGACCGGGCGCGCATGTCGCGGCAGACGTCGAAACCGTCCTTCCCGGGCAGCCCGATATCGAGGATGACGATGCGCACGCGATGCCGGTCCAGCTCGACGAGGGCCTCCTCGCCGGAGCGCACCCAGACGACGCGATAGCCGTCGCGCATCAGGTAGCCACGGACGAGCTCGCCGACGGAGGGCTCGTCTTCGACGAGGAGAACGGTCCCCGCCATCAGAGGGAGCCTGTTAGAACGATGCGCGCACGCGCACCGCGGGACCGCCGTCGATCCGCATCGTCTGGGCGTTCATGCGCTTCCGCAAGTCGAGCACGGTCGCCGGAAAGCCATCGAGGCGCACGTTCGTCGCCTGCGAGAACGGAACGACGACCAGGGTGTTGTCGCGCTCCCGCAACGTCACCTGCGCCGCGCTCACCTGCACGATGCTGCCACGATCGAGGATCAGCGTGTGGGGCGTCCGCTTGATCGAGACGTTGATCTCGGCATGCGACCAGGTCCCGGGCAGGCGCGGGAACGGGGGCACCGAAGAGCGCGTCGCCGCGAGGGCCGCGCCCGAGAGCGAGAGCAGGAAGCAGGCAGCGAGGGTGATGATGAGTCTCCGCATGCCCTTGACTATCCCCGTTCGGGGTCAGTTCGGGGTAGCACACGCGTAAAGACGACGTAAAACAGGCCGCCGGAACGGCTCCGGCGGCCCGAGGTCCGCTCGAAGCCCGCTCGCGCTGCGGTCGGTGGGTCAGTTGGCACCTCGGCCCGACCCCACCCGTCAATGTGCCTTCGACCTGCGCTCTCGACTCCGTGATCTCTCTAGATTCGACTTCGCAACCGATCCTCCTTGTCACCCTTTTGGGCAACGCCGGGCCTCACCCGCGTGCTACCGTCCCTTGTACGGAACGCCATTCGGGTGTCCGTGAGATCTGGCTTCTCGTTCCTCCTCTTCAGGGTTGTTCGAGTCTTCCGCATCTCGACCCTGCCTGACCAAGGAGTAGAACAACGTGTCTCAGTCCTTCCTGGCGCTCGGCGTCAGCACGCCTGTCGTGCGCGCGCTCGATGCGCTTCAGATCCACTACCCGTTCGCGGTGCAGCAGCTCGTCCTCCCGGACGCGCTCGCCGGCCTCGACATCCTCGCCGAGTCCCCGACGGGCTCCGGAAAGACCCTCGCCTTCGGCCTGCCGCTCGTCGAGCGCACGGCGAATGCAAACCGCCGCCCGGCGGCCCTCGTCCTCGTCCCGACACGGGAGCTCGCGACTCAGGTCGCCGACGACCTGCGCCCGCTCGCAACGGCCAAGGGCCTTCGTGTAGCGACCGTCTACGGCGGCGTGCCCCTCGGCGCGCAGGCCAAGAAGGCCAAGGACGCCCACGTGCTGGTCGCGACGCCCGGCCGCCTCCACGACCTGATGGAACGCCGCATGATCGGGCTCGACGGGGTGCGCGTGCTCGTGCTCGACGAGGCAGACCGGATGCTCGACATGGGCTTCAAGCCCCAGGTCGACCGCATCCTGCGCAGCGTGCCGCAGAACCGTCAGACGATGCTCTTCTCGGCGACGTTCGACGGAGCCGTCGCGGAGCTCGCGCGCGCCTACACGGTCAACCCCTCTCGCTTCAAGGCGGAGGCGCCGATCGAGAAGCAGGAGGGCGAGATCGAGCACACCTTCGTGCCCGTCACAGCCGACGGCAAGCTCGACACCCTCGTCGCCCAGCTGAAGGGCGAGCGCGGCCTCGCGCTCGTCTTCGTCCGCACCAAGTACGGCGCCGACAAGCTGGCGCGCAAGCTTGTCAAGCACGACATCGCGGCCGCGCCGATGCACGGGAATCTCTCGCAGAACCAGCGAGAGCGGGCACTAGCGAGATTCGAGTCGGGCAAGGTGACGACCCTCGTCGCGACCGACGTCGCCGCCCGAGGGCTCGATGTCGACGACATCACGCACGTGATCAACTTCGACCCGCCGCACGGTCACGACGACTATGTGCACCGGGTCGGCCGCACCGGTCGCGCAGGCCGGAGCGGCACCGGCGTCACCTTCGTGCTCCCCGAGCAGCAGGCCGACATCGGCAAGATGGCCTCCCACCTCGGTCACGGAGACCAGTTCGCCGCCTCTGGCATGCGGGTCGCTCCTCCCAAGCGCCCGCAGCCGCAGGGGCGCCCGCAACCCCAGCAGCGCCGCCGCAGGCCGCGGTAGCAGTTCTGCGAGAAGCGTGGCCGCACTCGTCGTCTCGGGTGCGGCCACGCACACGACCCTGGCTTCGCGGGTGCCGTCCCGGGGCCTCGCTAGATTGAGCGAATGCGGCGACTGCTCGATCTGCTGATCGTCACCGTCCTCCTCGGTGCGGCCGGCATCGGGGCCTACGAGATCGGGCACCGCGTCGACCACCTTTCCAACCAGGCCGCGACGAATGACCCCGAGCTGAACGGTACGACGACGGTTGCGACCCACACGACGACCGGGCACGCGCACACGATCGCGGGCCGGCACGTCACCCCGTTCTTCGTGATCGGTGCGATCGTGGTCGTTTTGCTCGCATTCCTCGCCGCCACGCTCGTCAACACCCTGGTCAAGGGGCGAAAGCGCGAACGCTGGCGCGTCTCGAACTAGCACAGACCCACCTCAGCAGCTGACAGCGAGCCAGGACTCTGCTAGAAGAAGTCGATGACCGCGCCCGACGACACGGATGCGCTCCTGAAACAGCTGGAGGCCGAGGAGCGCGAGCTCTCGGCGCTTCGGCGGAGCTACCACGACCGCCTCGCGAGCTTCCCAAACGAGCGGACAGAGGAGGACGAGCGAGACCTTTCCGAGCGACGGCGTGCGCTGCACGAGCGAATCGACGCTCTCCGCGCCGAGCGGAGCAGGCGGCGGAACGCGCGATCGACCGACGAAACCGGCTGATCGTAGGTCTCGCCACGCAACTCGGTTTCCGCCATGGCCGCCGTGGGCACTACCATGGCGGGATGTTCGGTGTACGTGCTGCCTCGACCGAAGCCTGGAGCGAGCGCCTGCTCGCGCTGCTTGTGATCGCAACGGCGCTCGCTGCCGTCGATCAGTGGGTCAAGCTGACCGTTCCCACCCCTCCGTGGGCGATCCATCAGCGCTCCGACCTCTGGTTCGCCGGGTCGTGCGTGCTCCTCATCGCGATCGTGCCGCTCACGCGTCTCCCCTCGAGGGGCGTCGCGGTCGCAGCAGGCATCTTCGCCGGTGGCGTGCTCGGCAACCTCGTCTCAGCGAGCTCCGACGGGCTCTCCGTGCCGAACCCGATCATCGTGATGCACGGAATGGGGGGAATCGCATTCAACCCGGCCGACGCCTTCATCCTCGCCGGGAACCTCGCCCTCATGGCGACCCTGATCGCGGTCTGCCTCCGGTACCGGGAGGAGCTCAGCCGCTGGCGCTCGGAACGACGCGGAGCGCTCGCGGCGCGCCTTCGCTCACGCAGCTCCTAGTCACGCAGAACCTCAAGCCGAGGCGTCGGCGACGAGGGTGAGTCTCGCCGGCTCGGCGGAGCGCCGCTTCGCGAGGTACATGGCGCGGTCGGCCTCCAGGAGCAGCTTCGCCGGGTCGCAGACGACACCCGCGTTGCTCGTCGCAACGCCGACGCTGGCCGTCTGCGACACGTCGCCCGAGGGCAGCTGGAAGGGTGCGTCGCCGAGGGCCCGCTCGATCCGACGTGCGACGACCTCGGCCTCGGCGGCACTGGCACGGACGAGCACGAATGCGAACTCGTCGCCGCCGACCCTGCAAACCCGGTCCGATTCCCGGGACGCGTCGAGCAACCGGGTCGCAGTCTGGCGCAGGAGCTCGTCACCGCACGGATGGCCGTGATCGTCGTTCACGCTCTTGAAATCATCGAGATCGATGACGACCACTGCGACGCAATGGTCGTGGCGCGTCCCATGGTTCAGGGCGCTCGTCAGGACCTCGTTGAACCCGCGACGGTTGTAGAGGCCGGTCAGCTCGTCGCGACGGCTCAGCTCGCGCAGCTCCTCTCGAGTCCGTGCGTTCTCGATCGCAAGCGTCGCGGCGTCACCGAAGCGCTGCGCGAGCTCGAATTCGAACTCGCTGAAGCTCGCGCCTTCCCCTTCACGGTACAGGCTCATCGCCCCGATCACGACCCCGCGAGCGACGAGGGGGAGAGAGACGATTGCCTCCGGGTCGCCGACCGAGGTGCCCGCCACATGCCCGGCCCGCGGGTCGAGATGCGCGTCGTTGCAGAGGATCGCACGTCCGCGTTCGGCCGTCAGCCCAATCAGCCCCTCACCGAACGGAAGCGTCGAGGAGAGGAAATTGTCGGGCCAGCCACCCTCTGCGACGAGTGGCGTCAGGATCCGACGTTCGGTATCCGCCTCGGCAATCAGGATGTCGGTGACCGGGATGAGCCGGCGCACGGTCTTGACGAGCCGCTCGAGCACCGCGTCGAGCCCTTCACGTGAGAGAAGGTCGTGGTAGATCTCGGCAAGTTGCCGGTAGGACGCAGCGACAGCGTCGGTTCCGTCGCGCGGCTGAGAGTCGTGGCCCACGTCCCTGGAATGATCGTCCGCGGCCGGACGAGCAACTCTCCCCCGATCGGGGGAACCCCGCCGCCGTCAGAGCTTGCCGAGCAGGTCGGCGATCAGGCGGAAGTGGCCGGCAAGCTCTGCGAGTGCGGCCCGGTCGCCGGCCAGGTCGTCCTCGAGGTGCTCGAGGCGCCGCTCGAGGGCCGAGAACCTGTCCGCGACACCCGGTGACGGCTCGCGAGCGACGATCTGGGCCTCGATCAGCTGAGCGAGGCCCTCGGCAAGCGTTCCCGCCGGCGGCGCTTCGTGCAGCTCGGGCAACGCGCGCTCGACCGCCTGCGGCGCGGCCACGCTCGCAGCGCGGGCCTCCTCGGAGGCGACATCGCCGGTCAGGACGTCGGCATCCCATCCCGCGTCATCGGCGGCGGTCGACGGGGGCACTTCGAGCCGGGCGACCACCGACCCGGAGCCCGCGCGATGCGGGAGCTTCAGGGGCGCCCGTCCGTCGCTGACGAGAAGCTCACTGTGGAGACCCGCTTCGAGGGCAGCCTTCGGCACCACGACGACCACCGTGTCTTCTCCGATGACCTCGCGCAGGGCCGCGAGCCGCTGCTCCGTCGGCTCGGCGACTGCCACCACGACCCGTCCGTCCTCAACGCGGGTCGGGATGGCTTCGAGCCGCTGGGCGTCTTCACGTGAGAGCCGGGCAAGCGCGCCCGCATCGAACCAGATCGACGCCCGGTCGACGTAACCAAGGTTCCATTGTGCCGCGAGCAGGCGTGCGATGTCCTCTTCCGAGGCGAGGCCCTGACGGACGACGACCTCTCCCAGCCGCTCTCCGCTCTGAGTCCCGAGGTGCAGGGCTTGATGCAACTGCACATCGCTGAGAACTCCCTCGGCGACGAGGAGCTGGCCGAGCGGTGTCCGCACGACGTCGGCGGATGCGTCGACAGCCGCACGGGGACCGGCGGCTTCTGGGACGGCTGCGTCGTCAATCTTCGCGATCTGGTTCACTTCGGCACTCGTTCCCGTTCGTTGTCGGCTCGCGAGGCCTTCAGCTTGAGCACGTCGTCCCCTGGTCAGAGCGGGCGCGCAGCCGAACGGCCTTCACGGGCCGTCAGCACGACCGCGATGCCCGCGATCACGACGAGCAGCGCGCCCGCCGCCGCGGGCGCCCAATCGCCGGAAGGCTTCGTCGCCCGCGATCCGCCTGCTGCTTCGTGCCGGGGCTCGATTCCGCGATCCCGCGAACGGGTTGCGTCCGTGGAGCGCGCTTTGCCGGCGGGGTGGAGGGGCCGGGCGAGCGGCCGCAGGACGAGTAGGCGCCGGAAGTCCGCGAGCGAGCCGGCTCCCCTGAAGTTCGGCGAGGGGAGTGGCACCGGCGGCAGCACGTCGACCCCGCCGGGATGCTGCCAGCTCGCGAGATACCGGGTCGGGTCGACGGCACCGTCGTAGCCGAGTGAGAGAAGCCCGAACGGGTGAACCTCGAAGTGCAGGTGCGGGATCGTCGTGAAGGCATCGCCCGTGTTCCCGACGAAGCCGATCACCTGACCGCGGCGAACGCGATGGTTGTCCCGCGCGAGCCTCGTGTAACCCGAAAGGTGCGCGTAGTAGAAGTCGTTCCCCTCGGCGTCCTCGAGCCAGAGCCGCCACCCGCCGACGGAGTTCCAGCCGACCGCGAACACCGTCCCGTCGGCCACCGCGACGACGGGCGTGCCGAGAGCGACGAAAAGATCGTCTCCGTGGTGCCAGCCGCCCGGGACGTCGCTTCGGTCGGCCCCGTAGGTATCGCCCCACGCAGCCTCGCCGTGCACGGGGAAGTCGTACGTGGAGCCGCCGAGCGACGGCGTCGCACCAAGCGGGCGACCGAGCAGGATCGACGGTTTGTGGTGGTGCTTCCTCGCATGCACATGGGGTTTCTGCTTCCTCCGCACCGGGCCGCGCTTGACGCTTCTCCGGCGAGCAGCTGTGCGAGCGGCGGGTTTCGTGCTCGGCCGTGCCGCGGGTTTGGCGACGCTCGACCGGCTCGGCTTCGGCTGCGCGGGAGGCGCGGCGGTCGTCGCGGTCGTGACGTGCGTGCTCGAAGGCGTCGTCACGACCGGCGCTTTCGGGATCGGCGGAGGAGCGGGTGGCGCCGGCTGCCGATCGGCGCTCACCCAGCCGATCAGGAAGCGGGTACCGGGCAGCAAGCTCCCGTGAGCGCGGGTGACGCGCAGCTCGAGCGATGCCGCCCAGAAGCGAAGGGGTGCCCCGTCGCCCGCGTCGATCGTGCCGGGCCGATCGACGGTGGCCCAGTTCCCCACCTCGGCAGTCGCACCCTGCGAGGCGTCGAACGGCCTACCGGCCACGATCAGCCCGTCGAACCTCGAGCGCAGCCGCCACCCCGTTCCGGGTGCCGAGGCGGCCGGGACGAGGTCGGCCTGCAGCGCGGCTCCCTTGACGATGCCGCCGAGGAGGCTCCAGGCCTTGGCGCGGGTGGAGGTGCCGCCCGGAGTCCCGGCTGCATCGGCGCATCCCGCTGCGCCGATCGCGATCTGGGCGATCGAGAGGCCGGTGCCCGAGGTCGTGTCGAGTTAGGCGTCGGTGGTCAGGCTCTGGGGTGTCGCAACGGTCAACGCGGGTCCGACGGGCTGAGGCACCGGAGAGCCCGGCGAGACGACGGCAGCGAAGCCCGCGGCGACGCAGGGGAGGTCGGCGGCTCGGCCACCACCGGGAGCAAGCACGGCGCAGAGCGCGACGAGGGCCGCGACCCCCGCGCGAGGCCCGATCCGATCGACGACCGCAGCCCCGGCGAGCATCGAGGCAGGGTAGCCCAGCTTTCGGCTGCCCACGCCCGTTCACGGGCCTCGGAGCCAGTCAAGCGGCCGGGTGAACCACCGTGTGGGGGATACGTGAACAACCGCTTGGCAGGCATGTAAGGAGTGACGTGCAGCCCACTCCTTCTCGTACTCCACTGGCGCGACTCGCCCGCGGCTCGTTCGTCGCGTGCGCACTCGCGCTCATCGCACTCGCGACCGCCGGCACGATCCAGATCGAGCTCGCGCGTACGACCGCACACTCGAGCTCCGAGCGGCTTCGCGACTACGCCGTGCTCTCCGATCTGGTGGCGAGACAGAGACGAAGAATGGATGTCGGGGGCCGTCCAAGCCTGCAGAAGCCGGGCTTCTCGACGGACGCGGCGCAGACGACCGAGATCCTCCGGGACATTCAGGCGCGGTCGGACGGCCCCGAGTCGACCGCGCTCGTACGTCTACGGGTGACGTATGCCCAGGCGCTACGCCGAACCGGATCCGAACACCAGGTGCAGCCCCTCGCCGAGGCGCTGGCTCCGCTCGGGCTCTACGCAGGCCGCAGGCAGCATGAGCTCGCCCTCGCTCCGGATGCGGCTCAGGGCGACCCGCCGATCCGGCGATTCGGCCTCCTCGCGTTGACCCTCGTCGTCGCGGGGAATCTTCTCTGGCTGATCCGGCGGGGGGTCGCCCTGCTCCGACGCCCGATCGTCCGGGATGGCCGCGACCGGCGCATCGAGGAGCTCCAAGTACAGACCCGTACCGACAGCCTCACGAAGCTCGGGAACCATCGCGCCTTCCATACCGACCTGTCGGCAGCAATCGAGCGCCGGGCGGCGACCGGCGCCCATTTCACGCTGATGGCGATCGACCTCGACGGCCTGAAACGGATCAACGACACGAAGGGCCATCCGGCAGGCGATGCGCACATCAAGGCGGTGTCCCGGTGCCTGAAGGCTCTGGTCGCGAACGAGGGCACGATCTATCGCACGGGCGGTGACGAGTTCATGGTGATCGTCCCGAACAAACGCAGCTGGGATGCGCTCCGTCTCGCCGATGAGGTCGATCGGGCGACGCGCCAGCTTGCCGGTGCCCGCGCCGTCAGTATCGGCTTGACGGAGTCGACGGGCCTCGAAGGCCGGCAACTCCTCGTCCATCAGGCCGATCTGGCGTTGTACGAGGCCAAGCGTACGAAGCTGCGAGCCGTGACGTATCGTCACGGCCTGTCGGGCGGCCGCCGAGCGGCCCGGCCAGGGGGCACCCGGCGAACGACCGGCGAGCCCTCTCGGCCACCCCTTTTCGCCCGGTGACGGAAATGGTCAGCTCAACAAGGTCCGACGGCATACGAGCCGTTCGGCCCGCGGATGTTCACCGTCGCACCGTCGGCGGCGCTCTCGATGCAGTAGGACGCATCGCCGGCACTCCGCACGCTCACCTCGCCTGCGAGCCCCGCGTCGTACGAGCGCAGGCCGGCGGTGGTGAGGCCGGTGTAGCTGCCGTGCTCGACCTGATAACTGGTCGCCGCTGACACGGCCGGGGCCAGGTTCGCCTCCGCGGTCGCGATCGCGGCTTGCGCGGGAATCGCGGTCGCGACGGTCGCGACTCCATGAGCCGTCGAATCGACTCCGTGGCCGAGCTCGTAGGCGCCGAGCCCGACCGCCACGAGCACGCCGCCGATGACGACGGCGGTCGAGATCCGCACGGGCCCGTTCGTCGCTGCGCTCGCTGCCTGCTGCTGCTGCTTACTTGATCAGCGTCAGCAGCTTGAACATCGGCAGGTACATGGAGATGACGATCGTCCCGACCATGACGCCGACGCCGATCATCAGGATCGGCTCGATGATCGAGGTCAGAGACTGAATGCTCGCATCGACCTCGTCCTCGTAGAAGTCGGCGACCTTGCCGAGCATCTTGTCGAGCTCACCGGTCTCTTCGCCGATCTTCACCATCTGACTGACCATCGGGGGAAAGATCGGATCGTCCGCCAGGGGCTCGCTGATCGGGACGCCTTCGTGCACCCGCTCGCGAATCGTCACGAGCGAACGCTCGAGCACCCAGTTTCCTGCCGTCCCTCCGGTGATCTCGAGCGCGCTGATGATGTCCACGCCCGCAGCGACGAGGGTCGAGAGCGTCCGCGAGAAACGGGCGAGGGCGATCTTCTGCACGACGTCACCGATCTTCATCGGGATCTTCAACTTGAACGTGTCCCAGCGCCGGCGTCCCTCCTCGGTGCGCTTGAAGCGACGGAGCCCGAAGATGGTCGCGGCCACGGCTGGGAAGATGATGAACCAGTAGCTGCGGAGCCCGTTCGACATGCCCATCACGATCTTCGTCGGCTCGGGCAACTGCCCGCCGAGCGAGTCGAAGACATTCACGAAGACCGGGACGATGAACAGCAGCATGAAGATGAGCACGAGCGTGGCGAAGGAGATGACGACCGTCGGGTACACCATGGCTCCCTTCACACGGCGCTTGATCTGCGTCTCCTTCTCGATCTGATGAGCGACGCGGTCGAGCACCGCGTCCAACGTGCCCGAGGACTCGCCCGCCTGCACCATGGAGACGAAGAGGCGATTGAAGACCTTGGGATGCCGCCCCATCGCTTTCGAGAGGATGACGCCGCTTTCGACGTCGGAGCGCACATCGGCGATCACCTCTTGCAGGTACTTGTCGTCGGTCTGCTCCTCGAGCGTCACGAGCGCGCCGACCACGCTGACGCCGGCCTCGATCATCGTTGCGAGCTGACGCGCGAAGATCTGAAGCGACTTGGGCTTGACCTTCTTGAAGGAGGTGCGGAAACCCTCACTCTTTCCTGCCTGCTCGGTGAGTGATTGCGGCATCAAGCCGCGCTGTTGAAGCTGCTCGCGCGCGACGGACAGATCCGGGGCGTGGATCGTCCCCGAGAGCTCGAGGCCCTGTGCGTTGATTGCGTCGTAGGCGAATGCAGCCATGTCGATGTTCCTTCCTTTGCTGTCCTAGCTCAGTAGAGTCGATTCTGTGGGAGGCGTTACGGAACGGCAACCACCGATGTGTTCGGCTTGCGCTGCTCGTCAGTGGTACACGATCAACTCGCGGAGGTACGCGGTGCCGTAGCCACGGTTGTGCACCTCGTTGGCGCGGCGCGACGCCGCGACGACGGAGGGCACGGGCGCCGTGTAGACGACCCAATAGCCGCCACGGAGAGGCTTTCGGTTCGATGAGTTGAGCACCGCGATCGGCGCGACCCCCCTGGTCCGCGCGATCCGCGCGAATGCCAGCGCGGCTCCCCGGCCCTCGCGGGTGGGAATCGAGGCGAGGATGACGATCCAGCCCCGCGCGACAGAGCCATTCTTCGTGGGAGTGCCGATCACGATCTGCTTCGGGAGGGGCGCCGTCGACAGGGTCGGCGGAGGAGGAGTCGTCGCGGGCGAGCTCGTCGCGGAGACCGCGTGGGCGAAGGGGTCATGGCCCCCGACCGCCGGCCCAACCACCGGGTCGCTCGTCGCAAAACTGTGGGCGGTGAACGGATCGGGCGCGACGGCCGTGCGGAACTGCTTCGGGACCTTCCGCGGTGACCCGGCCGCGGGAGGGGGCACGACGACCGCTGTCGAGCTGTGCTTGTTCAACAACTTCAGAGTGTGCGGCACCTCGTAGGCGAGAACCCCGAGAAAGAGGACGAAGCCGATGATCGCAAGGACCTTGTTGCGGCGCTGCTTCGCCGCGGCGGCCGCCGCATACGCAGTCCGGCGGCGCTGTGCGGCGCTGGAAGACATCAGGAAGTCGTGGTGGCGCCGGGCGTCGTTTCCGTCGACGGGGCGCCGGGTACCGCCGAGCCGAAGATGAACGCATTCAGGGCGATCGTTGCAGTGATCGTGTTGCCGCTGGCGCTGCCCTGCGCCCCGGTACCGACGGTACCGCTCGAGCCAGTCAGGAACTGAACGCTGTCGACCGTGTACAGCCGTCCCTTGCCGCGAACGTTGGCGTCGTGCACGGCAACCTGCGTGCGCAACAGATGCAAGAACGTCGAGATACCGAAATAGTGACCGTCGATCGTGAGCGTGATCGGCAACGCTTGTGCGCCGCCCGCCGGCACGACCGATTGCGGAGTGACGGTGTTGATGCTGACCTGGGCTGTGTGCGCAGCCGCTGTCAGTTGCCGGAGGATCCGCGCCGCCTCGGCTTGATCGGGAAGGATCCGCCGAAGCCGCCGGAGGTCGCGCACGCTGCGCTTGGCCACCGGGCTCGAAACATATGCCTTGGTCGCCGCGATCTGCACCCGCGCATTGTCGATCTGGACACTCAAATCACTCGCCTTGCTGCGTTGCGGAGAGATGAGCAACGCCCAGCCGACGATTACGACTGCCAGAATCACGGCCACTGCGACGAGGGCAGCGATCCGGCCGCTCGAGATGAGCTTCATCGAGTACCAAGCCTCATTGTGCGCCGATTCCAGGTAGCGGGGGCGAGAAGCCCGCACTGATCGAGAAATTGTCGCCCACGCTCCCGGTGGTGTCGACCGCGCGAGCCAACGTCTGCAGCGTGACGTCCGAGAGCCAGGGCAGGAGCGCGAGTCGGTCGAGGACGAGAGCGACGTCGGCCTGCGATGCTGCCACACCGGTGATCGTGAACGACGTCGATGCGGCCGTGACCCCGGGGGTCGGCGCCGCGGTCGGGGTTGCCGGTGCGACCGCGCCTGCCGCTTCTGCGTTCAGGGTCTTGAGGTAGACCTGGTTCGGCATCACGCGGGCGAGATCGCTCAGGATGCCCTCCCAGCGCACCCGCGAGTGGTCGATGCTACGCACGGCCGCGGCGCGGGCCTGGCTCGCAGATTGCGCGGCGCGAAGTGGCGCCGCGATTGCCTCGACCGCGGTCAGTCGCGCCTGGACGGTCGTCAGCGTCGCGTGACGATTGCTGACGATCGAGCGCTCGTAAACGTAAACGCCTGCGATTGCGAGCGCGCAGGCCGCGGCCACGACGCCGCCGATCCGCGTGACCGCCACCGGCGTCACACCCTTCCCGACGGCACTCCACCGCCCCGCGGGACGTGCGTAGGCCGGGAGGAGATTGACGGCCTGCATCAGACGGCTCCCATCCCGAGCCCGATCGCGATCGCCAGCGAGCCGAGATCGTCGCGCTCGGCGAGACGCTCATCGGCCTGGACGAGTAGGAGCGGGTCGGCCGACGTGATGCGGACGCGAATCAACCGCTCAAGCTCGGTCTGGAGGCCCGGAAGCCTCGATGTGCCGCCGGTGATAAGGATGTCCGCGATCGGAAGGGATCCCGGCTCGCTCTGGTAGAACTGCAAGGAGGCGATCAGCTCGCGGGCGAGTGCTTCGAGCTCGCGCGAGACCGCACGCGAGGCCCGCGCGAGCCGCACATCGTCGCCGTCGGCGGAAGGCTCGTCGAGCGAGACGTCGAGCTTGAGCTCGGCAGCCTCCTCGAGTGTCAGGCCGAGCTCGCGAGCGATCGCAGCGTCGAGCTTCGCACCGCCCCACTCGAGCACGCGCATGAAGTCGCAGACCGTGCCGTCGGAGATAGCGAGCGTCGAGCGGTCATGACCGAGGGCGAGGGCGACGACCGCGACGGGCTCCGCTCCCGAAACCGACAGCTCCTCGGGAGCGACCGCACGCAGAAGGGCGAACGCTTCGACGTCGATGCCGACGAGCTCGATGCTCGCCGCCTGGAACGCCTGGACGTAGTGATCGATCGGCTCCTGATAGGCGGCGGCGAGCAAAACCCGGCGCGACACTCCGCCGTCCTCGTTCGGGGTCTCGCCGGTCACGTGGTAGTCGAGGACCGCCTGATCGATGGGGATCGACAATGCCTCGTGGGCGCGGAAGCGCACCGCGTTTGCGAGCTGGCGCTCGTCGTCGATGCCTTCGACGTCGAGGGAGCGCACACCGATGCGGTTCGTGCCGATCCCGAGGCGAACACCACGACGTGGGAGCTTGTGCTCGGTGAAGAACGCGTCGAGGGCACGCGCGAGCCCGTCGATGTCGCGAACTTCTCCCGCGACGACGATGCCGGGCTCGAGCGGGCTTCGCGCGAGTTGGAGGAGCTGCCGCGAGCGGCCGCTGTTCACCACTCTCGCCGCCGCGAGCTGCGATGCCCCGATCTTCAGGCCGATAATCTCCTGCTTCTTCGCCTGACGCTTGCGTGCCTCGGCCGCGGCCTTCGATTTGCCCGACGATTTCGTCTTCCTCGGCCGCCGGAGCAGATCCGACAGCTTGATCTCCTTTTTCAGATCCACCATGACCTCTATACCTGTCCGGCCAGGCGGAGGCCACCGGCGGGCGCAAGCGGGCTCGCGGTGACCGGGGACGGGTCGGGGATGCTGAAGCCGGCACGCTCGAGCAGACCGCGCAACTGGTCGGGCCGCGAGGAGCGTGTGAACGCCACCTCGGGCGTGATCACCCGGCGCAGGACGAGGTCGGCGAGCGACTGCTCCATCGTCTGCATGCCGCGCGAGGTGCTGGTCTGCATGACGGAGTAGATCTGCTCGATCTTCGCCTGGCGGATGAGGTTCCGCACGGCGTCGTCGGGGATCAGGATCTCGAGCGCGGCTGTGCGGCCGAGGCCGTCCGCCGTCGGCACGAGGTTCTGAGTGACGACGCCCTGGAGGGTCGAGGCGAGCTGGACGCGCACCTGGTCCTGTTGCTCGGCCGGGAAGACGTCGATGATGCGGTCGATCGTGCTCGGGGCGCTTTGCGTGTGCAGCGTTGCAAAGACGAGATGGCCCGTCTCGGCTGCCGTCAGGGCGGTGGCGATCGTCTCGAGGTCGCGCATCTCGCCGACGAGAATGACGTCCGGGTCCTGCCGCAGGGCAGCGCGCAGCGCCTCGCCGAACGAGGACGCGTCGGGGCCGATCTCGCGCTGGTTGACGATGCAGGTGCCGTGCCAGTGCAGGAACTCGATGGGATCCTCGATCGTGAGGATGTGCTCGTGCCGCGTGTGGTTGACGTGGTCGAGGAGCGATGCGAGGGTGGTCGACTTACCGGAGCCGGTCGGCCCGGTGATGAGGACGAGGCCGCGTGGCCGCTCGGCGAGCTCGTAGAGCTTGTCCGGCATGCCGAGCTTCTCGAGCGGCTTGATCTCCGCCGGGATCAGGCGAAACGCCGCGCCGATGCTCGCGCGCTGGAAGTACGCGTTGACGCGAAAGCGTGCGAGGCCGGGGACCGAGTAGGAGAAGTCGAGCTGACGCCGCGTCTCGAGCAGCTTCTGCTGCTCGGTCGAGACGATCCGGTAGATGAGGTCGCGCGTCTGCTCGGGCGTCAGCTTCTCGTGGTCGACGAGCCTCTCCAGGTGCCCGTTCACCCGAATGACCGGCGGCGAGCCGGCGGTCAGATGAAGGTCGGAGGCCTCACGATCCACCATGATCGCAAGCACATCGTCGATCGACCCTACCGTTGTTGCCACAGTGTAAATCGCCCTTTCATGCGTCGGATAACGACGTTCTTCACGCGACCGGCGTTCCCTTTCAGCGCCTCGACTCGAACTCGGACTGGAGCCTGAGTGAGCCGTTGGAGTCTCCGGTTTCGGGTGACCCTGTCTTATCGCGAAACGACTCGGGTGGACTCACCCCCTTTTGGGGGGTTTGACTCCCCGAAAGCCTAGCCGCAGACGGACGGTCCGGCCCTGAGCCGCGTCAGGTGACGCGGGTCAGGGCCGGGTAGCTCCCCTGGTCTGGGTGATTACGGGCTCGTCGCGGTGCCGGTGCAGTCGGTCGACGGGTACCAGGCAGAGGCGCCCGGGCCGAGAACCGACCAGGCCTTGCTGTTCACGCTCGCGCCGATGCAGTAGGCGGTCGTGCTGAGGCCGCCGGTCACGACCACCGAGGCAAGACCGGAATCGATCAGCTTCAGCGCTGCCGGGGTCCCGCCGACATACGTGTTGTTGTCGGCGTAGAACGCCTCCATCGACGGGATCGCGGCGCGAACATCGGCCTGGGCGGCCCGGTTGTTCGCACGATCCTTGAAGCCAAGATATGACGGGACGGCGATCGCGAGCAGAATGCCGATGATCACGATCACCACGAGCAGCTCGATCAGCGTGAAGCCCTCGTCGCGCTGCAGCCGCTGCCGCAATGTTGCCATGTAGATCTCCCTCTTCCCATTGGACGTGCGTTTCGCTCTTTGTCGCTCATTGCGGACGCGCCCGCGCCAGCCCATCCGGGGGAAGTTCCCCATCAGTGCGGCTAGGGCGACCCACCTGCGCCGGCGAGCCCTGGAACAGGCGGAAAGCCCGAAGGGAAGAGGAGAAGGGCCCAAAACGCGACGGAGCCACCTGATGCAAGCTGCACCAGGTGGCTCCGGTCTGACGTCGATCCGAGCAGGTTACGGCGTCGTTGCCGTGCCGCTGCAGTTGGTCGTCGTGTACCAGGCAGAGGCGCCCGGGCCCAGAACCGACCAGGTCTTGCCGTTCACGTTCGCACCGATACAGTAGGCGGTCGTGCTGAGGCCGCCGGTCACGACCACCGAGGCAAGACCCGAGTCGATCAGCTTCAGCGCTGCCGGGGTTCCGCCGACATAGGTGCTGTTGTCGGCGTAGAACGCCTCCATCGACGGGATCGCCGCGCGAATGTCGGCCTCAGCGGCGCGATTGTTCGCACGATCCTTGAAACCGAGGTACGACGGAACGGCGATCGCGAGCAGAATGCCGATGATCACGATCACAACGAGCAGCTCGATCAGCGTGAAACCCTCTTCACCCTGGAGCCGCTGCCGCAACTTTGCCATGCAATTCTCCTTCTCGAGTTTGGCGAGCACCCACCTGTTATCGCCGATCTTGAGGGACTCCGCACCCCCCATTCGGGGGTAGTTCCCCATCGGGGAGGCTAGGCCTCCCTTCCGCGGCTTCTTCGGCGGTGCGAACCCTCCGGGAAATCCCCCATCCGGGTGGCGGAGGTCGCCCACTTCGCGCCGATAGCACGAGGGATGCAACCGGCAGCCCATCTGACGAATCCCGCGACGGGCGCCTGGCGCATCTCTCGCGATGGCGTCCCGGTCGCAACCCTCGACAGGCGAAGTGACCATAACGAGGTCGTCGTGGCCGCAGAGCTCGAAGGGGCGGCAGGAACCAAGTCCTACCGCTTCGGCAGCATCGAGGAGGCGGACGGGTTCATCGACGACCTGACGACGTCGTTCGCCTATCTCGGCTGTGACGTCGCCTCCGGCTGACCAGCTAACAGCCTCCGGCTGACTCGTAGCTTCGTCGACGGCGCGCCAAGCCCGGGGACGCAGCATGATTATCCCTTCGTCTCGACGGCTCAGACGGTGCAGACCCGCGCGAGCTCCTCGACCGACGTGAGGCCCGAGAGCACCTTCGCGACGCCGTCCTCCCACATGGTGAGCATGCCCTCGTCACGAGCTTCACGCTCGAGCACGTCGCGCGGCGCCATCTCGGAAGCGAGCTTCTCGAGCCGCTCGGACATCTCGAGGAACTGAAAGACACCGACCCGCCCGCGATACCCGGTCTGCCCGCAACGGGCACAGCCCTTCTTCCGATGGAAGGTCGCGCCGTCGAGCCCTGCGAGGCGTTCGTCGTCCACGTGCAGCCCCTTCAGCTCCTCGTACGAGGGCTGGTAGGGCTCCGCACAGTGCGGGCACAGCTTGCGGGCCAGCCGCTGAGCGAGGACCGCCGAGACCGCCGCGCCCGTGATGAACGGCTCGACGCCCATCTCGTTCAGCCGCGTGATCGCCGAAGGCGCGTCGTTCGTATGCAGGGTGGAGAGCACGAAATGCCCCGTGAGCGCGGCCTCGATCGAGATCCGGGCGGTCTCGCCGTCGCGAATCTCACCGACCATCACGACATCGGGATCTGAGCGGAGGATGGATCTGAGGGCCGTCGCGAAGGTCAGTCCGGCGCGCGGATTGATCTGCACCTGGCTGACCCCGCCGAGCCGGTACTCGACTGGATCCTCCACGGTGATGATGTTGATCTCGGGCTTGCTGATCTCTCCGAGAGCGCCGTAGAGGGTCGTCGACTTGCCCGAGCCGGTCGGGCCGGTGACGAGCAGGGCGCCGGTGGGCCGGGCGAGGATTCTCGTCATCTGTTTCTGCATCGCCTCGGACAGCCCGAGAGCCGCGAGCGTGGGCACCTCGCGCGACTTGTCGAGCAGGCGCAGCGTCACCGATTCGCCCTCGACCGTGGGCAGCGTTGCCACGCGAATGTCGAGCGTTCGGCCGGCGGCGGCGGCGTTGAGGCTGATCCGGCCGTCCTGAGGCTTCCGCCGTTCGGCGATATCGAGCTTCGAGAGCACCTTCAAGCGGGTCGTCACACCGGCGGCCAGCCGCTTCGGAACACGATGGGCAACGTGAAGAACGCCGTCGATGCGGTAGCGAATGATCAACTCGGCTTCCTGAGGCTCGACGTGGATGTCGCTCGCCCCGTCCTCCGCCGCCTGGAAGATCATCGAGTTGACCAGTCGCACGAGCGGTGCATCCGAGATCCCGTCGTCGGCGTCGAGATCGTCCTCGTCGTCGGCGCCGAACCCGTCGGCCTCGTCGACGAATGTCGCATTCATGGCCTCGGATGCGCGAGAGAGCCTGCGCAACTCGGTCAGCACGTCATTCTTGGCGGCGACGTAGAACTGCACACGTTGACGGGTCGCCAGCCGCAGCTGGTCGAGCCCGCGCACGTCACCGGGATCGGTGATGGCGATCTTGACCGTCGAGCCGTCGGCCGAGAACGGAATCGCGCAGACGCGCTCGAGCACCGGCAGCGCGAGCGTCTTCACCGCCTCGGCATCGACGCCCGCCACCGCCAGATCGACGAGCGGCAGGTGGTACTGCTCGGCCAGGGCGCGGGCGACACCGAGCGCGCTCGCGAAACCCTCGCCGATGAGCGCCTGGGAGAACGAGCCTCCGGCCGCCCGCCGACGGACGAGGTCGACCTTCTCGGACGGCAGCAGGCCGGCGCCCTCGATCACGTCCGCAACGAGGTCGCCATGGCCGCGCCCGTCGGACGGCTCGGCGGCCTCGCTTCCTTCGTCCGAGTCGACGAGGCGGAGCTCTGGCTGATCGTCGAAATCCATCGAGGACTCCATTAGAGCAGCCCCAAGTACCAATTGAGAAGCGTCTTCCCGGCGAAGAGGGCGACGACGCCGCCGAGAGCGAGGAAGGGGCCGAAGGGGATCCGCATCTTGCGAGCCGCCATGCCGTGCCGCGAGAGGAGCACGGCCGAGGGAACGAGAGCGGACACCATGCCGACCATCAACGCGATCGGCACTGTGCGACCGAGAGCCGCCCCGAGGAGAAGCGCCAGCTTGATGTCGCCGACACCCATTCCCCCGGGATATGCGAGGGCCGCCACGAGCAGGAAGCCGCTGGCGGCGGCCGCCGCAACGACCCACTCGACCGACGGACTGAGGATCGTGTTCGCGACGACCACGACGGCAGCCGCCGGCAGGACGACGCGATTCGGGATGATCCGGCGCTCGACGTCGGTCGCCGAGATGGTGATGAGCACGGCGCAGAAGAAGCTCGCGACGAGGGCGTGCCAACTCGCCCCGAACGTCAGCACGGAGGCGGCGATCAGGATCGCCGTGAGCGCCTCGACCGCGGGGTAGCGCGCTGGAATGGCGACTCCGCAGTTCCGGCACCGCCCGCGCAGACGTGCGTAGGAAACGAGCGGGATGTTGTCGTGCCACGCAAGCGGCCGGCCGCATTCCATGCACGCAGACCCCGGGCTGACGATCGAGCGCCGGAGCGGGACACGAGCGGCGACGACGTTGAGAAAACTTCCGACCGCGAGCCCAGGAACAAGCGCTGCGACCGCGAGACCCACGTCCACCTCGACCTACGAGCGGCGAAGCTCGTCGGCGAGAACGACCGGCGACGGCTCGTCCTCCTCGCCGGCGGCAAGCCTCGCGAGCCGTTCGGTCTCCACCACGTGCTCCTTCTGGGCCCGGGTGAGGGCGATCGCGAAGTCATGACTGTTCGGGGCCGCGGCCGTGGCGATCTCCTCCGAGACCTCGCCCCTGACGACGAGGTCGATCAGCGCGGCCGACATCGTCTGCATGTCGAAGAAGGCGCCCTCGGCGATCGCCTCGGGGATGAACTCGGCCTTGTTCTCGCGGATCAGCTCCTTGATGCGGCTGTTCGCGACCATCACCTCGACCGCAGCGACGCGGCCGCCACCCTCGCGGGGCAGGAGGCGTTGCGAGACGACGCCTTTGAGCACGCCTGCGAGAATCGAGCGAACCGACGGCTGCTTGATGGCGGGGAAGAACTCGACGAGCCTGCCGATCGTCTCGGCAGCGTCCACGGTATGCATGGTGGACAACACGAGGTGCCCCGATTCGGCCGCCTGTAGTGCCGTTTCGGCCGTTTCGCTGTCGCGCAGCTCGCCGATCAGGATCACGTCCGGATCCTGGCGGAGGGCGCGGCGAAGAGCCTGGGCGAATGAATCCGTGTCGAGGCCCACCTCGCGTTGATTGACGATGCACGTGGCGTCCGTGTGCAGGATCTCGATGGGATCCTCGATCGTCACGATGTGCTGCCGCCGTGTGCGATTGATGTGGCCTACGACCGCGGCGAGCGTCGTCGTCTTTCCTGCCCCGGTGGCGCCCGTGACGAGGACGAGGCCACGATGCTCTTCGGACAGCCGTTCAACGCCCGGCGGAAGATGCAGGCTCGAGAAGTCGGGCACCTGCCGTGGGATGACGCGAAACGCGAAGGAGATCTCGCCGCGCTGACGGAAAGCATTGACGCGGAACCTCGGGAGGCCGGTGACGTGGTAGGCGGTGTCGAGCTCACCCGATTCGTTGAACGCGGCGACCCGGCGAGGTGTCGAGGCTCCGACCTTGTTCAGGACGGCATCGAGGGTCGTCGAGTCGAACTGCGGAAAGCCTTCGAGCGGTTGCAGCTCTCCGTCGAAACGGATGATTGGCGGCTGGCCGGCCTTCAGATGGACGTCGCTCGCGCCGCGCTCGACGGCCGCTTCGAGGATGGCTTCGAGTTCCACGGATTCCCTATCGGCAGATGGGGCGGGATTCGTAAGGGGCAGATCTTCCACCAGTGGAGCACTCCTTCCCGGAAGGGGATCTCGATCCTTCCACGCCGCCCTGCGGCAGCCACGATCGGCGACCGAATCCGGCTCGGAACCCCCAAACGGACGGAAAGTCCTACCTAAAGGTGCGCATGACGTCCGGCCGGTTACCTTCAATGGGGTATTGGCAACTGAAGGTAGCTCGTCGAAATCAACCTGGACAACGGGAACACCTTGGCCGACGACCACACGACAATCACAGATGAGGGCAGGGCTTACACAGACGCGCCGCTCGACGATGCGGCGCTCGAGGGCGCCCATGCGACGGTCGAAGCGCTCGCCCGGGCCCTGGAGTTGCACGACTACCGGCGTGGCCGGTTCGGTGAGACGTCGTCCCACACGGCGCGGGTCACCCGGCTCGCCCTCGCCCTCACCGAGCACGTCGCCCCCGAGATCGCGCTCGACCCGCAGCTCTCGCACGGCTTTCGCCTCCACGACATCGGCATGATCGGTGTCTCGAACGCGACACTCCTGAAGCCGGGAGCCCTCACTCAGTCCGAGCTCGACGAGGTGAGAGAGCATCCTTGGCTCGGAGAGCGGATCGTCGCACCCGTGCCCGCCCTCGGCGGCTTGACGAGACAGGTGATCGCCGGCCATCACGAGCGCTGGGACGGCTCCGGGTATCCCCGCGGCCTCCGCGGGATCGAGATCCCGGTCGCCGCACGCATCTTCGCCGTCGTCGACGCATTCGACGCCATGACGCACGAGCAGCCCTACCGGGCTGCGCTCAGCGTCGAGGCTGCCCTCGACGAGATTCGCTCGAAGGCCGGGCTCGAGTTCGATCCCAGCGTCACCGAGGCGTTCCTCCTGCTGGACATGCCTGCCGCTTCAGTCGAGCTGTAACAGACAGGACACCCTTCCGTTCAGAGCGGTCTCGGCTGCTGAGAGGGGCGGCGATTCGTCTGGAATCGCGAGCCGACCGGCGACTCCGGACGATCCGCGCGGATTCGCCGTTACTTCTTCGCCGTCAGCGTGACGTCCGGGAAGAGCGCCAGGCTCGAGTGCGCCTTCAGCGTGTCTGTCCCACCGTTGGTCGCATGGTGCAGAGTGACCGATCCGCTCGTGGTCGCCGGCGGCGTGATCGAGGCCGGAGCGCCGGCGGTGATCGTGAAGGTCGCGTCGTTGTTCGTGAAGGTGATCGTCATCGCGGATGCGGCCGCCGACGGGTTCCCGTACGGATCCTGGATCTGGATCGCGAACGTCATGTTGCCGCCGTTGCCCATTGCGATCGGCTGGCCGGTGCAACCGGTATTTGCAGCACTCGGCAGCGAGCAGTTGATGAACACCATTTGCGTCGCCGCGGCTGCGTTGACCGTGATGGCGCTCTGCGTGCCCGTGATCGACCCGGTGACGGTGTCCGTTGCCGTGATCGACCGCGTGCCGGCCGTCTTCAGGATCGCCGTGAAGGTATGTGAGCCGTTGTCACCGGCGACGAAGGTGTAGTTCGCGGGCAGCCCAGCCTGCGCGTCGCTGCTCGAGAAGGTCACGGTGCCGAGGTACCCGGTCGCGGTGTTCCCGCCCGCATCGGTCGCGGTCACGACGAACGTGTGGCTGACGCCCGCGATCGTCGGGGTCGGGTAGCCGGCGACGACGAGCGTCGCAGCCGGCCCGGCCGTCACGGTGATGCCCGTCTGTGCGCCGTTGATCGAGCCGGTGACCGTGTCGGTCGCGGTGATCGACTGCACGCCGAGATTCCTCAGGGTCGCGCTGAACGTATGCGCGCCGTTGTCGCCGGCAACGAACGTGTAGTTCACCGGCAGTGTCGCCGCACCGTCGGAGCTCGTGAAGTGAACGGTGCCGACGTACCCGGCGGCGGTGTTCCCGCCCGCGTCCTTCGCAGTCACCGTGAACGTATGGCTCGTACCGGCGCCGGTCGGGCTCGGGTAGCCCGCGACGACGAAGTTGACGGCCGAGCCGAACGAGACGCTGATGGCGGTCTGGGAACCCGTGATCGTGCCGGAGACCGTGTCGGTCGCCGTGATCGACTGGGTGCCGAGGGTCTTCAGGGTCGCGCTGAACGTATGCGTGCCGTTGTCCGCCCCGACGAACGTGTAGTTCACCGGCAGGGCCGCCGCGCCGTCCGAGCTCGTGAAGTGAACCGTGCCGACGTACCCGGTCACGGTGTTCCCGCCCGCGTCGTTCGCGGTCACCGTGAACGTGTGGCCGACGTTGCCCACCGTCGGGCTCGGGTAGCCGGCGACCAGGAACGAGACGGCCGGGCCGACCGAGACGGTGATCCCGGCCTGGGCGCCCGTGATCGAGCCGGTGACCGTGTCGGTCGCAGTGATCGACTGGGTGCCCGAGGTCTTCAGGGTCGCGCTGAACGTATGCGTGCCGTTGTCCGCCCCGACGAACGTGTAGTCCGCCGGCAGCACTGCCGCGCCGTCGGTGCTCGTGAAGTGCACGGTGCCGACGTACCCGGCGACGGTGTTCCCACCGACATCCTTCGCCGTCACCGTGAACGGGTGGGCCGCGCCCGCAGTGGTCGGGCTCGGGTACCCCGCGACGACGAGCGTGGCAGCAGGCCCGTAGGAGACGACGATGCCGGTCTGGCTGCCCGTGACCGAGCCGGTGACGGTGTCGGTCGCCGTGATCGACTGGGTGCCGAAGGTCTTCAGGGTCGCGCTGAAAGTGTGCGCGCCGTTGTCACCCGCGAGAAAGGTGTAGTTCCCCGGCAGCGTCGCCGTCCCGTCGGAGCTCGTGAATTGAACCGTGCCGTTGTACCCCGTCACCGTGTTCCCGCCCGCGTCCTTCGCGGTCACCGTGAACGTATGGCTGACGTTGCCCACCGTCGGGCTCGTATATCCCGCGACGACGAACGAGGCAACCCCACCTGCGCCGACGACGATGCCGCCCTGCGTGCCGGTGACCGAGCCGGTGACGGTGTCCGTCGCGGTGATCGACCGCGTCCCGAAGGTCCGCAGGGTCGCCGTGAACGTGTGTGTGCCGTTGTCGAACGCCGTGAACGTGTAATCGAGGGGTACGGTCGCAGCGCCGTCGTTGCTCGTGAAGTGAACCGTGCCGACGTAGCCGCTGACGGTAGTGCCGCCCGCATCCTTGGCCGTGACCGTGAACGAGTGACCGACGCCGCCCACGGTCGGGCTCGGGTAGCCCGCGACGAGAAGCGACGTGACCGAGCCGGAGACGTCGAACGAGGCGCTGTCGATGACGAACGTGCCGTCGGTCGCCGTCAGGACGTAGCCGGTTCCGGTCTGGTCGATCTTGCAACCGGAGAAGACGACGACGCCACTGCTCAACGTGCCCGAGCAGCCGCTGAGCACCGCCCCGCTCGTGCCCGTCCCGCTCTTGATGCTGAGGGTCACGGTGGCCGAGTACGTCGTCACCGTGTTTCCGCTCGCGTCCTCGGCCGTGACGACCGGCTGCGTGGCGAACGGGGCGTTGCGCACCGCACCGCTCGGCTGAGTCGTGAACACGAGCTGCGCCACCGGCCCGACACCTGTGCAGCCGACGCTGCGCGTGGAGTTTCGGAGCGCGATCTCGTCCTTCAGCTCGTACGACTCGTTCGGCGACCCGACCGCATCGGGGTTCACCGCCATGTCGACCGGCTGGGTCTTCAGATAACCGGTCTGGCAAGCGCCGGCGGCCGGCCAGATGTTCCCGGTCTGGCCAGCCGGCCAGATGCCGCTGACCGGAATGACGATGCCCTTCGCCTCGAGGGTGCCGCTGCTGTCACAACTGCCGTTCTTTCGGTACAGGTCGAACGTGCCGGCGACGGCGGGATCGGGAATCGTGCACCAGGCGAGGTAGACGATCGAGCTGCCACCGCCCGCGAGGCTGTCGACGACCGCGCACTGGTTGTACTCCTCGGTCAAAGACAGGGTGTAGCCGCCGTAGGCGTTCGCCGCGAAGCTCTGCACGTTGAGGGCGCAGTGAATGTCTTCACGCATTCGGGTGAGCGCCAGCCGTGCGTCGCTCTGCGCCTGCAGGCGATGCTGCACGTTCGTCTCGGCGTGCGTGCCCGAGACGAAGGTGGCGGTGATCGCTGTGAGAACGACCAGCAGGAGCGCCATCGTCACGATCAGCTCGACCAGTGTGAATCCGCTGCTCTCGCGCCCCGTCCGCCCAGCACACGTGGACACGCGAGCAACGCGCTTCGAGATCGCAGACACTCGCCGATCATCGGCAAGAGGCCGCATTCCCTTGAGCACGCCACAGCTGCCCGTAGGTTTTGCCGAAACCTCTGAACACCTGGCCGCTCAGATTCCCTCAAGTGAGGCTGCTGATGTGCCGATGGAACATTCGATGGGCGAAACGACAACTCTGATGCAGTGGTTCACGTCGCGGTTCGTCCGTGCCGAGGACGGGATGGCACTCGTGCTCGCGCTGGTGATCATGGTCATCCTGTTCATCGCTGCGGGCACCGCGACCGGCCTCGTCACCTCGAACCAGAGCACCTCCAACCACGAGCGCCAGGGCGTGCAGGCGCTGACGGGCGGTGAAGCGGGCCTCGACCAGGCGGCGAACTGGGTGGTCACGAACGATCCGACGGGCTCGTACGGCAACGGAACGGTCACCCTGCCGACACCGGCGGGCAGCACGGTGGGCGGGAACAGTGTCGCGCTGACCGCGACGAAGGCGGCCGTCGGCGGGAAGTCGCAGTGGACGCTGAACTCGACGACCACGTCGCCGAACGGGAAGGTAGTCCGGGTGCTGCAGGAGAAGATGCAATCGATCGCCACGCCAGGCTCACCCGCCGCGTTCTGGGGCTACGGCTTCGTGATGGGCGGCACACCGAACCCGGGTGGCTACAACGCCTACCAGATCTGCGAGAACGGAAGCGGCCCAGACAAGCCGACCGTCTTCGGCGGCTCCGGCAAGGTGACGGTGCCCGTGTGGATCGGCGGCGATGTCTGCACCTCCGGCGGCGAGCATCCCATCGGAAACGAGAGCGCCGCCCTGCCGATCAACGTGCACATCGGCGGCTTCCTCTACGGCAGCAACGGCCCCCGGGAGATCGTCGGCTCCTCGACGAGCCCGGGCCCCGTGGCGGACTTCGAAGCGCTGGGTGGGTGCTACAGCAACCACTACTCGAACACGCTTCCGTACCCCGGCTGCGACACCTACAGCGGCGGGCCGACGGGGCCGACGAAGGACGGCGTGTTCGCGAGCAGCTTCAATCCGATTCCCTCGGTCACGCCGCCGACGCTCAGCGCGGCACAGGAGCAGACGATGTACGCGAGCGCCTCGCCCGGCCCGATGAACCCATGCGGGGTCGGCTCGACCGGCACGATCCCGACCAATCTGTTCGAGTCGGCCGGCAGCACCATCCCGGATGCAAGCCTCGGCACGAAGAACTTCATCACCCAGCTCCTCGGCCCGAACGCCTTCGACTGCAAGACGTCGACCGGGGATCTGGCCTGGACGCCGCCCGTCAGCCACGGGGCGAAGGCGTGCCTCCATGTCACCGGGAGCGCGGGCGTCTTCTTCGACGCGAGCGTGACGATGGGTGGCGCCGACTACATCCAGATCGACACGAACGGGGTCAACGGGTGCACCGGGGCCACGTATCCGGACGGGCCGACCAACGGCAGCATCTACCTCGACGGAACGCTCGTATTGAGCAACGACGCGAGCATCTGCTCGAAGACGGACTTCAACGCGTCGGGCACGAGCTGCACGATCCCCTTGACCGGTGCGACCATCCCGTCGCTGTTCTTCTCCGTCTACGACCGCTCGGGCGCCGCACCGGCATTCTCGATGCCCGGCAACTCGAGGTTCGAGTCGTCGGCATTCGTAAACGGTCAGTACTCGCTCACGAACGGCGGCAGCGCCTCCTCGGTCGGCGGCTCGATCTTCGCGAACTACGCATCGGTCACCGGCGGCTCGTCGTTCTCGGTCTCCACGGTCGTGCCGGCAGGCTCCCTCGGGAACCCGTCGTCGTCGTCCGCCTGGTCTCTCACTCCGAGCTCGTGGCGCGAATGTCCCGTTTCCGGTTGCTCGTGAGCCCACGCCCCCGGGCGCGGGCGCATCACTCCGAGGACGGACAGGGGCTGATCGAGCTCCTGCTCGCACTGACGATTCTCGCGGTCGGCATCGCGGCAACGGTCGCCGCGTTCGCGAGCTCGATCCTCAGCCTCCAGCATGCCAGCAAGGAGGGAACGGCGGTCACGCTCGCCGACCGCCAGCTCGAGTCGTACCGCGCCATGCCCTTCATCTGTGTGCCCCGAAGCGGCTCGATCGCGCAGCCTGCGGGCTGCAGCGTGACGCCGACGTACTCGGCGTTCCCGAACCCGTACTCCAGCCCCATCACGGTTTCCGGCGCGTCCGCACCCGACCACCGTTCCTACGCCGTCACGACCACGGTGTCGGCGAGTGCGACCGAGCCCGTGATCACCGTCAAGGTCGCATTGACCTCGGCGCCGTCGGTGGTGCTCAGTCAGGAGACCTCGTCGTTCTCGGACGCGGGCACGTCTCCGACCACGAGCTGAGGCCGGCGCGACTCAGCCCGCGCCGCGGCCCAGGGCAGCAAGGATCCGGAGCGGCACCCGAGCGACGCCGCGCGCCTCGCCCGGCGCGGTGAGCTCACCCAGAAGGAGCGGCTCGATCGACCGCCAGAGAAGCTCGCTTCGCGCGATCCGCCAGCTCAGCCGCGGCCAGCGGTCGAGGGCACGCTTCAGCTTCCACGAGGCGCGGTGCAACGGGCCGAGCGCCGCGTCCACGGCTGCGCCGTAGGGGACGAGGCTCTCGGAGCGTCCCGCGAGCAGGTCTCCGATCGCGCTCGCTGCGGCCGACGCGGAGACGAAGCATTCATACATCCCGTCGCCCGAGACGGGGTCGATGAGGCCCGCTGCGTCGCCGACGAGGAGCGCGCGCTCGGAAGCGATCGGAGTGCCGGCTCGTCGCAACGGCAGACGATGACCCCGCAGATGCTCCAGCTCCTCGAGCTCGAGGCCGTGACCTGCGCACGTCCGCGCGAGGTGCTCGCGCAGGCGCGAACCTTCGGCCTGCCACACACCGACACCGACGTTGACGTGATCACCCTTCGGGAACACCCAGCCGTAGCCGCCCGGGAAGTCGGCGAGCTCGACGACCGCACGCCTGCGGTAGCGGTCGCGAGAGATCCGCGTGTAGGGGACGTTGCCCTCGAGCGCGACACCGTGGACGATGCCCTCGCCGAGACCGAGGGCACGGGCGGTCGTCCCGTTGGCTCCGTCGGCACCGACGACGACATCCACGGCGACCGGTGTCCCGTCGACGCGAATCTGCTCGCCGAGCTCCACCCGCGCACCCTCGCGAACCTCCACGCCCTGCGCGCGGGCGGCTTCGAGCAGGAACGCGTCGAGGCATCGCCGCTGGGTCATGTAGATCACCGGCGCGCGCGCCGTGCGTTCGACGTGGTCGCCGAAGCGAAAGCGCAGTTCGACGAGGTCGACCTCTTCCTCGACGACGGGAGTGGGATCGACCGGGCAGCGCTTGAACGCGCGAGCCGTCAGCCCGCCGCCGCACGGCTTATCGCGAGGGAACGTCGCCTTGTCGGCAAGCAGCACCGACGCACCCGCTTTCGCGAGCTCATGGGCGGTGGCAGAGCCGGCCGGGCCACCGCCGACGACGAGCGCGTCGAAGCGTTGCACGGTCTAAAGCTACAATCCCCGCGCTCGCGGGGGTGTGCCCGAGCGGCCAAAGGGAACGGGCTGTAAACCCGTCGGCTCAGCCTACGGAGGTTCGAATCCTCCCGCCCCCATCGCTCCACGGAGCTCCGGCCGGAGGGTGCGGCCGGAGGAGGCTCTATCGTGGCGAGCCTGAGACAATTCGAGCCACGCAGCCCCCGAGCGGTGCTGATCGCGCTTGTCGCTGTCTCGACGCTCGCCCGGTTCGGGGCCGGCCTGCTCGTTCACACGCCGCTCTACTTCCCGGACGAGTACCTGTACGAGTCGCTCGCGCGCGGGTTCGCCCATGGGCACTTCGCCGAGGTTCGCGGGCAGCACGTCTCGACGTCCGTGACGATCTCCTACGTCGTGCCGCTGCTGACCGCACCGCTCTGGGTGCTGCACGACGTCGGCATCTCGTATCGGCTGACCCAGCTCGTTGGATCGCTGGTGTTCTCGTGTGCGGCCCTCCCCGCCTATGCGCTTGCGCGGCGAGCAGGGGTCGGCTCCCGTCCCGGCCTCCTGGTGGCGGTGCTGTCACTCGTGATCCCAGCGGGCCTCTTCACCGGGATGGTGATGGCGGAGCCGTACGCCTACCCGCTGTTCCTCGTGGCGACGCTGCTCGCAGTGAGGTCGGTCGAGCGCCGAACCGTCGGCTCGCTCCTCGCGACGGTTGTCGCGGGGATCTCCCTGATCGTCGTCGGCGGCCTCCAGTTCGGGCTCTTCCTTCCGGCCGTGCTCGCTGCAGCACTCACCGTCGTGCCCGCGCGCCGTCGGGTCGCTACGGCCTCGGGATTGCTGATCTTCGCCGTCGCGAGCGCCGTGAGCGTGCGGTACGCAGACCAGGGTGTGTTCGCGGAGGTCGTCGGCAAGGCGCGCCTCCTCCGGCAACCGTTCGGGCGCACAGCCACGTGGCTCGCGATCAATGCGTTCTTGCTCGCTGTCGCCGCGGGCTGGGTGACCGCGCCGGGTGCCGTCCTCGGCTTCACCGACCTCACTCGCAGCCCAAAGCGCATCGAGCGGTTCCTCGGCGCCCTTTCCGTTTTGTTGTTGGCCGGCCTCCTCTTCGAGGCGGCCACGTGGAGCTCGACCTACGACCGGGCGTACCAGCGCTTCGCGTTCTACGGCGTGCCGCTCATCCTGATCGGCTTCGTCCGCTGGGCGGAGTGCGCGGCTCGTCGAAGCACGGCGTTCGCGGGTCTGGCGTACGCGCTCGCGGCAGCGGCCGTGCTCGTCCCGCTTGCAGCCGGCATGCATGTCGACAATCCGTACGCGCCGCCGCTGACAGGTCTCGCGTTCGCCGAGCCGGCTTCGACAGCTGTCATCTGGGCGCCCGCTCTCGCCGCTTCCGCGGTCGCTGCCGGGCTCCTCGGTCACCGGCGCCGGGGTGGAATCGCAGCGCTCGCGATCGTCATCGCGCTGTCGGCGACCACCGTCGCCGCCGCAGCGGTGATTCGGTTCGCGCGTCCACTCCCGGCGGCGCGAGCAGGCCTGTCCCATGATGCGGTCTACGTCACGACGTCGCAGGAAGACCCGTTCGCGGAGATGCGCACGCTCTTCTGGAACCCGAACCTCGACAGGCTGGCTGTGTTCGGCGGCGGTGCGCCCGACACCTTCGGCTCGGCGGAGGCGGCGCTCGAGCCGGATGGCTCGCTTCGTGACGACGCGGGACACCCGATTCGCGGGCCGTTCGTCGCGAGCCCGACCGTGCTCGCCCTTCCGTCATCCTCGTCCCGCCCACTCGCGGTCTTCACGGCGCCCGTCGACGTGCTCGCGTTCGGCTGGGACACCGACGGCTTCCTCGGCCCTTACGTGCAGCTACTCGCGGCCGGGCGCGCGCAGGGAGAGAACGTGCGGCTCCGGCTGTGGAGCGAGCACGGAAGAAAGACGCTCATTCTGCAGTGCGCCGGGCGAGTGGAACGGCTCTCGATCGGTCGGCGCCCTTCGAGCGTCTCGATTCGGGCGGCCGCCCACGTCGTGCGCAGTTGCGATCTGCGGCTCGTCGCGGGCTCGGTCGAGGCCGTCCATGGTCGCTCTGTCGCAGTCCGAGGCACGCTCGAACGCCGCTCTCTTGCAACACTGCGACCGTGAACGACCGGGCGCTCTCCGAGTTGCGGGATTTGGCGCGGCGGGATTCCGAGCTCGCGACAGAAGCCGCCGAGCTGCGCCGGCGCGACCTCGAGGCGCGCGAGCTCCGCGCACGCGCCGCGGCGATCGACGCCTTCTTCGCCGCCTATCCGCAGGAGAGCGGCAACCGGCGAGCAGCCGTCGCGGCCGCCCGTGCCGCGCTCGCGCGCCGGCGCGACGAGCTCCGGGAGGCGGAAGCGATGCTCGAGCGCTCTCGCAACGACGATGCGCGCATTCACGCGCAGCACGCACTCGATCGCGCGCGCGATCACATCTCGGTCGCAGAGACGAGCGAGCGGCGCGCCGAATCGGACCTGGGCGAACTCGAGCGCGACGCTGCCGAGCTACCGGTCGAGCTCGCCGAGCTCGAGCGGCGCTCTGGCGCAGAGGCGACAGGAGCGCGGGCACTCATCGCGTGGGCCTCGCGCGAGCATGCGGAGCTCTTCGTCGCCGCCGGGCAGCTCGACACGCTCCGCGAGCGTGTGATCCGAGAGGCGCATGAGCTCGCGTCGATGCTCGTCGGCGAGCCGACGTACGGTGCGACCGTCGCCCAAACGCTCGAACGCGTCGAGGCACAGCCGGCAACTCACTGAACGTCGTCACCGGGCCAGGTGTCCGAGAGCAGGTAGCCCTCCGGAAAGGGGTCATCGGCGTCGCCGTAGATCTCGCTCACCCCCGTGATCCACGCGCTGCCGCGAATCGCAGGGACGATCGCGCGGTGCCCACCGACGCTCGTCTCGGCGACGATGCGGCCGTCGAAGGTCGAGCCGATCGGCGATGCGTGCGTCATCGTGTCTCCGACCGACATCAGCCCGCGTTCGTGCAGCACCGCCATCCGGGCCGAGAGCCCGGTGCCCGTCGCGGAGCGGTCGAGCCGGCCGGGTGCGACGACGACCGCGTTTCTCGTCACCGCGCCGATGCCGCGCCATCGCTCGGCGATCTGCACGATCGAGACGCCCACGATCGCTGGGTTCTCGGGATGCGCGCATGGAAGCTGCTCTCGCGCCGCGCGACGGATCGACTCGCCGACGCGGCTGAGGTCACGCGCCTCGCTCGGCTCGATCGCAAAGCCGAGCGCGTGCGCGTCGGCGATCGCATACCACATGCCTCCGAACGCGACATCGACGACGAGCGTGCCGAGTCCTTCGACTTCGAGTTGTGCGTCGACCCGGCCGGCGAAGCTCGGGACATTCGTCAGCTCGACGCTTTCGACGCGCCCGTTGCGGCACGTCGCCGTCACCTCCACAAGCCCAGCGGGCGCTTCGAGTCGCAGCATCGTCGTGGGCTCGTGCATGGCGACCATCCCGGTCTCGAGCAGCACGGTCGTTACGCACATGGTGTTCGACCCGGACATCGCGGGATACTCGGTCGGCTCCATGATGATGAAGCCGGCGTCACAGTCGTCTCGTGTCGCAGGGACGATCAAGTTCGCGTGCGTCGCGACCGAGCCCCGCGGCTCGCGCAGGAGGAAGCGCCTTAGCGAGTCGTCGGCGGCGAGCGTTTGCATCTGCTCGAAAACGGTCGCGCCGGCGGGCGCCTCGACGCCTGCGACGACGACGTTGCCGACTTCACCGCCGGCGTGGCAGCCGACCACGGTGATCGTACGCCGCTCGCCCATCTCGGTCGACGATCATACGGAGGAGCACGGTAACCTTCCTCCCGCTTGCCCTCTTAGCTCAGTTGGTAGAGCACCTCCATGGTAAGGAGGGGGTCGACGGTTCGAGTCCGTCAGAGGGCTCTGCAAAAGCCCCGGTAATCGGGGCTTTTTCGTTCAGCCTGACTTGCTCCCGATCGAACGTGCGGTGGGTGTGGAGCACGTTGTGGAGCAGTCAGCTTTTCAACGGCCTTCCGACAGCTTCGATAATGGGCAAATACGATCGTCTGCGTTTACTCGACAGTGAACCCTCCCGCGTTTCGCGGAGGCGAAGAGTCTCGGTCAACCCAGGGCGCTTACGTCGCGCAAGACGAGCGGATGCCTCGTGTATCGAGCTATGGTCGTCGAGCGCTCGCGAAAGGGGCCAGCGGCGATCGGGATGCCTTGGCTCGAGACTGGATAGGAGTTCCGATGCAGAACCCCGGCGTTCCGCGAATGTCTGGTCTCCTTGCGCCGCTAAAGCGCGGCGACCAAATTCCTTGGAAGCTCGACGGCTCCAGCGAACCGCAGTGGCTCACCGTGACCGGGGTCATCGACGCAACGAGTTACGAAGTGCGCCTCCCCGACGGGACAGTCGAGACGCTGGCCGACTCGGAGTAGGAGATCGACGGCTTGCGAGGACGGCGTGCAGTTCCCGAGCACGCGCGTTCGCATGACCCGTGCGCACGGACGCGAGGCAAACTCGCGCGGAAGGTCCGTCAGACGCCAGCCATAGGCTGTCGCCGTGGCGAAAATTAGAGTCGTTCCCACGCGCGCGCTGGCCGCTCCGTCTTTCCGCCTTCCGACTCGATCGCGGTTGGGAGGGACACCCGCGCCGAACATCCAGCAACGGCTACGCGCGGTCTCCATCCATGGCTGGAATCTCGAAGTGCGCCTCTACTTCGCGACCCAGCACCCCGACAAGAAGCTACTCGCAGAGGCACAGGCCCAGCTCGATCGCCTGCTCCTGCCTTCACCCTGAGCGCCGCCGCCCGAGTCCCGGTGCAGCGTTGCCTTGTCCTGAGCCCGCTCGAGATCGGCCACCGCTGCACGCTGGCCTCGCCGCTCGCCGAAGGCTGGATACCGTGGCGGTAGTGACATGCGGGACTCGGCGCACTGCAATCTGCGTATGACTGGCATGAGACGCTTTGTACCGCCCGTCGTGGCGATGCTTCTCTTCGCCTGCGCCGGTTCGGCGAGCGCTCGCCCTGCCACCAGCATGCTCGACGGATACGGCCTGAGCATGACGCTCGCCCGCGGCTGGCATGGACTCGCTAATCCCGGTCAGCTGCAGGCGGCCGACTTTCCACTTGCGCGAGCCGTCGTCGATTCAGCTGAGCGTGCGCATGTTCCTCGTGGTCACGTCCACCTGATCGTCTGGGACTACGGCCCAGCCGTTCCCTACCTTTCGTTCCTGCCAGGTCGTGCGCCGCTGGCGCTTGGCCGACGCGACATCACCGCAGGCCCGCTCGAAGCCTTCCCCGCTTCTGATGTCTACGCGGTTCGCAGCGTGCTGCTTGGAGGAGAGCAGCTCGAGGTCGTTGCAGATCTTGGCCTGAAGCCGCTCGCCGCGAACAGCCTGCAGAAGGTGAACCGCGTACTGGGCACGCTGCGCGTGCAACCGCCGCGCGTACTACTTCCCTACCACGGCCGCTTGGCCTCGGACGGGGTCGCACTGCGGCTGCTTCCCGGATGGTCGGGGAGAATCGAGATTCCCGCCAACCAGGCTGCTGCCCAACTCGTCCTGCGCGCACGACACGGTGACGTTCAGGTCGTCCTGCTCCAGATGGCCGGCGCCCAAGGCCGCCACGCGGACCTGCCGATCACCCTCACCACCAAGAACATCCTTCATCGGCATGCGCTCGCGATCGCACGCCGGGTGTTCTCGACGGCCGGCCGTAGCTTCGACCTCTCGGTCACGGTCCCCTCACCAGGCGATCTAGCTCAGGCGAACAGGCTGCTCAAGTCTCTGACGGCGGAACCGCGGCCGTGGACGTTTCGAAGCTGCGACCTCAGCCTGCGCCTGCCGGGCGCCTGGCGCGCGGCGATCAACCCACGCAGCGGCTGCTACCCGGTAATCACCTTGCGAGCCCGAGACGTCCGCGTCGTCCTCACCGAACTGCGAGCAAAGGAGCGCGCGAGCGGCCGAGTTCTTCGCGAATCGGGCCGGAGGTTCCGCGTCGAGATCACGCCCCCCTCCGCCACACGCGAAGCAGATGCGGTCCTGGCCACCTTGCGGGCGACCGTGCGGAAGTGATCCGTCTCCTTCAAATCGGCGCCGTACTCCTTGCGAGCGCCGCGGTCGCGGCATCGGCGACTGGCGCCGCCGCGACTCCTACTGCGGGTCGCGCCGTCTCTCCGCGCTCCATTGAACTTGGCGGCGCCCCGCTCCAGCTCGTCTCCGCGGAGGGCGCACTTTGGGCGCTCACCTGCGACCACGCTTGCTCGGGCGAGGGCAAGCGAAGCGTCGGCCGGATCGTTGAGATCGATCCGCGGAACGCGCGTGTGATCGCGTCGACCAAGCTCGCGCGACCCGGCGCGATCGCCGTCGGTACGGGCGGCGTCTATGCGACCGACTTCTGGCGCGGCACGCTGCGGCGACTTGATCCGCGCACGCTGCGCATCACCGCAACGCTGCACCTGAAGCTGCCGTTCTTCATCACGACCTCGAGAACGCGCGACGATGCCTTCCTGCCCGAGTCGATCGCCGTGGCCGGCGGCAGCGTTTGGGTCGCCACCGCGCGGGGCGCGCTCGCGCGCACCGACCCGCACCTGCAGCACGTTCTCGCGATGCTGCGGCTTCCTGGCGATGCCTTCCAGGCAATCACCGCGTCCCCCGGCGCCGTCTGGCTGAGCGAAGGCCTGCTCGGCATCTACCGCATCAGCACCAGGACGAGCAAAGTGCTCGCGCGGCTCCCGATCGGACCCGCCAGCGGCCGCTTCGACCCGGTCCAGCTCATCCCCACCGACACGCAACTGCTCGCGATCGGTCAATGGACAAACGCGGGCACGCTCACCAATCGCAACGGCCTCGCTCGCCTCGATTCGACACGGAACCGTGTCACGACGGTGAGGCCGCTTCGGGCCGGCCAACTCACAAGCGACTACGGCGCCGGTTCGCTCTGGGTCGGACGCGTCAACGCCACGACGCTCGTGCAGATCGATCCACGCAGCGGCAAGACGCTCCGGCTGCTTCACGTGCGCGTCGGTCGCATGCTTGCCTTCGCCGGTGGCGGTCTCTGGACCATCCTTGGCGACGGAACACTCCAACGGGTACCGACTCGCTGACGCACATGACCACAGCGCAGTCCAAGGAGAAAGTCTCTGTGCACGAGGTGGTCACCCTGCGCTCGTCGCTGCCCGACGTGCATCGTGAAGCCCCAAAGCAGACCCGGCTCAGCTGGGTCGTCGGGCTCGCAGTCGTCGTTGTCGTGGTTCTGCTTGCCGCGCCGCTCGCGCGCGCGGGCGGCGACTTCGTCGACCTCGCCGTCGGCAGCACCCGTGTCTGGTTCGTCGGCGAGCCTGGGGTGCGCGAACTCGACGCCCGCACCGGACGCACGATCGCCAGCCCGCAGCTGGTTGGTGCGCCATACCCGCTCAGCCTCACACTTGCCGGCGGCGCCGCCTGGGTCGCGAGCGTCGAGAACGGCTACGTCTGGGGAACGCTCAGCCGCATCGATCTCCGCACACACCGAGTGCGGGTGCTCTGGCGCAAACAGGACAGCTCCGTCCAATACGTCGCAGCCGGTGTCGGCGGCATCTGGGCGCTGATCGGCTCCGCAAGCGGTAACAAGATCGCCCGCTTCTCCTTGGCAGGGCGCGTGGAGCGTCTTTGGAAGATCACAGATGCGGGCCGGATGGCGGCCGACGCAAGCGGCTGCTGGATCTCCACCAACCACTGGCTGATCCACATCGACCCGGCCGGACGAGTCCACCGCGTCCTCCAGGCACCCCTCGGCGACGTCAGCACCGGCGCCGGCGCAGCCTGGCTACCCCAAGCCACAACCGTCCTGCGCATCGACGAGCACAGCGGAACGATCCGCACGTTGCACACCGGCCGGCTCCGGCTCGGCGGTTTCCAGCATGACCTCGCTGCCGGCGCCGGCGCGCTCTGGGCGCTCAACGACGCGGGCCGTGCCCACACCACTCTCGAGCGCTTCGACCTGCAAAGTGGCCGCCTCACCGGCAGCCTCGACGTGCCGGGTATCGCCGACGCGTTGATCGTCACGCCAGACGCGATCTGGATCGCCGCGGTGATCGCGCCCACGAACATGCCCGCGAGCGGCTACGACGTGATTCGCATCAACCCCCTCACCCTCCGACGAACCCTGCTCATCCATGTCAACTGACCTAACAATGGCGCCTAGCGTCCCTGGGACCACCAGCAGAACTCTCCGTCTTGGGCTGCTTGCGATTGTGGCGGCGCTTACTTCGCTTGGCGCGACCGTCAGTGATGCTCTCGCCACCGCCGATCCCCCGCCGAAGGCGGCGTTTGCGGCGGTGCGGCTCTACCCGCTAACCAAGCGCGTGCTCACTCAATGCCGTCTTGCTCCCGCCGTCCAGATTTGTCCTGAACGACTGCCGCGCGCCTGGATCGCCTACCGCCGCGGCAGTGCACCGCCAGCGCTCACGGCGGAGCGCTACCGCGCGCGGCAAAACGGCAACGACACCGAGACCGGCATCAGCTTCAGCTACGGCGCTCCATGGGAGCCCGACAGCGGCCCCGACTGGAAGCAACACATCTGGCGAAATCGGCCCTGCTGCTTCTTTCATTTCGAGCTCTGGCACGCACTACGGGGAAAGCCGACCTTTCCCGATACCACGCGACCCGCAACAGTCGGCGGCGTCCACGGTGACCTCGATACCGCCACCGGCGCCGGACTCGGCTGTGGCAGGGGCAACGCAGGCGTCTATTTCTGCAACCACGTGCGGTTCCGCTGGAAGCGCGGAGGCTCGTGGTTTGCCGCCACCCTGCACAGCTTCGGCAACAGCGAGACCACGGTGCTCCTCGGCCGGCTCATCCGCGAGCTGCGCCCCATCAGCATGCTTCCACATTCCTAGCCCACGACACGCTGACGATGAACCGCCAGGCGTGCGCACATACTCTCGACTGGTCTCACGAGCTCTTTTAGTGCCATGCCCAACAAGCGTCTCCCGCCGAAGAACTTCCGGGCACTGTCGCGCGAGCGGCCGAAGATCGTCGGGCCGACTCTCATCGACGAGGCAGCGCGAACGCACGGGATGGTCGTCAGCAATCTGGTCCGGAAGCCGGCCGACTTGCGCCTCAGCGCGCCTCGGTCGGCCGGGCTAGTCCACCCAAGGACTCTCGTCCGACGACACTTCTAGGCTGCTGTCATGGCGGCTAGGCACCTCTCTGATCACGTCCTCGACCAGGTGCGGGAGGAGTACCCGCTGGTCGCGCGGCGCGTCGAAGAACTGCGAGACCAGTCTCAACGTCTCCACGCTTTGACCGAGCGAGTCGATGAGGAACTGGAGGAGGCGATGCGGATGCTCCGCAGTATCGAGGAGATGCTCGGCATCGCCCCGCAGTTGTCGATCGAAGCATTCAGCGGCGAGCTGCGCGGTCGGCGGCTGCGCGAGATCGCAATTCAGATCCTGCGTCAGCGGCGTGACCCAGGTGAGATCGTCCATTACCGAGAGTGGTACGCGCTGGTCACCGGCGCCGGTGTCCGAGTCGCTGGCAAAGACCCGCTGGCCACCTTCCTCACGCAGCTCAGCCAGGCGCCTGAGGTCGAGTCAGTTCGCCCCCGTTCGGGCCTGTACCGGCTCGCGGCCGCCTAGACCCCCAAACTCCCAGCCTACGCTCGCCGCATCGGGCGGAGGAGTCCGTCCGGCACGTGTGCTTACGTGGCAGACGTAGGTATCGCTAGCTGGCAATCGTAGGAGGTTCAGCGGTGTACGACATCGACTTTCTCCCGGTAGGCGACGGTGGGCGATCCGGCGACGCGATCGCGCTCCGCTTCACGCGACCCGACACGGGCGGCCTGGCGCACGTCATCGTCGATGCCGGGTTCCAGGACGACGGCGACGCGCTCGTCGAGCACGTCAACTACTACTACGGAACATCGAGCATCGACCTCGCGATCCTCACGCACCCCGACGGCGACCACATCGGCGGGATGGGCGAGGTCATCCGCGGCCTCGCGGTGAAGGAGCTGTGGCTCCACGATCTCAGCGGCCGCGGCGGCGCCGGGCTGCCGGCCGCCGACGCAGTGGACGACCTGATCAAGGTGGCGAGGCAGCAGGGGACGGTCGTGCGCGAGGCGTTCGCGGGGGACTCGGCCTTCGGTGACGCGCTCTTCGTCATTGGGCCGACCCTCGAGTACTACGAGCAGCTCGTCGCCGACGAGCAGAAGGTCGCGAAGGCAGCCGTCGAGGGCCGCGCTATCAGCTTCGGCAAGTCGGTCAGCGTGCTCGCGCAGCGGTTCCTCGCGGCCCTGCCCGTCGAGGTTCCCTTCGGCGACGCTGGCGGCACCAGTCCGCGTAACAACACGTCGATGATCACCTTGCTCCAGCTCGACGGAGAGAAGTTCCTGCTCACGGCCGATGCCGGCGTCCCGGCGCTCGACCGGGCGCTCGACTGGGTGGAAGAGCAGGGCGCTCGGGTCTACCACCCGAAGTTCGTTCAGCTTGCGCATCACGGGAGCCGGCACAACGCGTCATCCGCGTTCCTCGACCGGCTGCTCGGGCCGACGGGCCAGGAGCCATCACGCTCAGCCTTCGTCAGTGTGACCAAGGAAGCTGAGAAGCATCCGTCGCCGCGGGTCGCGAACGGCTTCATGCGTCGCGGTTACAAGGTGTGTGCGACTCACGGCCAGACGATCCACCACTACTCGGCCGACGCGCCCGATCGTCCTGGATGGGTACCGCTGACCCCGCTCGCGCCGCTGGACGAGTCGCTTGAGGACGCCGCGTAGGCGATCGTGTTCGACAAGTACAGCCGCAACGCCCGCCTCTACCCGGCGATCCTCGCCGCCTTGCCCGCGATCGCGGTGCTCGTCGCCGGCATCAGCTCGGCCTCGACCGCGCTGCGCGTTGCTGGCGTGCTCGGCGGCTGCGTCGGCTTGGTTGTCGTCGCGCTCGTCCGCGATCGCGGCCGTCACGTCCAGAAGCGTCTATGGCGCGACTGGGGTGGCCCGCCGGCAACACGCCGCCTCCGCTGGCGCGATGGGGCTGGGCCGGAGATCGCGCGCTTGCACGAGCGCGTCGAGCATGCGACCGGCTTGAAGCTCCCCGACGCCGCAGACGAGAAGCGCGACGCCGCGGAAGCAGACGCGCGCTACGACGAGGCGGTCGAGGCGCTCCGCGCGCTGACCCGTGACCCTGACCGGTACAAGCTCGTCTTCGAGGAGAACGTCAACTACGGCTGGCGCCGCAACTCCTACGGCCTCCGCCCGGTCGCGATCACGATCGCCGTGCTCGTGCTGGTCGTGACCGCGTGCGTCCTCGTGTTCGCTGAAGGCACCTTTCCAAGCCGGGCTGGTCGGTGGGCACCGGCGCTCGTGATCTCGGCGCTCGCTCTGGTCTGGTGGACGTTCATCGTCACGCAGAGCTGGGTGCGTTCGGCCGCCGAACTGTACTCCGACAAGCTCTTCGAGGCGACCCACGCTCTTACGGCCGCAGGGCCTTGAACACGGAGATCTCGGCCTGAAACGGTACGGACCATTCCGCCGCCCACCGCACCACAAGCCAAACCGTCAGGCGTGCGCACATACTTTGGATCAGTCTCACCAGCTCTTTTCGCCTAACTGAGCCGATATGCAGGCTCAGTTAGGAACGACGCACGGGTAGACGAGGAGCCTGTCCTGGCCGGCCGAGGGTTCAACAGTTATGCGCACACGCCCGGCGGCCGACCATCACATAACCCAAACTGCGCGCAGTTAGCCTCTCGGCTGGTGCCCGTCCGCCCAACCAGCCGATCGTTCCAAGCTCGTCGGCGACCGCTGCGGGTGAAGATGATCCTGCCGACGCTGCTCGAGGCGAACGCGCCTGGCTATCGGCCCATCAAGTACGCGCTCTTCCCGCCGCTCGGTCTGGCCGGGCTTGCCGGTTACCTCGACGACAACGATGAGGTCGAGTTGGTCGACGAGCACGTCCAGACTCTCTCAACCGACGACGAGCCGGACCTTGTCTTGATGACGGTGTACATCACATCAGCGAAGCGCGCGTACGCGATCGCCGATGAGTACCGCGCGCGGGGCGTCCACGTCTGCCTCGGTGGACTGCACCCGACCTCGCTTCCCGACGAGGCCGCGCTCCACGCCGACACCGTATTCATCGGCCCGGGAGAGGACACATGGCCTCGCTTCCTCCGCGACTTCCGTAACGGCGTCGCGCACGGCCGCTACGTCTCCGAAGCGCGCACCCTCGAGAACGTACCGCCGCTGCGGCGTGACCTGATCGATCGACGTCGGTACCTCTGCCCGAACTCGCTCGTCGTCTCGCGCGGCTGTCCGCACCACTGCGACTTCTGCTACAAGGACGCGTTCTTCGAGGGCGGCCGCTCCTTTTACACGCTCGCCGTCGACGCAGCACTCGCGGAGGTTGAGCGGCTACCTGGGAGGCACCTCTACTTCCTCGACGACCATCTATTGGGGAGCCGTCGCTTCGCCACTGCGTTCTTCGACGGGATGCGCGGCATGGGCCGCGTCTTCCAGGGCGCCAGCACCGTCGCTGCGATCCTCCAAGGCGACCTGATCGAACGCGCAGCAGAGGCCGGGATGCGAAGCGTGTTTGTCGGCTTCGAGACACTCGACCCCGAGAACCTGCGGCTGCATGCAAAGCGACAGAACCTCGCGCAAAGCTACGACGCCGCGATCCGCCGCTACCACGAGGTCGGCGTGATGGTCAACGGAAGCTTCGTATTCGGTCTCGACGCAGACGGCCCCGATGTCTTTGAGCGCACCGTCGACTGGGCCGTCTCGCGCAGCATCGAAACCGCAACGTTCCACATCATGACCCCCCTACCCCGGCACGGCCCTGCACGAAAGGATGAGCAACGAGGGCCGCATCACCGCAACCGAATGGGACCTCTACGACACGCGCCACGTCGTCTACACGCCGCGCGCGATGACACCCACCCAGCTTGTAGACGGCTACTGGCGCGCCTACAAAGACTTCTACCGCTGGCCGAAAATCATCAGCGGCGCACGCGGCCAAGAAACGCCAAGCGCGGCAATCCGCCACATGATCTATGCCGGCGGCTGGAAGAAGTTCGAGCCGCTCTGGGACACGGTCATCAAGGCAAAACGCGTAGCCGCGATACTGCCGCTGCTCGAGCAGACACTCGACGCGTTCGGCCGCGCGCGACGAACACGCACACTTCACCCGCTTCCAGACCCCTCGCGTACGGAACGCTCAAGCCCGAAACTAGCGGTCAGGCAAGAGGGCTAGTACTGCGGGGCCTTCGGTGGGAGCCCATGTTCCACTTGACCGTGTGGGGTGCGTAAAGTCGGTTCAGGCGGCGTAGCTGTATTCGTGAAGGAGGCCGCCGAGGCGGTCGTGCCGTTTCAGGTTGGCGGAGGGGGAGGGAACGGCGCGAGGTTCGCGGCCGATCTTTTCCGGCGGCGTGAGATTCAGCGAGCGGTGTGGTCTGTGCGCGTTGTAGGGGCATGAAGATCGCCCGATGGAGTTCTTGCGTCTGGCGGCCGGGGTAGCGTCTGGCTGTTCCGGGACAGGGGCTTCAGGGAGAACGAGGTTGGGTAGGCCGTCGTTGACACTATGGGCTGCGAGCCCGTTGTTTGTAGTTGGCCGCCCCTGCGACTGCCCGGGTGTGCTGCGAGCACGGATCCGTAGTTGTCGTTTTGCCTGCCTTGTCTCAGCGACCAGCGAGTGAGGGAGGTACTACTGATGCGTTTCATCGCGCTCGATGTGCATCGCGACTTCTGCGAGGTCGCGATGGCAGAAGACGGCCGGGTTCGACTTGCTGGGCGAGTCGAGACGAAGCTGGCCACGCTCGAGTTGTTCGCGCAAAGCCTTGCTGCAGACGATCAGGTCGTGCTGGAGGCGACCGGAAACGCGGTCGCGATCGCCCGGATCCTCGAGCCTGTGGGTGCCGGAAACTCCGGCGCGGTAGGGGCGGCGTAGCTTTCGATCGGTAGCGTCGGTTGGCCGGTGGGGTCAGCGCTCGTGGCGGGTCGGTCAGAGCGCATAGCGGTCTTGTTGTTGTACTGGTCGCTGCGGCGACTTCTTGAGCTGTCCCTGCTCCGGCGCCGCTCTGAGCGGGAGAAGGAGATCGAGATTCTGCTGCTCCGCCATCAGCTGCGGGTGCTGCAACGTCAGGTCGCTCGGCCGCAGCTGACGCAGGCTGATCGGGCGCTGCTGGCCGCGTTCAGCCGGGTCATGCCTCGGCGAGCGTGGCGGACGTCGTTGTTCGTGACGCCGGCGACGCTGCTGCGTTGGCATCGGGAACTTGTGGCGCGGCACTGGACGTATCCGCAGCGGCGTCCTGGTCGGCCGCCGACTTCTGCCGAGGTGCGGCAGCTTGTCGTGCGGGTCGCGCGCGAGAACCCGGGCTGGGGCTACCGGCGGATCCAGGTGAACTCATCGGGCTGGGGATCAGGCTGGCGGCGAGCACCGTCTGGGCGATTCTCAGAGACGCAGGCATCGAGCCGGCACCGAGGTGTCTCGAGACAAGCTGGGCGGAGTTTCTCCGCCAGCAGGCGGCGAGCATTCTGGAGTGTGACTTCCTCACCGTCGACACGCTCTTCCTGAGGCGGTTCTACGTCTTGTTCTTCACCGGCTCGCGACGCGCCGCGTGCACCTCGCCGGGATCACGGCCAACCCGGACGGCCGCTGGGTGACTCAGCAGGCACGCAACCTGTTCCTGCAGTTCGACGATGACGGTGTCCGCCCACGGTTTCTGGTCCGTGACCGCGACAGCAAGTTCACGCGTGATTTCGACGAGGTCTTCCGCTCCGAGGGCATTCGTGTCATCAAGGCGCCGGTGCGGGCGCCGAAGGCACGAGCGCACGCCGAGCGCTGGGTCGGCAGCGTCCGCCGCGAATGCCTCGACCGGCTCCTGATCGTCGGCTGTTGTCACCTCCCCCACGTCCTCGCGACCTACACGTCGCATTACAACGAGCATCGCCCGCACCGCTCGCTCCGACAGCGGACTCCGCTCAGCAAGCTAGCGCCGGTCGAGGAGCAAGCAATCGGCAACGCGATCGACCTCGATTGTGTGCGCCGCCGTGACCTGCTCGGCGGGCTGATCCACGAATACGAGCTCGCCGCGTAGTCGACAGCTGTCCCAACGTCTGTCCCTGTTCTCACATGCGCAGCAGCGCCGCGCGCGGATACCAAGTCGCCGTGCTTCGGGCCGTCCGCTTGCCGATCGAAACCGCACGCAGACGGACCGATCGACCAAGCTGGATAACACTTATCAGGCCGACCCGGGTTTCCGGCACCCACAGGCATTCAAGACCATCCACATGTGGCTGCGCGCTTACCAAGACGCCACCGTCGGCTCGCTGCTCGAGACGTGGACTCGACCTCGTCCCGCCGATCCCCACCAGTAAAGACGCGCCACTCACCGGCCCGATCAGCCGACGCGACAGACTCGGCGGACTCCTACACGAGTACTACGCCGCGTGGGGTACGTAATCTCGTCTGGCGGGTGGGAGGTTGGAGTCTTCGGTCGTAGAGTCGGCTTCTTCGGGTTCCGGATGGAAGGAGGTGGCTGTGGTCGTGTCGTTGCTGTACTTGCTGTTTCGACGTGTGCTTGCGATGGCGGCTCTGCGGTTCCGTTCACGCGAGTTCAAGGAACTCGAGATCGTGGTGCTCCGACACGTGCTCGCGGTTCTCCGTCGCCAGGTTGGTCGGCTGCGGCTTGAGGAGAAGGATCGGGTGTTGCTGGCTGCTGCCAGTCGGCTGCTGCGTAAGCCGAGCCGCCCGTCGTTCTTCGTTCGTCCTGACA
>JBBSEJ010000010.1:0-56158 GCA_038239825.1 Gaiellales bacterium
AGTTGGCGACGAACATGCCGGCGAGCTCACGCGCCCTGCGGTCGTAGTGCGCCGGGTCACGCCAGGTCGAGCGCGGCTCGAGCAGCTGCGGCTCGACCCCCGGGATCGTGACCGGGACCTCGAAACCGAAGACCTCATCGGTGCGGAACTCGACCTCGTCGAGCTCCGCAGAGAGCGCCGCGCGCAACATCGTTCTCGTCGCCTGGATCGGCATGCGCTCGCCCTCGCCGAACGGCCCGCCCGTCCAACCGGTGTTCAGGAGCCACACGCGCGCACTGTGCTGCTCGAGTTTCTGGTCGAGCATGCGTGCGTAGACGAGCGGCGGCTGCGGCAGGAACGGTTGGCCGAAGCAGGTCGAGAAGGTCGGTTGAGGCTCGGTGACGTCGATCTCGGTCCCCGCGAGCTTTGCGGTGAAGCCGGAAAGGAAGTAATAGAGCGCCTGGTGGTTCGAGAGCCTTGCGATCGGCGGCAAGATCCCGAAGGCGTCTGCGGTGAGGAAGATCACCGCAGACGGGTGGCCTGCGCGCTTCGCGGGGAGCGCATTGGCGATCTGCTCGAGCTTGTAGGCCGCACGCGTGTTCTCCGTCTTCGAGTCATCGTCGAGGTCGACGACACCGTCGTCGTCGATCGCGACGTTCTCGAGGATCGTCCCGTATGTGCGTGTCGTGCGGTAGATCTCCGGCTCGGCTGCGGGCGAGAGGCGAATCACCTTTGCGTAGCACCCGCCTTCGATGTTGAAGACGCCACTGTCTCCCCAGCCGTGCTCGTCGTCGCCGATCAGGGAGCGCTCGGGGTCCGCTGACAGCGTCGTCTTCCCGGTTCCCGAGAGGCCGAAGAAGATCGCAACTCGCCCGTCGTCGCCGACGTTCGCCGAGCAGTGCATCGGGAAGACACCTTCGATCGGCAGGCGGTCGTTCATCACGGTGAAGATCGACTTCTTGATCTCGCCGGCGTAGAACGTGCCGCCGACGAGGAGCTCGGTGCGTCCTGGGTGCAGGACGACGAAGGTGCCGGTGCGGGTTCCGTCTTCGGCCGGATCGGCTTCGAGATCAGGCGTGTGCAGCACGAGCGCCTGGGGCGCGAAGGCTTCTTCCTCCTCGGGCGTCAACTCGATGAACATCGTCTTCGCGAAGAGGGCGTGGTAGGGATGTGCGGTGATCACGCGCACGCCGATACGGTGAGCAGGGTCGGCGCCCGCGTAGGCGTCGACGACGTAGAGGGCCTCCGCAGAACCGAGCTGGGCGGTGACTTTTTGTCGTAGGCCGTCGAAGTGCACGGGTGACAGCGGCTTGTTGACGTCTCCCCACCAGATCCGCTCCTCCGAGCCCGGCTCGCGCACGAGGAACTTGTCTTTCGGCGAGCGGCCCGTGAACGCGCCCGTATCGACCGCGAGTGCACCGCCCTCGGCGAGGCGCCCCTCTCCGCGTGCGAGCGCGTGCGTATAGAGGAGCGAGGTGGTGGGGTTCCGATGGACGGGGCCGCCGACGTCGATTCCGTGGTCGGAGAGATCCACGCGCCCGGGGAGCTCAGTCGTCGTCATCCGAAGCGCCTCCTTCATCGAGCCGGCCAATGGCGGTTCCGGCCTCGTGGTTCGCGGCGCCTGCACGGGCGCATTGAATGGCTGCATGGTACGGATTCAGCGACTCGTCGGCTGCCTGAACCATCCTCTCCGTCTGCCCGAAACGGCGAAGCCGCAACCAGCCCCGTCTCGACGCCAAACGAGCGCGACAAGAGCGTCACAAATCGTCCACAGCACAGGGAGACCGCTGCTCCGCGGGCGCACCGGTCGCCGGCGGTCGCAATCGGTCGCCAAACGACGGTGACGTGCCTTCCACAACTGCCCCGGCGGGCCATGCCCCTTGGTCAGACCGACTGTGACGCAGATGAGGCCCCTCAGAGCGCCGGAGTGGGAGCAAACCGCGAGCGATATCTCGCTTTCATGATCCAGACGTGTCCTTGCGAGCCATGCCCCGTGGTCAGACCAACCGTGACGCGAGTGCAACGTCCTGCCGCGTGTTGGTCTGGTCTGCTCGTTCCTCGCCGGGCGGGGCCGTCGATGCAGTCGGCGTCGTCGAAGACGACGACGTCGAAGACGACGCTAGATCTGCCAGTCGCCGTTTCGGAGCACCGGGACACGGTCTCCCGCACCCGTGACGCCGTCGACCTCGAGCTCCGGGGAGCCGACCATGAAGTCGACATGCGTGCCGCTCGTGTTCACACGGCCGACGTCGTCCCCGTCGACGAGGAACGGGAAGCCGCTGCCGAGTGCGATGTGGCTCGCAGCGTTCTCGTCGAGCAGCGTCTCGTAGAAGACCGTACCGAGGGGGCCGATCCGCCCCTGCGAGTCGACGAGCGCAAGCTCACCGAGCTTCAACGCGCCCGCGTCGAGGGACTGCTGTGCGCGCAGTGCCGCGGCGTTCTCGTCCGCGTCGATTTCGACCGCCTTGCCCCGCTCGAACCGAACGCGCAACCCACGAATGATCGTCCCGTCGCGCAGCACGAGTGGCTTCGTCGAGGCGACGTGACCCTCCGTTCGCTCCGGGTCGGGAGTCGTGAAGACTTCTTCCGTCGGCAGGTTCGGGAAATGCCTCAGCCCCTCGACGGTCTCGAAGTCGGCCGCCCACCAGCGATGCGTCGGGAAGAGCCCGATCGACAACTCCGTGCCGGGACCCCGCAACTCGATCGTATCGAAGCGATGCCCGGAGAGACGGCGAGCCGAGTCGTTCAGCACCGAGATCCGGTCTTCCCACGCCTGCGAGGGGTCGGGCTCGTCGAGCCGAAGCACATGCTCGAGCTCTCCCCACAGCTTTTCGTACGCATCCACCTCCGCCAGGTCGGGATGCACGAGCTTCGCCCACGCGGGATGTGGACACGGGACGATGCACCAGTTGGTCGAGCGATCGCCGACGATCTTCGGGATCTCCTTGAGATACGGCAGGCGGTCCCGGCCGACGAGCGCGCTGTCGAGGTCGTCGAGCAGATTCGGCTTCGTCGCACCCGCAAGCGTGACCCGCGCACCGCGCGCCTCCGCATGGGCGACCATCCGCTCGCCGTACCATGACGGCACGAAGTCGAGCGTCTCGGGATCGGCGTGCTCGATCCTTGCGCGTTTCACAAGCGGGTCGAAGTAATTCACGTCGACGAATCTCGCGCCGCGGTCGTATGCAGCGGCAGCGAGCGCTCGGGCGAGATCCTCCTGCCCGAGCTCGGCGGTGATGATCATGATCTGCCCCGGCTGCACGTTCGCGCCGTGCACGGACAGCTCCGCAAGTCGAGTGAAGCGCGCATCCATGGGCAGGCGATCCTACCCACCACGCCGAACATCGTCGATTGTGACGTTCGAAGCGGCGACAGAGCGCTTCCTCCTCGCGGCGGGCATCTCCGCCGGGACCCGCCGTGCATACGGCTCCGATCTCCGGGAGTTCGGACGCTTCTTCGGCCCCGACAGCCCGGTCGAGGATCTCGACATTCGCGTCCTCGCCGACTGGGTGTCGGAGCTCGGCCGCTCGCGCGGGCGGGACAAACTCGCACCCGCGACGATCGGTCGCAAGCTCGCCGCGGTGCGGTCGCTGCTCCGCTACACGCGAGGCCCGGGCCAGGTGCCCGACGCCTCGCTCGCCCCGCGACTTCCACGACGCCTCCCCGAATCACCGAAGCAGCGCGAGGTCGAGGAGATCGTCGATGCCCTCGGCGGTAACTCTGCGCTCGCGCTGCGCAACCAGGCGCTCGTCGAGCTCGTCTACTCAGCCGGCCTGCGAAGCGCGGAGGCGGTCGACCTGGACCTCGGGGACGTCGACTTCGAGCAGGAGCACGTCCATGTGCGGCACGGCAAGGGCGCAAAGGATCGCGTCGTTCCCCTCGGCGAGGAAGCCGCACATCTCGTCGCGCGCTATTTGCGTGACGCACGCCCGCTTCTTGCGCGCGACAGAGAGAATGCGCTCTTTCTCTCGGTGCGCGGCCATCGTCTCGACACGTCGACCTTGCGTCGACTCGTACCGCACCCTCACCGCTTGCGGCACGCGTTCGCGACCCACCTCCTCGAAGGTGGAGCCGACCTGCGGACGATCCAGGAGCTGCTCGGCCATGCGTCACTCACCACCACCCAGATGTACAGCCACGTCGATGCCAAGCGATTGAGGAAGGTCTATGACCACTCCCATCCGCGATCGTGACGTCGAAGGGTTCCTGGCCCTGCTCGCGGCCAGGCGATCGCCGAGGACGGTCGACGCCTACCGCCGCGACCTGTCGGTGCTCGCCGCGTATCTCCGCAAGCCGATCGGCGAGGCGACCCTCGAAGAGCTCGAGCTCTACACCGCCGAGCTGCGTGCAGACGGGCTCGCGAGCGCGACGATCGCGCGCCGGACCGCGGCTGCCCGAAGCTTCTTCCGCCACCAGCAGCTGCTCGGGGTGCGGGTCGACAACCCGGCCGCGGGGGTCACACTGCCACGCCGCGAGCGGGCACTGCCGCGCACGCTCTCACCGGGCGAGGCGGTGCGCCTGATCGATGCCGCGGTGGGCACGCAGCCGCGCGCGCTGCGCGATCAGGCACTCGTCGAGCTGCTCTACGGCGCAGGTCTTCGCGTCTCCGAGGCGATGGGGCTCGAGCGGGCCGGGGTCGACCTCGAGGACCGTGTCGTCCGCGTGATCGGCAAGGGCGGCAAGGAACGCGCGGTGCCGATCGGCCGGCACGCGGCCGAGGCGATCCGGCGCTACCTCGCTCGTGGGCGGCCGTTTCTCGACTCCCGCCACCGCCCCGAGCTCTTTCTGAACGCACGCGGCGGCCCGCTCACCCGCGCAGGGGCGTTCATGATCCTGCGCAAGCTGGCCGAGAAAGCCGGCCTCGACCCGCAGCGCATCCACCCGCACCTCCTGCGGCACTCCTTCGCCACGCACCTTCTGGAAGGCGGCGCCGACCTCCGTTCGGTCCAAGAAATGCTCGGGCATGCCGATCTCTCGACGACCGAGCTCTATACCCACGTGACCGATCGGCGCCGGCGGGAGTTATATTTCCGAGCGCATCCTCACGCTCGCCGATCCTAGTTGGACGCGGTTTGCGTATCGATCCCACCTCGAACTGCTACTGGCCCTGGCACCGGGGGAGCGTGGCTGATGATGGGGCCGGGCTCGCGAAAGACGCTCTTGAGCTGAGGCGCAGGCGCTCGGTGTGCCAGTCCTGCGGCCGTCATGACGGCCGCAGCTGCGGCGCGTCCTACTTCGCCGACGACTTTCGCTTCAGCAACTGACCGACCTTCGTCGCCGCGTCGCGCAGGTCGCGGGGCTCTTCGTCGTCGGCACCGAGAGCGGCCAGGATCTGGATCGTGTCCGGTCGAGACGAGCCATTCTTCAAGGCCACGACACCCAGTCGCCGCACCGCTTGGTTGCCGTCGTTGGAGACCAATTCGTGCAGCAGTGGCCGCACGTCGTTCACGACCTTCGGATGGTCGCGCGAGAGCAGTTCCAGCGAGAGCAGCGCGGAGCCGCGAACGGCAGGGCTCTCGTCATCGAGCCCTCGGCGCAGGAGCTCGATCTTGGTGCGGAAGCGAAACTGCCCGATCGCGCGGTTCGCGACGGCCCGTTGACGGAAATCCGGGGACCGCGCCGCGGCCTCGATCTCGTCGTCCCACTGAGCGCGCAGCTGCGACAAGGCGCGCTCGTCGCTGGCGGTCGCGAGCGCCTCCGCCTGCACGGCAGCCTCGGCGAGCGTCATCGGCCGAGCGGGTACGGGCGCCGCGGCTCACCCACATAGGTCGCGGACGGCCTGATGATTCGATTGTCGGCCTGCTGCTCGAGGACGTGCGCGGCCCAGCCGGCCGTCCTCGACGCGGCGAACAACGGCGTGAACATGTCCGTCGGTATGCCGAGATATCGATACACCGAGGCGGAGTACAGATCGACGTTCGGATACAAGCCCTTCGCGTCGAAGACCGCGCGTTCGGCGGCCTCGGTGATCGCGTACCAGTTCGGCTCGCCGCCGCCGGTGGAGAGCTCTTCCGACAGCCGCTTGAGAATGGTCGCCCGCGGGTCGTAGGCGCGGTAGAGCGGATGACCGAAGCCGTAAAGCTTCTGCCTGCGCTCGAGCAGCTCGTTCACCGCCGCCCGCGCTCGGCCCGGGCTCCCCCATACTTCGAAGAGCGCCATCGCCGCCGCGTTCGCGCCCCCGTGCAGCGGCCCGCTGAGCGCTGCGATCGCGGCGACGACAGCCGAGGTCAGGTCGGCACCGGTACCGGCAACGACTCGCGCCGTGAACGTCGACGCGTTCATCTCGTGCTCGGCGTGCAGGATCATCGCGACGTCGAAGATCCGCGCCGCGCGCTCGGTGGGGCGCTCGCCCGAGAGCATCGCGAGGAAGTTCTCCGAGAACGCGAGCGTGGGATCGGGCGCAACGGGCTCGAGTCCCTGACGCCGCCGGTGGTACCGGGAGACCGCGGTCGGGAGCTGGGCGATCAGGCGGGTCGCAGCCACCAGGCCGGCGATCCGGTCCGTCGCTCCTTGCGCCGGAACGCCGAAGGCGGACATCGAGGCAACGGTACGGAGGACATCCATCGGCGCGGCAGTCGCCGCAGAGCGGTCGATTGCCGCTGCGAGCGCCTCGGGCAGGTTCCCCCGGGCAAGCTCGCGCGCAAATGCCCCAGCCGCGTGGGCGTCCGGTAGCTCCCCGTGCAGAAGGAGATACGCGGTCTCCTCGTAGGTCGAGTGCTCTGCGAGCTCTGCGATGTCGTAGCCGCGATACATCAGCACCCCGGCGTCAGGATCGATCGACGAGACCGCGGACTCCGCGACGACGATCCCGGAGAGCTGAACCGACTTCTTCGCGGTCGCCGGCTGGGTCACCTGGCGACGTCGGCCACTGAGCGCGGCGGCGGCCCGATATAGCGAGCGCCGGGCCGGATGAGCCGGCCCGTCCGCTTCTGCTCGAGCACGTGCGCCGACCAGCCGGCGACCCGGGCACACGCGAACATGGCCGGCGCAAGGGCCGGCGGGATGTCTGCGATGTCGAGGACGACCGCGGCCCAGTACTCGACGTTCGTCTCCAGAACGCGATCCGGCGACTTCGCGCGAAGCGCCGTCAGCGCAGCCTGCTCGAGGGCGAGCGCAACCTCGACTCTGGGCGAGCCGAGCTCCTGTGCGGTGCGCCGGAGGACGCGCGCACGCGGATCCTCGGCGCGATACACACGATGCCCGAACCCCATGATGCGGTCGCCCCCGGCGAGCACGCTCTCCACATATCGCTCGGCGTCACCCGTCTCGGCGACAGCGTCGAGCATCGGCAGGACGTGCGCGGGAGCACCGCCGTGGAGGCGCCCGGAGAGAGTCCCCACCGCCGACGACAGTGCCGCCGCGCAATCCGCGCCCGTCGAGGCCGCGATGCGCGCGGTGAAGGTGGAGGCGTTGAGCCCGTGCTCGGCCGCTGACACCCAGTAGGTGTCGAGCGCCTTCACGGCACGCGGATCCGCCTCCCCGCGCCAGCGAAGCAGGAACTGCGCAGCGGCGTTCTCTCCCTGCTGGATCTCTGCGTCGGGGACTGCTGCCTGCTTTCCACGCGCGGCCTGGGCGACGATCGAGAGCGTCGCCGACGAGAGCCGCGCGAGGTCGTCCCGAGCTTCGCCAGCTTCGATGTCGACGAGCTGCCGGAGCCCCCACTTCGGGCCGAGTGTGGCGAGGCCGGCCTGCAGGTCGGCGGGAACTGACCCGCTCGGATCCTGCAACTCGATTCGCTCGGCCGGCGGCAACGGCGAATTGATGTCCTCGTCGACGAGCAACCCCCAGACGTTCTCGAACGGGTAGCGGCCGACGATCTCCTCGATGTCGACGCCCCGGTAGCGCAGCGAGCCGCCATCCTTGTCGGGCTCCGCGATCTCCGTCTCGAACGCGATCACCCCCTCGAGACCGGGCCGGAAGTCGCTGGGCGCGCTCATCGGCGAGGACGGTACACAAAAGGGCTTTGCAGTGGCCCGCTCGCAGGCGAACCTCGAGAGGCAATAAGACCGGTATCTGTACCCTCCGCGACCGATGTCCCATCGCGTCACCCTGATCCCCGGAGACGGGACCGGGCCTGAGCTGACCGAGGCGACCCGCCGGGTCCTCGAGGCGACAGGTGTCGGCTTCGAGTGGGACGTGCACCACGCGGGCGTCGACGTGATGGAGGAGGCGGGCACGCCGCTTCCCGAGGAGACACTCGCCTCGGTACGGGAGAACAAGGTCGCCCTGAAGGGCCCGATCACAACCCCGATCGGCACCGGGTTCCGCTCCGTCAACGTCGCACTGAGACACGAGCTCGGGCTCTACGCGTGCCTGCGGCCGTGTAAGACGTACCCGGGCGTGCGATCGCGCTACGACGGCGTCGATCTCGTGCTCGTACGCGAGAACACCGAAGATCTCTACGCGGGAATCGAGTACGAAGCCGGCAGCGACGACGCCGAGCATGTGATCGCGGAGCTGAACAAGCTGCAGGAGAAACAGATCGCTGCGGGCTCCGGCATCTCGGTGAAGCCGATGAGCCGCGATGGATCCGAGCGCATCATCCGTTTCGCGTTCGAGTACGCGCGTGCCCACGGGCGCACGCGGGTCTCCTGCGTGACGAAGGCGAACATCATGAAGTTCACGGACGGCCTCTTCCTCGACGTCTTTCGCGACGTCGCGCAGGAGTATCCGGAGATCGAGCCGTGGGAGAACCTCGTGGATGCGGTGTGCATGGGACTCGTGCAGCGTCCCGAGGAGTTCGACGTGCTGGTGCTGCCGAATCTCTACGGAGACATCGTCAGCGACCTCACCGCAGGGCTCGTCGGAGGTCTCGGCGTGGCGCCAGGGGGGAACATCGGCCCCGACACGGCCGTCTTCGAGGCAACCCACGGCTCGGCACCGAAGTACAAAGGCCAGAACAAGGTCAACCCGACGGCGATGATCCTCAGTGGCAGGCTGATGCTCGACCACCTGGGCGAGCGGGACGCCGCGCAGAGGCTCGAGGATGCGGTCGCCTCGGTGATCGCGGAGGGAACATCCGTCACGTACGACCTGAAGCCCTCGCGCGACGATCCGAGCGCCGTCGGGACGAGGGAGTACGCCGACGCGATCATCGCGAGACTGGAGGGCTGACGTGAGCGAAAGGCGGAAGGTAACGGTCGTCGGAGCCGGAAACGTCGGCGCAACCTGCGCGCAGGTTTTGGCGCAACGTGACTACGCGGACGTCGTCCTCGTCGACATCAAGGAGGGGCTGCCGCAGGGAAAGGCGCTCGACATCAATCAGATGGGCGCGGTTCTCGGCTACGAGCCCAGCGTCACGGGCGCGAACGACTATGCGCCCACCGCAGGTTCGGAGGTGGTCGTGATCACCGCAGGCCTCCCCCGCTCGCCCGGCATGAGCCGCGACGACCTCGTCTCGACGAACGAGAAGATCGTGAAGGACGTGACCGAGAACGTGATCGCAGCGAGCCCTGACGCGATCCTGATCGTCGTCTCGAATCCGCTCGACGCGATGTGCCACGTCGCAAAGAACGTCTCAGGGTTCCCGAAGGAGCGCGTCTTCGGGCAGGCCGGGATCCTCGACACGGCACGCCTCCAGACTTTCATTGCCTGGGAGACTGGTGCGTCGGTGAAGGACGTCGGCGCGGTCGTTCTCGGCGGCCACGGCGACCAGATGGTCTCCGTCATCTCGGCGACGACGGTCGGCGGCGTGCCGCTGCGAAAGCTCGTGTCGGAGGAGAGGATCGCCGCGATGGTCGAGCGAACCGCGAAAGGTGGCGGCGAGCTCGTGCAGCTGATGGGCACCTCCGCCTGGTACGCCCCGGGGGCTGCCGCGGCGCAGATGACCGACTCGATCCTGCTGGACGAGAAGAGGGTCCTTCCCTGCACCGCGTACCTCGAGGGTGAATACGGCATCGACGGCCTGTACATGGGCGTCCCCGTGAGACTCGGGTCGACGGGGATCGAGGCGATCCTGGAGATCGACCTCGATGCCTCGGAGCAGGCGGCACTCACGGCGTCCGCAGACGCCGTCCGCGACGTCGTCTCGATCCTCGCCACCTGACGAGACGCGCTACCGTCCCGCCTCGATGGAACTCGGTCTGCGTGGCAGGACCGCAATCGTCTGCGGAGCATCGTCCGGCCTCGGGCTGGCCTCGGCTGAGGCCCTTGCGAACGAGGGTACGAACGTGACGATGTTCGCGCGGCGGCGCGACGAGCTCGGCCGCGAGGCTGACCGGATCGGGGCGCTGGCGGTGCGCGGCGACGTGACGAATCTCGGCGACCTTGAGCGTGCCGTCGCGAAGACGGTCGAGGCCTTCGGCGGTATCGACATCGTCGTCTGGAACTCGGGGGGGCCGCCTCCCGTCCGCGCCTCGGAGATCACGGACGAGGCGCTCGAGGCTGCATTCGAGCTTCTGCTCCTGCCGGCGGTCCGCCTGATCCGCCTGTGTCTTCCGTACCTGGAATCGAGCGCGGGTGCGCGTATTCTCTGCATCACGTCGATCGCCGCGAAGGAGCCCGTCGGCCACCTCGCCCTCTCCAACACGATCCGCCCGGGCGTGACCGGGTGGGCGAAGACCCTCGCGAACGAGCTCGGCCCCCGGCGGATCACGGTCAACTGCGTCGCGCCCGGACGGATCCAGACGCCCCGCATGGCAGAGCTCTATGGCGAGGATGGCCCCACCGCGGATGACCTGGCGTCGATCCCGCTCGGTCGACTCGGCAACCCGCGTGAATTCGGCGATGTCGTGTGCTTCCTCGCGTCCGATCGTGCCTCGTATGTGACGGGGACGACGATTCTCGTGGACGGCGGCGCATCCCGCTCGCTTCTGTGAGGCGGCACATCCACCCCGGCCGGCTCCTTGCCCTGGGGCTCGTACTCGTGGCCGTCGTGCTCGCCCTCGTGATCGCGCCGTCGAACGACTACATCTTCCTGCCCGACCGCGCGCATCCCGTGGCTCCGCTCGTGACGGTGCCGGGCGGTCACGATCCGGCGCGGGGCGGCATCTTTTTCGTCGACGTCGTCGTCCGAAAGGCGACGCTTCTCGAACGGCTCTTCGGCGGGCTGCACGACGGCGCCGACCTGTATCCCGCCAAGGCGATCAACCCGCCGGGGGTCGGCGATGCGCAGCGGCGGCAAATCGACCTCACCGACATGCGCCGTTCCCAGCAGATCGCAGCAGCGGTTGCGTTACAGGCAGCCGGAAAGAAGGTGACGCTCAGGCCGACGGGCGCGCGCGTCGATCTGATCGAGCCCGGCAAGCCAGCTGCGGGAAAACTCGAACCGGACGACGTCGTCACCGTTGTGAACGGCAAGCGCGTGCGCTCGCCGAGCGACGTCTATCTCGCGATGAAGAGCATCCGTGCCGGGCAGATCGCACGGTTCATCGTGCTTCGGGGCAGGAGAACACTCGAGGTGCCGATCAGGACGGTGGTGTCGGACGCGGGGCCGCGCCGAGCGGTTGTCGGCGTCTTCCTCACGACCGCCCTCGACATTCACCTGCCGGTCGCCGTGCGCATCGACGCAGGCGATGTCGGCGGGCCGTCGGCGGGCCTCGCATTCGCCCTCGAGGTCTACGAGGAGGTGGGTCACGAAGTCGTGCACGGTCATCGCGTCGCTGCGACCGGAGAGATCTTCGCGAACGGCGTCGTAGGCGCGATCGGCGGGATCAAGCAGAAAACGATCGGTGCGCGCGAGGCGGGTGTGGACGCATTCCTCGTGCCCGCTGGGGAGAACGCCCGCGATGCTCGCAAGTACGCGGACGGGCTCCGGATCATTCCTGTGGAGAGCTTTCCACAGGCGTTGCGCGCGCTGGCGACACTGCGTCCGGCCGCGTAGGAACGAGTACTTTCGGTCGTGGGAAACTTGCCGGAAAGTGCACGTTTTCCGTTTAGACAAGCCCTTTCTCGCCGGCTCGCCCGGTCATAGCATGCCGTTTTCCGCCATCACTCGACGACCTTCCAAAGGACTCTATGACCCGACAGCACGCTCAAACCTGCGACGACTGCTACTTCCGCCGCAACGGTCTTTGTGCCATGACCCCGGAGCGTCCCTGTCCGACCTTCCGCGCAGCTGCCCGCACGTTGCAGCCGCCGCGCCAGCCTCGCCTCGTCCCGCTCGCGGCCGCCGCGGCCGCCGCCGTCGCGTGAATCGCGACCAGTCGACGTCGTCCTGAGGGGTCAGTCCAGCTGCGCCGGCACGGGGATGGCTGCAGCGAGGCGCGCGACGCCGTCGGCGATCTCGGTGGGCGAGACGAAGCTGTAGGCAAGCCGAAGGGACCGTGGGCCCCCGCCGAAGTCCGTCCCCCTCACGAACGTCACACCGGCCGCCTCGGCACGCGGGAGCAGCTCGCTGGCGTCCACCCCTTCGAGCTCGGCCCACAGGAAGTAGCCACCCTCCGGGCGGGTGATCGAGACGTCGGGCAGCTCCCGGTCGAAGGCCGTGAACATCGCGTCTCGTCGCATGCCGATCAGCTCTCGGACACGCTCGAGGTTCGGCTCGAATAGACCACGGCTCACGAATTCGTGGACGGTCGCCTGGCCGAGCAGCACCGGCGTGATGTATGTCGCCGTAGCAGTCGCCTCGATGTCGCGCGCGAGGCCGGTGGGCAGAACGAACCAGCCGACCCTGAGACCCGGTGCGATCGTCTTCGAGAACGACGAGCTGTAGGCGGTGGTGCCGCCCGAGAGCTCGAAGAGCAGCGAAACGGGGTCGCCTTCGAAACGCACGAGCCCGTACGGGTCGTCCTCCAGCACGAAGAGGTCGTGCTCCTGCGCGAGCTCGACGATCCGTTGCCGTCGCTCCAGGCCGATCGTGCGGCCGCTCGGATTCTGAAAGGTCGGGATCAGGTACAGGAAGGCCGGAGCCGGGCCGGAGCGCAGCTCCCGTTCAAGCGCATCCGGATCGAGACCCTCGTCGTCGCAGTCGAGCCCGACGACCTCGGCGCCCAGCTCCTTCAGGATCTTCAGCGGGCGGTCGTACGTCGGGCGCTCGACGAGCACGCGCTGGCCGGGCGCGAGCCGTTGCGCGAGGAACACGAACCCCTGCAGCGAGCCGTTGGTGAGAAACACACGCGACGGGTCGACGTCGTGCCGGGCGGCGATCCAGTCGCGAAGCGGCGCGTAGCCGGGCGACGGGCCGTACGAGAGGATCGTGTGGCCGTCGCGCTCGAGCGCAACGCGGGCGCAGTCCGCGAGCTCGTTCACGGGCAGGCACTCGGGCGCCGGGATACCGCGCGCAAAGGAGATCGGCGCCATCGCGATCAGCCTAGATGAAGACGCCGCACCGTCCCCACCTCGCGGTTCTCGCTGTCGTGCCCCGCGCCGCTCTGGCGCTCTGCCCGCTGTGGTGCCAGGCACCGTCACGGAAGCGTCACGATTCGCGCACAGGCCTGGCGGAACCGTGCCGGGGGCGGCATCATCGACGCCAGAGGTCGGCACGGCGTCGGTGCCGGGCACTGCAGCGCAGGCGGTGTCTGAAACCCGGCAGGCCACTCCGGCGGGATACCGGCGCGCTGCTCGCACGAGGAGCAAACGACGGGCCACGGCTTCGGAGCACGCGACTGCGTTGACGATCGAGCCGAACGAGCCGGAGGCCGCAGATCGAGTCGCAAACCCGAACGATCGAACCTTGCACCGACCCGGAAAAGGGCACACCCAGAACGGCCGCACCGAAAAGGCGTGGCTTCGCCATGAGCCGCGGATCGCCGCGGGCGGAGCGAGGCCGAGCATGAACCCGATCGCACTCACGAGCCCGAGCGCTGCAGCGGCGGCCGCAACCGGAGTGATGCTCCTATGACGTGTCAAGTTCTGAGCGGCGCCTGGTTGTTGAGTACGCGGTAGAGGTGGCGGGCGAGGTAGCGCTTGAGGAGACGTACGGCTTCGCGCTGGGTCTTGCCTTCTGCGACCCGACGCGCGATGTAGTCCTTGGTCGCCGCGTCGTGGTGGCGGCGGTGCAGGATCACGGTGTGCAGGGCGCGGTTGAGTTGTCTATCGCCGCCGCGGCTTAGCCGGTGCCGGATCGTCGTTCCGCTCGAGGCGGGAATCGGTGCGACGCCGGCGAGTCTGGCGAAGGCGGCTTCGGAGCGGACGCGACCGTGATGCGACCACGCAACGATCAGTTGCGCGGCGCAAATCGGGCCGACGCCCGCCTCGTCGAGTAGCTGCGGTGCAAGCGCACGGATGTGGCCGAGAATCTCGCGTTCTAGCTCGTCGGCCTCGGCGGTCGCGGCTTCGATGCGTCGAGCGAGGCTGCGCAGCACAAGCACCGTCGCGAGCTCGTCGGGCGTACGCGAGTTCGTGCGGCGAAGCCGGCTGCAACGCTGGATCAGTCGGCCTGCGGCCAGCCCGCGGAGTTGGTCGCGCAGACCATCAGGCGCGGTCACGATCACGCTGCGCAGCTGCACAAGCGCCTCCCGGCGAACGTCGGCCGCGCTACGACGAGCGAGCAGCAAGAGCCGCAGCGCTTCGCGGCGCTGCCCTGCGCGTGGCAGGCTCAGCGTCGCACTTGAGAGAGCGGTGTGTCCTGCACGGACGGCGTCAAGCGAGTCGTCTTTGCCACGCAGCCTGCGTCCGTCGCGTGGGCCACGACCGATCTCGCAGACAGTCTCGCCCTGCCGGCTCAGATAGCGAGCGAGCCCAGCACCGTAGTGGCCGGTCCCCTCGATCGCCCAGACCCGCGCACCAGCAGCGTGCTCCGCGGCGAAACGCAGCGCCTGCGCGTAGCCGCGGGCAGTGGTAGCCACCGAGTGTTGCGCCACGATCGCGCCTGTCGGTGCGGCCAAGACAGCGAGCGCGTGCTCGTCGCGGTGGGTGTCGACGCCGACCACGTAGTCCACTTGATCTGCAAGCATCCCGTCTGATCCTCCGACTCTGCTCGTAGGGTCACGTGACGCCGGTCTGAGTGCAGGGAAACCGCGGCGGCAGGACTGTGATGAGTCACGCCCACGGGCGGACAAGCTCCTGATCAAGCCAGCAGCGGGCGCCAGACCGGCGTCGCCGCGCACACAGACAGATCATTCCGAAGGCACGCACACAGCGGCCGGTCCCCCGACGAGTCACATGCAGCACGGCAAACACCAGGCTGGCGACGGCCCCAGACAGACCGACCCTCCGAGTCTCACAGTCCCCCGAGCCCTTGAACGCCGTACCGACGATCGCGACGGTGATCGCGGCAGACGCGAACGCGAGCATGCGCATCCGATTCGCTGCAACGCCTGGGAGGCCATGGCCGGGCAGCCAGAGTCGAACGGCCACGACGACGGAGAGCATCGACCAGTGGAGGAGGAACGCAGCACGTAGGCGAGGAACCACTTCGGCCGCGCGACCATCCGCTGCAGCCACAGCGACGGGCGCACGAAGACCGTCGCGAAGCGCTAGAGGAGGAAGGGGAAGAGAACGAGGAACTCGACCTCGACGCGCTGCCCGAGGTCGCCGAGCAGACCCAGCGGGTGGGACGGTACGAGCCGACCGATCGAGACGATCAGCCCGAGCGACAGGAACGCGAGGGCGATCCAGCCTGCAGCGGCGTCACGACGCCGACGCCACTTCCGAACGCCCACAACCGCCAGCACCACGAACGCAACGCTGTTGAGAATCCCGAACGCGACGATGATCGCGTGCACGCAGGTGCCCCCTTCGACCGGATCGGATCGTACGCTCGCGGGAGCAAAGCCCGGGAGCTAAGCCGACTCTTAGGCATTCAGGCAAGAATGCCTGCATGACGGCACGTGTTCTCGTTGTCGACGACGACCCGGCTGTTCGTGCCGCGGTGTCGCGCGCGCTCCGGGTCGACTACGAGGTCGACGAGGCCGTCGACGGCGCCGACGCCCTCGCGAAGCATGCAGCTTCCCCCGCCGACGCGATCGTGCTCGATCTGCTGATGCCGCAGGTCGGCGGGCTCGACGTCTGCCGAGCGCTGCGCCGTCGAGAAGACCCTGTGCCGGTACTGATCGTGACGGCGCGCGATGCCGTCGACGACCGCGTCGAGGGCCTCGATGCGGGCGCCGACGACTACCTCGTGAAACCGTTCGCGGTCGAGGAGCTCCGCGCCCGCGTTCGAGCGCTACTCCGACGCACAGGCGGCGGCGACGGGGCGCTCCGGTTCTCGGACGTCTCGCTCGATCCCGCCACCCGCGAGGCGGCGCGCGGCGAGCGCCGCCTGCAGCTGACTCGCACCGAGTTCAACCTGCTCGAGCTGTTCCTCCGCAACCCGCGCCAGGTGCTCACCCGCTCGCAAATCTACGAGCGTGTCTGGGGCTACGACTTCGGGTCGACTTCGAATGCTCTTTGGGTCTACATCGGCTATCTGCGACGGAAGCTCGAAGAAGCCGGGGAGCCTCGGCTGCTCCACACGGTGCGCGGCGTCGGTTACGCGTTCCGCGAGGAGCCGTGAGCTTCAGGCAGCGACTGATGCTGTTCACGGCGACCGCGATTGCGGTGACGGTCTCGGGAGCCTCGTTCGCCGTCTGGCTGGTCGCGAAGCACGAGCTCTACGCTCAACTCGACCAGACGCTGCTCGTGCAGGCGGAGGGCAGTGGCTTCTCACCCTTCGGCGGTGGCAATCGGCTGACCGAGACGATCCGCCCGGATGGTGACCGGACCGGGCCGGCCATCCCGGTCTCGGCGCGCGCGCTGGCAGTCGCGAATGGGACGGGATCCGGATACTCCATCAACACGACGATCCAGGGTGTGCGCCTTCGGGAGCTCGTCGTTCCTCTGACCGGCGACGGCGGAGGGGCCGCGATCTCGATCTTTCCGCTGAAGCCGACCGAGCATGCCCTGCACCGAATCCGGTTCTGGATCTTCCTCGTCGGCGGAATCGGCATCGCTATCGCCGCGGCGCTCGCCGCCCTGGTGGCGACCGCTGCGCTCCGCCCGGTCAGGCGACTGACGACTGCTGCGGAGAACGTCGCAGCGACCGGTGATCTCACCGAGCGCGTCGATGTGCAGGGCAGCGACGAGCTCGGTCGACTCGCGGCACGATTCAACGCGATGCTCGTGGCCCTCGAGGGGTCGGTCGGCGCGCAGCGCCGCCTGGTCGCCGACGCGTCACACGAGCTGCGTACGCCGCTGACCGCAGTGAGGACGAACATCGATCTGCTGCGGGAGGGCATGTTGCCGGCGGAGGAAGCCGAGCGCGCACTCACCGAGGCTTCGATCGAGCTCGCAGCGCTGACGAGCCTCGTCTCGGATCTCGTCGAGCTCGCGCGCGGCGAGGAACGCAAGCTGAGCTTTCAGGCCGTTGCGCTCGACGATCTCGTCGCAGGGGCGGTCGAGCGCGCGCAGGCGCGCGCCCCGCAGATGCTCTTCAAGACCGCGCTCGAGCACTCAACCGTCCAGGCCGACCCCGTGTTGCTCGACCGCGCCGTCGCGAACCTGCTCGACAACGCCGTCAAGCACGGCTCCGAAGGCAGCGTCGTTCGGGTCGCCGTCTCGCGGGGGGAGGTAACCGTCTCCGATGAGGGGCCGGGGATCGCAGAGGAGGATCTGCCTCATGTCGTCGACCGCTTCTCCCGCTCGGCGTCGGCCCGCTCGAAGCCCGGCGCAGGCCTCGGCCTCGCGATCGTGCGCGAGGCTGCCGAGGCACATGGCGGGCGGGCGACGGCCGAAAGCTCTCCGGCCGGCGCCCGCTTCCGCCTCACCCTGCCTGTCTGACCTCTAGGGGTGGAACCCGCCGTGGGAACGGAAGCCGGGGCCGCCGCCGAAGCCGAAGCCGAAGCCGAAGCCACCGTGGCCGGGCCCGTCCGCGTGCGTGGCATTCACGTAGGCGTCGAGGGTCGAGCTGAACTGCGTCACGAGCGCCGCTTTCAGCCCGGCGACGGTCTTACCCTGGGCAGCTGCGATCGTGGCGAGAGATTTCCCCGCCTCGCGCTGGGTCTCGAGCTGCGCGTCGGTGAGCTCGAGGTACTGCGCAGCAGCATGCTCCAGCCCGTCCGAACCGTGCACGAACCCGCCCGGCCCACCTGCCAGTCCCTTGCGAGCGACCTGCGCGGCGATCTGCGTCTTCGCATTCGCGAGGATCTCGGTCTCCCGAGCGTTCGTGATGCGACCCGCAGTGACGTCGGCGTCGAGGTCGGTCTTCAGGTTGGCGAGGAGGGCATCCTCGAGGCCGCCGACCGACTTCCCCTGCGCGTTCGCGACGTCCGCGAGCGATTTACCCGCATCGAGCTGCGTGCGCAGCTCGTCGGTCGTCAGGCCGAGGTACGTGGCTGCCGCCGAAAGCGGCCCGAGGTGCGCGTCGCTCTTCGACGACGCGGACGACGCACTGCTCTTCGAAACCGCGCCGCCGTGCCCCGCAGCGAGCGCGCCACCGCCGCCGACCGCAAGTGCGGTCGCGATGATCGCACTCGCCACCTTCTGCTTGTCATTCATCGTTCCGTCTCCTCTCGTGCGTTTCTCCTGCCGCTCCCAGCAAAGACCGGTCCCCGAAGAAGCCTCGTAGCAGAAGCGAAGAATTGCCTAAGAGGTGTTACGAGGCGGGGTCGCCCGAAGAAGCAGCGGCCGAGACGAGCTCGGCGACCTCGGTCGGCGTCGTGCCCACCTTGATGCCCACGGCTTCGAGCGCATCCTTCTTGGCCTGGGCGGTGCCGGAGGAGCCGGAGATGATCGCTCCCGCGTGCCCCATCGTCTTGCCGGGCGGTGCCGAGAAGCCGGCGATGTAGGAGAAGACGGGCTTCGACATGTGGTCGGCCACGAAGCGGGCCGCCTTCTCTTCCTCGTCGCCGCCGATCTCGCCGACGAGGACGACCGTCTCGGTCTCGGGATCGGCTTCGAACCTCTCGAGCACGTCGATGAAGCTCGATCCGACGACGGGGTCGCCGCCGATGCCCACGATCGTCGAATTGCCGAGGCCACGTTCCGCGAGCTCATTCCCGATCTGGTAGGTCAGTGTGCCCGAACGCGAGACGAGCCCGATCGTCCCGGCTTTGAACACCTCGGCCGGGATGATCCCGACGTTCGCCTTCCCGGGCGAGAGCACACCTGGGCAGTTCGGGCCGATCAGCGTCACGCCCTTCGGTCGCACATAGGTGTGCACCCGCAACATCTCGTGCGCGGGAATGTGCTCGGTGATGCAGATGATCGTCTTGATGCCCGCATCCACCGCCTCGTAGATCGCATCCGGGGCGAATCGCGCTGGGACGAAGATCATCGACGCGTTCGCTCCCGCCTCGGAGACTGCAGCGGCGACCGTGTCGTAGATCGGGATCCCCTCGACGTCCTGACCGCCCTTGCCGGGGGTGACGCCGGCGACGACGTTCGTCCCGTAGGCGCGGTTGCGCAAGCCGTGGAAGCGCCCCTCCGAGCCGGTGAGGCCCGAAACGACGAGCTTCGTGTCGTTGTCGACGATGATCGCCATGCGGGGCGCTAGTGCTCCGTTCCGGAAGTTCCGTGGTGATCCTGGCGAGCGAAAAGCAAGCCGGGCAAGGACGCAGGAAGCCCCGATAGCGGTGTTCTATCGGAGCGACCGAGGACGCAGCCCGGCGCCACTTTGCAGCCGCCAGGGCGCGCGAGACTTTCGGAACGGAGCACTAGCTCCGTGACTTGCGTGCCTTGAGGACGATGAACTCGCTCGACCAGCTCGTGCCGTCGGCGGAGCTGTACGGCGCGAGCAGCTCGCGCACCCGTTCCGCCTCGGCGCCTTCGCAACCAGTGCGGGCGAGCCATGAATCGAACTCGTGCGTCCTCGTGAAGAAGAGTTCCTGCTCGATCTCGAGCGCCGCGCTCTCGAGCAGCTCGTGCCACTCCGCCGGCGAGAGCGACCGGACATGCGTCGGATCGCGAAGCTTCTCGGCCTCGTGCTCGTCCTCGGCGCGGTAGAGCATGTCGGCAACCACGACGACACTGTTCGACACGCGGGCCATTTCCCCGACCGACTTGCCGATGTCGGCGAAGTGATGGGCCGCGATCCGCGTGACGACGACGTCGAACGAGCCGTCGGCAAACGGCAGGTCCTCGGCCGCGCAGAGCACGTCCGCCTGCATCCCCGGCGCGGGATCCGCCGTGACGACCTCGGCGCCCTGCTCGCGTAGGAGGCGCGCAACGTGCCCACCGCCCGTCGCGACGTCGAGCACCTTCACCCCCGGGCGCGGGTCGCAGAGCTCGACCACGGAGTCGAGATCGACGCCGGCCGCATGGGTCGATGAGGTGCGGTACGCCTCCGCACGATCGCTCCAGACATCACTCATGCGGCCAGCTCGACTGCTTTCTTCGCCGCGGCGAGCATCGTCGGTGAGACGTGGAGGTTCGGAGCGGCTGCGTCGGCCAGGATGCGGCGTCCTTCGACCGCGTTCGTCCCGTCGAGCCGGACGACGATCGGCAGTGTGATCTGCATGGTCTCGAGCGCTTCGAGAATGCCGCGGGCAACTTCGTCGCAGCGGGTGATCCCGCCGAAGATGTTGAACAGGATCGAGCGGACCTGCTCGTCACGCGCAATCACTTCGAGTGCGTCGATCACGCCCTGGGCGTTGCCGCCGCCACCCAGGTCGCAGAAGTTCGCAGGCTTGCCGCCTGCGACGACGACCACGTCGACGGTCGACATCGAGAGGCCGGCGCCGTTGCCGAGGATCCCCACGAAGCCGTCGAGCTTCACGTAGGTGACGCCCTTCTCCCGCGCGAACGACTCGAGCGGATCGGCGGCACCGAGCTCGCGGAACTCGGCGATGTCGGGGTGCCGGTAGAGCGCGCTGTCGTCGACCGTGAACTTGGAATCGAGAGCCCTCACCTCTCCGTCGGGCGTGACGATCAGCGGATTGATCTCGGCGAGCATCGCGTCGCACTCGACGAAACAGCGGTAGAGCTTCGCGATGATGTCCGCGATCTGCTTCTGCTCGGATGGATCCTCGACCCCGGCGCCGTAGATCAGCCGGCGTGCGATCCACGGCTGGTACCCCTCGAGCGCGTCGACGTGCAGGCGGACGAGTGCCTCGGGGCTTTCCGAGGCGACCTGTTCGATCTCCACGCCGCCTTGCGTCGTGAACATGAGAAGCGGTTTCTTCTCCCCGCGGTCGAACGTGATGGAGAGGTAGTACTCCTTCGCGATGTCGGAGGCGCTCTCGATCCAGAGTTTCTCCACGACGTGGCCGTTGATATCGAGGCCGATGATCTGCTCCGCCTTCCGCTCGGCATCCTGCGGGTCGTCGGCGAGCTTCACACCGCCCGCCTTGCCGCGGCCGCCGGTCAGCACCTGGGCCTTCACGACCACCGGCCCGCCGATCTCCTCGGCCGCACGGCGTGCGTCAGTCGGAGTGGTCGCAAGCCGACCTTCGGACACCGGAATGCCGAAACGCTTGAAGAGCTCCTTGCCTTGATACTCGAGCAGGTCCATGCGCGCGCGGACTCTAGCCGCGCCGTGAGCCTCGCCGCCGATGAAAGCGATCCACCGGCAGAAGGTGAAGTCGAGCGCTGCGTCATCTCGATGTGGGGTGACAGCCTTTGCCCCCCACCGGCCGCAGCTCGATCGCCCGGCTGACCGGCAAGGGCGATCGAGCACGCTCGGTCAGCGATGAAGCGGCGTCGGACTCGAGCGAGGCGTCATGAGAAGCGCGGTCTGTCCACGTTTCCGTGACCCAAATGGTCTCCCCCTCGGTCGGAGACCGACTGACGATGTACAGCAGGCAAGCCGCTTCCTCGCGCATGCCTGCGGCGGGGCTCAGCAACAGCTCTGACAGCTCGTCGCCGCGTCCTCTGTGGGCCTCGAACCGGGCATGAACACCGAAGAGACCGCGCTCCGGAGCGGAGTATGCCGAGCCCGAATGGATTTGCGAGACTCGGCCGCGTGACCGACCACAGCATGACGCCGGAAGCACCTTTTCGCATGAGCAAGAACGGCCTCGTCGTCGACGGCCAAGGGTGGTTCATCGTGAATGCTCGCGAGGCGCGCTGGCGTCACGAAGGCCCGCTCGGCTCCTACTGCGATTTCGAAGGGAAGCGGCGCTTCCCACACCTCGGCTTCAACATCAACGTCCTCCAGCCGGGCGAGGCGATGGGCATGTATCACCGCGAGCGTGCGCAGGAGGGATTCCTGGTCGCGTCGGGTGAATTGCGTGCTGATCGTCGAGAAGCAGGAGCGCCGTCTCTCGGCGTGGGATTTCTTCCACTGCCCCAGTGGGACGGAGCACATCATCGTCGGAGCGGGCGACGTAGCCGCGATCGTGGTGGCCGTGGGCGCACGCGGTCGAGGTGTGGGTGGCGGCATCCTCTACCCCGTCTCCGAGACGGCAGCACGGTACGGCGCGAGCGTCGCGCATACGACCGCCGAGCCTGCCGAGGCCTACGAGAAAGCCCATGCGGGCCTGCCACGGTCGCGGTTCGTCGAGTACCGCCCAGGGTGGCTGCCCGAGCAGGCCTGAGCGGTGCCTGCCGCGACCGCGTGCGTCGGAAGGGGCCGGACGGGGAGCGGCGAAGCGTGTGCCCGTGGGGCCGAGTCGCCTGCACGGATTGATCGACGGGGTGTTCGCAATCGCGATGACCCTGCTCGTGCTCGACCTGCCTCGGCCTCACGACTCGACCAGGCTGAGCCACGACCTCCTCCACGAGTGGCCCAGTTACGCCGCCTACCTCGTGTCGTTCGTGACCGTCGGCATCGTCTGGATCGAGCACCACGGCATGATGGCCGCCGTCGTACGGATCAACCGTCGATTCCTCGAGCGGACGCTCCTGCTTCTCCTGCTCGTCTCGATCATCCCGTGGCCCACAGCGATCGCCGCCGAGTACGCAAACCGTGGCTCCCAAGCCGAGTCGGCGGCGGTGCTCTACGCCGTTTGCCTGCTGCTCATGGGCCTGTCGTTCAGCCTCGGCTGGCGTTACCTCGCCCGTCATCCCGAGCTGGTCGCCGAGCCGGCTCGTCCCGCGCTGCGGGCTGGAACGCTCCGAGCGCTCGCCGGCGGTCTCGTCTACCTCGTCGCGATCGGTCTCGCGTTCGTGAGCCCTCGCGCATCATTCGCCCTGGACGCACTGATCGCGCTGTACTTTGCGCTCTCGAGAAGCGCCGTCCCCGGGCTGATCGATCGCGCCTCTCCGGCACCGGTGGAGCGATCAGGCGGAAGCGCTCGAGGCTGATCAGTCGATGCTGCAGATCGGCTGGCCGGTCGTCACCGGCTGCCCGGCGGTGACCGCGACGTCGGCGACCTTGCCCCCGCGGTGGGCCGTCACCTCGTTCTCCATCTTCATCGCCTCGACGATCGCGAGCACCTGCCCCTCCTCGACCGTATCCCCCTCGGCGATCTTCAACTCGAGCACGGTGCCCTGCATCGGGCTCGTCACGAGCCCCGATCCTGCCGCTCCGGTGCCCGCGGCGGCCCGCTCGCGCCTGCGACGCGCAAGCTCGCGGTACGGGGGCTCGGGCGTGAGAACGTTGACCGCGACGCGTCGACCGTCCACTTCGGCCACCGTTGCCCGTACCGCCAACGCTCCGTCCGACCGCTTCGGTAGACTCGTTGCCTGATGAGAAAACTGCTCCGCCAGCTCCGCCAGCTGCTCCGACTCGACAAGGCCGTGACAGGTCGCGCCTTCGATGAAACACGGGTGACCGAGGAGCGCCTGGTGGAATCCGAGCAGCGACCTGATCCCACCGATCTCGAACTCACCGAGAGCGCGCAGCATCCTGCGCCGCGCCGTGTCGCGATCGCTGTCGTGGACGATCAGCTTCGCGATCATCGGGTCGTACAGGCCGCTGATCTCGGAGCCCTCGGCGACGCCGGAGTCGACGCGCACACCTGGTCCCGACGGCTCTCGGTAGACGGTGATTCGACCGGGGCTCGGCAGGAAGCCGTTCGAGGGGTCCTCGGCGTTGATCCGGCACTCGATCGCATGCCCGCGGAGGACGACCTCGGACTGGGTCACCGCGAGCGGCTCGCCTGCCGCGATCCGGATCTGCTCGCGCACGAGGTCGAGGCCGGTCACGAGCTCCGTCACCGTGTGCTCGACCTGGATGCGCGTGTTCATCTCCATGAAGAAGTAGTCGCCCTCCGGCGACAACAGCCCCTCGATCGTCCCCGCCGAGCGATAGCCGCAGGCTCGCGCTGCGTCGACTGCGATCTGACCGATCCGCGCGCGCAACTCGGGGCCGACGGCCGGCGACGGCGTCTCTTCGACGAGCTTCTGGTGGCGGCGCTGGATCGTGCAGTCGCGCTCCCCGAGGTGGATGACGCCGCCGTGGCTGTCGGCAAGCACCTGCACTTCGATGTGCCGCGGGTCTTCGAGATACCGCTCGACGTACACGGAGGGGTCGGCGAAGTACGCCTGCCCCTCGCGCCTCGCGCTCATGAACGCCAGCTCCGCCTCGGCCGGCGAGCGCACCACCTTCATACCTTTCCCTCCACCGCCCGCCGCCGCCTTGATCAGCAGGGGGAAGCCGATCTGCTCCCCGAGCGCCGACACCTCCTCCGCCGAGCCCACGGAGTCGATGGTGCCGGGGATGATCGGGACGCCTGCCGCCTCCATGGTTTGGCGGGCACGAGTCTTCGAGCCCATCAACTCGATCGCCGCCGGCGGAGGCCCGACCCACACGAGACCCGCCTCCTCCACCGCACGCGCGAATTCGCCGTTCTCCGCGAGGAAGCCGTACCCGGGGTGCACCGCGTCGGCCCCCGACCTCGCCGCCGCGTCCAGACGCTTGCCGACGACGAGATAGCTCTCGGCGGCCGTCAGGCCGCCGAGAGCATGGGCCTCGTCGGCGTAGGTGACGTGCGCCGCGGCGCGATCGGCATCCGAATAGACAGCCACCGAGCCGATTCCCATCTCGCGCAAGGTGCGGAAGATGCGCAGGGCGATCTCGCCTCGGTTGGCGACTAGGACTTTGGCGAACACAAGCCGTATTCTCCTTGCCGATGAGCGTCGCGGATCAGTTGACCGTCGCCCGGGCGGTCTCGGTGCCGATCGTCCTCGCGCTCTTCGCGATCTCGTTCGCGAATCACGACTACTGGGCGACGGGCGTCTTCTGCGTCGCGATGGCAACCGATTGGTTCGACGGTCGCCTCGCCCGCCGTAGCGGCCTGACCTCGTCGTTCGGGTCGCTGCTCGACCCGGTCGCCGACAAGCTGCTCGTCATGACGACTCTCATCGTGCTGATCGATCAGGGCGTCTTCCCCGCCTGGATGGTCGCCGCGATCGTGGCGCGCGAGCTCCTCATCACCGGTCTGCGACAGGCGGCGGTGGAGCGCGGCATCGTGATCGCCGCGCGCGACCTCGGCAAGCTGAAGACGTGGTCGCAGGCGGGCGCAGCGGCGATCGGAGGTCTCGCTGCGGCAGGAGCCTGGCGCGACGATGTGGCCTGGTGGGCGCTGCTCGTGGCGCTCGCGCTCACGTGGATCTCCGGGCTCGACTACGCCCGGTCTGCGCCGCGGGTGCTCCGGGGGCGCGCGGTCGTCGCACCCTGACGATCGGCACCTGCAGGCCCTGCCCGGCACGCCTGGAGGTTCTCGTCGAGACCCGCTTGCCACCACGGGCCCGGCCCGCGCTGATCGGGCTCGATAGCGAGCAGCGCGGCGACGGCGCCGACGACCGCCGGCGGCTGCTCCGGGCGCAGCTCCAGGTTCATGCCGCACGCTAACCGATGTCGTGCGCTCGGCCCTCCGTACGGCAAGCTTCCCTCCCGAAGGAGGGATTCTCGAAGCAGACCCCCACATAGGGGGTCGACGATGGAGCCGGCCGGGGCGATGCTGGCTTCATGAAAAACATCGCACTCATCATGATCGCCTGCCTCGCCGCCTTGGCGTTCGCTCTTCCAGCCTCATCGAACGAGGGAATGTCGACCAAGGGCGTCGTCGCAGCGCTCACGACGAGTGGCATCTCGATCACGGGTGCCCACCGCACGCTCACCTGTGGGCTTGAACGCCGCTCTCCCTCGCTCGCGGGCTATTCCGTCGGCGACCGCGTGCAAGCACGGTGCCGCCACGTGGCGAAGCACCTCGTGCTCGCAAAGATCGCACACCTCGAAGCTCCCGCCGATGGCGTGAGCGCGAGCGAGCCCGTGACGTTCGGCGGCGCGGTGACCGCGCTTTCGTCCACATCGATCTCATTGCACGACGGCAACCGTGACCTGACCTGTGCCCTCGGTGACGGCTCCGCCTCGACGAGCGGCCTGAAGGTGGGCGAGCATGCCAGGGTCGTGTGCCAAAACGGCATCCTCGTATCCTTCGCCACGATCACGACCGGCGATGCCGCCCACCTCTACGAGGGCTTCGTCACAGCCGTGAGCTCGGGCTCGATCTCGATCCAGAGCAGCGAACACGCCGTGACGTGCGCGCTGGGCGCCGGATCGCCAAGCATCGCCGAGGTCAAGGTCGGCGACCGCGTTGCCGTCGGGTGCCGCGTGGGCACGAACCTCCTCGTGCTGCTGAAGAAGCTGCACGAGGCGAGCACGCCGCCCTCGACCACCTCGCCGCCTGCGCCCGAGCCGCCGCACCCCGACTTGAAAACGGCCGGCGGAACGTTGACCGCCCTCACCACCTCGTCGCTCACGGTCTCGAACGATGAGCATGGAGACATCACGTGCACGCTCGGAAGCGCCTCACCACACCTCGGCGACTACCACGTCGGCGACCACGTCAAGATCGCGTGCTCGAGCGGCGTGCTGACGCTGATCGCGAAGTACTAGTCCGGGCAGAGCTTGACCGAGCGAGTCAGAGCGGAATGTTCCCGTGCTTGCGCGGGGGCATCCGCTCTCGCTTGGTGATCGCGGTTCTCAGCGCGTCGATCAGCACCGGTCGCGTGCGGCGGGGCTCGATCACGTCGTCGACATAACCGCGCTCCGCGGCGGTATACGGATTCGCGAACCGCTCCGTGTAGTCAGCGATCAACTCGGCACGGCGTGCCCCCGGGTCGTCCGACTCGGCTAGCTCCTGCCTGAAGACGATGTTCACCGCGCCCTCGGGGCCCATGACCGCCACCTCGGCGGTCGGCCACGCGAAGTTGAAGTCGGCGCGGACGTGCTTCGAGCTCATGACGTCGTAGGCGCCGCCGTAGGCCTTCCGTGTGATCACCGTCAGCTTCGGCACCGTCGCCTCACAGTAGGAGTAGAGGAGCTTCGCGCCGTGGCGGATGATGCCGCCCCACTCCTGCGCGGTACCCGGCAGGAACCCGGGGACGTCGACGAACGTGACGAGGGGGATGTTGAACGCGTCGCAGGTCCGTACGAAACGCGCGGCCTTCTCAGACGAGCTGATGTCGAGTACGCCGGCGAGCGCCTTGGGCTGGTTCCCGACGATACCGACGCTGTAGCCGCCGAGCCGCGCGAGCCCGCAGACGATGTTCTCGGCGTAGAGCGGCTGGATCTCGAGGAACTCGGCGTCGTCGACGACCGCAGCGATCACCTTCTTGATGTCGTACGGCCTCGTCGCTTCATCAGGCACCAGTGTGTCGAGCTCCGGTGACTCGCGGTCGACCGCATCGGTCGGCGGGTCGTAGGGTGTCGGATGGGCGTTCGATTGCGGCAGGAAACTCAGGAGGTAACGCGCGTCCTCGAGGGCAGCCGCCTCGTCGGGAGATGTGAGATGCGCCACACCCGACTTCGTCGCATGGGCGTACGCACCGCCGAGCTCCTCGAACGAGACCTCCTCGCCCGTGACGGTCTTCACGACGTCGGGACCCGTGATGAACATGTAGGACGTCCCTTCGACCATCAGCACGAAATCTGTGATCGCCGGCGAGTAGACCGCCCCGCCGGCGCAGGGGCCCATGACGAGCGAGATCTGCGGGATCACACCCGAGGCCTGAACGTTCCGCCAGAAGATCTCGGCGTAGCCGGCAAGGGACACGACCCCTTCCTGGATCCGCGCGCCACCGGAATCGTTGATCCCGACGAGCGGGCAGCCGTACTTCGTCGCCATGTCCATCACCTTGCAGATCTTCTCGGCAAAAACTTCGCTCAGCGAGCCGCCGAAGACGGTGAAGTCCTGGCTGAAGACGAACACACGACGCCCGAAGACGTCTCCATAGCCGGTGACGACCGCGTCGCCGTAGGGCCGACGCTCGAGCATGCCGAAGTTCGATTCACGGTGGCGGACGTACCGGTCGAGCTCGACGAACGAGCCCGGGTCGCACAACCCCTCGGCCCGCTCCCGTGCGAGCAACTTGCCCTGGTCGCGCTGTCGTGCGACCGACTTCGCCGAGCCAGCATGCAATGCCTCCTCCCTGAGCTCAGCGAGCCACTGCAGCTTCTCGGCCGTCGTCTCGTGCACTCGCTTGTCGGTCGATGCCACTCCCTAACTAGATCAGAATGACGTCGGTGAGCCTCGAGACCGCAACCGCCGACCTGCGAGCCGCGATCGAGTCCGCGTCGGAGCTCGAGCCCGCCGCGTTCGCCCGGCGGACGCGCAACGCGATCGCGCAGGCCGTGATCGCGGCTGCCGCGGGTGCCGCGGAGACGCTTGCTCCACCCGACCGCTGCGCGCCGGTCGAGGAACTGCTCGAACTCCTCGACCCCGAGCTCGCCACCCTGCTCGCCGCGGTCTACGACGGCGGGGCCGCGTGGAAGAGCCACGCCATCGACGCGCTCGAGCCCTTGCACGCGCTCGCGCATAGCGGGCGACCCTCGACGGCGCGCCGTTTCGCGCCGTCTAGAGTCGAGCCATGACGACCATCGACGTCGCCACTGTGTGGCCCTATGACGAAGCGGGTGAGCCGGGGCCGTTCATCTATCAGCGCTACGCCCACCCGACAGGCGTCGAGGCCGAGCAGGCGCTCGGCGAGCTCGAGGGCGGCGATGCGCTCCTCTACGCCTCGGGCACCTCGGCGGTGACGGCTTGCATCTTCGCCTTCGGCGGCCCGGGCGTGAAGGTAGCTCTCGCCGAAGGAGCCTATTTCGGCACCGGCGTGACGCTCGCGCACTTCGAGCCGTGGGGTCTCGAGGTGGTCGAGTACGACCAGACCGGCCCGCCGCCGGCGGATGCCGACGTCCTGTGGATCGAGGCGCCGGCAAACCCGACCCTCACCCAACCGGACTGGGGAGCCGTGCGTGCACACCGGGCGCTCGTCATCTGCGACGCGACGCTGTCCACGCCGGTCTTTTTGAAGGCCCTCGACGAAGGCGCAGACGTCGTGCTGCACTCGGCGACGAAGTACCTGACGGGCCATCACGACGCGATGCTCGGCGCGACCGTGACGCGCGACGACGAGCGCACACGGCGACTCTACGAGGCGAGAATGCGGCTCGGTCTCGCCTCGGCGCCCGCGGCTGCAGACGCGCTGCGGCGGGGCCTGCAAACCCTCGACGTGCGCGTGCGACGCCAGACCGAGACGGCGCAGGACCTCGCTCGGCGCCTGGCCGGCCATCCCGCGGTCGTGACCGTGCGCTACCCCGGGCTCGGGGGCGTCATCTCCTTCGACGTCGGTGAGGACGCGGCACGGGCTGTCGAGACCTCTCTGCGACTGATCAGGAACCAGACGTCGCTCGGCGGCGTCGTGTCCTCGCTCGAAAGCCGTCACCGCTGGGAAGGCGACCGCATCCCGCGCGGGTTGCTGCGCCTCGCGGTCGGCCTCGAGGACGCAGACCTGCTGTGGGCCGACCTCGACCAGGCACTCGACGCCCTTCCCTAGCGGGGAGCAGCGCCGCGACGTGCAAGACCTCTCCGTGTGGAACGTTTGTTGCACTTCTGACACCCTCGTTTGGCGACGGGCCACGCCCCATCGGGCGCCGTCTAATTTGCCGCATCTTTCGCTGCGAACGCGGTGCAAAGCGGCCCTTCGATGTAGGGCTGGGGTTCGTATCCTGCACGTCTCGATGCGCTCGTTTGGCGAAGGGACATGGCCGCAAGGGACATGACCGCGAAGACGGGTCGGCGGCCGGAGGGGACTGGAACCCCGTTTTGACGGAGGGACATCGCCGCGAAGCAGGTCGGCGAGAGCCGGAGGGGGGACTCGAACCCCCGGCCCACGGTTTACAAAACCGTTGCTCTGCCAACTGAGCTACTCCGGCGTCGAACTCATCGTACGCAGGACGCGGCTGCCTATTGAAGGACTTGCCGGGTCTCCTGGTGTGTGAGGATCTTTCGCTTCACGCGCTGCAACGCATTGTCGATGGTCTTCGTGTCGCAGCCGAGGTCGTCCGCCATCTGCTCGTACGACGATCCCTCGAGGTAATGGCGCAACGCGTCCGCCTCGAGTGGCGAGAGCGTCGAGGAGAGGCAGCCGACGAGCGACTGCAACTCCTCGGTCGAGATCACACGCACAGCGGGGTCGTTCACGTTCGGCCCAGGCAGCGCGTCGCCGAGGGTGCAGTCGTCACCGTCCTGCCCGGCCGGCGTGTGGCTGAACGAGACGTACTGGTTCAGCGGGGTGTGCTTGAACCGCGTCGCGGTCTTGATCGCCGTGATGATCTGGCGGGTGACGCAGAGCTCGGCGAACGACCGGAACGACGTCTCCTTGTCGGAGCGAAAGTCGCGAACCGCCTTGTACAGGCCGACGAGGCCCTCCTGGATGAGGTCGTCCGAATCGCCTCCGGCGAGGAAATAGGAGCTCGCCTTCAGACGAACGAACGACGTGTAGCGGCGCATCAGCTGATCCATGGCGTCGGAGCTGCCGTTGCGGGCTCTCAGAACGAGTTGCAGATCCTCAAGCTCGCGTTGAACCTTCTGCGGTGACTTCGGAGCTGTTGCGGTGCGGACGGACACGGGTGGATCCCCTTTGCTAGCTGACATTGACGGGCTCGACCTCCGTCCTGAACCACCGAAGTCTCACCCTGAGGTTGAGGTGAATCTAGCAAGGTCTTGCAAGGAGCACAAGTCCCAATTGCAGTGGACCCGGTTACTCGCCTCGGCGGAGCCGTTCGAGGCGCACCAGGGTTGCCTCGTCGAGCTTGCCCTCGAGGCCGCTTGGGCCTTCGTCCCGGTGCCCGGCCGGCCCGAGCTCGCGGAGGAAGCCCTGCGAGGAAACCTTGGCGACTGCGGCGCCTGATGCGGCCGCGATCGTCGAGTCGCTCGTCACGAGAACCACCTGCTCCGGCCGCGATGCTCCGCCGCCAGGCGCTCGAGGAGCGTGTCGGCGTGCGTGGCGAATCGCACCTGCAGAGATCCTCGCTGCAGATCCTCTCCGACGCCGTCGAAGACGACGACGCCGCGCGCGCCCCGCAGCGCGACGAAGCTCGCCAGCGAGTCGGTCAGCCGGCGGGGATCCTCGAATGCCCCGGCGTGCAAGAGGTTGTACCCGTCGAAGAGATACAGGACCCTGTCAGCCATGCGAGCTGCGCTGCCGACGCGCTTCGTACAGAAGGACGGCCGCGGCAACGCTCACGTTCAGCGACTCGACCTCGCCCGCGAGCGGGATCGACACGAGCGCGTCGCACGTGCGGCGCACGAGCGGCCGGATCCCCTTCCCCTCAGCACCGAGAACGAGTGCGACGCCGCCCTTCAGATCGGTCTCCCACATCGTCGGGGCTCCGTGGTCACCCGTGGCGCCGAACACCCACAGGTCCGCGCCCTTCACCTCGTCGAGATAGCGCGCGAGGTTACTGACCACAGCGACCGGGACGTGCTCAACGGCACCCGCCGACGCCCGCGCGACCGCGGGCGTCACCACCGCCGATCCGTGCGCGGGGACGACGACCCCCGTCGCGCCGGCGCCGTCGGCGCTGCGGCACACCGCCCCGAGGTTACGGGGATCGGTGACCCGATCGAGCACGGCGAGCAGCGGCTGCTCGACGGCGGCCAGCTCGTAGGCATCCGCGTAGCGAAACGGCTCGACGAGAGCCAGGACGCCCTGATGATCCCTCGTACCGGCCCGTTCGGTGAGCTCGCGGTCTGCCCTTGCCTTCGGTCGCAGCTCGGCCAGCCAGTCCTCGGACTTCACCGCGCGCTCGGTCGCCCAGACCTCGATCACCTCCCTGCGCCCCCGGAGCGCTTCGCGGACGGCCCGGCGCCCGTAGACGAGATCCGGCATCACGGCGCCCGGCGCACGAGGGTGAAGCCGCCGCCCGGTTCGTCACGCATCTCCCATCCCCGTTCGGCGAGCTCGTCACGCAACCGGTCGGAGGCCCCAAAATCGCGGTCGCGACGAGCCGCCGATCGGCGCTTCGCAAGGCCGACAACGTCTGACGGCGCCTCGTCTTGCGCCGCAAGCGAGTCGAGCCCGAAGACGGCGAGGCCACGGCGCAGCAACTCGAGGCGTCGTTCGGAGGCCCATTCGTGCAGAACCGCGAGCGCGGCGGGAGTGTCGAAGTCGTCGTCGAGGGCCGCGACGAACCGCGCCCAGCCGCTCTCGTCGTGCGCGACTGCGGGCAGCGTGAACGCATTTCTCAGAGTGTCGAGACGGGCGCTCGCCTGCTTCATCGTCTTCGGGGAGAAATCGATCGGCTTGCGCCAGTGGGCGGCGAGGAAGAAGACGAGCACCGCTTCCCTTCCCCACGCGTCGACGGTCTCGCGGATCGTCGCGACGTTCCCGACCGACTTCGACATCTTCTCCCCTGTGAAGCGCAGCATCCCGTTGTGCGCCCAGATCCCGGCGAACGGATGCCCGAGCGCTCGCGACTGTGCAACCTCGTTCTCATGATGCGGGAAGACGAGATCGAGACCACCTCCGTGCACCTCGAATGCGGGCCCGTAGATCTGCTCCGCCATCGCCGAGCACTCGATGTGCCAGCCCGGCCGGCCACGCCCCCAGGGCGAGTCCCACCAGGTGTCCTCGGTCGCGGGCTTGTTCGCCTTCCAGAGCGCGAAGTCACGCGAATCCTCCTTCAGCGCCGTGGGTGCCTCGCCCTGTTCAACGTCGTCCAGGCGCCGGCCGGAGAGGCGTCCGTACTCGGGATAGCTGCCGACGCGAAAGTAGACATCGCCCTGCACTGCGTAGGCATGATCTCGGGCAATCAGGTCCTCGATGAACGTGACGATCTCGGGCACGGACTCTGTCGCCTTCGGCAAATGGTCGGGCATGCCGAGCCCGAGCTCGCGGGTGTCCTCGAGGTACCAGGCGGTCGCTCGCGCTGCGAGCTCGGCGCTCGCACCAGGCGCGGCGTCGTAGATCTTGTCGTTGATGTCGGTGATGTTGTGCACGAGCACCGCCTGGTATCCCGTCGCTCGCAGCCACGACCGCAACCACATCCCGACGACGAACGGACGAGCATTGCCGATGTGCGCGCGCGCGTACACCGTCGGTCCGCAGAAGTACATCCGGACGGGGCCGGGCGCCTCTGGCAGCTCGACGAGCGAGCGCGAGAACGTGTCGTACAGGCGCACGGCCCTCAGGGTAGTGCTCGACGCAAGGCCTCGTCTCGTGGCAGGGCATGCAGGACGGCCCAGAGCTCCGGTCCACGCTCGGCACCCGTCAGCGCGAGCCGAAGGCCCTTAAGGCTGCCGCCGACCGCCTTCAACTCTCGGAGCAGTGCCTTCGCCTCGTCCTTGCCGAGCGTCTCCCCGAGGTGCGACCGCAACTCGACGAAGCGGACGAGTGTCTCTGGGCTCGGTATCGGCCGTGGCTCGGGTTGCTCGAGCACCGAGAGGGCGAGCGCCCGGGCCTCGACGAGGTCATGGGCCCCCCGCATGAGCGGGGCGACCTCGACCGATACGCCGACCCGGCGGGCCAACTCCTCGTCCTCGAGGCCCGAGAGGACGTCGACCGACAGCGAGCGGATCCGTGCCAGATCGAGGTGGACGTCGTGGTTTGGGGCGCCGAGCTCCTCGAGATAGGCGCGCACTGCCTCGGCCGGGAAGCCGTCGCCACGCAGCGACGCGACGGTGGCGCCGTCGGCGCGCTTCGAGAGCTTCTTGCCGTCCTCACCGACGACGAGGCCGTGATGGATCACCTCGGGCGGCGAGGTTCGAAGCGCGCGGAAGAGCGCCGCGTGCAGTTCCTCGTTCGCGCGATGGTCGGACCCGCGAATCACGTGCGTGATGCCGAAATCCACGTCGTCGACGACGCTCGCGAGGTGGAATGTGGGTGAGCCGTCGTCACGCCAGAGCATGACGCCGTCGAAGCGCTGCGGCAGCGCGGCAGCGCGCGCCGCCTCGAGGTGACGCTCGGCCCGCTCGCTCTGCCTGACGGGTCCTTCGTCCCAGTCGAGTCCCAGCCAGCGCAGATCGTCGAGGATCCCGTCCTCTCCGCCCGGGAGGTTGCGCTCGGGATCCGTGTCGTCGATGCGGAGGAGCATCCAGTCGCCGAACCGCCTGTTCAAGACGGCGCTCAGCGCATTGCCGACGTGCAGCGTGCCCGTGGGGCTGGGCGCGAAGCGAACGCGGGTCATGCCGCGAACGCGGGACGGTTCCTCGGGATCACCCGGGCGAGCCCGGCGCCCACGAGCGCCACCGCAGCGCTGACCCAGAAGGCCGCGACGAAGGCGGACTCCGCCGGCACGTGCGTGTGCGTGATCGTGTCGGCGCTCACGATCGCGGCACCGACCTGGCCACCGAGGACGCTGCCGACCGTTCGCATGACGGTATTCATTCCCGTGGCGACGCCGGTCTCGCTCGGATGAACCGCGTCGACGATCAGCTTCGCCATCGCAGCGAACGCAAACGGCACGCCGATACCGATCGACACCATCCACACCGAGATCTCCCAGGGACGGTCGTGGTAGAGCGCGAGGAGAGCGATCCCGAGCGAGGTGAGCGCCAGACCGAGGACGAGTGGCAGCCGCGAGCCGTAGCGTGTGCCGAGTCGTCCGGCCACCGGGCCCGCGATGAAGCCGAGCAAGCCTCCGGGCAGGAGGTAGAGCCCGGTCGCGGTGGGCGACAGTCCGAAGCCGTAGTGCACGGCACCGGCCGGATGACGCTGCATGAGGCTCGGGAGCAGCACGAAGGCACCGAACATGGCGAACCCCGTGAAGACTGCCGTGACGTTCGTGAAGAGCACCGTTCGCTGAACGAGCATGCGCATGTCGACCATCGGCTCCTTCACCGTCAACTCGGTGCGGATCCACGCAAGCGCGAACGCGGCGGAGGCGGCAAAGAGGCCGAGCACGTGTCCCGATCCCCAGCCGACGGACGGGCCTTCTGTGAGCGCGAGCAACAGCAGGATCAAAAGGCCCGAGAGGAAGAACGCGCCGAGGGGATCGAGACGCGACGGAGTCTTCACCGGCGACTCGGGCACGAACCGCCACACGCCGAGCGCCGCGACCGCCACCACTGCGGCACCGACGATGAAGAGCCAGCGCCACGATCCAAGATCGATGAGCACGCCCGAGAGCACGAGGCCGAGACCGCCGCCGACGCCGAGCACGGCTGAGATCATCCCCACGCCGGCCCCGACTCGTTCGGCCGGGAGCTCGTCGTTCACGATCGCGAACGACAGCGGGAAGACGGCGCCGCCGAACCCCTGGATCGCACGGAAGGCGATGAGCGACCAGATGTTCCAGGCGAAGATGGCTGCGACGCAGCCGACGAGGAAGATGATCAGGCTGATCAGGAGAAACCGCTCCTTGCCGTACTGATCGCCGAGCTTGCCGAGCACCGGCGTCGCCACGGCCGAGACGAGCAGGAACGAGGTGAAGAGCCAGGTCGCCCAGGTCGCCGAGGTGTGCAGGTCGCGCTGCAGGCTCGGGAGCGCGGGCAGGATCATCGTCTGCTGCAGCGCGTAGGCGAGGCCCGCGAGGGCGAGGACCGCGAGCGTCGCGTTGTGATGCTGCCGCTTCGCTTCCACCCCAGGACTCTAGAGACTCGGCCCTGGCCCTCCGTGCAGGACTAATGTCGCATTCGTGGCCAGGTTCCTCTCGCGTCTGCGCGCCGTTGCAGCGTTCCTGCGCGCCCATCCTCTACTCGCGAAGGGCCTGCAGCTCGCACTCGTCCTGCTGACGATCGGCTTCTGCGTGTGGGCGGTGCGCAACGAATGGTCGAAGGCGGGCCCGAGGCTCGAGCATGCAAGCCCCGAGTACCTCGCACTTGCGTTCGCTGCGGTCGCGATTTACTACCTCGTCTTCATCCTCGGCTGGATGCGGATCCTCGCGGCGTGGGGCATCGACGTCTCCTACCGCGTCGCTCTCGGCGCCGAGATGGTCTCGATGCTCGCGAAGTACATTCCCGGCGGCGTCTGGACGCCAGCGGCGCGAGCCGTCGCGATTCGCCGCTCTGCGGGCGTGACCGAAACGCCGAAGGTACTCGCATCGGTGTTCGTGGAGGCAGCCCTCTCGGCGATCTCGGGGGTGATCGTATTCGTGGTCAGCCTGGCATGGGTCAAGGAAGTGAACGCACCGCTGCTCCCTCTCGTCGGCTTCGGCCTCCTCTGCGCGATCGGCCTGCATCCGCGCATCTTCCGGCCGCTTGCGAACAAGCTCCTGCGACCCTTCGGAGCCGATCACCTCGAGCCGTTGCCCTTTCACGAGACGCTCGGCCTCCTCCTCTTCTATTGCGGCACCTGGCTGATCGGCGGGCTCGCCGTCTACTTCATGTTGAGGAGCGTCGGTTCCAACCCGGGACTCGAGACGATCCCGTTTCTCGGCGGAACCTCGGCGGTCGGTGCGATCGTCGCGGTGCTCGCGGTGTTCGCGCCGTCGGGCCTCGGGGCACGCGAGGCCTCGATGTACGGCCTGCTGCTCGCAATCACGAGCGCCGGGCCGGCGCTCGGCGTCACCGTCCTGAACCGGCTCGCGATCACGCTCGTCGAGCTCGCCCTGTTCGGAGCGGGCATCGCGGCGTGGCGCGGAACACGCCGCTCCTCACAGACTCGCGCCGCCGGCTGAGCGGCGATCGGCTCTGCAGGCGGCGCGGCACTCGCGTGCGAGCTGGCACAATAACTTCACTTGTTGTAGTTGCTTCAGCAACTGAACCCGCTTACTTGTGAACCTGAGGAGCTGATGTGTCGAACTTGCTTCTGATCCCCCTGGAGGACAGCGTGGTCTTCCCGAGCATGTCGGTCACTCTGACCGTCGAAGTCGGGGACGCCGAACGCGTGTTCCTCGTGCCGGTGCACGACGGCGAATACGCGAGCGTGGGCACCGTTGTCGAGGTCGCCGATCGGATGCGCCTGCCCGGCGGGGGCCGTGCGGTGACGCTGAACGGCCTGCACCGCGGCGTTGCGGGGGCCGCGCACACGGGGGCGGACGGCCGCCTTCGCGTCGAGGTCGAGGAGCGGCCGGACGAAGAGCCGCCGCGCGTCGCGACGGCCGAGCTCGAGCGCGAGTACCGCGCCGTCGTCGAGGAGATCCTCGATCTGCGCGAGGCCGACCTGCGAATTCACGACTTCGTCCGTGCGATCACGGGCGCCGGCGCGCTCGCAGACACCTCTGCGTATGCGCCGGAGATCACCTTCAGCGAGAAGGTGGAACTGCTCGAGGCGATCAACGTGGTCGAGCGGCTGGAGCTATCGCTGCGCCTGCAGCGTGAGCGCCTGGCAGAGCTGCAGGTACGACGGCGTATTCGCGACGACGTCGAGTCTGGCGCGCAGAAGCAACAGCGCGAATACATTCTCCGGCGCCAGATGGAGTCGATCCGGAAGGAGCTCGGCGAAGACGACGCCGGGGCAGCCGACAGCTACCGGTCGAAGATCGCCGAAGCCGACATGCCCGAATCCGTGCGCGAGCAGGCCGAGCGGGAGATCGCCCGGCTCGAGCGGATGGGCGATTCAGCTGCGGAGTCGCAGATGATCCGTACCTATCTCGACTGGCTGCTCGACGTGCCATGGGGTCGGCGTTCGGAGGAGCGGCTCGATCCTGTCAATGCCCGCGACGTGCTGGACTCAGACCACGCGGGTCTCACCGATGTCAAGGACCGGATCGTCGAGTACCTCGCGGTGCGAAAGCTCCGCATCGAGCGCGGCATCGAGGAGGACAAGCGCTCGGGCGCCATCCTGACCCTGATCGGCCCTCCCGGCACCGGGAAGACGTCGATCGGTGAGTCGATCGCGCGCGCGCTGAACCGAGAGTTCGTCCGCATGTCGCTCGGCGGCGTGCGCGACGAGGCCGAGATTCGTGGTCACCGCCGCACGTACATCGGCGCCATGCCGGGTCGGCTCGTACGCGCGCTTCGCGACGCGAAGACGATGAATCCGGTGATTCTCCTCGACGAGGTCGACAAGGTCGGCGCCGACTGGCGCGGTGACCCGACTGCCGCTCTGCTCGAGGTGCTCGATCCTGCGCAGAATCACTCGTTCCGCGATCACTATCTCGACGTCGAGCTCGACCTGTCGCAGGTCATCTTCATCGCCACCGCGAACGTGGCCGAGACGATTCCCGGACCGTTGCTCGACCGGATGGAGGTCATCCGGTTCGACGGCTACACCGTCGACGAGAAGGTCTCGATCGCGCGGGGCTATTTGTGGCCGCGCCAGCGAGATCGCAACGGGCTGCGCGAAGACGAGGTGTCGATCGGTGATCCGGTGTTGCAGTTGATCGTCACGGAGTACACCCGCGAGGCGGGCGTCCGTCAGCTCGAGCGCGAGCTCGGCAAGCTGCTGCGGAAGACTGCGACGGGGATCGTCTCCGGCAAGCTCGCGTCGCCGGTGACGCTCGAGCTCGGTCTCGTTCGCGATGCTCTCGGGCGGCAACGCTTCTTCCAGGAGTCGGCGGAACGCACGGCTGTTCCCGGAGTCGCAACGGGTCTCGCCGTCACGGGAACGGGTGGCGATGTGCTGTTCATCGAGGCCACGTCGATGAAGGGCAAGGACGGCCTCGTGCTGACCGGCCAACTCGGTGACGTGATGAAGGAGTCGGCACACATCGCGCTCTCCTATGTCCGGTCGCACGCCGACGAGCTCGGCGTCGATGAGGAGAGTTTCGACGACCGTTCGTTCCACCTGCATGTTCCCGCGGGCGCGATCCCCAAGGACGGCCCGAGCGCCGGCATCACGATGACGACGGCGATTGCGTCGCTGCTCACGCATCGGCCCGTGAAGCACACCGTCGGCATGACCGGCGAGGTGACGTTGCAGGGCCGTGTGCTTCCGATCGGTGGCCTGAAGCAGAAGATCCTGGCGGCGCACGCGGCCGGGCTGACCGACGTGATCATTCCGGAGCGCAACCGGGCCGACCTGGATGACGTGCCGGCAGACGTGCGCGCCGAGATGTCATTCCATCCGGTCATGACGCTCGACGAAGTGCTGGCTCTTGCACTCGAGCCGGCGCCACGGACGCATGCGTTGCCGTAGCTGCAAGCCCGTGCCCGAGGAGGTCCGCCGCGCGGCGGGCCTCCTCGAACGACGCTGGACGGTCTCGATCATCTGGGCCTCGCACGACGGCGCCGTGCGATTCAACGAGTTCCTCCAGGCGGTCGGGGCGATCCCGCCCGCCACGCTGACGGCCCGCCTGACCGAGCTCGAGAATGCTGGCATCCTCGAGCGGGCGATGGTCGACGGGCGGCCGCCGCGGACCGAGTACCGGCTGACCGAGCGCGGATCCGAGCTGCGCGAGCTGCTGCTGGCGCTGCGCGCGTTCGCGGCGTTCCACGCGACCTGACATCCGAAACGGCACACAGGCTGAGCCTTGGCCTTTTACGTGTGCGCCCCCGAGCCGTGGCGCCCGGGCTCGTGCACCTCGTCCTAGGCCGTGAACTCGAATGCTCCTTTCGGGAGTGAACACCCTGAGGAATCACATCCCCAGCGACGCAACGGTTATCGCGGCGACGAACCGGGCACCCGCACAGCGTCACTGGCGCTGCGTGAGGAGCAACGACAATTTCTTCTCGCCTCGATCGCAACGCGAAGGGGAAGTGGCTTTCGCCGTCGCCCGGTCGGCGTGCTCGTCGGCCTGGCAGCGGCGTGCGCAACCATTGCGCTTGTCGTAGGAAGCGGCTCGCGTGGAGGCGACCGTGGGCCGCGTCGGTCGTGAGCGTCGCGGGGACTGCCCGCGCCTCGTCGTCACGAGGCCAGGGTGGAAGGTGACCGGCTTCGTCTCTTACATGCTCGAGCTTGTCGGTTACTACGTCACGGCACACCTGCGGGGGTTCGCTGCCGGTAGCGCGATCCTCGCGTTCTGGGCGCTGTGCGCACTCGTCGGTGGCCCGCTCTTCCGCCTGGCCGGCCAGCTGTGGCGCACGGCGTGCGGAAGGCTTCGGGGCCTGGGCGGAACGGCCCTGCCTGCAGCGTTCCTCGCCGAGTCCTGGCCCTATCACCCCGTGCTTCACTACGAGAGCACGGCAGTCTTGTGGTTGTCGGTTGCCATCGTCCTTCTGCTCTTCTCCCGGCGAGCGGTCGAGTTGCGCTGGCTCGCGGTGACGCTTCCGTTCGGGCTCCTTGCGGAGATCGCTCTCGGCATCGCGTACCGCCAGCGCTTCTGAGCCTTGCTGCGACTACCCTCGAGCTCATGAGGGCCGCGCTAATGCAGTGGTTCAGTCAAAACGAGCGCCCGCTTCCGTGGAGGGAGACGCGCGACCCCTACGCGATCCTCGTCAGCGAGGTGATGCTGCAGCAGACGCAGGTCGCGCGCGTCGAGGGGCGCTGGCACGCATGGCTCGAGCGCTGGCCGACGGTGGAGGCGCTCGCGTCGGCGTCACCCGCAGAGGTGATCATCGCCTGGCAGGGTCTCGGCTACAACCGGCGTGCGGTCTGCTTGCATCGCGCTGCGAGCATCGTCGCCGAGCACGGCTGGCCCGCCGATCTCACCGACCTGCCGGGCGTCGGGCCATACACCGCCGCAGCCGTCGGCAACTTCGCCTTCGGGCTCGACGTGCTGCCGGTCGACACGAACGTGCGCCGCGTGCAGGAGCGCACCGGCGAGCGCTTCGACGGATCGTGCGCTCAGGCGCTCTTCGATCTCGGCGCGACGATCTGCCTGGCGCGCATTCCGCGCTGCGGCAGCTGCCCGCTGGCCGCGCGCTGCCCGTCGCGAGACTCGCGCTACGAGCCACTGCGGAAACAGACGGCGTTCGAAGGCTCATTCCGGCAACGGCGCGCGATCGCGTTGCGCGCCGTCGCAGCGGGTGAGGAGACGACGGATCGTGACGCGCTCAGCTCGCTCGAGCGTGACGGCCTCGTCGTCACGCTCGACGGCTCGGCACGGCTGCCGGTCTAACCCACATCACCGAGACGGTCCCGATCGATCGGAGGGCATCGGCTGTTCTCTCGCCACCCCTCATGCCCCGTCTGCAGCCACTCGGTGCCGTAGCCAGACATTCGGCTCGACGTGCACACCGACCCCGTCACGCACGTCGAGCGTCGCGAGCATCCCCGGAACCACGAAGCTGCCGTCGCCGGGGAAGCGCATCGCGGTCCACTCCTCCCAGTCGGCGACCGGCGCCTCGATCCGCATCGAATGCGGAGCGGCCTGCGCGATCACGGCGCCAGCACGCTCGTGGACGCGAATCCACGGATCGAAGTGCGAGCCGTCGTCGCGGCGCCACCCGATGTATCGCTCGATCGGGATCAGCGGGTAGCGCGACTTGAACGTCGGCCGGACAGGTGCGATCACGGCGACGAGGCCGGCCGCCCGGGCGGCCTCGCGGGCCGCCGCGATCATCGACGTCGCAACCCCTGCGCCGCGCCGGTGCGGCTGGACGTCGATCGCAAGGAGGCAGAGAACGTTGCCGTCCCCGAGCTCCATGCCGCGCTCGAATGCGGCGTCCCAACCGGACGGCAGCTCGGAGTCGACGTGAACCGGGAGTGCGTGCACTTCCGCGACCAGCTCCTCGCCGTCCTCGAGCGCCAGCTGAAACGCCGGAAAGTCGTCGTAGAGTCGTCCCCAGTATCTCCAGCCCATCGCATTGTGATTCATGTACGTCGGGAACCCGCTCAACTCGTCGCGCCTCCGGTCACGCAAGTCGGGACGGTCTGCGTAGCGGACGATGTTCATGCCGACTCGAGCAATGCGACGGCATGGGCGGCGAGGCCCTCGCCGCGGCCGATGAAACCGAGCTGATCCGTGGTCGTCGCGCGCACGTTCACCTCGGCGCCACCCACGACCTCCGACAGCCGCCGCCGCATCTCCTCTCGGTACGGAGCGATCTTCGGGCGCTCGCCGATCAGAACGCAGTCCGCATTCACGAGCGTCCAGCCGGCGTCGAGCACCTGCGCGTAGGCCACGTGCAGCAAGTCGAGGCTGGATGCACCACGGTACTGCTCATCAGTGGAAGGAAAGAGGGCGCCGATGTCACCGAGCCCCGCCGCGCCGAGCACCGCGTCGGTGAGCGCGTGCGCAAGGACGTCGCCGTCGGAATGACCGGCGAGACCGCGGTCGTACTCGATCCGGACGCCGCCGAGGATCAGCGGCACACCGCGCTCGAGCGCATGCGCGTCGACGCCGATCCCGACACGCAGGCTCATGTGAGCGCCGCCGGCAACTGGTCGAGGGAGGAGATGCGAATCGCTTCGGCGGGCGCCTCCTGCAGATACCCCCACGGGCCACGTCGGATGTGGAGGGCGACCATCCCGGCGGCAAGCGCCGGCGCGATGTCGTTGTCGACGCGGTCGCCCACGTACGCGATCTTCTCAGGGACGACGCCGGCCAAGGCGACCAGCCGTGCGAAGAACTGAGGGGCCGGCTTGTGCACGCCCCACCTCGCGGACGAGCCGACGAGGTCGACGTGCTCCATTAGCTGCCGCTCGACGAAAGCCGGCGTGTTCCCGGCGGCGCCGACGCGGTAGCCTGCGCCGCGGAGTCGCTCGAGGCATGGTCGGGCATCGGCATACCACTCGTCGGTTCGCCAGGTCGAGGCCGGGTGCTCGACGCCGAGGATCTCCCAGGCGAGGCTGTGGTGCTCACCGCGCACCGCCAGCCCTCCGACCACTCCCATCAGCGTGAACGCGGGCACGTTCGCGGCCTCCGCGGCGCGTCGCCACATACCGGTCTCATCGACGAGGGTCTCGCCGACGTCGAAGAAGATGACCTCTACAGCCACGCCGCGACGCGGTCGAGGTCGGCTCGGGTGGTCACCTTCAGCAACCGCTCGTCACCGTCGACCGCCCGAATGCGGCCGCCGTTCGCCTCGACGAGCGATGCGCAATCCGACCCCTCCGCTCGATCGGCGAGCGCCGCGCGAAGCGCTGAGGCAACGAAGGCCTGCGGAGTCTGAACGCTGACGAGCTCGTCGCGAACGAGCGTCTCGTCGATGACGCCGTCGCGCACCCGCTTCACCGTGTCGGTGACCGGCAGGACCGGCACCGCACCGTCGTAGCCCTCACCGAGCGCCGCGATCAGCCGGCCGATCACGTCGTCCGACACGAGCGGCCGGGCCGCGTCGTGGACGAGGATCACCGCAACGTCGGCGGGCACCTCGGCGACACCGGCCCGTACGGACGCGGTGCGCGACTCCCCACCCGTCACGCAGGAGCTCACCTTCGAGGCGCCGAGCTCCTCTGCGAGCAGGATCGCGGGCTCCTCCCAGTCGGGCGGGGCGACGAGAACGACCGCATCGATCCACGCGCTCCCGTCGAGCCGGCGCAACGGCTCCGCGAGCAGGGGAAGCTCACCGAGGCGGACGAACGCCTTCGGCCGGTCTTCCCCGAGCCGCTCCCCTCGCCCGGCGGCGACGAGGACGGCCCAGACCATCAGCGCGACGCCGCTGCTTGCTTCTTCTTGGTCGCAGTCTTGCCCTGAGCAGTCGCCGTCGCGGACGCGGCTACCTTCGGCTTCGCGGAACTGCTCTTCGCGGCACGTGCAGTCGTGCTCTTCGACGCACCATTCTTCGAAACGGTGCTCTTGGAAAGACTCGCCTTCGAGAGACTGCTCTTCGAGGTTCCGGGCACGGTCTTCGTCGCAACCACCGTGGGCGCCGCCTTCGCCGCTTGCGCCTTGGCGACCGGCTTCTTCGGTGCGGGGCGAACCGGCGCCCTGGACGGCGCGACAACCTTCGCGACCGGGGCCGCAGCAGCCTTCTTCGCCGGCGTCTTCCTCGCCGCTGCCTTCTCGGCGGGAGTGAGCTTCGGCTTGACGCCGTCGGTCAGCGTCTCCTCGAGCCACTCGAGCGCCTCGTCCTCGCTCATCGTCTTCGCGTACATGAGCTCTGAGGCGAGGATCTTCTTCGCCTTCACATACATCTGCTTCTCGCCGGTCGAAAGGCCCTTCTCACCATCGCGGAGCGCAAGATTGCGGACGACCTCGGCCAGCTCGTAGATGTCACCCGTCTTCATCTTGTCGCGGTTGTGCTTGAAGCGACGGTTCCAGTTCTTGGGCATCTCGGTGCCGCCGGAGGTCAGGTACTTGACGACCTTCTTGACCGCCTCTTCGTCGATCACTTTCCGCAGACCGACGCGCTCGGCGTTGTCGGCCGGGACGTTCACGGTCATGTCGTTGTGGAGGATCTTGATCGTCAGGTACTCGCGCTTCTCGCCGAGCACCTCGCGCTTCTCGCGCTTCACGACCGTCCCTGCACCGTGGTGGGGATACACCACCTTGTCGCCGACCTTGTACAAGCGTTCGTCTCCTCTTTCCGGTGTAGTCGCGAAAGTGCCGGCGGCCCTGGGGGCTCTACCGGCGAGGAGACCAGGGTAGCAGAACCACCGAAAAACGGTCATTTTTGCAGGGCTTTCGCTGGAAATCCCTGCTCAGGAGGGCTTCTCGCCGAGCGCTGCGGCGAGGGCAGCGCTCAGAGTCTCGGCCTCGGCCGCGACACCCTTCGTGCCGGCCGGGGCGAGCACCGTCCGAAGACCGAGCTTGCGGCATTCCTCGACCCTGCGGTCGGCCTGAGTCGCTGCGCGAAGGCGACCCGTCAGCCCGATCTCCCCGAAAGCGGCGAGCCCCTCGGCAACCGGCAGACCCTTCGCCGCCGAGGCGATCGCGAGCGCGATCCCGAGGTCGGCGCCGGGCTCGTCGACGCGGACGCCGCCGGCAACGTTCACGAAGACATCAGCGCTCCCGAGAGGCAGCCCGGCATGCCGGGCGAGCACGGCGACGATCATGGCGAGGCGCTTCGGATCGACGCCGGTGCCGACCCGCCGTGGCATCGCGAGGTCGGTTGGTGCGACGAGCGCCTGGATCTCGAGCAGCATCGGGCGCGTGCCCTCGAGCACGCACGCGACGGCCGCACCGATCTCGCCCGGATGCGTGCGCCCGAAGATCTCGGAGGGATCGGCTACGCCGACCAGGCCTGCTCCGGTCATCTCGAAGACTCCGAGCTCGTTCGTCGAGCCGAAGCGGTTCTTGACCGCGCGCAGGATTCGGTGGGCGTGGTAGCGGTCCCCTTCGAACTGGAGGACGCAGTCGACCAGATGCTCGAGCATGCGGGGGCCGGCGACGGAGCCGTCCTTCGTGACGTGACCGACGAGGAAGGTCGCGACGCCGCTTTCCTTGGACACGCGCAGCAGCCGGCCCGCGGCCTCGCGCACCTGCGCGACCGAGCCGGGAGCGGATCCGATCTCGGAGGCCCAAAGAGTCTGCACCGAGTCGATCACGCACACATCCGGGCGCTCGCGCTCGAGCAGGTCGCAGATCGAGTCGAGGTCGGTCTCGGCGAGGATCTCGACTCGATCACAGCCGCCGAGGCGAGCGGCGCGGAGCTTCACCTGCGCGACCGACTCCTCGCCTGTCACGAGGAGGGCGCGGCGATGAGCGGAGATCGCCCCGAGCGCCGAGAGGAGAAGGGTCGACTTGCCGACACCGGGCTCACCCCCCACGAGCACGAGGGATGCGGGGACGAGGCCGCCGCCGAGTACGCGATCGAGCTCGGGGACACCGGTCGAGATCCGCTCGGCCTCCTCTGCGACCACGTCGACGAGTCGAAGTGGCGCACGTCCGGCAGCGCGCTCGCGACCGCGCTCCCTCCGGGAGGGCGGGGCCGCCTCGGCGATCATCGTCCCGAACTCAGCGCAGCCGGGACAGCGACCGAGCCAGCGCCCGGTCGACGTCCCGCATTCGGAGCACACATGCAAAACGGCGGCGGTCCGTGCCATACGCCGTCGACGGTATCGGTAGCGCCCGACGGCATTTGCATGAAAACCGGTACGACTTCGCCATGAAATCCAGACACGCCGCTCGAAACCGGCAGCACTAGGTTCCAGGGATGCCCCGCAGGAAGCCTCGCTCACAGGGAGACGTTCTCGAACGTGTGCGCGTGCTCCAGACCGAGCTGCGGTCGGCGGTCGCCCGGCTACCGGCCGCCGCAGGCGACCCCGCCGTCCTCGACGCGGTGTGGCGGGGCGAGGCGCTCGGCGCGCTCCTCTGGAGCCTCCAGCTCGCAGAGCTGCCCGCCTACGACGTGGCGTTCTCCACGGACGAGGTCGCGACCGCCGAGCTCGCCGAGGCGAAGCTGCGCGAGGGTGACGAGATCGAGCTGGAATGCGAAGCGGCGCGGCTCTGGCACTGGCGCGCGCGCACGAGCAAGCTGCAGGCGGCCGGCGGCGTGGAGCTGCCCGAGCGCTACGAGAGCTTCGACCAGTTGATCGCGGCGACAGCGATGCGCGGCTACGAGAAGGGCATCCTCCCCGCGCCGATGCGCGGCGACTTCGGCGCCTACGGGAAGGTCTACCGGCACCTTTCACCCGACCAGCAGGACGAAGCGCACTCGATCGCAGTCGAGCGCCACCACGCTCTCGGTTGGTTGTCGGGCCTCGGCAGCGACTGGGCCGACGTGCCGCTCGACACTTGATGAAGAGTGCTCGCGTGTCTGCCGACGCAGTCGGCCGGATCGACCGCTACGCCGACCTGATCGTCGGGATCGGCGCGAACGTCCAGCCGGGCCAGACGTTTTTCGTGAACGCGATGATCGAACATGCCGAGCTGGCACGGGCCCTCGCTCGGTCCGCCTACCGGGCTGGGGCGCGGTACGTCGACGTCCGCTATCAGGATCAGCACGTGCGCCGGGCAATGATCGAGCTCGCCCCCGAGGAGACGCTCCAGCACTCCCCCGGGTGGATCGTCGACCGGATGGCTGACCTGCCGGGCAACGCTCTGGCGTCGATCGCCGGCGTTCCCGAGCCCGAGCTCCTCGCAGACCTCGATCAGGAACGTGTCGGAAAGGCGCGAATGCTCGAGGTGATGAAGCGCGCGTTGACGGCACAGAACGCCCGGCTCGTGAACTGGACGATCGCCGCGTCTCCGAACGCCGGCTGGGCGGAGCAGGTATTCGGCGAGCCGGACATCGAGCGCTTGTGGGAGGCGATCTCGATCAGCGTACGGCTCGACGACCCCGAGCCGGTCGAGGCGTGGCGGCGTCACACCGAACGGCTGCGCCGGCGCTGTGCGACCCTCGATGCGCTTGCGCTCGACGCCGTTTCGTTTCGCGGCCCCGGCACCGACCTCTTCGTCGGACTGTTGCCCGAGTCGCGCTGGATCGGCGGCGGGATCGAGACCCAGGACGGCATCAAGCACGTGCCGAACCTTCCGACCGAGGAAGTCTTCACATGCCCCGACTGGCGCCGCACCGAGGGCACGGTGCGTTCGACGCGACCGCTCGCGCTCGGGGGCACCGTCGTACGCGACCTCCAGCTTCGCTTCGAATCCGGCCGCGCCGTCGAAGTGACGGCGTCCACTGGAGCAGGCGCCGTGCAGGCCGAGCTTCGATCCGACGAGTGGGCCAACCGCCTTGGCGAAGTGGCCCTCGTCGACGGAGACTCCCGCGTCGGGAAAACCGGCCTGACGTTCTTCGACACGCTCTTCGACGAGAACGCGACGTGTCACATCGCCTACGGTACGGCAGTCATGTTCTCGGCGCCGGAGCTCCAGGGCCTCGAGCCCGAGGTCTTGCGCGGACGAGGCGCGAATGTCTCGAGCATGCACACCGACTTCATGATCGGCGGGCCAGAGGTCGCTGTCGACGGCGTGACGCGCGACCGACGAGAGATTCCGCTGCTACGAGAAGACGTATGGCAGCTGACCTAGACGAGCGACTCGAACGGTACGCCGCTGTCGCTGTCGAGATCGGCGCGAATGTCGAGGCCGACCAGGTCGTCTTCATCAACGCGCGCATCGAGCATGCGCCCCTCGTAGGTGCATTGACCCGCGCGTCGTACCGAGCCGGAGCGCGCTACGTCGACGTCTACTACAGCGATCAGCATGTGCGCCGGGCAATGATCGAGTCGGGCCCCGACGACGCTCTTTCCTACAGCCCCCCGTGGCTGATCTCACGGTACGAGGCGATGAACGGCAACGCGATGGTGGCAACGACGGGCGATCCGGAGCCGACGCTCCTCGCCGACCTCGACGGCGGGCGTGTCGGTCGCGCGAGGATGAGAGCCGTCACCGAGGTCGCCATGCGCCAACTGCAGCAGCGGAGCGTCAACTGGACAGGCATTGCGTGCCCGAACGCAGGGTGGGCCGAGCAGATGTTCGGCGAGCCGGACGTCGACCGCCTGTGGGAAGCCGTCGCCTTCTGCACCCGTCTCGACGAGGTCGATCCGGTGACGGCGTGGCGGAAGCACATGTCGCGCCTCGACAGTCGCGCCCGAACTCTGAACGCCCTGCACCTCGACGCGCTGCGCTACAGAGGGCCGGGGACCGACTTCGAAGTGGGGCTGCTCGATCGCACCTGCTTCTGCTCGGCGCTCTTCCGAACCGCGCGCGGCCGGCCGTACACGGCGAATCTCCCGACCGAGGAGGTCTTCGCGACGCCCGATGCGCGACGCGCCGACGGCGTCATCCACTCGACGAAGCCGCTTGCTCTGCTCGGTGAGATCGTTCGAGAGCTGCAGCTGACGTTCGAGAATGGCCGTATCGTCGACGTGCGGGCCGACTCCGGGGCAGATGTCGTACGCGCGCAGATCGCGTCGGACGAAAACGCCGTCCATCTCGGCGAGGTGGCGCTCGTCGACGGCGAATCGCGCGTCGGGAAGACGGGCCTGACGTTCTTCGACACACTCTTCGACGAGAACGCGACGTGTCACCTCGCCTACGGGATGGCGATCCCGGAAGGGCACGACGGAGACGACTCGGGTGAGGGGATCAACATCTCCTCGGTCCACACGGATTTCATGGTCGGTGGGCCCGAAGTCGACGTGGACGGCGTGTCCGCCGAGGGCCGGGTCGTTCCGCTCCTTCGTGAGGATAGATGGCAACTGGCGGAGTAGAGCGCGGCGCCGGTGCGGACCGCGCCACGCGATACGCCGAGCTCGCGGTGCGCGTCGGAGCGAACGTCCAGCCCGGGCAGCTCGTCGATGTGCTCGCCGGCATCGAGCACGCGGAGATCGCTCGCGCCGTGACGCGCGCCGCCTACGCGGCCGGCGCCCGCTATGTCGACGTGTACTACAGCGATCGGCACCTGCGGCGTGCTCTGATCGAGAGCGCGGCCGACGAGGTGCTCTCCTGGACGCCACCGTGGTTGCTGAACCGCGCTCGTGCGGTCGGCGACGAGCGCGCAGCGGTGATCTCCCTCGTGGGTGATGCCGAGCCGAACCTCCTGGCGGACCTGGCGGGCGACCGTGTGGGGAAGGCGCGCATGGTCGCGCTCCAGGAGGAGGCAACGCGCCAGATCAACGAGCAGCTGAACAACTGGACGGTGATCGGCGCCCCGAACGCCGGTTGGGCGCAGCAGATGTTCGGCGAGCCTGACCTTGAGCGACTCTGGAACGCGGTCGAGTCATGCGTGCGATTGGACGAGGACGACCCGGTCGGTGCCTGGCGCAAGCACGTCGAGGAGATCGGCCGGCGTGCGAAGCGGCTGAACGGGATGGCTCTCGACGCGGTGCGATTCCGCGGGCCGGGCACCGACCTCGTCGTGGGGCTGCTGCCCGAGTCACGCTGGCAGGGCGCCGAGTCGGAGACCGCACTCGGCCTCCCCTACGTCGCCAATCTGCCGACGGAGGAGGTCTTCACGACGCCCGACGCGCGCCGGACCGAAGGACATGTTCGCTCAACGAGGCCGCTCGTGTTGAACGGCCAGATCGTGCGCGGGCTCCAGGTGCGATTCGAACGCGGACGGATCGTCGGGGTCCGAGCTGATGAAGGCGCCGAGGTGGTCAAGGGCGAAATCGACTCGGAGGACGAGGCGGGCTTCCTCGGTGAGATCGCGCTGGTCGACGGGACGTCACGTATCGGTCAGACCGGGCTCACCTTCTTCGAGAGCCTGTACGACGAGAACGCCACGTGTCACGTGGCCTATGGAAGCGCCTACGCCGAGGCGGTCGAAGGCGAACCCGGCGAGGGCGTCAACGTCTCGACGGTGCACACCGACTTCATGGTCGGCGGTCCCGAGGTCGAGGTCGACGCGCTGCTGCGCGGCGGCGGCGTCATCCCGCTGCTGCGAGACGACGTCTGGCAGCTCGAGGACTGAGGATCCACGACCTGGCTCGACAGCGAGCCAGGTCGTGGAAACCAAACCCTTCGGGCTATTCGGCGTTGCCGAGGTCGGGCGGTGGGGCGTCGGGCGCCGCGGACACTCCGATCACCTCCGGCGGGGCGGGTGGGACGACCGTGATGTCGACCTCCTCCTCGTTCCGCCGTGCGACGAGAATCATCGATCCGGGCTCGAGCGACCGCCCGAGGACGAAGTCGGCGAGAGGGTCCTCGATGAACCGCTGGATCGCGCGACGGAGGGGCCGCGCTCCCATCGCCGGGTCGTAGCCCTTCTCGACGAGGAGATCCTTGGCCTCGTCGGTCAGCTCGATCGTCACCTCGTGCTCGGCCATCTGCACGCGCAGGCGGTTCAGCATCAGGTCGACGATCTGCAGGATCTCGTCGCGGGCGAGCTTCGGGAAGACGATGATCTCATCGATCCGGTTCAGGAGCTCCGGCCGGAACGACTTCTTCAGGTCACCCATGACCCGGTTCTTCATGTCGTCGTAGGTGAGACCTTCTTCGCTCGAGAGGGTGAACCCGAGTGACACGTTCTTCGAGATCGCGCCCGAGCCGATGTTCGAGGTCATGATCACGATCACGTTGCGGAAGTCGACCTTTCGCCCCTGCGAGTCGGTCAGCTTCCCGTCCTCGAGAATCTGGAGCAGGATGTTGAAGACATCCGGGTGCGCCTTCTCGATCTCGTCGAAGAGGACGACCGAGTACGGCTTGCGACGTACCGCCTCTGTGAGCTGCCCGCCTTCGTCGTAGCCGATGTAGCCGGGAGGCGACCCGACGAGGCGTGAGACCGCGTGCTTCTCCATGTACTCCGACATGTCGATCTGGATCATCGCGTCCTCGTCGCCGAACAGGAACTCTGCCAGGGTGCGTGCGAGCTCGGTCTTCCCGACGCCTGACGGCCCGAGGAAGATGAACGAGCCGGTGGGCCGCTTGGGATCCTTGATACCGGCGCGGGCGCGCCGGATCGCCTTGGAGACGGCGATGATCGCGGCGTCCTGGCCGATGACACGCTTGTGCAGCTCCTCCTCCATGCGGACGAGGCGGAGCGACTCGGCTTCGGTGAGCTCGAACACGGGGATGCCTGTCCACATCGAGACGATGTCCGCGATCTCCTCCTTGCCGATCTCGGGCTGCTCGGTCTGCTCGGTCTCCCGCCATTGCTCCTCGAGCTCGCGCTTCTTCTGCGTGAGTTTGCGCTCCTTGTCGCGCAACGAGGCGGCCTTCTCGAACTCCTGGTTCTCGATCGAGGCTTCCTTGTCCTTGCGAACCTTCTCGATCTCCTCCTCGAGCTCGCGGTAGCGTGGCGGTGCGGTCATCGTCTTGATGCGCATGCGCGACGCAGCCTCGTCGATGAGGTCGATCGCCTTGTCCGGAAGCTGGCGATCCTGGATGTAGCGGTCCGCGAGCGCCGCGGCGGCCTCGAGAGCCTCGTCGGTGATCTTGCAGCGGTGATGGGCCTCGTAGCGGTCGCGAAGGCCTCGCAGGATCTGCACGGTGTCGTCGGTCGTCGGCTCCTCGACGCGAATCTGCTGGAAACGCCGTTCGAGAGCCGAGTCGCGCTCGAGGTACTTGCGGAACTCATCGAGGGTCGTCGCGCCGATCGTCTGGAGCTCACCCCGCGCGAGCGCCGGCTTCAGGATCGAGGCGGCATCGATCGCGCCCTCCGCGGCGCCCGCCCCGACGAGATTATGGAGCTCGTCGATGAAGAGGATGATGTCGCCGCGCTGGGTGATCTCCTTCATCACCTTCTTCAGGCGCTCCTCGAACTCACCGCGGTACTTTGAGCCGGCGACGAGCGCCGCAAGGTCGAGGCTGTAGATCTGCTTGCCCTTGAGGAGATCGGGCACCTGTCCGGCAGAGATCCGCTGCGCGAGCCCCTCGACGACGGCGGTCTTGCCGACACCCGGCTCGCCGATCAGGACCGGGTTGTTCTTCGTGCGCCGCGAGAGGATCTGCATGATCCGCTCGATCTCGGTCTGGCGGCCGACCACTGGATCGAGCTTGCCCTCGCCGGCGAGCTTCGTGAAGTTGCGGCCGAACTGGTCGAGCAGCTTCGAGCTCTTCCCCTTCTCGCTCGTGGCGCCTGCAGCGCCGCCCTGCCGGCGGCCGGGCCCGGAGAGCATTCGGATGATCTCGTTGCGGATCTTCTCCGCATCGGCGTCGAAGTCGAGCAGGATGCGCGCAGCGACGCCTTCGTTCTCGCGTACGAGGCCGAGGAGGATGTGCTCCGTGCCGATGTAGTTGTGGCCGAGCGACAGCGCCTCGCGCAACGCCAGCTCGAGCACCTTCTTCGCACGCGGTGTGAAGGGGATCTGACCGGTCGTGACCTCGTCTCCCTGTCCGACGATACGTGCCACCTGCGCGCGCACCTCTTCGACGGTGATGTCGAGCGACTCGAGCACCCGCGCGGCGAGGCCTTCTTCCTCGCGCAGCAGGCCGAGCAGGATGTGCTCCGTGCCGATGTAGTTGTGCTTCAGCGCCCGTGCCTCGTCCTGAGCGAGGACGACGACCTGGCGAGCCCGTTCAGTGAATCTCTCGAACACTCAAATGACCTTTCTGCCGCTCGAAACGGCGGCACACGCCGGTTGCCCCTTTTCAGAGTGGCTCATCGTACTCCCCGCTGCGGTGGTGCCGCCGGAGGCCAGGGGTCTCAGCCATGCCTCGCCCGTTGGGCCGGGAAGAGGATCACGTCGCGGATCGAGTCCTTGCCGGCGAGCACCATTGCCAGGCGATCGATCCCGAGGCCGAGCCCGCCGGTCGGAGGCATCCCGTAGGAGAGCGCTTCGACGTAGTCGGGGTCGCCCTGCTCCGCCTCGACGTTTCCGCCTGCCCCCTCGGCCGCCTGCATCGTGAAGCGCTCGGCCTGCTCGCCGGCATCGTTCAGCTCGCTGAACGCGTTGCCGAGCTCCATGCCGCCCACGTAGAACTCGAAGCGCTCGACGACCTCGGGATCTCCGTCGGTGGTGCGGGCGAAGGGCGACAGCTCGATCGGGTAGTCGAAGAGGATCGTCGGCTGGATCAGGCGCGGCTCGATGTACGCCGTGACTGCCTTGTCGACGAGCTGAGCCCACGTCCCGTCCTGCGACACGTCGACGCCGCGCGCGGAGAGCCGCTCCTTCAGGTCGTCGTAGTCCTTCGTCCAGAGATCGAACTCGCGCAGCTCGTCGATCAGCTTCACACGCCTCCAGGGCGCCTTCAGGTCGACCTCGTGCGACTTGAAGGTCGCAATCGTCGTCCCGAGCGTCTCGCGCGCCACGTACTCGATCAGGTTCTCCATGCGAGCCATCGTGTCCTCGTAGTCGGCATATGCCTCGTACCACTCGAGCATCGTGAACTCGGGGTTGCGCTTGAAGTTGACTCCCTCGTTGCGGAAGTCCTTACCGATCTCGTAGACTCGCTCGAGGCCGCCGACGATCAGTCGCTTCAGGTAGAGCTCGGTTGCGATGCGCAGGTAGAGATCCTGGGCGAGCACGTTGTGGTGGGTGACGAAGGGCTCCGCGAAGGCCCCGCCGTACCGCGGCTGCAGGATCGGCGTCTCCACCTCGAGGAAGCCGTCCGCGTCGAGGAACCGGCGAACGGCGCTGACGATGCGGGTACGCAGCACGAAGTCGGACCGCGTCTCCTCGTTCATCAGCAGGTCGAGGTAGCGGCGACGGTAGCGCTGCTCGACATCCGTGAGACCGTGGAACGTATCCGGAAGCGGCGCTCGAGTGCGAGAGAGGAGCACGAGCTCGTCGACGATCAGCGACGGCTCGCCACGGCGGCTCTTCGTCGCCTTCCCGATCGCGCCGACCACGTCGCCGAGATGAACGTCGATCTCGCCCGTGCGTGCCGCCGGGCAGAGAAGCTGGATGCGACCGCTCCGATCGACGAGGTCGAGGAAGACGAGCTTTCCCATGTCGCGCCGCGCGAGGACGCGGCCCGCGAGCCGCCGCGCCTCGGTGCCTTCGGCGTTCACCTCGAGGGCATCTGCTTCGGTGCGAACGCCCGCGATCTCGTCTCGATCCGGGAACCTCTTCGGCGTCGTGCTCAAGGCGACTTGACCATAGCCCAGGCGTTCGGCCCTCCTCGTGGCGTTTCCTCCTCGCGCACGACGGCGAACCCGTGCCTCTCGTAGAACGCCAGATTGCCTTCGTTGTTCGTGAGCAGCACGGTTGGCAGCCCGTCGCGCGCGGCAGCCTCGACGCCCGGCGCGATCAGCGCCGAACCGATTCCCTGCCGCTGTGAGCGCGGGTCGACCCCGATGCCCGCGAGGTACCAGTGCGGCCCCGGCTCCGCGTCCGCACGGAGCGCCTCGACCGCGCGGCCGTAGGCGAGAAACGGCGTCGTCGAGGCGCCAAGCCGAAACGGGGTCGCCACGAGTGCGCGAAGCGTCGGCCCCACGCGCATCGCGGGCCGGCCGGGCGGCAGCCAGCGTGCGGCTCCGCGCACGAGCCCACCCGTCGTCCAGACATCCGCCGCAGTCACCTCGAAGCCGACGCGGAAGAGCCACGGCAGGAGGCGACGGCGGCGAGCGTCGTCGGGGAACAGCCACGTCCAAGCCGGATCGTCGTGAAACGCGCGGGCGAGCACGTCACTCGCTTCGCCGAGCCGAGACTCTTCGAGCCGCACCACGTCCACGGACCTGAGCCTACGGGGTTCGCGGACGAATTCGATTTGCGCTTCGGCTACGCCGCTTTGATCTCGAGGATCTTGAACTTGAGCGAGCCACGCGGGGCCGTCACCTCCACCGTCTCGCCCTTCTTGTGGCCCATGATCGCCTTGCCGACCGGAGATTCGTTCGACAGCTTGTTCTCCGCAGGGTTGGCTTCCGCCGACCCGACGATGTGGTACTCGAATGTTTGCTTCGCCGCGACGTCGCGCAGGCGTACCCGAGACCCGATCGAGACCGTGTCCTTCGAGATCTCTTTCTTCGTGATCACCCTGGCGGTCAGCAGACGGTCCTCGAGCTGCGCGATCTTGTGCTCGAGCATCGCCTGTTCGTTCTTGGCATCGTCGTACTCAGCGTTCTCGGCGATGTCGCCGAACTCCCGAGCAACACGGATCCGCTCAGCGACCTCGCGGCGCTTGTCGCCGCGAAGGAGATCGATCTCCTGCTTGAGCTTCTCGTAGCCCTCGGGTGTGAGGATTACTTCCTTCAACAAAGGCCTCCTGACCCCGGCAGAAACGGGCGCGAATGCTAGCGGCGCTGTCAAGTGTGCCGCAAGCGCTCCGGGCTACCATTCACAGACTGTGAACATCGACCTCGCAGACGCCTGGTTCCTCGGCCGGGTCGAAATCCCCGCACGGCTCGTGCTCGCCCCGATGGCGGGCGTCAGCGTCCAGGCCTTCCGGCGCCAGGGGCGCCGCTACGGAGCGGGCCTCGTCTGCTCCGAGATGGTCTCGGTTGCCGGCATCCAGCATCGCAACGAGCGGACGCTCGGCTACCTGCGGGTGGGCGCCGACGAGCACCCCCTCGCGATCCAGATCTTCGGCTCGGACCCGGCGGCGATGGCGGAGGCCGCCCGGATGGTCGAAGCGGCGGGCGCAGACATCGTCGACATGAACTTCGGCTGTCCGGTGAAGAAGGTGACGAAGACCGGCGCAGGGGCATCGCTCCTCGACGACGCCGACCAGGCCTGCCGCCTCGTCTCGGCCGTCGCCGCGTCGGTGCGCCTGCCGGTCTCCGTCAAGATGCGGCGGGGGGTCGAGAACGGCTCGCGGCGCTGCCTCGAGATCGGGCCGCGGCTTGTCGAAGCGGGCGCAGCATCGCTGACCCTGCACCCGCGCTCCGCCAAGCAGATGTACACGGGCACGGCCGATCACTCGCTCACCGCCGAGCTCGTCTCCCTCGTCGATGTGCCCGTGATCGCCTCTGGTGACATCGGTTCGCGCGCGCGCGCTCGGTCGGTGCTCGCGACGACCGGCGCTTCTGCGGTCATGGTCGGGCGAGCCGCTCAGGGCAATCCTTGGGTGCTGCGCGAGATCATGGGGAACGATGCCGAGCCGAGCCCCGAGGAGGTGGTCGCCGAGCTCCTCCTCTTCATGCGCGAGACCGTGCGCGAGCTGGGGCTCGAGCGCGCAACCGGCTTCCTGAAGAAGTTCTACGGCTGGTACCTCGGCCGTGGCCGCTTTCCGCGGCCGTTCAAGCAGGAGCTCGTGCTGGTACCGACGCTCGCGGAGGTCGAGGCGCGGCTGCTCGCAGCCGCG
>JBBSEJ010000011.1:0-55376 GCA_038239825.1 Gaiellales bacterium
CGTGTTCACGAGCAAGCAGGACCTGAAGGCACAGCTGCTCGCCTTCATCGAGCACTACAACCCGACCGCCAAACCCTTCGCCTGGACCTACGCAGGCACACCCCTGACTCAATGAACCCTATTCATGAGACGCGGTACTAGTGCTCCGGTCCGACAGTCTCGCGCGCCCTGGCGGCTGCAAAGCGGCACACCGTGTTGCTTTTACCCCGCGTTGCTTCTACCCCGTGTTGCGCAGCGCGGCGGCGATGCCCGCGATCGAGCGGAGCAGCGGCAGCCGCGCGTCGGGATCGCCGGCGCGGTGGCGCAGGAGCAGCTCGACCTGCACGGTGTTCATCGGGTCGACGTAGGGGTTACGCAGATCGATGGAGCGTCGCAGCATCGGCTGACGCTCGAGCAGCCGTGTCACGCCCGTCGCGGCGAGCACTCCCGCAACCGCACGCCTGTGCTCGGCCTCGATCGCCCGGAAGAGCGCAGGGTCGCGAACGAGCCGCAGGTAGCTCCGCGCGATCGACAGGCTCGACTTCGCGAGTGTCATCTCGAGATTGTCGACGACCGTACGAAAGAAGGGGAGCCGGTCGTACAGATCGCGCAACGTGCTCTCCCCGGCCTCGGTGAACGCCCTTCCGCAGCCGAACCAGGCCGGTAGCAGCACACGGTTCTGAGTCCACGCGAAGACCCAGGGGATCGCCCGCAACGACGAGAGGTAATTCGCGTCGTCCGGTCGCCGCGCCGGGCGCGAGGCGATCTCGAGCGACGCGAGCTCGTCGACCGGTGTGAAGGCGCGGAAGAACCCGACGAAGTCGTCGTTCTCCCAGACGAATGCGCGGTAGGCGGCGCGCGAGACCGCCGCAAGGCGGTCGAGTGTCGCCCGGTCGACGTCGGCCGGCGGCGGGGTCAGCCGCTCCGGGAACGTCGCAAGCAGTGTTCCCGCAAGAGCCGCGTCGAGGTTCTGGCGCGCGAGGCCCTCGAGCCCGTACTTGAACGATACGGTTTCACCCTGCTCGGTCACCTTGACGCGTCCGGGTGGGTACCCAGCGGGCTGCGAGACGATTGCAGCATGCGTCGGGCCGCCGCCGCGGCCGGCGCTGCCGCCGCGGCCATGGAAGATCGTCAGCTCGATGCCGTGGGCGGACGCAACCTGCGCGAGCGCCTCCTGGGCGCGATAGATCGCCCACTGCGCTGCGAGATAGCCACTGTCCTTGCCGGAGTCCGAGTATCCCACCATCACCTCGGCACGTTGGCCTCGCTCGCGCACCCGCACGGTGAACCGCTCATCCTGCAGCAGCGCCGCGAAGATCGACGGCGCGCGATCGAGATCGTCGACCGTCTCGAACAGTGGAACGATCGAGAGCGGGCTCTCGGTCAACTCGAGCGCCTGGATGACGTCGTCGGCCGAGCTCGTGCCCGAGACGATCAACGTGTCGAGTGCAGCCGTCCCGTACCGTCCGCGCGCGGCTTCCGCCGCCGCGACCGCCGTGCGCGCACGATCGCCCGCGAGCTCGCGGGCGTGCAGTCGGATGTCCAGCGTCGCCACATGAAAGCCGAAGATCTCGACCATCCGCTCCAGGCGGGCGACGCGACCGTCGGCCACGCGCACGCCCCCGTTTGCGGTCAGGCTGCGCCGGATCACCCCGAGGTCGGCGAGCAGCTCGTCTGCGCGGCGGTACCCGTCGTTGCCGAGTCGCCACCACATGAACGAGAGCTTGCGCCGGTAGGGCTCGAGCTCGTTTCGCGCCCCGATCTCGGCCGCGTAGACGGGAAGCTCTCGCTCGTCTCGGTGCAGCGAGTCCTCCAGCTCGCCGGAGACTGCGACGAGCGAGCGTGCGGCGGCGATCTCGACTGCGAGCGCGCGCACCTCATCGCGGTACCGGCCGACTGCGAGCTCGTGCGCGCGTCCGAGCGCTTCCTCGATCGAGTCGGGTCCGGCAGCGGGGTTGCCGTCCATGTCGCCGCCGACCCACGACCCGAAGCGGATCGGGGGCGGAGCGCCGGGCAGGCGCTCACGCCACGCCTGGAGAAGGTCGGTCGCCGCCGACATGAGGCTGTGCTCAAAGAACCAGAGCGTATGGCGGATCTCGTCCGATACGCGGAGGCGATCGTGACGCACTTCGTCGGTCTGCCACAGGAGCGTCACCTCCTCGGCGATTCGCGACTCGGCGTCGCGCCGTTCGGCGGGCGAGACCCGTACGTCGTCGAGCACGACCAGCTCCGCTGCAATCCTGATGTGGGCGAGGAGAACGCTGCGGCGGGTCGTCTCGGTGGGATGCGCGGTGAGAACGAGCTCGAGCGAGGTACCGGTAGCTCGAGTCGCGAGCTCGCCCGGTGGGATCGTCTCGAGCTGGGTGAACGCCTCCGCGAGTGACTCACGCGAGGCCCGCCCGTCGTGCGCGTCTTCGCGGCGGCGGCGAAGTCGATGATGCTGCTCGGCCAGGTTCGCGAGCTGGAAGTAGAGGCCGAACGCGCGCAGCACGAGTGCCTGCGCACCCGGAGTCGCTGCCGCGAGCAGCCCGCCGGCGTCCGCGGGGCCTTTGCTTCGTGCGTCCTGCGCGGAGCGGCGGACGTGCTCGACGAGCTCGAGCAGCCAGGCCCCCTCCTGCTCGACGAGCACCGTGCCGAGGATCGTCCCGAGCAGTCGGATGTCACGGCGAAGCGGCGCGGCGCTGTCGCGCTCACGTGCCGGATCCACGATCTCCACGTCGGTTACGAGTCGAGTCCCAACGCCCCGAGCACCGCCCGGGCATCAGGGGCGATCACCCGCGTGCGCCCGTGGTCGCTCGCGTCGGTCCGCGGCAGCGAGCCGGTGACGACGAGGACGACGCGTGCGCCCGGCTCGATCGCGCCACGCCGGATCGCCTCGACGAGGGCGCCGAACGCGGCACCTCCGGCGCAGTCGGCCTCGATTCCCACCGTCTCGGTGAGGAGATCGGTGTGCGCGGCGATCGCTGCCTCGCTGACGGCGAGCACCGCTCCGCCCGTCGCCCGCGCCGCGCCGAGCGCGAGGTCACCGTGTGACGGGTTGCCGACGGCGAGCGACGGCACACCGGTGGCCGCCTCGACCCGAGAGATGCGCCGGTCGTCGGCGAAGGCGTCTGCGATCGGGCTCGATCCTTCGGATTGCCCTGCGAAGAGTCGCGGCACGGGCGCTGCAGAGAGGCCGGCGCGCGTGAGCTCGGAGAAGCCTTGCGCGAGCTTCGAGTACAGCGTTCCGCTCGCCGCGGGACAGACGACAGCGTCGGGCAGCGCCCAGCCGAGCTGCTCGGCGATCTCGAACGAGATCGTCTTCGCGCCCTCGCTCGCGTACGGATGAAGGTTGCCGCTGACGAATCCCCAGGGGAAGAGCGCGCCGAGCTCCAGCTCGAGCCTGCGGCAGTCGTCGTAGGTACCGGTGATCGCGAGTACGCGCGCTCCCGGGTGGCGGGATGCAACCGTTCCCGCGCCGACTCCCACGGGGGCGAGAACGACTGCCTCGAGCCCGGTCGCCGCCGCGGCTGCAGCGACCGCGTCGCCGAGGTTGCCGGTCGAGGAGCAGCAGAGCGTCGTCAGACCGTGCTCGGCCGCCGCCGCCACCGCCAGGGTCGCGATGCGATCCTTGTAGGAACGAGTCGGGTTCGAACCTTCGAGCTTCACGAGCAGCTCCACCCCGAGAAGCTCGGAGAGCGCCTCGACGCGCTCGAGCGGCGTCCAGCCGGCCTGCACGCCGGCGCGGGCAGCCGTCGGGAGGAGCGCCTCGTATCGCCAGAGCGACGGCGGCCCGGCGGCGACTCCTGCCCGGGTGACGGCACGATTGATGCGCTGCCAGTCGTAGGCGACATCCGTCGGCCCGTCGCAGCGCCGGCAGGCATCGAGCGCCTCCGGCCCCGTGACGTCCTCGCAGACGCGGCAGCGCAGCGCGTAGGAGCCGTGCGTGAACGGGCTCATCGAATCGCTGCCCCCGTCCGGATGAAGGAACCTAACCGGGGGGACGGGTGAGTCCGGCTAGGCCAGTCGCGCGTAGGCGATGACCGTCATCGGGAAGAGCGGCTTCATCGTCACGGCGTCGCGCATGTCGACCGAAGTGTAGCGCTCGCCGCGACAACCTCAAAATCCGCTTCAGTTTGTGTAGTATCGAGCCGTTCGGTCGCCGTTGCAGGCGGCCGGCAGAGGCATCGAGGCCTCGGGAGCACCGTACGTGGTGTTCCCGAGGCCTCTTTTTTCGTGGGCAAACGGGAGGAGGAGCCGGATGGTGAAGGTGGAGGCAATCGTGATCAGAGAGCGGGTCGAGACCGTGATCGACGCCGTCGAGCACGCGACCGGCCACGTCGGGGTCACGGTGGTCGAGGCGATCGGCCACGGTCGGCAGCGAGGCGTGACGCACGAGTACCGGGGTCGGGTGTTCGAGTCGCGCTTCCTGCCGAAGGCGCTCCTCATCTTCGTGATCGAGGACCGGCTCGCTGAGCTCGTCGTCGAGGCGATCGTCGATGCGGCGCGGAGCGGCAACGAGTCCGGGGACGGGCTCGTCTGGAGCTCCGAGGTCGCAAACGTCGTCCACCATCGAACAGGGCGGAAGCTCGAGGAGGTCGGGGCCGGTGCTTAAGAACCATGATCTGCTGATTGCGGCTTCGACCATCTGGGTGGTCATCACCGCGGTGCTCGTGATGTTCATGCAGGCGGGCTTCGCCTTTCTCGAGGCGGGACTGACTCGGATGAAGAATGCGGGTCACATCGCCGGCAAGAACGTCTTGATCTTCGGAATCTGCTCGCTCGTCTACTGGGCGGTTGGGTTCGGCCTTGCCTTCGGCGACGGGAACGCGATCGTCGGCACCGGCGGGTTCTTCCCCTCGGTGACCTCGATGATCGCCGTCGGCCAGAAGCCCTATGACTGGTTCTCGGAGATTCCCGGAGCCGCCGGCTATCTCTTCGAGGTCGTCTTCGCGGGCGTGTCGCTCGCCATCGTCTGGGGCGCGATGGCCGAACGCGCGAAGCTGTGGGTGTACTTCGTGTTCGGGATCTTCTTCACCCTCACGTACTCGGTCGTCTCGCATTGGATCTGGTCGCCACACGGGTGGCTGTTCAAGCACGGGATGCAGGACTTCGCTGGCTCGACGGTCGTCCACTACCAGGGCGCGCTCGCCGGGCTCGCAGGCGCCCTGATCCTGGGTCCCCGAATCGGGAAGTTCGGCACCGACGGAAGGGCGAATCCGATTCCGGGCCACAACATCCCGTATGCCGTCCTCGGCACGCTGATCCTCTGGTTCGGCTGGTTCGGGTTCAACCCGGGATCGACCTTGTCGGTCGACTTCGGCGGCTTCGGCTACTTCGCCTATGTGGCCCTCACGACGAACCTCGCGGCCGCGGCCGGCGCGGTGACGGGCATGTGTGTGGCGTGGGTCAAGCTCGGCAAGCCGGATATCTCGATGATGCTGAACGGCGCCCTCGGTGCTCTCGTGGCGATCACCGCTGCTTCTGGCTTCGTCGCGCCATGGGCCGCGATCGTCATCGGCATCGGCTCGGGCTTCATCGCCGTCTTCGGTGTCATCTTCGTCGAGAAGATCGGCATCGACGATCCGATCGGCGCGGTCGCCGTGCACGGCTTCTCCGGCGTCTGGGGCACGCTCGCGACCGGACTCTTCGCCGTGCCACTGCTGGCGAAGAACCTCGCGACCGGCACCGGCGGACTCGTCTACACAGGCTCGTTCCACCAGCTCGGGATCCAGGCGCTCGGCCTGGTCGCGGTCGGAGCGTTCACGTTCACGACGAGCTTCGCCGCGCTCGGTTGCATGCACAAGCTCTGGGGCATCCGCGTCGAGCAGCACGTCGAAGAAGGTGGGCTCGACGTGCACGAGCACGGGATGTGGGGCTACCCCGAGTTCTACATCCCGGTTCCGGGCGGCTACGGCACCGAGTCGCACGGGCATGTGGGCTCCGGTGGCGGCCAAGCGCGCCACGCGCCGATTGCGGTGCACGCGCCGACTCCGGCCCCGGAGGTGTGATGCAGGGGGAGGGGGCGGACGACATGGAGCCGCTCCCTCCCTCGCTCTCCCCCGGCGACCGCCGGAAGGAGCAGGATCGTCGACGCAGGCGAGAGTGCTGTGTCGATCCCGCCGAGCAGGCGGATGTCCTCGCCGTCGAGAAACACGTTCAGATAGGTCGGCACGCCGTCGCCTGCGAGCAGGCGGCTCTCGAGCGCGGGATGAACCGCCACGAGCGCGGCGAGCGCCTCGCGCACCGTGCCCGCCTCGACGGCGACCGTGCGGTTCCCGCCCGCCTCTGCGCGGAGCACGGGCGGAATGCGGATCTCCGGCATTGCTTCAAAAGATAAAGCATTGGCGAAAGGAGTGTGGTCATGGACGATCGTGTGCACGTCTTGATCGCCGAGGACGAGACGATCATCCGCCTCGATCTGCGGCAACTGCTGGAATCGGAAGGAATGGCCGTGTGCGCGGAGGCTCGCGACGGGCTGGAGGCGGTCGACCTGGCGCGTGAGACCCAGCCCGATGTCGCGATCCTCGATATGAAGATGCCGAATCTCGACGGGATCGAGGCGGCGCGTCGCATCTACGCCGAGCGCCCCATCCCGATCGTGATGCTGACGGCGTATGCCGACCCGGTCCTCGTGGAGCGCGCCATCGGCGCCGGTGTCTTCGCGTATCTCGTGAAGCCGTTCCGTTCGACCGACGTGGTGCCCACCGTTCGCGCGGCCGTTGCCCGCCACCAGGAGCTGCTCGCGTCGCGCCGCGATCGCGGCAGCAGCGGGATGCCGATCGAGGTGGATGTACGCTCGAGCACGGGAACCGTCTATCCGCTACGGCTGCGGCGCGGGCCCGACGGCAACCTGAGGGTCTCGCTCGGCTCAGCTGATACTTCATAATGTAAAGTATTGCGGCGGTGACTCTTACGGTCGTCAAGTGCGGTGGAGCAGCCCTGACCCGGGGGCCGTTCGTGCTCGAGCGGTACGTCGCGCCCGGGGAAGTCGCATGCGTGATTCACGGTGCCGGCTCTCGAATCACCGCCGCGCTTCTGGCGGCCGGCATCGAATCGCGCTTCGTCGGTGGCAGACGCGTCACGTCGAGCGCGGCGCTGCCCGTCGTGCGTGAGGCGTTTCGCGCGGAGAACGACGAGCTTTGCCGGCAGATCGGCTCGCGCGCCGTCGGCGTGATGGGTGACGACCTGGGTCTCGAGGCAGACCTGCTGCCCGGGTTCGGGCACGTGGGGACGCTCCGTGCCGTCGTGCCCTTGGGCCTCCGGCCCCTCCTCACTGCCGATCGTGTCCCCGTGATCGCTCCGCTCGCGCGAGGGCCGTTGAACGTCAACGCCGACGACGCAGCCGCCGTCCTCGCGATCGCCCTGCACGCAGAGCGGCTCGTCTTCGTCTCCGACGTCGCCGGAGTGATCGTCGACGGGGAGGTCGTCTCCAAGCTTGCCGCCCGTGACATCGCCGGGTTGAACGGCGCCCTCAGCGGTGGGATCCTCCCCAAGCTCGAAGCTGCGGTCGCCGCGGCGCGCCAGGGTGTGCGAGCCGAGGTCGGAGCCACGCTGGTCGTCGCCTGAGCTCTGCGTTTTCGGAAAAATCCACATCGAGTCGTTCGTTCCCACGAGGAAAGGAATCCAGGATGTCCGTCGTCGAAGAGGTGATCGCCGCCAACGAGGAGTACGCCCGCGGGTTCGGTGACAAGGGCCGGCTCGCGCTGCCCCCGGCGCGGAGGTTGGCGATTCTCACCTGCATGGACGCGCGGCTCGACCCGGCCAAGTACGCGGGCTTGAACGAAGGAGACGCCCATGTGATCCGCAACGCCGGTGGCCGGGCGAGCGATGACGCGATCCGGTCGCTCGTCATCTCTCACAAGCTCCTCGGCACCACCGACTGGTTCGTGATCCACCACTCCGACTGCGGCATGGAGTTCTTCACGAACGAGGTGATGGGCGGTCTCCTCGAAGCAAGCCTCGAGACGGCCGTTGTCGGGCCGGACGGGTTCCGCGACGTCGGCGCTGGGCCCGGGTCTCCGGCGGGGCACGACATCGACTGGCTCACGATCGCGGACAGAAACGGGAGCGTCGTCGACGACGTGCGCCGCATCCGCAACCACCCGCTCGTGCCATCGGCGATCGCGATCTACGGCTACGTCTACGACGTGTCGACCGGCAAGCTCGAGGAGGTGACGGAGGCGACGGAGGCGGGCCGCCCGAGCTGAGTCAGCCTGAGAGGTCTTTCGAAATGATGATTTTCGAAAGACCTATTGACTTCGTTCGGAAGCAATCGTAAGGTCGCACCTTCGGAACTCCGACGACGGAGGACAGGTTTGGGCGACGAGGCCCCCGATCGTGTCAGTGGCGCGACCGCAAGTGACCGGATGCACCGCGTGCTCGAGCTGCTCGACACGCGCGATCTCGTCGGCGTGACCGAGCTCGCCCACTTCTTCGGTGTCTCGGAGGTCACGATTCGCAGCGACCTCACGGTTCTCGCCCGCCAGGGCCGCGTCGCCCGCGTGCGGGGCGGCGCGCGTGCCTTGCAGCGTGGGCAGTCCGAGGTGGCGTTCGACGTCCGGCTCCGCGTGCAGGCGGATGGCAAGCGTGCCGTCGCACGCGCGGCGTCCGCGATGATCGGCGACGGCGAGGCGATTGCGCTCGACTCATCGACGACGGCGTTCTACATCGCGCTCGAATTGCGCGACCGCAAGGAGCTCGTGGTGGTCACGAACGGGCTGCGGGTCGCGACGGCGCTCGCGGATGCACCCGGCGTCAGCGTGATCGTGCCGGGCGGCGTGCTCCGCCTGGCGGCGATGTCGCTCGTCGGCGACTTCGCCTCGGCGGTGCTCCGGACGACGAGCATCGGCAAGGGCTTCTTCGGGGCGCGCGGGGTCAGCCTCGACCGCGGCCTGATGGATCTGAACCCGGAGGAAGTGCGCATCAAGCAGGAGATGGCCGACGTCTGCGAGCGCGTGATCGGCGTCTTCGACCACACGAAATGGCGGCGCTCGGCGCTGCTCTCGTTCGTTCCGGCCGATCGCGTCAGCGCGATCGTCACGGACGCGGAGGCGCCGTCCGACCTGATCGACCTCTGGCGCGGCACCGATGTCGAGGTGATCGCTGCAGCTCTCGACCCCGCGGCTCGCAACCCCGCAGCTCTCCATGCTGAGCCTCTCGACCTCACGGCCCTGCGCGCTTCGCCCCCTGAGGCTCCGGCACCTGACCTGGAACGCGACGGGTCGGCGCGTGCGCCCCACCTTCGCCCGGCTCCGCCGGTCACCGCGCGCAAGGAGGTGGCGGATACGACCGCGTGATCTCGGCCCCGGCGCGAGGGAGATGACGCGCCGGCCTGCCCACGTAACCCCCCAACACCCTGTGCCAGCCCCTTACTGAAAGGACTCGAGATGAAGGGTCGTGCAATGAAGCACCTGACAGCGATCGTGGCTGTCAGCCTGCTCGGCGTGATGCTGCTGACCTCCGCGATGGCTGCGACGTCGCTGAAGACCGGCCTGAAGGTGTTCGTCATTCCGAAGAACCTCGGCAACGCGTACTTCACCACGTCGGACGGCGTCAAATCGGGTGGCGCGCTGGCCGCGCTGAAGGCGTTGAAGGAGAAGGGAACGGAGACGAGCGGCACCCAGGCCACGGCCGCCTCGCAGATCCCGGCGATCCAGGCCGCGATCACCAAAGGCGCGAATGCACTGATCGTCTCGGCGACCGATGCTGCGGCGCTCTGTCCGACGCTCAAGCAGGCGATGGCGCGAAAGATCGCCGTCGTGACCTACGACTCCGACGCCCCGGCCTGTCGCAACGTGTTTATCAACCAGGCCGACTCGAAGGCGATCGGCACGAGCGAAGTCGACCTGCTCGCGTCGCAGATCGGCAAGACCGGTGAGATCGCAGTCGTCTCCGCCGCCGCGTCGGCGACGAACCAGAACGCCTGGATCGGGTACATGAAGACACAGCTCAAGAAGTACCCGAACATGAAGCTGGACTCGGTCGTGTACGGCAACGACGACCCGACGGTCTCAACCCAGGTCACCCAGGGGTTGCTCCAGCAGTTCCCCAACCTCAAGGGCATCATCTCGCCGACGACGGTGGGCATCGCCGCCGCCGCGGCCGTACTCGATACCGCTCAGTACCGGGGCAAGGTCAAGCTGACTGGCCTCGGGACGCCGAACTCGCTGCGCAAGTACGTCCTCGACGGCACGATCGAAGGGTTCGAGCTCTGGAACCCCGCCGACCTCGGCTACCTCGCAGCCTACGCGGCGGTCAACGTCGCGTCCGGCACGATCACCGGCAAGACCGGTCAGACGTTCACGGCCGGCAAGCTCGGGAAGTACAAGATCGGTGCGAAGGCGACCGTGCTCCTCGGCAAGCCGTATGTGTTCAACAAGGCGAACATCGCGAAGTTCCACTTCTAGGAAACGCTCGGAGGGCGTGCCGGCCGACCGGCGGCCGGCACGCCCTTTTCATGCTCGTGATGACAGACTCGCAACCCCTCCACTCACTCGAGCACGCGTCCAAGGCCTTCGCCGCGATTCGAGCGCTCGACGACGTCTCGCTCGAGCTCCGGCCGGCCGAGATCCACGCGCTCGTGGGCGAGAACGGCGCCGGCAAGTCCACCCTCGTGAAGATCCTCGGCGGTGTTCATCTCCCGGACAGCGGAGCGCTCTCCATCGACGGGCGTGAGGTCGTGCTGCAGGGGCCGGCGGCTGCGCGCGACGCAGGGGTCGCGATCATCTATCAGGAGCCCATCATGTTCCCCGACCTCACCGTCGCCGAGAACATCTTCATCGGCAGACAGCCTCTCCGATCGGGCCGCCGGATCGACGCGCGCGCCATGACCGAGCGCGCGGCGGCGATCTTCGAGCGCCTCGGGGTGCCGCTCGACCCGGCGCGTCTTGCGCGAGGGCTCTCGATTGCCGAGCAGCAGATCGTCGAGATCGCAAAGGCTCTGTCACTGAATGCGCGGGTGATCGTGATGGACGAGCCCACCGCCGCACTGTCGGCGGTCGAGGTCGAGCGGTTGTTTCGCGTGGTCGAGACACTCCGCGCCTCGGGAGCGGCGATTCTCTTCATCTCGCATCGGCTGGAGGAGATCTTCGCTCTCTGCACGCAGGTCACCGTCCTTCGCGACGGAAAGCTCGTGCTCTCGCGGGGGCTCGACGGCCTGACCGCTGCCGACCTCGTTCAGGCGATGGTCGGACGCGAGCTCCCTGACCGCGTGCTGCAGGAGCAGTCGATCGGAGACGCGGTGCTGAGCGTCGAGCGGCTGACGCGGGAAGGTGTCTTCGTCGACGTCTCGCTCGAGGTGCGTGCCGGCGAGATCGTCGCGCTCGCGGGCCTGGTCGGCTCGGGGCGCAGCGAGGTGGCGTGTGCCATCTTCGGAATCGACCGGTACGACGAGGGCGGGGTGACGGTCGACGGGAAGCCGTTGCGCCGCGCGTCACCGACGGCCGCGATGGCCGCAGGGATCGGGCTCGTTCCCGAAGACCGGCGCCAGCAAGGTCTCGTGATGGAGATGTCGATCGGGCGCAACATCACCCTCGCCTCGCTGATGCGGTTGCGGCGCGCCGGCTTCATCCGGGCTGCGGCGGAGCGTCGGTTCGCCCGCGACTGGGCGGCTCGGCTGCAGGTCAGGTACGGACGTCTCTCGAGCCCGATGACCTCGCTGTCGGGCGGGAACCAGCAGAAGGTCGTGCTCGCGAAGTGGCTCGGGCGGCGCCCCTCGCTGCTGATCGTGGACGAGCCCACGCGCGGGATCGACGTCGGCACGAAGGGCGAGGTGCATCGGCTGCTCGAAGAGCTTGCGGCAGAGGGCGTCGCGATCCTCGTCATCTCGTCGGAGCTGCCGGAAGTGCTGAGGCTCGCCGACCGCATTCTCGTGATGCGCGAAGGACGCCTCGTTGCCGAGTTCGCTCATGCCGACGCGTCCGAGGAGTCGATCGTCGCCGCTGCGACCGGCCAGGGTGAGCCGGTGGCGGCGTGACGGCCACGGCCGACTCCCGCGCGGGGGCAGCGGCCGTCGACTCGGCGAATGCGCGGCGCCTCGTCGACCTCGTGTTCCGCATCCGCGAGTTCGGGATCGTCGCGGTACTCGCCCTCCTCGTGCTGGTGACGGCCGTGATCGAGCCTCGCTTCGTCGACCTCACGAACATCCAGTTCATCCTCGTCGACGCCACGATCTTCGCGCTGCTGGCACTCGGGGAGACGATGGTCGTCCTGACGCGAAACGTCGATCTGTCGGTCGGATCGATTCTCGGGCTCTCGGCGTTCCTCTCGGCGGACCTCTTCGGCCGTCACCACGGAATCTCCATCGTGCTCGTGTTCGCCGTCGGCCTTGCGATCGGCGTCGCCTGCGGGCTCGTCAGCGGCTTCCTCACCGTCGTCGGCCGCGTGCCAAGCCTCGTGGTCACACTCGCGATGTTGTACATCCTTCGCGGCATCGACACGCTCGTCGTCGGCGGTGGTCAGGTCGTCGCGAGCTCGCTCCCGAATTCGTTCATCGAGATCCCTCGGAAGACGCTCGCCGGGATTCCCGTGCTCGCGATCGTCGTCGCGGTCGTGATCGCTGCGGGCGCGTACTATCTGCATTCTTTTCGCTCGGGCCGTGAGCTCTACGCAATCGGCTCGAACCCCGACGCTGCACGGCTTGCCGGGATCCCTGCCGGCCGCCGCGTCTTCACGGCCTTCGTCGTGAGCGGTGGCATTGCGGGCATCGCCGGCGTCCTCTACGCCGCGCGGTACGGCACGATCGACTCGACTGCGGGCAGCGGGTACGAATTGCAGGTGATCGCCGCCGTCGTGGTTGGCGGTGTCGCGATCTTCGGTGGAAGCGGTAGCGCCGTCGGAGCCGCGTTCGGAGCCTTGCTCCTCAACACGATCCTCTCGGCGCTCTACGTCCTCGGCGTCTCACCGTTCTGGAACCAGGCGATCGCGGGCGCGCTGCTGCTCGGTGCGATCGCCCTCGATCGCGGGATCTCACTCCAACTGGCAGCCACGCTGCGCAAGCGGAGGACGCACCTTGGCGCCTGACGCCCGGCCGGTGGAAGGCGAGCGGGCCAACACTGCCGAGGCGGCAGAGCGCCTCCGCTCGCTCGTTCGGTGGGAGGTCGGCCTCGGCGCTGCGCTCATGGCGGTGATCGTCTTCGGGATCATCGCGTCGTCGCAGTTCCTCACGAGCTTCAACATGTTCTACCTCAACCTCTCGATCGGAGAGATCGCGATCATGACGCTCCCGATGACCCTGCTCGTCGTGACCGGCGAGATCGATCTCTCGGTCGCTTCGATCCTCGGCATGTCGAGCGCGCTCCTGGGAGATCTCTACAGCCACGGCTGGTCGATGCCGCTCGTGATCGTGGCGGTGCTCGTCGTCGGGGCGATCGCCGGCTGGGTGAACGGCTTTCTCGTCACGCGAGTGGGCCTGCCGTCGCTCGCCGTCACGATCGGGACGCTGACGCTCTATCGCGGCATCGCGATCGTGATCCTCGGCCCCAGCACGATCTCCACGTTCCCGGCGCGCTATACGAATATCGGCGTCACAGCACTCCCTCACACGGGCGGGTATCTCTCGTATTCCGTCGGCATCTTCATCGTGCTCGCGGTGATCTTCGCGATCGTCCTCCACATGACTCCGGTCGGACGGTCGCTCTTCGTGATGGGTGCGAACGAGGAGGCCGCGCGCTACGCCGGCATCCGCGTGAAGCGCACCAAGCTCATCCTGTTCGTGGTCTCGGGAGTGGTTTGCGCTCTCGCCGGCGCTCTCTACACGTTCCGGCTTTCGACCGCGGTTCAGAACAACGGCATCGGGCTCGAGCTCAACGTCGTCACGATCGTGCTGCTCGGCGGCGTGTCGATCTTCGGCGGCCGCGGGACGATCATCGGCGTCGTCCTCGCGATCGCGGTGTTCGCAGGGCTGCAGAACGCGCTGTTCCTGACGAACTTCCAGCAGAGCGCGATGGGCGTCGTCACTGGGTCGCTGCTGCTGCTCAGCGTTCTCATCCCGAACCTCTCCTCGTTCGCAGAGCGGGGGCGGGACATCCTGCGCCGACGCGAGCTCGACGCCGCGCGCGGCGCGCGCGAGGCCGCGCGATGAGTGAGGCGGTGCACGTCGCGTTCGACCTGGGCGCCGAGAGCGGTCGCGCGATGGCCGGGCGGTTCGACGGTACCCGGCTCGATCTCGTGGAAGTCAGTCGATTCCCGACGAGTTTCGTGCGGCTACCGGACGGTCTCTACTGGGACGCGCTCGGCCTCTTCGGCGAGGTCACCTCCGCGCTTCGCCGCATCCGGTCGTCGGGCGCGGCCGTCAGGAGCGTCGGCGTCGATTGCTGGGGTTGCGACTTCGGGCTGCTGGACGCGCGAGGCGCACTCCTCGCGAGCCCGTTGTCGCATCGGGACGGACGAGGCGCGCCGTTCGTCGCCGAGGCGCTGAATCTCGTCCCCGCCGACGATCTGTACGCGACCACCGGCATTCAGCTGCTGCCGTTCAACACTATCTTCCAGCTGCTCGCCCTGAACCGGGAGGGCGCGCTCGGCAGAGCCGAGACGCTCCTGCTGATGCCCGACCTGCTCGCCTACTGGCTGACGGGAGAGCGTCGCGCCGAAGTGACGAATGCGAGCACGACCCAGCTTCTCGACGCGCGAACCGGCGAGTGGGCGTGGGAGCTCGCCGCAAACCTCGACCTGCCGCGCCGGATCTTCCCCTCGATCATCGAGGCCGGCTCGATCCTCGGCGGGCTGCTTCCGCACGTCGCCGAGCTGACCGGGCTCCCGGTCGCGACGTCCGTCGCAGCCGTCGCGTCCCACGACACCGCGTCCGCGGTCGTCGCCGTCCCGTCGAGCTCAGACGGCGCGGCATACATCTCGAGCGGAACCTGGTCTCTCGTCGGCGTCGAGCTGGACGCACCGGTGCTCACGGCCCGCGCGCGCGCGGCGAATCTCACCAACGAGCGCGGCTTCGGCGGCACGACTCGGCTCCTGAAGAACGTGATGGGCCTGTGGCTCGTCCAGGAGTGCCGCCGCGCCTGGTTGCGCGACGGCGAGGCACCAGACTACTCAGACCTCGCCGGGCTGGCGGCTCTCGCCCCGGGTGGGGTGGTCTTCGACCCTGACCTCCCCGAGCTGCTCGGCCCTGGCGACATGCCCGCGCGGATCCGCAGCGCGTGTGCCCGTTCCTTCCAAGCGATCCCCGAGGAGCGCCCGGTGCTTCTACGCGCGATCTTCGAGAGTCTCGCCTGCAAGTACCGTCGCGTGCTGGACGAGATCGAGTCGGTGACCGGCCGGAGGATCGACACGGTGCACGTGATCGGAGGCGGCGCGCGAAACACGTTCCTGTGCCAGCTGACCGCCGATATCTCGCGGCGCGTCGTCCTCGCCGGCCCCGTGGAAGCCGCGTCGCTCGGGAACGTGCTCGTCCAGCTTTACGCGTTCGGTGATCTCCGGTCGCCGAGCGAGATGCGTGAGGTCGCCCGCTCGTCCACCGAAGTCTCCGTGTACGAGCCCGATCCCATGGCCGATCGGTGGAGTGCGCTGTACGGTCATTTCTGCTCCGTCCTCGACTCGGAGGTTCTGACCGGATGACAGCTGGCTACGACCTGATCGCCGAAACGCTCGCCGCTCGTGGCGACGACATCGGGCGTGTGGAGGCTGCGTTGCGGGCTCAGGAGATCGAGGTGCCGTCGTGGGCATTCGGAAACTCGGGTACGCGGTTCGCCGTCTTTTCCCAGCCGGGCGCGCCACGGGATCCGTTCGAGAAGCTCGCGGACGCAGCCGAGGTCAATCGACTGACCGGGACCGCACGCTCGGTCGCGGTGCACATCCCCTGGGACAAGGTCGAGAATCTGGATGAGCTGCGCGAGCGCGCAGCCGAGCTCGGGCTGCGGATCGGCGCCGTGAACCCGAACCTCTTCCAGGAAGCCGAATACAAGCTCGGCAGCTTGTGCAATCCCGACCCCGGCGTCCGGCGTCGAGCGGTCGCGCACGTGCAGGAGTGCATCGAGATCGCGACGCGACTCGGCTCGAACGCGATCTCGCTCTGGCTCGCCGATGGGTCGAACTATCCCGGCCAGGACTCGTTGCGCTCGCGTCGTCGACGGCTTCTCGAGTCGCTACGCGAGGTCTATGGCGCGCTCGACGCCGAGATCGAGCTCCTCGTGGAGTACAAGTTCTACGAGCCTGCCTTCTACGCGACCGACCTGGCCGACTGGGGCTCCGCACTGCTCGTCTGCCAGGAGCTCGGTGACCGCGCCAAGGTTCTCGTCGACCTCGGTCACCACGCCCACGGTGTGAACATCGAGCAGATCGTCTCGCTCCTGGACAGCGCCGGCCGGCTCGGCGGCTTTCACTTCAACGATCGGAAGTACGGCGACGACGATCTGATCGTGGGATCGATCGATCCCTACCAGCTGTTCCGGATCTTCTTCGAGCTGATCGACATCGGCGCGCTCGAGGGAGGGGTCCGGCTGACGATCGACCAGTCACACAATGTCGAGGCGAAGATCGAAGCAATGATCCAAACGGTGTTGAACCTGCAGGAGGCGTACGCCAAGGCATTGCTCGTCGATCGCGTGGCGCTCGAGCGCGCGCAGGACGCGGGCGACGTTCTCGCGGCGAACCGGATTCTCGTCGACGGCTACAACTCCGACGTTCGACCTGTGTGCGCCAAGGTGCGCGCCGACCTCGGCGCCTCCGCCGATCCGATCGCAACGTTCCGCAAGGACGGCTATGCCGCCCGCATCGCCGACGAGCGCCTGCACGGACAGGCAGCCGCGTGGATCTGATCGTCGAGGGCAGAGATCTGGGCGCTCGATGGCACTGACCGCGCCGTCTCTGCACGAAAACCGCTGGGATCCTCCGGCCGGCCTGAGCAAGCTGGAGGCGCTCGCCTACCGCTCGAACCTGCTCGCATCCGACCGGGCGATCGTCAACTTCGGTGGGGGCAATACCTCCGTCAAGGCGCGGGAGATAGACCATGCGGGCCGTGAGCGCTCGGTGCTGTGGGTCAAAGGCTCGGGGAGCGACCTCGCGACGATCGCGCCTGGGGGTTTCACGGGGCTCCGGCTGGACGAGATCCTGCCGCTCGCGAAACGCGGTGAGATGAGCGACGAGGAGATGGTCGCGTATCTCGCGCGCTGCCAGATCGACCCGGCGATGCCACGCCCGTCGATCGAGACGCTCCTGCACGCATTCGTGCCGCATCCGCACGTCGATCACACTCATCCGGATGCGATCGGGGCGATCGTCGGCACCGTCGACGGAGAGCGGCTGGCCCGAGAATGCTTCGGCTCGGGCGCGGTGTGGATTCCCTACATCCGGCCGGGCTTCGCGCTCTCCAGGCTCGTCGCCGAGGCGGTCGGCGCGCACCCCGAGGCGACGATCGTGCTGCTCGCCAAGCACGGGCTCGTGACGTGGGGCGAGACGGCGGAGGAGTCCTACGCCGCGACGCTCGACGCGATCAACCGTGCCGCGGAGTTCAACGCGAGCGTCGTCCGCGGCACGCCGCCATTTGGCGGCCGGAGCGTCGAGCCGATGCCGGCCTCCGAACGAGCCGAGCTGCTCGCGGCTGTCCTGCCCGCGCTCCGCGGTGCGGTCTCTGTCGACGGCCCTCGGATCCTGCGTCTCGACACGACTCCCGAGGTTCTTGAATTCGCGTGTGGCTCGGATTCGCCGCAGCTCTCGCAGGTCGGTGCCGCGTGCCCTGACCACCTCGTCCACACGAGGCGCGTGCCGGTTTGGGTGGATTTCGACCCTGCGTCCGAGAGCGCCGATGCCTTGAGGGCGCGTCTCGTCGCAGGGGTCGAGGAATGGCAGGAGCGCGAGGTTCGGTACTTCGAGCGACATCGGTCGGAGGACACCCTCAGCGATCCGAGTCCCCGCATCGTCGTCATCCAGGGAGTCGGGCTCGTGTCGGTCGGTCGGACGCTCAAGGCGGCCGGGCTCGCCCGTGACCTCTACCACCGGGCGATCAGTGTGATGCGCACCTCGGCCGCCCTGGGCGGATTCGTGTCGCTCGACGACGAGGAGTCGTTTGCGATCGAATATTGGCCGCTCGAGCTGTACAAGCTGTCGCTCGCACCGACACCCCGCGAGTTGCAGGGCTCCGTGGCACTGATCACCGGTGCAGCCGGCGGCATCGGCAGCGCGGTTGCGCGTGCGCTCGTCGCCGAGGGCGCATGCGTCGTCGCCACCGACCTCGACGCCGACGGCGCGGCGTCGCTCGCGCGCGCGCTTGGTGACGCCGCGATCTCGGCGCGTGGCGACGTTCTCGACGAGACGTCGATCATCGACGCCTACCGAGCAGCCGTGCTCGCCTTCGGCGGTATCGACGTGGTCGTGTCGAATGCCGGCATCGCGTCCAGCGCGCCGATCGAGGAGACGAGCCTCGAGCTCTGGGATCGCAACAACGACATCCTGGCGCGTGGCTACTTCCTCGTTGCGCGCGAGGCCGCGCGCGTACTTCGTGCCCAGGGCACGGGGGGAAGCATCGTCTTCATCGGCTCGAAGAACGCGCTTGCTCCCGGGAAGAACGCGGCTGCCTATTCCGCTGCGAAGGCTGCATCGCTCCACCTCGCTCGCTGCCTGGCGGAGGAGCTCGGGCCGGACGGCATCCGTGTCAACACCGTCAACCCGGACGCCGTGCTCGAAGGCTCAAAGATCTGGGACTCGGCGTGGCGTGAGGAGCGCGCACGCGCCTACGGCATCCCGGATGACGAGCTCGAGGAGCATTATCGCGCCCGGACGACGCTGAAGGTGAGCGTCGTCCCCGCCGACATCGCGGAGGCGGTGCTGTACTTCGCCTCGCCGACGCGGGCTGCGAAGAGCACCGGCAACATCCTCAACGTGGACGGCGGCGTCGCGCTCGCGTACCCGCGGTAGCGATGGTCGAACGGAGAGGATTCGTCCTCCGCGTGCGGGCGGAGAGCGTCGAGGAGTACGTTGCTGCGCATCGTGCCGTCTGGCCGGAGATGCTCGACGCACTGCGTGCCTCGGGCATCCGCAACTACTCGATCTTTCGGGCGGGCGACCTCATGTTCGGCTACTTCGAGTGCGACGACCTGGACGCGGCCGAGCGGTTCCTGAGCGATCAGGAGGTCAGCGCGCTCTGGCAGGACGCCATGGCCGGCCTGCTCGACGAGCGCGTGCCCGACGGCGGGCCGCCGCCCCTCGAGGAGATCTTCAGGCTCGACTGACTATGCCGCGACCAGGTACTCGGCGGCGTGCTCGAGGTCGACGACGATGTGGAGGACGGGACGGCCGAACCTCGTCCGAGCGCGTTCGACGATATCGCGTGCGAGCCAGTTCGATCGCCGTTCCGGATGGGTTGCGATCACGATCTGGTCTGCGGCGAACATGCGTAGCGCATCCTCGATCGCGCACAGGGGATCCGAGTCACCCACGAGCCCCTCGGCTCGCACTCCTCCTCGAGGATCGAGCTCGGCCGCGGTCAGGCGCTCGATGCAATCCGAAAGCCGACGCCCGGCTGCCCGGCGGGCTGCGGTGTCGTTCGACGTCCAGTAGGCGAGCCTCGAGTTGAGTGCCGGGGCCACGACGAGCACCTCGGAGTCCGAGGTTGCTGCGAGCTCTGCGAGCGATTCGATGAGCACCTGGCCACCGACCGTCTCGTTGGCGACGACAAGGATGCGCTGCGGCGTGCGAACCATGATGGGCTCCTTTTCGGTTTGGTCGGTCAAGCCTCCTACGGCCGACTGAGAACGACCTGTGCGCGACCTATGGGCCGCCTAATGAGCCGGCCGGTCCGCCCGATTCATAGGAAGCTCTACGCGTCTCCTTAGGTGGCGTCGCTTGGATCGAGGAAACGACCAAAAGGAGGTATCCGATGGTTCGGATGCGTTACCTCGCGATGATCGTCGTCGCAGCAGCTCTCAGCGTGGGAGGCGGAGCTGCCCTCGCTGCGAACGGCAGCAAGACGACGAGCACTCCGAGCACCACGCCGAGCACGACTGACGCGGCGCCGGCGGCGCCGAGCGGAGGGAACTGCCCGAACATGGGCTCGAACAGCACGGGCCCGTCGGGTAGCGGCTCGAGCGGGGCGTCCTACGTCCCGTCGAGCAACCTGTGACGAGGCGGCGGCGGGCGAGTTCCACATCGTCCGCCGCCGCCTGACCGCGCTGGGATCGTGCGGCTCCTCGCTCGCTGTCGTCTTGGCGCTCGTCTCGGTGCTCGCAGGCTGTGGCAGCGCCGGGCGACCCGGGCTGGCGGCGATCGGAGAAGGAATCCTCGGGCCGCGCGGGCTCGTCGCGTCGGTGTACGCGCGTCACCTGCCTCATGTCTCGGCGCTCGCGTTCGATTCACGCGGACGGCTGTGGGCGACGACGTCCGGATCGTCGACGCACGCACGTGACGGTGTTTACCTCATCGCCCGGACCGGCGCGCGGCCGGTGAGGATCGTCGGTGGGATCACCGCCCCGCTCGGTCTCGTGTGGGTCGGAAGCCGACTGCTCGTCGCGTCGCTCGGTCGCGTCACCGCCTTCGGGGACTTCGACGGCTCGGCCTTTCGACAACGTCGAGTGATCCTTCGTGGACCCGTTCTCGTTGGCGAGAACACAAACCTCGTCCGCCGCCCGGGCGGGCGGCTCGTGCTGGGCGTGTCCGCCTCGTGCGATCACTGTGTCCCGGCGGTGAAATGGTCCGGCGCGATCGTGTCGTTTCGAGTCGACGGGAGCGACCTGCAACTCGTGGCACGCGGCATTCGCGCGCCGTTCGGACTCGCCTATGACGCCCGCACGAAGACCCTGTACGCGAGCATGAATCAGCGCGACGACCTCGGTGCGAAGACGCCGGGCGACTGGCTCGCGGTCGTTCGGCAAGGACAAGACTGGGGCTTTCCGGCGTGCTATGGCCAGCAGACGAGGAGGTGTGCCGGCAAGCCGTCGCCCGTGGGCGTGCTGGACGCACACGCCGCGGCAGGAGGGGTCGCGATTCTCGCGGGTGAGCTCGGTGTGGGCTACCGGCGATCCGCGCTCGTCGCCGAATGGCAGTTGGGGACGGTGAAGCGTGTTGCCCTCGGCGATCGCCGGGGCCGGGTGACAGCGTTCCTCAGTGGGTTCGCCCACCCGTTGCCGCTCCTCACCGTCGCAGGCCGCTCCGTCCTTGTGGGCGACTGGGGCCGCGGGATCGTCTACCGGGTCGCGCGTGTGGCGGGAGTTTGACGGTGCCGCGAACGAGGAACGTCACCGCTGAAGCTCGTTCCCCCGCTGAAAAAGGATGTGCTCCCCGTGTCAATCGTCGTGATCGTGATCGTCGTGATCGTCGTTCTCGCCCTCTTGGGCTTCTTTGGACGTGGCCGGATGGGGCGCTGAGCGAGGTCGCGCCGCTCTAGAGTCGACTCTCACCGGGGCGCCGTCCGGCGCTGATCTCGCGCTCGTCACGCTCGAGTGAGTCATCGCTCGACCCACCTCTGAGGATCGACCACGACGCGACGCTGACGGCGACCGCGACGGTCGCTACGAGTGCGATCAGTATCGAGGCCATCGAGATCTCATCGGCAGATGCGTGCCGTCGCTTGAGAAGCTCTTGAGGCAAAGGGATGAGCCGCTCTTCGTGCCGCGGCTCATCCTGGGCTAGAAGTGGTGGCCAAGGAACGATAGACCGCCCTCGGGAGAGGCTCTCCCTGAGAGGTTCCGACCACCGAGGCCCGAGAGAGCCTCTGACCCCGCCTGTGGCTCGCGGGGCGAGAGAGACACTCTGACCTCTCGCGCTCTTGTATCTCCTGTGACCTGCGAGCTCAACCCTCGCGGGCACGCGCGTCCCGCTCTTTGCGCGAACGCTGCCGAGGGGCGGTGACCGGGCCGGCCGGGCGAGGCTCAAGAAACCGAGCGGTTCCGCCGATGCAGTCATCGAGAACATGACTGCGACCGCCGATCACAAACAGCAAGCAGACGACCGCGACGCTGCTCGGTTGCGGCCCGACGCGGCCGCGAGCTCGCTCGAGAGCGGCCGGCGGACCGCTGCACGCCCTGCCTCGGCCGCCTCGCTTCTCCTCCTACTGCTCGTCGTCGTGGTGCAGGTGTCGTGGCTCGGGTTCCTCGGCTACGTCGCCTGGCGGGTCGGTGCGCGTTTGGTGTAGGGCCGTGCGGGCCTACGTGCCTTCGACGATCGGGAGCGGGGCAAACCAGCGCTTCTCGAACGCGACCGAGAGCCAGATCGAGGATTCGAAGAGGATCGCGAGCGGGATCGTCTCCATCACGGTGGTGATCGGGTCGACGCCTGGGAGCGCCACGCCGATGCAGGCGACGATCATGTAGCCGATCCTGCGGTTGCGGCGGAGCTTCGCCGAGGTCAGTGCTCGCACGCGAACCAGGCCGAGCACGACGATCGGCAGCTCGAAGACTGCGCCGCAGGCGGCCAGGACGAGGACGGCGAAGGAGATGAAGTCTGCTGCGCGGATCTGGACGTTGTAGACGGAGTTGTCGTAGTTGGTGAGGAAGTGGAGAGCCGCCGGAAGGGCGACCTTGTACCCGAAGGTGATACCGGCGACCATCAAGGCTGCGGCGAAGATCGTGAAACCTGCGATCCCGTGCTGTGTCTTCGGCGTGAGCGCGGGTGCGAGGAAGCTCCAGAGCTGCCACAGCACGATCGGCAGGGCGAGCGCGAAGCCGAGCGCGAGGCTGACCTTCAGTGACGTCGTGAACGGCTCGGCGACGCCGAGCGTCAGGAGCTGCCGATGGTTTCGCGGCAGCTGATCGACGAGCAGCGCGATCACGCGTCGGTGGAACGTGAACGCGACGATCGTGGTGACGAGGACGGCCCCGCCCGCGACGAAGATCCGCGAGCGGAGCTCTTCCAGGTGGCCGACGAGCTCGACTTCCTGTCCGTGGCCGAGACGGCGCGGCAGGCGCATCTTCCCTATGCCGCCTTCACGGTCTCGACAGCGACCGGGGTCGTCGTCGATGCGGCAGCGACCGGCGTGGCGGTCAGTTCCTGGGGAATCTCGAGCTTGGACTCGTCGAACCCGTGCTCGGGCTTGTGGTCGCCGGAGACCGAGTCCTTGAACTCACGCAGACCCTTGCCGAGCCCGCGGCCCATCTCCGGAAGCTTCTTCGGGCCGAAGAGCAGCAGGGCGACCAGGGCGAGCAGGATGATCTCGGGCATTCCGATGAAACCGGGCATAGAAACTCCTTCAGTGTTGGAAGTGGACGAGACGCCGGGACGGGCGCGTAGGAGCCCGTCCCGGCGGAGTGCGTCGTGACGGACTAGCCGACGATGAAGCCGGTGCCCTTGACCGCGGCGAGAATCTGAGCCTTGGTCTTTGCGCCCTGGAACGAGGCCGGTGCGCCCGGCATGTTGTTGAGGTCACGGATCCAGCCGGCGTGACGGGCCTCGACGGCGAGCACGGAGCCCGCGGCACCGAGGATCTTCTTCGACTTGATGTTCCCGGCCTGGCCGAGATAGGCAGCGACGCCCGTGTCCTCGAGGACCTGAGCGGTCGCCATGAACTTCGCCTTGTCGGTGTTCGTGCCCTTGAAGTCGAACTTCGGCGACTTCACGGCCGCGCTGCCAAGCGCACTCTTGAGGAACGCGACGTGCGCGGCCTCATGCTTGGCGACGATGTGTGCGAACGTGCCGACCTTGCCGCTGAACTTGCCCTGGCTGACGGCCCCCGCGTAGAAGGCAGCCTCCAGGTACTCGAGCGTCAGTGCGAAGTTCAGGATCGCGACGTCACTCGCCGCGGTCCCTGCACTTGCGATCGCGGGAATCGCACCCGCGAAGGCACCGCCGGCAAAGACCGCTCCGGCGCCGACACCAGCCTTCTTCAGAAACGCGGCGCGGGTTGCGCCGTCGACCTTCGACGCCGTCTCACGGATCGCGCCGTCGACATCGAGCTCTTCCAGGTTCGGAAGCATGGACATATCAAGCTCCTCTCGCGGTGGCATAGGATGAGTGGGTAGCGGTGAAATCGAACTAGTAGAAGCCGACCGCTTGAGTGGTTCGCCGACGCCTCGAATTCGGTTCGACGGACGTCACCCGGCCGTGCGCATCCGAACCGTTTGCCGGGCGCGGGCGAATACCACTTCGGCGGTTGCTGCCCTCTCCATCGATCGCGGCCGCCAGGAGGAGGGAACGTGAATGGTGCAAACGGACGCCTGGCGTCCAGTTCCGAGTCGCTCGTCACTGGGGAGACTCGGAGATCGTTTCTGAAGAAGGCCGGCGTCGGCGGGATCGCGGTCGTCGGTGGCGGGACGTTGCTCGGTGCGGTGGCAGGGAGTGCCCGCGCGGGTAATGCAGGCGACAACGTCCCGGATGTCGATGTCCTCAACTACGCGTTGACCCTCGAGTATCTCGAGGCTGCGTTCTACACGCAGGGCCTCGGCGGCAACGGCACTATCGGCGTGAGCTCGAGCAGCGCGCGCTTCAGTGAGAGCGACATCTACAACAACCATCTGCTGACGGAGATCGGCGGCCGTGTTCAGCGTCTTGCCTACGGCCACCTGATCGAGATCCGCAACCACGAGATCGCGCATGTCGATTTCCTGCGGACAGCGTTGGGCTCGGCGGCCGTCCGGCCGTGCACGTACGACTTCTCGAGCGGTCTTTCGAGTGTCACCGCGTTCTTCACGGTGGCCCGCGTGCTCGAGAACACCGGCGTGATGGCCTACGACGGTGCGATCCGCTACATCGATTCGGGCGACTACCTGCAGGCAGGCGCGCAGATCGCCACGATCGAGGCACGTCACGCGTCATATCTCAACGTGCTTCATCACGAATCACCCTTCCCCGACCCGTTCGACACGGGGAAGAAGCCATCGGAGATCTTCGCCGCAGCGAAGGGCTTCTTGGTCAGCTGCCCGCCGGAAGTCGTCGCGCTCTTCGGCCGGCTTCCCTAACACGCGATGTCTGTCGGTGGCGGGGCGACCCGCCCCCGACATTCTCTTCCTCGCGCTCGTCGACTTCCGAGGTAGCGAGCGGGTACACCGCGTCGCACGCACTCGACCGTTTCGGCGAACGACGACGCCTTCGACCGGCTGGCACACATGCTCCCGATCGACCATTGATCGCCTTCCGTTGTTCGGAAGGCCTCGCGCATCACCGGCGCTTGTAATTGCCTTTGAGAGCTGCGGTGACGTCCTCGTCGTGGATGCCGTGCTGAAGCGTCGGCCCTTCGCGCGGCTCGGCGTGAACGACTTCGACCTTCCAGATCGATTCGAGGCTGCACGACTCCCGGTCACCGAGGGCGACGCGGCCGTCGCTACTCGATCGCACGAGAATCTCGCGCGGCTCGAGCGACGCCTCGTCTTCGTCCAATTCGCGTGAATACAGCTGCTCTCTCCCGTCGGATAGGAAGAGCTTGAGAGTGATCAGCACGCCACGAGCCTCACAGCATCCGTGGGAAACCCTGAAAGCGAATGCGGCTCCAGGTTGTCGCCCCGGCCTGGATCGTCACCGGCACGAGCATTCCTCCGGTCGTCTGCGCCTGGCGGAGCGGCGTGAGGCGGTAGCGCCCGACGGCGAGCGCGAGCGTGAATCGGCCTCGCCCGTCGGATGTGACCGTGCGAGCGGCCGGTTCACCATCCACCCTCGTCAGTCGAAACCGCGCGTGGGCGAAGCTCGACCAGTGTTCACACGCCTCCCCGTCGCGCTGCGGACCGGGACAGCCGTAGGTGATCTGAGTGACTCCGGACAATCGCCCCTGACTCGAACCACGACCGGCGGCCGTCGACGCACCGCTCGAGGCGAGTGCAACGAGCGCCAGTGCAAGCGCTGTTCCGTTCAATGTGCGCACCGCGCACCTCCTCTCGTAGAGGATACGCCGCCCGCCGTCGTGCCGTCACACGGCGATCACCTCTACCGACCGTTGACTGACTGGCCAATCGACGGCGGTTCGGAACGCCGTTCCCGGGTCACGATTCGTAGATGGCCGACACACACGAGCCGCCCAGTCAGGACGAAGGCGAGCCCGAGCGAGAGACCTGCCCCCGCTGCGGCGCACGACGCGTCGAGAGCACGCCGACCGGCAGTCGAGTTTGCCTCGCGTGCGGCTGCTTCTTCGATCGGCAAGCATGGGACAAGGTGTGGCGCCGGGATCGTCGACAAGGGTCTGACGACGAAGCGCCTCGGTAGACAGCTATCGGGCGAGAACGGCGCGATCCAAGTGCGGTTCGAAGCCTTGACCGCGTGGGGCGCACGCGTAGGGGTCGACCTCCACACTCCCGGAGAGCGTCAGAACCCGGAACGTCTGCCACGACTCGCCGGTCGATGCGGACGCGCTGAGCGTGTCGGCGATGCGTTCGATGCGGATTGGCAGCGGTAGGCCGTCGACGGCTCGCGCGACCAGTCGGAGGGTCCGCGCGTGTGACGAGCGCTCAGCCAGGGAGCGCCGTCGAGCTCGACGGCGGCCTTCAACCATGTTTCTCGATCTCGTTCGACGAAGAGACCGGTCTGGTCGAACTGCGCCGTCAGCTGGGCGTCGAACGTCGCTTCGAACACGAAGTCGCCTTCGACTGCGATGACGTCGGCCTGGCCGTCATGTTTCGAGGGATGGCCTTGCGTGATGAGCCAGAAGTTCGTCGTGCCGCGCATGTCCAGGTCAGTTGGTCGGTCGTTGCCTTCCACGGCACCGCGGGCTCCGCTGCGATCCATTGCCAGCCTTCGCGCCCCAGCAAGCGCAAGGTTCTCGGTCATCAGAGAGTTCTCGTGACCTTCTCGATGTGTGACGAAACGAGCCGGGCTCGACGCGATTTCGCGTGGCGAGCGCAACGCTGAGAAAGCCGAAGCGGAAGTATCTCAGCGATCGGAAGGGGCAGCGGGAAGGCTCGTCTCGAGGAGCGGAGGTCGGCGAGGTAGGAAGGAGTCATCTCGGGCTCTACGCCGCGATTTTCTCCAGCAATGCGTCGACGCGCACGAAGCCGCTCGTCGCGCCCTCTTCGACCCCGTAGCGCATGGTGGTGTCTCGCTGCTCCGTCGTCTCGAAGAGCATCGTCTGCGTCAGCTTCGTCTGCTCGCCGACATCCTCGAACTCGAGTGTCTGCAGGTGATTCTGAAACGTCTGGACGAGGCGGGCGGGTGGATCGACCTCACGGAACTCGCCCTCGACGACTCCGAAGGCGGTTCGGAAGCGGTAGGTGCCGCCGGGGCGGACGTCCATCTCCTCGACAACGGTGCCGTCGCCCCACCATTCGGGGATCAGCTGCGGATCCGTCCAGACGGAATAGACATGCGTACGCGGCGCGTCGAAGATCCGCTCGACGCGGATCTCGAGCTCGTTCGGAGTGGTGACGGTGGTGGTGTTCATCGCTTCCCTTTCGTACGTTGGACGACCTGCGCGAAGCGGTCGAGCCGCTGGAGCCACGTACTGATGCCCTCGAAGGCCGAGGGAACGAGTGCGCAGCTGCGCGAACGGCCAGCCTTGTGCGTGGCGACGAGGTTTGCCCCCTCGAGCAGCCGGACGTGCTTTCTCATCCCTGTCAGGGACATGCCGAAGGGCTCGGCGAGCTCGCTGATCGTCGCGCCGCCGCCGCCGAGCCGTTCGAGCACAGCGCGCCGGGTCGGGTCGGCGAGGGCCGCGAAGGCGCGGTCGATCGTCGTCGGATGCTGAACCATAAAGTTCAGTATTGCAGTTCTGCGCCGCGCTTCCCCTGCCTCGTCAAGCGCACCGTCAGCGGATTCAGTTCGCGCGACGCCGGCGGCCGAGATCAGGCGTGCTGCCAGGATGAGATCCGAGCGCCTCGATTCGTGGCCTCGTTGACATGCGATTGCTCGTTTTCGAGTCGAGTGCGCATGAGCCTCTGCGAGCCCTTCACGCCAGCGGGTGGGTGAGCCCGAAGTGCTCACGGAGTCCCGGAACGCTGCGGTTTCCATCTCGAGCGCGTGACGTCCAGCAGAGGTCGGCGAAGCGTGAGAGGTCTGGCTCGCTGCCTGTGGCGTAGACCTCGACGAGCTCGCGAAAGACGTTCTCGAAGCCAGCCGGTGAGATGATCTCGATGATCTCGCACGGCGCGTCGCCTGCGTTCCAGAAGGTGTGCCACTGGTTGCGTGGCTCGAACACCTATGTTCCGGTCTCGGCGACCACGACCTCGTCGCCGAGGAGCGCTTCGAGTGTTCCTTGGAGAACGTAGGAGTACTCATCCTCACGCGTGTGGCGATGCAGGGGAGCGGCCAACGCGTGCGGGGCGAGGGATGATGGACGACCGAGAATCTCTGGCGCGCTTGGGCGCCGTCGATCTTCCAAACGAGGCCGAGGCCACTGAGCTCGGCGCGTTCGCCCTCCGCCGGAATCGAGCCTGCGCCGGGATGCTCGTTCATTGTCTCTCCTTCGCGTCGTCGAAAGTCGCCGCGTCACTCAGGTAGAGATGCGTAACGGAGAGGGCGCGGGTCGTCGTGTCGATCCCCTCCAGCAGACCGGGTAACGTGCTGCACCGAAAGCGTTCCCAGTCGCCCTGCGCCTGCCAGATTTCGATCAGCCGGAAGCCCTCGTCCGTCGGGCCTGCAACGTGGACGAGGAGGCCCTCTGGCGGCGCCGACTCGCCGAGAGCGACGAGCTCGGGCGGGTAGTCTTCCCAGCTCGCCGGCACGTCGTGCACGATGGCGTAGAACGGCGACAACGCCTATGCCTTGCGCTTCAGGTTGAGCGTGCCACCCTTGCCGTCGCAGGCCGCATTCAGATGGAGCGCGGCACGGGCGGTCGAGGGCGAGACGAAGCGGCCGACGAACGACCAGACCGTCAGCGAGCCGGTGTTGCTGTAGGCCTTGAAGGTGCCGTCGGCGGCGATCGCGAACTGCAGCGTGCTCGGCGCGCGGCCCGTTCCACACGACCATATGACGCGTGCAGTTTTACCCGACGTCCCGACCTTGAGACGCACGGTCTTGATCAGGCCTGCAACCCCGCTCGCAAACAGCGTGCCCTCATAGAGAGCGCCCTTCGTCGGCGGCGCCGCAGGCGACGCGGAGGCCAGGACGCCTGCGATCAGAATGGTGGTCAGGGCGGCGATCGACGTGCGTGACATGGGTCCTCCTCGAAGGTGGTTGGCTGCTGCACCTTCGAGAAACGCGGTCGAGGATCGGTAGAGCCGTGGTATCGCCGTACGATTGAGGGCGGCGATGGCTCTCGAGTACCGGATTCTCGGGCCCTTGGAGGTCGTGCGGGACGGTGCGCCCGTGGCGATCACCGCAGCCAAGGAGCGCGAGGTACTCCTGTGCCTGCTGCTGTCCGCGGGCCGGCCGGTTTCGGGGCGTCGATTGACCGACGCGCTTTGGAGCGAGGATCCGCCGGCGAGCGCGTCGAAGCTGGTGCAGCTCTACGTGTCGCACCTGCGGCGGTCGCTCGGAAGGCTCTCGATCACGACTTCCGCCAGCGGGTATTCCGTGGAGCTCGAGAACGGTGTACTGGACAGCGCTGCCTTCAGCTCGTTGCTCGACGAGGGCCGCACCATGCTGGCCCGCGGGGGCGAGCAACGAGCCGTCTCGGTCCTCGCGGACGCACTTGCGCTCTGGCGCGGAGTGGAGGTGGGCGGCGGCGAGATCCCTCACGAGATGCGTGCCGAATCGGGCCGCCTGGAAGACGCGCGACTCGAGTGCCTCGAGGAGCGCTTGGCCTTGCTCGTCCGGCTTGGCGAGCACGAACGAGCTCTACCCGAGCTGACCGCGCTGTGCGCCGCCGAGCCCCTGCGGGAGCGCGCGCGAGGGCAGCTGATGCTCTCGCTGTACCGAGCGGGAAGACAGTCGGAGGCTCTCGCGGCCTTCCGAGCACTCAGCAGCGTTCTACGGGAGCAGCTCGGTCTCGAGCCGAGCGAGGATCTGCGCGCGCTCGAACAGTCGATCCTGCGACACGATCCCGCCCTCGCCGCGCCGCCGCGTCCGACTGCACGCCGCGCAGGAGCTTTGCCGACTCCTGCAACGGAGTTCTTCGGCCGAAATCACGAGCGTCTCGCCCTGCGTCTTCTGATCGAACGCCCGGAGGTCCGTTTGATTTCGCTCGTCGGGGCCGGTGGAAGCGGTAAGACCCGTCTTGCACTCGCGTTCGCGAGCGATGTCGCCGGTTCGTTTCTCGACGGTGTGGTGCTCGTCGAGCTCGCAGCCGTGCGGGACCCCGATGCCGTCATCCCCGCGATCGCGAAGATTCTTGCCGTTCCCGAGACGCCGGGCCGGTCGTCCATCGAGTCGATCGCCGAGACCGCGGGAAGTCGCGAGATCCTTCTGGTACTCGACAACTTCGAGCAGGTCGTCTCCGCCGGCGCGAACCTCGTCCGTCTTCTCGAAATCGCTCCGAGGATGACCGTGGTGGTAACGAGTCGTCGGGTCTTGCATGTCTCGGGCGAGCACGTCTTCCCGGTCGAGCCGCTCGGGGAGGACGATGCGTTCGCGCTCTTCGTCGCGCGCGCGCGCGCCCTCGATGTGACGGTGGCGATTCAGCCTGATGAAGCGGATGCCGTGCGGATCATCTGCCGTCGCCTCGACGGACTGCCTCTTGCAATCGAGCTCGCGGCTGCAAGAGCACGCCTGTTGACGCCACGCCAACTGGTCGACCGGCTCGGCGGAGCGCTCACCCTGTTGGTCGGCGGGCCGCGCGACCTTCCCGCCCGTCAGCAAACCCTCCGCGAGACCCTCAACTGGAGTGTCGCCCTCCTCGACTCCGGGGAGCGCTCGACGCTCGGTGACCTCTCGGTGTTCGCCGGCGGCTGGTCGCTGGAAGCGGCAGACGACATTGCCGGGGCCGGCCTCGACCGGCTTGGCGCGCTCGTCGATCACAGTCTTCTGCGGCACCTGCTCGACGGCGACGAGACGCGTTTCGAGATGCTCGAGACAATTCGCGAGTTCGCGAGCGAGCTCCTCAGCGAGCGACGAGATTCGGTCGAGCGCGCGCACGCGGACTACTTCGTGCGCCTCGTGGAAAGGGCCGAGCTTTCCGGGCCCGACCAACCGCACTGGCTGGAGCGCCTCGACCGCGACAGCGACAACCTGCAAGTCGCCCTCGACTACGCGGCCGATTCGCCCGATCCGACGCTCGAACTGCGACTCGTCGGTGCTCTCTGGCGGTTCTGGTGGCTCCGCGGAGAGCTCGTCGGCGGGCTGGCTCGGTTGGAGCACGCACTCGAGCGACCAGGCTCGGCGGCGGGGCCGCTGGTGGCGCAGGCGTGTCGCGGGGCGGCCGGGATCGCCTGGAACCTCGGCCAACCCGAACGCGCCGAAGTCCTTGCACGACGCGGCCTCAAGGAGGCGGCAGCAAGCGACGACCAGGTCGTGGCCATGGCGTGCCATACCGTCCTCGGGCTACTGGCACGCGACGAGCACGCCTTCGATCGCGCACGGGGTCACTTCCGGGCAAGTGGTGCGATCGCCCTCGAGCTCGGACGGCCGCAAGACATCGCGACCTCGAAGCTGAATCTGGGCTCGGTTGCATTCGCCGCCGAGGACTATGAGACCGCGCAGGCGCTCTGGGAAGACGTACTCGGCTTTCATCGCGGCCAGGGCATCGATGAGGGCATCGCCTTGTGCCAGCTCAACCTCGGGCTGATCGCCTATCGACAAGAACGACGCGACGAAGCTCGCGCACTCTTCGAGGAAGCGGAAACGCTCTTCGACGGGCTCGGCTTCCACGAGCATCAAGCTCACGCATTGCAGGGGATCGCCGCGGTCGCTGCTCAACGTCAGCCCGAGCGCGCCGCCCAACTGCTCGGCCGAGCGTCGCGCATCCTCGCGACAACCGGGTCCGGCGAAACGACATTCGACGTCTCGCTCGCCCAGGCGGCGGAGGCAGCTGCACGGGCTGACCTCGGGGCCGAAAAGTTCGCCGAGGCGTTTGAGCAGGAGTAGAAAGAGCCCACCGAGGCGAAGGTTTGCAGGCCGTGGACACAGGAGGCGGTCGCGCGTTGATCAGGCAGGTCGCGCTTGCAGTTCCGGCGGCCGCTCTGAGTTGAAGTCCGGCGGTGATTCGAAGTCGGCCTGGGAGGCGTGGGTGAGTGGGAGTCCGAGCTCGAATACCGAGCCCTCACCGAGGGTGCTGCGCGCCGCGTAGGTGCCGCCGTGGGCGCGCGCGACGGCGGCGACGATCGAGAGCCCGAGCCCGGCGCCGCCTTCCCGGCGGGAGCGTGAGGCGTCGGAGCGTGCGAACCGCTCGAAGACACGTTCGAGAGGCTCCGGCGCGATCCCGAGCCCTTTGTCCGCAACGGAGATGACGACCATGTGCCGCTCGCCGCGCGCGGAGAGCTCGATCAACGCGCGATCATCGGTGTACTGCACGGCGTTTTCGAGCAGCGCGTCGAGCGCTGAGCGCAACCAGGTTTCGTCCACCTCGAGGGCGACATCAACGACCTTGCCGAGCCGCCAGGCGCGTGGTGCGACCTCGGCCCAGCGCATGAAGACGTCTTCGAGGAATGGCACGAGCCGGATGCTCGTCGGGATGATGAACTCGGGGCGTTCGGCGCGCGCAAGGAGGAGCAGACGGTCCACGATTCGCTCGATTCGATGCAGCTCGTCGGAAGCGACCGCCAGCTCGGGCTGCTCCGAACCGAGTCGTCTTCCCAGCAATTCGAGATGCCCCAGGGCGATCGTGACGGGGGTACGGAGCTCGTGCGAGACGTCGTGGAGTAGCTGTTCTTCCTGGTCGAGCAATCCAGCGCGTTCTTCGGCCAGGGCCTGCACGGTCGTGAGTGCCTCGACGCGTCGCCGTGCATGCCAGACCATTGCGCCGAACATCGCCGACATGAGCGGCACTTCGAACAGCTCGCCCCAGAGCTGGAGGCCGTTGAACGCTTCGATCATGATCGACGCGCCGGTGCCGATGGCGACGACTGCAAGAACGGCAGACGTCTTCGAGATCGACCAGACGCGAAAGCCGTAGAGCAATGTCAGGCTGATCCAGATGACGTGGAACGGGATCGTTTCCCACGACGGCCAGGCGATCATCACCGCGAGGCAGGCCGCGGCGAGCCCCGCCCAGGCGAGGTCGAGGTGACGAGAGGCTCTAGGCGACGGCGAGCCGGTAACCGGCATGACGCACGGTCTGGATCGGGGAGGCAGGCCCGAGCTTCTTGCGCAGCCGCCGGACGCAGACATCGACGACGTTCGAGCCAGGGTCGAAGCTGTAGCCCCAGACCTCGGACAGGAGCCGCTCGCGGCTGACGACCTCGCCGGCGTGAGCGACCAGGTGGTAGAGGAGTCGAAACTCGCGGTCTGAGAGGTCGGTGACCGTGTCGTCGACGCGGGCACGCCGCCGCGCGAGGTCGAGCTCGAGGCTCCCGACTCGCACGGTGGACGCATCCTCGCTCGTCCCATGGCGCAACTGCACGCGCACGCGTGCGACGAGCTCGTCGAACGAGAACGGCTTCGACAGATAGTCGTTCGCTCCGAGCTGGAAGCTGCGAAGCTTCGTCGGCAGGTCGTTTCGGGCCGAAAGGATGAGGACGGGCAGTTCGGGACGGCTGCGATGGAGCTCGTCGAGCAAGCGCAGGCCGTCGAGCCGGGGGAGTTGCAGGTCGAGCAGGACGAGCTCGTAGGTCTCGCAGAGCGCGAGGGCGAGACCGGAGACGCCGTCCTCGGCTCCGTCCACGGCATAGCCTTCGGCCTCGAGCCCGACTTTCAGGAACCCCAGAATGCGAGGCTCGTCTTCGATGACCAGGATCCGCATCGCCGCAAGTGACGACCTTACGGCCTCCGGACGGGGGCTGCAAACGCTGTACGCGAACGAACGCGCGACTCGTGCCGTCGTTCAGGCGGCGAGCCGCTCCGACTCGCGCTCCGGCGCCGAGGCGAGCTCGTGCCGCTCGACCCGGTGTGTGCGGATCCCGTGGGCGAGGAGGTGGTGGAGGCCATAGGCGACGGCCGCCCCGAGGACGGCGTTCAACGTGATGATCGATGTGAGTGTCATGGCTCGATCGTCCCAGCAGAACCTCAGAGGACACTGAGGCGCACCTAAGAGCTTCCTGAGAGCGCTCGCACGCTTGCTCGCATGACACGAACGTGACACTTTCGTCACTTTTGGCGGATCGATCGCCGAGCTGCGGTATATCCGTCCCTTGGTGAACCTGCGAGCCCAGAAGGTGGTCGCCACCGCCGCCGGTGTCGTCGTGCTCGGGATCCTGATCGGGATCTACGTCACGTTCCTGACCGGTGGGCCGACGCCGTATCGCGTGCCGGGCGCGGGCGCTCCAGGGACCCGGAGCGGGGATCTGACACTGCAGACCGTCGCTGCTATCGGGCCGGACCTGTCGCCGAACGAGAACTGGGTCTCGTATCTCGTCCGTGAGAACGGCGCGTGGCATCGAAGCACGGTGTGGACGTTGCCCGCGCATGCGCTGATTCACGTGACCGTTTACCAGTTCGACGGTAAGAGCGGTCTGCGTAACCCGTTCCTCTCGCAGGCGAGAGGCATCGTCGGCGGTACGTTCACCCTCGACGGCAAATCGATGCGCACGATCCCTCCCGACGACGCGTCACATACCTTCGCAATCCCGGCGCTCGGCGTGCTCGTGCCACTCGAGGGCGTCGCGGACGACGCAAAGAATCAGTGCGACTTCGCACCGTGCGCGATGTCGGCGGCCCACACCACGATCACGTTCACGTTCCGCACGGGGAAGGCCGGCCACTACCGTTGGCAGTGCTTCGTGCCCTGCGCCGCGGGCTTCCTCTACGGCTTCGGCGGTCCGATGCAGACGATCGGCTACATGGACGGCTTCGTCAATGTCGTCTGAGCGGCGCGGATGAGGATTCGCGGTCACGCGGGCCGGATCGCTGCGTTGACGGTCGTCGGCACGGCGATCGTGTTGCCGCTCGTCATCTTCGTGCTCGGCCCGAACATGCCGCCCGGCAAGCGCACGACCGGGGCGAGCTCGCAGGTGACCGACAACACGGTGCTGCTCGTCGTGATGACACCGTTCACCGTCTTCATCCTCGTGTACCTCGGCTACGCGATTGCGACCTTCCGCGCCACGGCTGGTGAGGAGCTCCGCGACGGCCCGCCGATCCGCGGGCACATGCCGTCTCAGATCGCGTGGCTCGTCGTCACGAGCGCTGCGGTGATGTTCCTCGCGATCTTCGGCACCGCCGAGCTCTTTGCCTCGAACGGTGCCGGAGGCGGTAGCGGTCCGAGTCCGATCGCGAAGCCGAGCGGCCCGGTGTTGCCGGTGCAGGTGATCGGCCAGCAGTGGGAATTCACGTTCCGCTACCCGACCTACGGCGGCGTCGAGACCGCAGAGCTCGTCCTGCCGGTCGGCCGGCAGATCGAGTTCCACGTCACCTCGCTCGACGCGATCCACTCGTTCTGGGCGTACGAGCTCGGGGTGAAGGCCGACGCGAATCCCGGCGTCGACAACATCGCGTTCGTGAAGGCGACGAAGACCGGCAGCTTCCAAATCCGCTGCGCCGAGCTCTGCGGGCTCTGGCATGGCTACATGTTCGACACCGGCCGAGTCGTCGACGGCGCCCAGTTCACGTCATGGATCAGCGGCGAGCGCAGGCAGTTCACGCCGGTGCAGAAGTACCTGCCCCCGTACGCGCCGACCTACAAGCCCGACCCACAGGGGCGCGCCGGATGAGCCCCCGTCGTCTGCTCGGCTACAACCTGCTGTCGGCGGCCGTGCTCGGTGTCGCCGGCTTCTATCTCGGCTGGTGGCTCGGCCATCAGATCACCGGGCCGAGCCTCGCCTACTTCTCGGACACGGGGCAGAACGACATCGCGCTCTTCCTTGCGTACATCGTCGGCGTCGTCGGCTTTCTCTTCGGCCTCGGCTTCATGAGCTATCCGATCCAGAGACTGCTCGGCAAGCCGCCGTCGCTGCGCGAGAAGGAGACCGCCGGACGGGCCCGCTACTTCGCGCTGTGCACCGATCACAAGGTCGTCGGGATGCAGTACCTGATCGGAATCGGTTTCTTCATCTTCATCGGCGGCCTGAACGCCATGCTCATCCGCTTCGAGCTGCTGAGCCCGACGAAGCAAGCATTCAATCCGAACAACTACCTCACGATCGTCGGGCTCCACGGCACGATGATGATGGGGATGATGACGAGCGGGATCCTCGGCCCGTTCGCGAACTACCTGTTGCCGATCATGATCGGCGCGCGTCGGATGGCGTTCCCGCGCATCGAAGCACTCACGTTCTGGCTGTTGATGCTGGCCGGCGTGATCCTGATGACGACTGTCGCCTACGGCGGCTTCCCCACCGGCTGGACCGGCTACGCACCGCTCAACGACCAAGCGAACATGGGCATGGACAGCTACATCGTCTTCTTCGCGCTCGTCGGAATCTCGATGTCGCTGCTCGGCCTGAACATGCTCGCGACCGTGATCACGATGCGCGCGCCGGGCATGTCGTGGGGCCGGTTGCCGATCTTCGTCTGGGGCGTCGTCTCGACCTCGGTGCTGATGCTGCTCGCAGCGCCCGTCCTGATCTCGACACTCTTCATGGTCGCCCTCGACCGCACGGCGCAGACCGGCTTTTTCAACGAACAGGCCGGCGGCAGCGCGTACCTCTACCAGAACCTCTTCTGGATCTTCGGCCACCCCGAGGTCTACATCCTCGCGCTGCCCGGGATGGGGATCGTGCTCGAGATCCTGCCGGTCTTCGCTCGCAAGCCTCTCTGGGGCTACCGCCTCGCTGTCACAGGCATGCTCGGGATCACGCTCCTCTCGTGGCTCGTGTGGCAGCACCATCTCTTCGTCAGCGGCATCAACGCCGACCTGCGGCCGTTCTACATGCTCTCGACCGAGCTGATCTCGCTCCCGACCGGGTTCATCTTCATCTGCGCGCTCGGCACGCTCTGGCAGGGGCGGATTCGTCTGACCGTTCCGATGCTGTTCACGCTCGCGTGGCTCTTCAACTTCCTGATCGGCGGTCTCTCCGGTGTGTTCCTCTCGGACGTCCCGAGTGATGTGACGACGCACGGCAGCTTCTTCTCGATGGCGCACTTCCACTACACCATCATGGGCGGGTTGCTGTTCTCCTTCTTCGCTGCGATCTACTTCTGGGTCCCGAAGATGACGGGTTTCGCGATCAACGAGCGTTGGGGGAAGATCCACTTCTGGTCGATGTTCGTCGCGTTCAACTCGACCTTCGGGCCGCTGCTCGTGATCGGCTTCCTCGGTATGCCGCGCCGCTCGGTCACCTACGCGGGCTACCTGCACGGCGGCAACACGTGGGTGTCGATCTCGGCCTTCTTCCTCGGCGCGTCGATGCTCGTCTTCATCGCCAACTTCATCTGGTCGATGGTCTTCGCGCGCGTGCCGGTCGGCCCGAACCCGTGGGGCTCGAAGTCGATCGAATGGCAGCTCCCCTCACCGGTCCCCGTGCACAACTTCGACCGAGTCCCGACCTTCGGCCCCGATCCGTACCCGTACGGCGTCGCCGACGGTCCCTCGGCACGTATCGCGACGGTGCCCGCGAGGCCGACCACATGAGCGAGATCTCCTCATCTTCGACGGAGTACGGGGTCGTCGAACGCGAGCCGCCCGAGGTGATGGCGCGGAACCTGCGGATCGCCGCGCACCTCTGGTCGAGCGCAACGGCCTTTTTCTTCGCGGCGTTCCTCTTTGCCTACTTCTATCTCCGCTCGCTCGATTCATCGTCGGTGTGGCGGCCCAAGCACGTCGATCCGTCGGTCACGCTCGGCACGCTCGCCACCCTCGCGTTGGTGGCCGCCGCGATCGTGCTCCGGCTCGGGCTCGCCGACCACCGCGGTGATCGGCGCCCGGCGTGGCGGACGAAAGGGGTCGTCACGGTGGTGCTGCTCGCGGTCGCGGTCGCGCTCCAGATCGTCGAATGGTCGACGCAGGGCTTCGGGCCGACCGACGGCCCGTATGCGAGTGTCTACCTCGGCTGGACGGGGTTGCTGACGATCTTCGTCGTCGGCCTCGCCTTCTGGGTGGAGACCACCGTCGCGATCTCGATCCGCTATCGCGGCGCGAGGCGCGAGGCGCTTCCCGAGGGGGAAGGTTCGGGCGACGCTGACCGCAGCGAGCCCGACATCGACGATCCCGTGTCGCTCGTCCGCCCCGAGCTCGAGGCGGTCTCGTTCTTTGCGACGTTCCTGGCCGGGATCGGTGTCGTCAGCTGGTTCGTTCTGTACGTCCTGTAGAGGCGTGGGCATGCTCCTTCGCTCGTCTAGCTGGCCGGTCGAGTGGCCGCTCGCGGCGATCGCGGTCGCAGCAGTTCTTTATCTCCTGGGCGGCCGGCTGAGTGCGACGGCGAGTGACGCCGCGAAGCGCTGGCGTGGCGCGGCGTTCTATGCGGGGCTCATCACACTGGCGATCGCCGTCGGATCGCCGGTCGATGCCTACGCGGGCGAGCTCTTCTGGGTGCACATGCTCCAGCATGTGCTCGTGATGATGGTCGCGCCCCCGTTGCTCCTCATCGGTCGCCCGTGGCCGCGCATCCTGCGCCCGTTGCCGCTCGGCGTGCGCCGGCCGGTTGCCCGGGGCGTGCTGGTCGGCCCGCCCCTTGCGCCGGCCCGCCATCTCTTTCGCCGACTGGCGTCACCACTTCCGGCCTTCGTGCTGTTCAACGGCACGCTTCTTCTCTGGCACGCGCCGGCGCTCTACGACTTGACGCTCCGCGACGGACCGGTGCACGACGTCGAGCATGGGCTGTTCTTCGGGACTGCGCTGCTCTTCTGGGTGCATCTCGTGCCGGGAGCATCGAGCCGGCCGCACCTCAGCGACAGCGCGCGTGCGTTCTATGGCATGGGTGCGCTCGCAGTCAGCTGGATCCTCGCGATCGCCCTCGGGCTCGCGCCCAGGCCGATCTACGGCGCGTACGCTGCGCTCGCGCACCGGCCGGGAGGCCTCTCAGCGCTCGCCGACCAGCAACTCGCCGCCGGGGTGATGTGGGTGCCGGGCTCTCTGCCCTACTGCATCGTGCTCGTCGTCGCCTCGCTGCGCTGGCTCGACCCTGTGACGGCCACCGCGCGCCGAAGGAGGCTCGCAGGTGAGCACTGACACTTCTCGACTGAGGGAGATGCAATGGTCGCTTCGTTCCAGACCGGCTCGCTGCTGACGCTCTTCATCCCCGTAGGCCTGCTCGTCGCCGTCGGGGTCTACTGGTGGTTTGTTGCACGCCGCCGGGACGATTTCTGATGCAGCGGCGCTGGTTCGCCGCCGGCGTCGTCGCGGCAGCGCTCGCCGGGGTTGCGATCGGGTTCGCGTTCCACGAGCGACTGACCGCACCGGCGGCCGAGGGAGCAGTGACGCTGCCAACCCTTCACGGTCAGGCGACCTGGCCGGCGCGTCGGCGCCCGGCGCCTGCCATCGCCCTTCGCGACCAGCATGGACGGCGGGTGACGCTGGCGTCGCTGCATGGGCGGACGATTGCGCTGAGCTTCCTCGATTCGCTCTGCAAGGAATCGTGTCCGCTCGAAGGGCGGATGCTCGCCTCCGCCATCCGAGGGGTCGGCGGTTCGGAACGGCCACAGCTCGTCGTGGTCAGCGTCGACCCTGCGGGCGACACGCCTCGAACGATCGCTCGCGCGACGCGGACCTGGAGGCTCCCCGCCGACACCATCTGGCTGACCGGCACACGCGCCCGGCTGAAGCCTGTGTGGGACGACTATCGAATCACCGTCGACCCCGTCTCGGGCGACATCATCCACAGCACCGCGGTCTACGTCATCGACCGGGCGGGCTACGAGCGAGCCGGATTCTTGATGCCGTTCGTGCCAGGCCTCCTCACCGACGATTTCCGCATGCTCGGGTGAGAGACCACGCACGGAGTCGATTGAGCCGGCGCAGGGATCGCCGCTTGCGTCGAGTCGTTCTGTGGCCCGGCTCAGAGGCTCTCACACATGTGAGAGCCTCTTACGCCGCGAGACGGATGAGCTCAGGCTCCGACAGCGGACGGGCAACGTGTGCCTCCTGCCGATCATGGTTGATCCCGTGGGCGAGCAGTCGAAGAATGCCGCCGACGACGATCGTGCCGCCGATCGAGTTCAGAAGGATGATTGAGAGGAGTGTCATGATCCGATCCTTCGGTCTCGGATCGGCATACCTTGAGAACCGACTGAGGGATCCGTGATGGGGTGCGACGAGCTCGCGCGGCTCGCCCTTTCTGCTGCCGGCCTGCCCGCCGGTGTGCACAGCTCGCGTTGGATGCCGAGCGCATGACCGCGCAGCGCGCGGATCGGCTCTTGAACGGACGGCGTGCTCGAGCCGAGCGCAACCCGAGCCGGTCTCGTCGCCGCGGGCCACGGCGAGCCGGACGCCCGTGCTCCGCAGCGAGCCCAATCGAGGCGGGCTGTCAAGTCCGCGCGCAGGGCTCGAACCTGGACCTTGGGATTGAGTCCGAGCGAGCTCATTGCAGCGAGTCGCAACTGGCTGCACAACGCCGAACCGACGCGACCGGACGAGTGCAGCTAGCCGCAACGAAGTGCGCTTGGAGGAGACGGGCCGGTACTCCAATTGGTATTCCCCGGATCACCGACGCCGCTTCGGCAGTCGGCGTCGGTTGTGGAGGCTTCCAGCGACGGTGAGCCCTCGCACCGTCACGTCAGCGCGAACATGAAACCAGGCTCGCCGCGACTTCGTAGGGTCTTAGCTCAGCTCGGTGAGCGCTCGCGGGCGGCCTCCAGCCGGAGTGCGAGTTTCGGGCATTCTCTGACTGCTCGCCGGGCGTGCGTTTCGAGGGTTTCCGGGAGTGGATTGGGGTCGACCACAGGGAAGCCCCAGTCGTCGAGTCGGATCCACTCCGGAAGCAGTTCGACGCAGATCCCTTGCCCGTCGCAGGCGATCGGGTCGATCCGCAACGTCTTACTCACGGGATGGTCCGGTCGGGAGAATTGCCCGGTCGCGCTTGTCGCAATGGCCGTGTGCGAGGTGGCGGGTCGTCTCCTGCTCGAAGGTGGTGAGGGTGCTGGTGACAAACCGGGCGGCGCCGTCGGGGTGGCGGCAGGCTCCGCGGCCGACGACGTCGGCTGCCCAGCGAGTCAATTGCTCGCGGTCGTCGTCGGCTCCGCGGGCGATCCGCTCGAGCCCGCCCGCGAGTGCTGAGAGGCCGTGCAGGCAGGGACCGCACTGGCCGGCGCTCTGCTCGGCCAGGTAGCGGGCGACGCGGGCGCTTTCCTGGAGCGCGCAGGTCGAGGTCGGGAATGCGACGACCACGCCGGCGCCGAGGCCGGCCGCGGCCGTCAGACGCAGATCGGCATCTCTCGTCCAGGTGCCGAAGTAGCCACCGACGAGGAACGCAGCGAGCGGCTCCGTGGCGCCGCCTGCTTGCGCGACGAGCTCCGAGAGGTGTGCACCGAACTCGATTTCGTAGATGCCAGGACGCGCGACTGCGCCCGACAGGGTGACGAGGGCCGTACCGGGCTCCTGGCTTGTGCCCTGGGAGCGAAACCAATCGGCCCCGAAACGCGCCACGAGGGCGAGCTGCGCGAGGGTCTCGGAGTTCTGTACCAAGGTCGGGTCGCCCCCGAGGCCGCGCTCGAACGGATAGGGCGGCTTGTTCGTCGGGCGCGCAGCCCGGCCGGAAAGTGCGGCCAAAAGCGCGGTCTCCTCACCTACGACGAAGCCATCCGGGACGGTCGCCAGGCGCCAACGTACGCGTTCACGGCGTTCCCGCACGGCGGTCGTCAAGACCTCGCGCTCGGTGCGTGCGCTGCGCGCGGTCGCGATGATGATCTCATGCGCGCCGAGCGCTGCCGCAGCGGCGGCGGCGCCGTCGAGCACGAGGTGCGGGACGCAGCGCATCAGGGCCCGGTCCTTCGCGCTCGCAGGCTCGCCCTCGGCGCCGTTGACGACGACAACCGGGCGGCCGCCGCGGTCGGCGACCGCGCGCAGCTTCTGGCCGGTCGGGAAGCCCCCGCCCCCGCGCCCAGACAGCCCGCTTTCCGCCGCCGTCCGGATCAGGTCGTCTCCGAGCGGCAGCAGCCCGTAGCGCGCGGCGTGCTCCTCGAGTGAGACAGCCCGACCGTCGCCGCGTACGCGGGCGAGCAGCCTGCCGGTGCCGTGCGGGGCGGCGACCCGCGCCCTTTGCGAAGCCGTCGAGGTCATTCGCTCGTCAGCGGCGAGCCGTCGACCGTGCCCGAGACGGTTCCGGCGGCCGTATCGATGTTCAGGCGAAAGGCGAGTTGCAGGCGGCGAAATGATGGCGCGGAGAGCGTCGCCAGGACGTCCTGCCCGGCGAGCGTCGTGACGCTGCCGCGGTAGACCGTGCGCGTACCTCCAGGGACGTAGGAGACACCGCTCGCTGTCATCGCGACTCCGCCCTGCAGCGGCTGGCCGCGCAGGTCGATCCGCACCGCGCCCGACGAGCCGCCCGCGAGCCTGCCGGTGATGACGACGTTGACGAGTCCGTTCGGGGCCTTCGCTTCCTGAATGCGGCCGTGGAGGCTCGCCGAGAAGGTCATGCGCGGCGAGGCGACCGTCCCCTCTACGTTGGCGGCCTGGGGGACCCGCTTGCGCGCGAGCAGTGCGGCTGGCGTCCCGGCGCGTTTCGCCCAGCCGTGCTGGGCGGGTCCGCTCTCGTACCAGAGACCGATCGAAACGGGCACGACGATCGCCGCGGCCGCTCCTGCCACGCGCAGGCGCAGCGGGCCGGCATACGCGAGCACCGCACGCGCGAGCACGGCGACGACGACGACGGCCACGGCTGCGAGTCCGACGGCTCTCATGAACCCGGTACGCGCATCGCTGCCCGTGCCGAGCGCATGCATGAGCGCGACAGGCCAGGATGTGTAGGCGAGCCAGTGGGTTCCGCGCCAGAGTCGATACCCGATTCGCGCCCGTAGCAGGCTCGTGACGACGAGCGTCAGCAGAAGGTCGAAAGCGACGGCTCCGAGTCCGAGCCAGACGGGGCGGTAGTGCGAGACGAAGGGGATGAGCGCGTCTTCGAGCCGCACGGGTGCATAGCCGTCGAGCACGGTTGTCAGCACGTGGGTGACGACAAACACGATGGAGAGCAGCGTCAGGTTCCGGTGCAGTCCGGCGAGGGCGAAGCGCGGCCAGCGTGGGCTGCGCCAGCGGACCGTCGTGATCACACCGAGCGCAACCGATGCGGTCAGCAAGAGGAGCGCAACGGTGCCGGTGCCGCGGGTCAGGTACCAGTAGGCCTTGGGCGCGATCAGTGCGGCGGCGATCATGCCGCGAGCCGCTCGTCGGCCGGCCAGCCACAGGTGTAGGCGGTTGCGCCGTCGACCCGCTCGAGGCGTGCGGGCAGCCGCTGTTGCTCGAGCCACGCCGGAGCATGCTCACCGAGCACGACGGCGGCGGTCGCCGCGATGTTCGCCTCGACGCAGGTGGCCCCGGCGACGCTGACGACGCGCCAGACAGCTGCTGCCGGCCGTCCGGTCGTGGGGTCGAGGATGTGGTGTGCCTCGCCGAGGTTCGTCTGCCAGCGACGCACGCTGGTGCTCGAGGTCGCGACTCCGCCGGTGGTGATCGCGACCACCGGTCCGGGGCGCTCCGGCGAGGCGGCATGGTCGTTTGCGATCCGGATCGGCCAACCGCCGTGCGGTGAAGCGCCGGCGACGGCGATGTCTCCGCCGAGGCTGACGAGGGCGCCCGAGCCGGAGGACCGCGCGATCGCCGCCGCCGCCTCGTCCGCGGCCCACGCCTTCGCAGTCGCCCCGAGGTCGAGCTCTGTTCCGGGCGGGGCCCGCAGTGTCAGCCGCTCTGCGTCAAGGGTCACCTCCTGCCAACCGTGGACGCGCGGGCGGGCCGCGGGTGCGATCATCCAACGTTCGCGAGCCTGGACGAGCGCGAACGTCTGGTCGTAGCCTGCGGCGCGCAGCTCGGCGCCGAGTGTCGGATCGACGCGGCCGCCACTCGCCTCGGCCGCGTGTAGGCCCAGCGCGATCAGTTCGGCCAGCAGCGGTGAGATCGAAACCGTTTCGCCAGCGCGGGCGTTCGCGCGAGCGAGTTCGGAGTCTGAACGGAAGCGACTGCAGGTCTCGTCGAGCCGGCGCAGCTCGCGCTCGAGCAGCGCGCGGCCGGCGGCGAGCGACTCGTCGGCGGTCACGAGGGTGACCGACGTCCCGAGCGCGCGGAACGCCGCCGACCGCACGGCTCACGAGCCTCCGGATGAGACGACCGGCGGAGCCGAGGAGGGGATCGGCGCGGTCGCTTGCGCCGGCGAGCTTGTCGGGGTCGGCGCTGCGGGCGGTGCGGACTGCGCGGAGATCAGCGGCGCCGCCGGGGCGACCGTGAGCGCCGGTAGACGGCGGCTGTGCTTCACCGGAGTGGGGGCGACTGCCTTTCGGGTGTGCGTCGAACCGGCTGCGAAAGCGGCGAACGCGCCGCTTAGCCCGACGGTCAGCGCGGCAGCGGCGCCGGTGAGGCGGTGAAGCCGCGCGCGGGCCGCGTCGCGGGCCTTCGCGGCGGTGCGCACCTCGCGGGCGTCGTTCAGATCCCGGCTCACGGTGGTCAGGGTCGCGTTTGCAGATGAGACCAGCATGAGCGCAGGCTAGGAAGATCCTAAGAACGCCGGGGCACCTCCAGCCAGACATCGGTGCCGGCCAGGCGGTTGATGGCTGCCGCCCGCCCGCCGTGGGCCTCGGCGATCAGGCCAACGATCGACAAGCCGAGTCCGGCGCCGCCCCCTCCTCTGGCGTCGTCCGCACGGCTGAAGCGGTCGAACGCCCGGTCGAGGAACGCAGGCGGAAAGCCGCGGCCCTGATCGGTGACGTGCAACTCGACGGCCCCGTCCACTTCGAGCGCCTGAAGCTTGATCTCGCCGGCGCCGTAGGCGAGCGCGTTCTCGACGAGATTCGAGAGCGCCTGGTCGAGCCGGTCGCCGTCGGCGACCATGACGGCGTTCGTTGCGGCCGCGCTTACGGCCCGGCCGAGCGCCTCGGCGCGGGGACGGAACCGGCTGGCGACCCGGTTCAGGAGCTCACCTGCGTCGGTCGCACGCGCTCGGATCGGCAGCGAGCCCTGCTCGGCGCGCGCGATCAGAAGGAGATCGTCAGCGAGCCTCGACAGACGCACGGTCTCATCCGCCGCCGAGCGAAGCGCATCCTCGAGCTCCTCCGGCGACCGCGGCCGGCGCAGCGCGAGCTCGAGTTCGGTGCGCAGCAGCGCAAGCGGCGTGCGCAGCTCGTGGCTCGCGTCGGCGACGAAGCGCCGTTCGTGCTCAAACGACGTCTGCAGGCGGCCGAGCATGCGGTTGAGAGTCGTTGCGAGCCGCGAAATCTCGTCATTTGTGTGCGGCACCGGCAGCAGCGTCGGAGACGTGGCGGTGACAGCGTCCGCGCGCCGCCGCATCGCCTCGACCGGCCTGAGCGCCGCGGCCGCGAGCCCGTATCCCGCAAGCGAGGCGATCAGCAGCGCCAGCGGGCTCGCGATCAGTAGTTCGCGCAGCAGCCGGTCGAGCGTCTCCTCGCGAGCCGTGAGCGACCGTGCGACGACAACGGCCCTCGGTCCATGGGGTGCGCGAACGGCAAGCAGGCGCCAGTCGCCCTGGTAGCCCGGAAGCGACACCGTGCGCAGCAATCTCGCACCCGCCGTCACCCGGGCAGCCTCCGCCGGCGTGAGCAGCGGAACCAGCCCGGACGGCGTCGAGCGGCGGCGGAGGCCGTGGGCGTCGAGCAGCTGCGCGAAGGTCATGCCCGCCCCTGCGTCCGGGTCGACGAGGCTCTGTTCGCCGCGCGCATGGTTGGCCGCCTCACGGGCCTGCGCCCGCAGCGTCTGGTCGACCGAACTGAGCAGCGCATCGGCAAGGCGGACGTAGACGAGTACGCTCATCGCCGTCACCACCGCCGCCATCGCGCACGCGAATGCAAAGGTCAGCCGGACGCGGATCGGCAGCCCGCTCATGGCTGCGCCCGCAGCCGGTAGCCGACGCCGCGAACGGTCTCGAGCGACTCGATCCCGAACGGGCGATCGATCTTTTCGCGCAAGTAGCGGACGTAGACATCGACGACGTTCGAGCGAGTCTCGAAAGCCATGTCCCACGCGCCCTCGAGCAGCTGGTCGCGTGTGAGAACGCCTCCGGGATTGCGCATGAACAGTTCGAGCAATGCGAACTCCTTCGCCGACAGATCGAGCTGCACCCGACCACGCCACGCGAGATGGGCGCCGGGATCGAGGCGAAGGTCGCCGACCTCGATCACCGTTGGCCGCGGCTGGGGCACACGACGGGTGAGCGCGCGTAGCCGCGCCAGCAGCTCCTCGAACGAGAACGGCTTCATCAGGTAATCGTCGGCGCCAGCGTCCAACCCTTCAATCCGGTCCTCCACGGCGTCGCGGGCGGTCAACATCAGCACCGGGCTCCAGATAGCCTCGGCCCGGAGCCGACGACAGACGCCGAAGCCATCGAGGCCGGGAAGCATCACGTCGAGCACGATCGCGTCGTAGCGGATCGTGCGCGCCAGGCGAATCGCTTGGTCGCCACGCTCGGCGAGATCCGCCGAATGGCCCTCCTCGCGCAGGCCGCGCGTCAGCAGCCGCCCGAGCTTCGCCTCGTCCTCGACGATCAGCACCCTCACGCTCTCATTCTCCTTGGCGAGCGGCGGTTGCGATCGGCCTCAGCCGCCGAACCCCAGCGCATGCGTCCACGGCCCGATCAAGGAAACCGTCGCGACGGCGAGGATCGCACCCGCGAAGACCGCAGCTGCGACGAGTAAGCCGCGCGCGCCGTAGCCCCCGACCCGCCTACCGCGCAAATCTGCCATCACGAGCGACGGTGCCCGACGGACGTGGCCGAGCACATGCAGCGACACTGAGCCAACCCAGACGACGAAGCTCGCCTTGTGGAGCAGTAGGACGAACGGCTGTCCGGGGCCAAAGGCGGCGAGTGCGACCCCGGTGGCGAAGAGCCCGACAGTCGACAGGACGACGACCGGCCCGAGCAGGCGCAGCAACGTCGGCGGCGGGCCGGCGGCGACGTAGTCCGGCCGCTGCGTGTAGTACCGGGCAAAGCGGTAGCCGGTGCTCGCGATCTTCAAGGCGACCGGCGGCACGAGCAGCATGCCGACGAAAATGTGCCACGAGAAAAACGTCTGCAACGAGATCAGCGTCCCTCCTTCGATCGCAAGCAACGCGAGCAACACGAGCGCGGTCGAAGCAGTTAGCCGACTGTTACCCGAAGCGCCACCGAACCGGGAATCCCCGGCGGCAGGAGGGCGGCAGGAGAGGTCACTCAGAGAGTGATGATCGTCTCTCACCGGCGCATTCGACCAGCGGCAGATGAGGTGAGCATGAGATAGCTGCCGCGGCGAGAACACGGACTGGTGCTGAGCCGACCGCTTCGCGATGTGTGGACTTTTTGAGCAAGTCGTTGGTCGCACGAGCCATGCGCCCGCCCGTTCGACCATGCTGGTACGCCGTACGTTGGCATGGCAAGTGCTGCCACGGTCGACGTCGAGAATCCGTCCTCGGCTTGCGGCCCACGTGTCCTAGGTTCAACAGATGTGAGAAGCTGCTGAGATGAGACGCTGGAACCGGGCTGTGGCGACGCTCGCGGCGGGCGCGGCTGCGGGATTCTTGATCTGGTTTGCGCCTCATTTTCACCGTTGGGACACGGGGGGATATTGGGGGGTGATGGGCTTGATGGCCCTCGCCGGCGTGTTACTCGGTCTTTCCCAGCTTCACGGTCGCGACGGGAACCCAACCGCCAGCTTCCTTTTTGCGTTTCTGCCGGTGCTCGTCGCCGCCGGCTGGGTTGTCCTCGCGGCTCAACCGGAAGGGAACTGGATCCGAGATCGCGTCCTCTCGTGGAGCGGCGAGATCGGGATCGGCCATGCGGTGCACAACCTGGGCGAGCACGTCGCGGTGCTCGCCTTTGGCCTCGGGGTCGTCTTTGGCGTCACGTTCGAGCCGACGATGGCCCGTCGCGGCCGCAAGAAAGCAGGTCTGGCGCGGACCCCGATGGCCTCAGGTCGGAGCCCGTCGCCTGTCGTGGCCGATCCTGGGGTGCGGGAGCCCGTGGTGGAGGACTCGCCTGCTCGCGAGGCGGAAGTTGACGAGCAGGGGCGCGTCGTGCCGCGCCAAGAGACGAGTTGAGGGATAATCGAGAGGAGGGCGCGGCGGGTGCGGAAACGCCCTGATGGCATCTGACCATCCCGAACTCCGTCACCACCGCGTCTATCGCGTGCTACGGGCGGCAAGGGTTGCGATGCCTGTGCCGAGTGCGAGTCCGGCCAGGATGTCGCTCGAGTGGTGGACACCGACTCTGACTCGGGATGCGGCCACGGTCGCGGCGGCGAGCGCGAGCGGGATGGCGAGATCCGGGGTGGCGCGTCCGAGGGTGAACGCGGCTGCGGCGGCGCTTGCGGAGTGGCTGGAAGGAAACGACGGGGTGTTCGGGCAATCGATCAACGCTCGCTTGCCGCGCTGACAGGGCCGCTTTCGGCCGATCAGATGGCGAGCGCGAGGGCCGTGGCTTCGGCGCTCCAGCAGGCGGCGGCCGTCGCGAGGAGCGGCCTGGGGGTGCGGCGCTCGGCCGCTATTCCTGCCGCGAGGATCAGCCAGAGGGCTCCGCCGCGTGCGGCGGTACCTAGTGCGACTGCGCCCATGTCGGCGAGGTTCATAGGTTGCCGTGTTCTCACATGATTTCGCAATCTGACGCACCTGCTTCCTCCCGATATCTCTCCTGCCGGTGCCCGATGCAACGCTTTCAGATCACACAGTCAGGTCTTGGTCAGTTGCATGTCCGCCTGAGGCGGGAAAAGAGGAGCTATTCGTATCCGAAACGCATTCAACGTAAAGGGGTCAGGATGAACAGGAGAATCACCACCTGTGCTCTGCTGCTCGTGGTTGTCGCGGCGCTCGGGATCGGAGCGAGCACAGCCTCGGCCGCGAAACCGCTCAGCGCGTCGAGCACGCGGGCGGCGGCGGTGTGTGACACCGGGCATGTCTATTTCGCGAAGACGAAGTTCCTCTTCCACATGGGCCTCGCGTTCGGGGCCTTCCACCGCTACATCTACAAGCCCTACCAAGCAGGCGCGTTCAAGTCCGGTACGCCCGGCCGGTTGAAGGCCGGGATCAAGGCAGGCCTCGCTGCCGCGTTCATCTACCACGAGCTGAAGCTCGCCTGCAAGGACGCGAACAACAGCAGCCTGCTGCGTCCGCTCCTCACCCCGATCGCCGCCGCGGTGACGCTCTTCACAGGCCTCGAGCAGAAACTGAAAGGCGGCAGTTTCGGACTCAACGACCTCAGCGGCGCCGGTGCGGCCGTCAACGCGCTCGGCCAGAAAAGTAAAGCGCTCGGCTTCCCGATCCAGCAGGTCTTCGGCGGCTTCACCGGCGGCTAGATGATTGATGCCACGGCTTCGGTCGCGGCAAAGGGTCCGCGTGGGGCAGGTCGAAGTCGGCGGTGTTAATCACATCGTCTGCTTGACGCTGCTCCCGCGCGCACTCACCGGCGGCTACGCCGGCCGCGCATTCGCCGAAGCGGTCACAACACTCGGCGCGAGGATCCTGCGGCCACCCCGCCAAAACGAACCGCAGCACGGGCCACACCTGACGCCGATCCGGCAACGAATCGAGTCGGTCTTCCAGACCTGCAAAGACCTCCTCTCACTCGAACGCCACGGCGCCCGCACACCCCGCAACCTCTTCGCCCGCGTCGCCGTCCGACTGCTCGCGCTCGCCGCCTGCATCAGCCTCAACCACAAACTCGGCCGGCCAAGCCGCGCAATCGCCAACTACACCGCCTGACCCCGTGGCATCAACCGTCTAGCGGCACCTGTCCGCTTCGACCCATGTGTATGAGCTACTGGAGGAAGCACGAATGCAGATCGACCCACGATTCGGGTGCGTCTGAACAGCGGCTTTGCCTCCTCTCCGCTCATGCGCTCCGGAACCGTTGCCGTGGGCTGCGACCGGTTGCCGATCGGCCTGTTTGACCCGCTTTCGCGGTCGACGCATTTGCCTGCTGGTTGCCACCGGTTCCGCCCACTATGCGAGCCCGCCCTGGTAGCCGTCGGGTCAGGGCGTCGCGGAGACGCTCGAGAATAACTCTCAGGTTGTTCCCAGGGTTCACCCAGATAATGGTGTGATGGTCGAGCAGCCGAACGGCCGGGTGCTGGTGGTCGATGATGAGTTGAACATTGCGGAGCTCCTCGCGACTGCTTTGCGCTACGAGGGCTTCGAAACGCAGATCGTCGGCGATGGTCTCGATGCGCTCGCGGCGGTCCGTGACTTTGCACCAGATCTGATCGTGCTCGACGTGATGATCCCCGGCATCGACGGCTTCGAGGTGCAGTCTCGCTTGCGCAGAGGGGGCCAGAACCTGCCGGTGTTGTTCCTGACTGCCCGAGACGCTGTCGAGGACCGGATTCGTGGCCTGACGCTCGGCGGTGACGATTACATGACCAAGCCGTTCAGCCTTGCGGAGCTCGTCGCGCGTGCGCACGCGATTCTGCGGCGAACGTCGGGGCGGGCAAGCGATTCGCACCGCCTGTCATTCGCGGATCTCGAGCTCGATGAGGAGACACGGGACGTCCACCGTGCGGGACGACGTATCGACCTGAGCCCGACCGAATTCATGCTGCTGCGCTATCTGTTGCTGAACGCGCGCAAGGTGCTGTCGAAAGGACAGATTCTCGACCACGTCTGGCAGTACGACTTCGGCGGGGACGGCCGGATCGTCGAGACCTACATCAGCTACCTGCGCAAGAAGGTCGATAGTGAGGGGCCGCCGCTGATTCATACTCGACGCGGGGTCGGGTATTCGCTGCGCTTGCCGGGGGCGTGAGACCGTGTCCATTCGCCTGAGGGTGACACTTGCGACTGTCGTGCTCGCTGCACTGGCGGTCGGCGCCGCCGACGTGACGACATTCACATTGCTCCGCGGCTACTTCAACAAGACCGCGGCCACCAGCGTGCGGCAAGTCTCAAGCGCAGCAGTCGCAGCTCACGTCAATCACGAGCCGATCGCCTTGCCGACGTTCGCCGGGACCGACCGTCCGGTCCTCGTCGAGGTTCGGAATGCCCGAGGGAGCCTCGTGACTCGCCTTGGTACGTCGGAAGCGGCGCAAGTGCGACTGCCGTCAGATCTTCTTTCTCATCCAGGACGAGCCCGCCAGATCGAGGCGCCCGGTCAGAAAGGGCCGGCGTTCGAGGTGCTGGCCGTGCGCACGTCTGATGGCGGATCGGTCGTCTCCGCGGTGTCTTTGCGTACTGAGGTCTCGACACTGAAACACCTGTTCAAGCTGAACTTGATCGTCGGTGTCATCGTCCTCGCACTCCTGGCGATCGTCGCGGCGATCTTGCTTGCGCGAAGCCTTCGTCCACTGCTGCGAATCGCTGCGACGGCGGATGAGATCGCCAGAGGCGACCTGACGGCACGGGTTCCGCAAGCGCCAAAGCGCAGCGAGATCGGGCGCCTCGCGACCGCGCTCAACCGGATGCTGGCCGAGATCGAGACGGCGTTCGGACAACGTGATGCCACTGAAAACCGGTTGCGACAGTTCCTTGCAGATGCGTCGCATGAGCTGCGCACGCCGCTGACCTCGATTCGTGGCTACGCGGAGCTCTTCCGCCGCGGCGCGGAGCATCGGCCCGAGGATCTGGCAAAGGTGATGCGCGCGATCGAGGACGAGGCGACACGGATGACGCTCCTCGTGGAGGACCTGCTGCTCCTTGCAAGACTCGACGATGCTGCCCCACTCGAAAGGCATCCGGTGGCGCTGGATGACCTCGTCGAATCGGCGATCGAGGCCGCTCGCGCCGTCGAGCCGAGCCGACTGTTGCAGTTCGAGTTCGCCGATCGCCCGATCGTCGTCACAGGTGACGACCGGCGCCTGCGGCAAGTCATCGACAACCTGCTTGCAAACATCCGAGAACACGCCCCACCGGATGCAGCCGGCTTCGTTTCCGTCGGAGTCGTGGGTGATAGGGTCGTCATCACCGTCGAGGACAGTGGCCCAGGCATTCCCGAGGGGGAACGGGAGCTGGTCTTCGACCGTTTCTTCCGGCCCGACGCTCCCCGCGAACGGCGGCTCGGTGGCGCCGGACTGGGGCTTGCGATCGTTCGCTCGATCGTCGCCGCGCACGGCGGCGAGATCAGCCTCAGATCCGCCCGCCCGCACGGCTCGATCTTCGAGATCCGGCTGCCGGCCGCGACAGAGACGACAGGCGCGTCCGTCGGCGCCTCGATTCGCAGCTAGACGATCCCAGCGAGACTCTCGGGTAACTCCCAGCTGACACTCGGTGTGGTCTCGGGTCGCGCTGGTTCTCTGGGTACAGACGCAACTTCGGCGTCGCACCCTAAAGGAGAACACGATGATCGAGGCACACAATCTGACCAAGCGTTACGGGGAGACGACAGCGGTGAACGATCTGTCGTTCTCGGTCAAGCCGGGAATCGTCACCGGCTTTCTCGGCCCCAACGGTTCCGGCAAGTCGACCACGATGCGGCTGATCCTCGGCCTCGACGCTCCTACTTCGGGCGACGTCACTGTCAACGGCAAGCACTACGCTGAGCACTCGGCACCCCTTCACGAGGTCGGTGCTCTGCTCGAGGCGCGTTCGGTTCACACAGGCCGCTCGGCGTACAACCACCTGCTCGCCCTCGCGCAGACGCAGGGCATTCCACGCAGCCGCGTCGGCGAGCTGATCGAGCTCGTCGGGCTCGAGTCGGTCGCCAAGAAGCGCGCCGGACAGTTCTCCCTCGGGATGGGGCAGCGGCTCGGCATCGCCGCCGCGCTGCTCGGCGACCCCGAGACCGTGATGCTCGACGAGCCAGTCAACGGGCTCGACCCCGACGGCATCCGCTGGATCCGCGACTTGATGAAGAGCCTGGCGGCCGAAGGACGCACGGTGTTTCTCTCCTCGCACCTGATGAGCGAGATGGCGCTCACCGCCGACCACCTGATCGTGATCGGGCGCGGCCGCCTGATCGCCGACGTTTCGGTCGACGAGTTCATTCGCCGCCACTCACGCAACATCGTCCTCGTCCGCTCACCACAGGCAGCCGAGCTCGCCGAGCTCGTCGCGTCCAACGACGTCCGCGTCGAAGCAGTCGAGCCGGGCCTGATCGAGATCGAAGGCCTCACCGCTGAACAGATCGGCGACGAGGCAGCAGCCCGTGGCTTCGTCCTTCATCAACTGACCGCGCAGCAGGCATCACTCGAAGAGGCATTCATGAGTCTGACCCGCGACGAGGTCGAATACCACGCCACGACAACCAACGACGAACTCAAGAAAGAAGAGGCACTGGCAGCATGAACCCCGCCAACGCTCTCCCTTCCGTAACCCCGCTCCCGCTGCGGGTGCCGCGTATCCACACCGGCCGCGTCACGCAGATGCGCGTTGCGCGGTCGGAGTGGACGAAACTCCGCTCGATTCGCTCGACCCGCTACACACTGCTCGCTGGTGTGGGACTGACGATCGTCTTCGCGGTCGTTCCCGCCCTGATCAACGCCAGCCGCTGGGCAACTATGAGCGCACAGGACAAAGCGGGTTTCCACGCACTCGAGACCAGCCTGATCGGTGTCAACTTCGCCCAACTCGCTCTGGGCGTCCTCGGCGTCCTCGTCATCAGCGGCGAATACTCAACCGGCATGATCCGCTCCACCTTCTCGGCAGTTCCCAAGCGGCTACCCGTCCTCTGGGCGAAAGCCGGCGTCTTCGGAGCAGTCACCCTCGCGCTGACGATTCCGGCGATGCTGATCGCGTTCTTCTCAGCTCAGGCGATCCTCAAGGGTCACATGCGGAACGGCCACGACATCTCGCTCTCGATCTCCGATCCTGGAGTCGCACGAGCCGTGATGGGCGGAGCGCTCTACCTCACGATCGCAGGGCTCTTCGGCTTGGGTCTCGGGGCCATCCTGCGCAACACGGCCGCTGGCATCTCAGCCTTCGCAGGCGTCCTGTTCGTCCTGCCGCCGCTGATGAACGTGCTCCCCACCACCTGGAACGACGCCGTCTCCCCGTACCTCCCGAGCAAGGCAGGACAGGCGATCCTGCAAATCGGAAGCCCGGCCCACACACTCGGACAGTGGACTGGACTCGCACTCTTCGCAGGCTACGCCGCCGCCGCACTCGCAATCGCGGCCATCCTGCTCAAGCGCCGCGACGTCTAGACAATCCCAAGACGTCTCGGCAATTCCGGCCGCCCGACGCTCCAAGGTCGGGCGGCCGATTGACCGCGCTCTATCACCACCGCCCGGGAGACCCACGACAAATGCGGGAGTGCGGGCGCTGGCCATGCGGGTGGCGCGGGAGAACCCGAATTGAGGCTATCGGCGGATCCAGGGCGAGCTCACCGGGCTCGGGACTCGGGTCCCGGCCGGCACACGCTGGTCGAGCCTGCAGCACGCCGGCATCGACCCAGCACCGCGCCGGTCGACTAAAACGTCGCATGCGTCCCAGCAACCCCGGCCAACGGCATCGCCGCCTGCTTTCTTCAGCGTCGAAAGATCGGCCAGCGATCAGCCGCGTTCACAACGTCCGGAGGTAGAACAGCTGATATGGAGTGAGGTTTGTCAAGTTGCACGGCTTGGAGGCCCGCGGTTGCGGGCCTTCTTTTTCGGCGGGGGGAGCGCACCGGCAGTCGTCGACGCGTTGTGTCGCGGCTGATATGCGCGGGTCGGGACCGCATGACCGGGTGTGCGAGTTGAGAAGCGGTGCCGCTGTCTAGGATCGAGCGTGGCCCGTCGTGGGCTGCTCATAGCTGTGCCGCGGGTCGCTTCTCGCGCCGTGCGCCGGTGCGCTCTCCTCGCCGAGCCGATGTCGATGGGCTACATGGTCGCGAGCGCCCAGCAGTGTCCGGCGAGCTCGCGCGCGACCGCGACCGCGACGATCGTGCGCCGCTTGCCGCGATCTTCGAGCGTCTGCCAGCGGTGGTGGAGGCGGCGCGCGCTTTGGTCGGCACGGGCACGAACTGCTGCCGGCTGGCCTTGCCGGCGCCGCTCAAGCGTCGCACTTGCGCGCAGCGGTCTTCGCTGGTGCCAGGCCGCCTCGACCAACAGTCGGCGGGCATGGGTGTTGCCGGTCTTGGTGATCGCGCCGAGCCGGCGTCGCTCGCCCGTCGACTCTTCGCTCGGGGTCAGGCCGAGGAACGGGCCGAGCGACTCGGGCCGGAAGCGCGTCCAGTCGCCAAGCTCGACCGTCAAGGCAAGCGCGGTCAACGTCGAGACGCCACGCAGACAGCAAAGCCGGCCGACGACCTCGGCGAACGGCGGCTCGGCCGCGAGCTCGACGATCGCCCGGTCGAGCGAGTCGCGGCGCATCTTCGCCTGAAGCATCGCCGTATACGACTCGTCGAAGGCGATCTCGAGCGGCCGGTGTTCGAACCGTTGCCGGCGCAGCCAGCCGTCGTGCGCGAGCGTCCAGGCGCTCGCGTCGTAGACGAGGCCATGCCGCAACAGCAACTTCGAAACGCGATGCCGCGCGCGCATCAACTCGCCCCGTGCGTCCTCGCGGGCACGGACGAGGTCGCGGGCCGCTTCCTCGTGCGGATCCGGGACACGCACCGCAACCAGCTCGCCCAGACGCAGCAGCCGCGCGAGCCGCTCCGCGTCGCGGCGGTCGGTCTTGACCTTGTCACCCGACGCGCGCGGGATCTTCGACGGCGCCGCGACCGTGCACGCAATCCCAGCCGCCACGCACGCCC
>JBBSEJ010000012.1:0-53139 GCA_038239825.1 Gaiellales bacterium
CGAGCCAGAGCGCTCACGTATGTGGGCGAGTTGATCCGGCACAGCGACAACGACGAAGGGGCAAGAGCGCTCAAGGAGCAGGCGCTACCGATCTTTCTGGAGCACGGTGACCTTCGAATGGCCGCAGCGCACCTGCGCGACCTGGGCGAGATCGCAGCGGCCGCGGGAGACCGCAGCGAGGCGCGAAGACTCCACCAGGAGAGCCTTGCGCTGCGCAAGCAAATTGGCAGACCCGACGGAATCGCCCACGCGCTCATCGGCGTCGCGGATGACGAACTCGTGGAAGGCGACTACGACGCCGCCAAAGCGACAAGCCTGCGCATCGTTGAAATCGCCCGGGAGTTGAACGACCCGGAGTATCTGATGCACGGGTTGACCTACCTCGGTGAAGCCGAGATACATCTGGGCGAATTACGAGAAGCCGCCTCTCACCTTCGCGAAGCGTTAACAGCCGCGAGTGCCTTCGGAAGCCTTGAAATCACGCAAACGGTGGTAAGCAGCCTCGCTCGTGTATACGCGCTCGATGGCCAACCCCTGCGATCTGCGCTTCTCTGGGGCGCAGCAGAGGCGATGCGCGAACGCGGTGGCTTCGGTTTCGGCGCGTTTGTTCCCGCTGCGGCAGCCGAGTATCAAGTCGCTATCAACGCGGCACAGGCACACTCTGCAACCGAGACCTTCTCGACCAAGTGGGCCGAAGGCCGCTCGCTCACCGTTTCCGAAGCGATTGCAGAAGCACTTGCAAGTTGAGGAGCCTCCCTATCCAGGACTCCCGGTGATGTCTGGTGAGCGAAACTCTGAGCCTTGTTTCGCCGGGCAGACGTTCCATCCGCGCTTGAGCTTTTTCGTTGCGGACCTCGTGGAAGGGCGCTCCACGAGGTACGCGCCACAGATCGCTCTGAGCAGGTTTATTAGAACTGAATGGACTGTTTAGAGGAGTCCGGCCGAGTTAAGGTCGTTCTCGGTCGGTCTGGTTGCCACCGATGTGGATCCCGTCACCGCGTCCAGGAAGGTCGCGGGGGTCAGATCATCCGGCAGCAGGTGGATGTAGGTGTCAATCGTGAACGAGGCCGCGTGATGCCCGAGCCAGGCCTGCACCTGCTTCGCGTTGTAGCCGTGCCGGAAGAGCAGCGTCGCGCAGGTGTGGCGCAACGTGTTGGTCGGGGTGCGAGCGGTGTCGGAGTGACGGCGACTGGGGTGGTCGCGTTCGCTCGCGTTGACGAGGGCGGCGAGGTCGCGGTAGCCGATGATCTTCCGAAACTGGCGTTCGGCTTCGAGCGTGTTGGCGGCGGTCTAGCGCAGCGCCATCTCCCCGCACGACCAGGGCTTGACGTTGCGTTGGGTGCGGCGGACGATCTCGATCATCGCCTCGCACGGGTTTGTGGACTCGAGCGTTCGCTTGAGCGAGCCGGTGACGTCGAGCCCGGTGAGCGTCAGCGTCTCCTCCATGCCTTCGCGCAGCGAGCCGGCCGCGCCCGGGTGGCTGTGGTCGAGCTCGCGGGCGAGTTGGCGGAGCTGGTCGAGTGCGCGCGTGTGATCGTTGAGCGCCCAGGCCCGCCGCAGCCGCTGCTTCACCGGCGGCCGGTCGCGCTCGGGCAGGTGGTCGATCACGTTGCGTACCTTGTGCCGCACACCTTTGCACCGGCGCCTCGCCGAAGACGTTGCGGATCGCCTTGCGCAGCGCCTTGACGCCGGCGATCACGAACAGGATCCCCTGCTCGGGATCGAGGCCGCGCTCGACCAGATCGGAGAGCAGCGCCGTCGCGACGGTCGCGTTCTCCGTCGAGCCTTCCCAGAGCCCGAGCGGGATCTTGACGCCCTCGGTGGTGATCCCGAGACAGACGATGTTGGTGCGCCCCTGCGGCTCGAGCCCGTCGATCATCATCACGCCAGCCCTCTCGGCTTGTCTCGAGTTGACCAAGCGCCGCCTATGGGGCCGCGCCGGCCAACTCGTCGAGCAGAGAGGAAGGCGGCGGTCGCGGCAGACGCCCTGGGGCTGTGACGATGCTCAGCTTGCCCTCGCCGGGACTGCCGCCAGACCGCGAATGATCGCCACCGGACGCTTCGACTCCGACAGCACTCCGCGGGAGACGCTGCCGAGCAGCACGCTGGCAAGAGCGCCGTGGCCGCGGGAACCGATGACGATCATATCGGCGCCCTGCGAGTCGGCGAAGGCGACGATCTCGTCGACGGCGTCGCCGATGAGTAGCTTCGAGCTCGCCTCGACACCGTGGCCAGCGGCGATCTGTTCTGCGTCATCGAGCGGGGCACGGTCGAACGCGTCGAGCTCATGCGGGACACGCGGCGACGCTCCGCCAAAGCCGTAGCCGGCCGCCGGGATGACGTCGAGGGCAGGAGCGACGTGAACGAAAATCACCTTCGCCTCGTGCTCGGCGGCGAGCTCGACCCCGAAATCGACGGCTTCGGCCGAAGACGCGGAGCCATCGGTAGCGATCAGGATCTTCTTCATCGTGGCCTCCATTGGAATTGAGTTGTCTCGTCTCCATGATCGGGCCGCGCGCGACGTCAGCTATCCGGGGCAGCGCCGATCTCGGGTGCGTAGTTGGCCGCAGACCGTCCTGACGCGCAAGGGACGTCGGGGTCAGAGGGAAGCGTTCTCGATTGCGGCTCGACGGATAATGGCCGCGTGAGCGAAATCGGCATCGACCAGGACGACCGCCTGCGGGCGCTCGTCGGCGCCGGCATCGCCCTCAGCTCCGAGCTCTCTCTCGACGAGCTTCTCAGGCGCCTCGTGGAGACGGCGGCCACCCTGACGAGAGCGCGCTATGCCGCGCTCGGCGTGATCGACCGTGATGGCAAGGAGCTCGAGCGTTTCATCACGCACGGCATCGACGCGGACGGGGTCAGGGCGATCGGCGACTTCCCGCGCGGGGGCGGCATCCTCGGCGTCCTGATCCGCGACGCCGAGACTCTGCGCCTCCACGATCTCAGTGAGGATCCGCGTTCGATCGGTTTCCCGCCGAACCATCCGCCGATGTGCAGCTTCCTCGGCGTCCCGGTCGTCCTGCGCGGCGTCGCCTACGGCAACCTCTATCTAACGGAAAAGGAGGCCGGCGCCGACTTCGACGCCGAGGACGAAGATCTCGTCGGACTGTTGGCCGCGCAGGCGGCAGTGGCGATCGAGAACACGCGCCTCTACGAGGCGTCGCGGCGCTGGTCGAGCCAGCTCGAAGCGCTGAACGAGGTCGGCAACGCTCTCACAACAGAGATGGACCTACCGCGCCTCTTGCAGCTGATCGTGTCGCGCCTGCGCGAACTGATCGACGCACGGGTGATTGCGATCGCCGTGCCGCGGGCCGACGGTACGCTCGTGGTCGAAGCCGCGGACGGCGAGCGCGCACAGGAGATCCTCGGCTTCGAGCTGGAGCCTGCCGGCTCGAAGAGCGGCCGGGTGCTCGAGCGGCGCCGCGGTGAGCGGGTCGACTCGCTGCTCGACGATCCCGAGGTCGACTACGGCCTCGGCCGCCAGATTGGTGCGCGCACCGGCCTCTACGTGCCGTTGATCGCCCGCGATCAGCCGATCGGCGTCATCGTCGCCCACGACAAGTCGGGCGACGCCCCTCGCTTCACAAACGACGACCTACGACTGACGGAGACGTTCGCGAGCCGCGCCGCCGTCGCCGTCGACCAGTCTCGGCGCGTCGCCACCGTTGCGCTACGGCGCGTGGTCGAAGCGCAGGAGCTCGAACGGCGGCGTCTCGCGCGCGAACTCCACGACCAGACCGGGCAAGAGCTGACCTCGATCCTGCTCGGACTGAGGGCCGTCGAGGATGCCCCGGACTCCGACGCCCGAGGGCAAGCGCTCGAGCAGGTACGCGCGCAGATCCTCGAGACCTTGCACGACATCCGGCGCCTGGCCGTCGAGCTCAGACCAAAGGCGCTCGACGACTTCGGCCTCGTTCCCGCGGTCGAGCGTCTGGCTGCGAACCTCGTAGAGCAGACCGACCTCAAGCTCGATGTCGAAGCCCAGCTTGGTGAGGGGCGCTTTTCGAACGAGGTCGAGACCGCCCTCTACCGCATGGTGCAGGAGGCCCTGACCAACATCGTCAAGCATGCGCAAGCGCGCAACGTGAGCATCATCCTCACTCGGGGCGGTGGCGCGCTGACGGCGGTGATCGAGGACGACGGCTGTGGCTTCGACATCGAGGCTGCACGCGAAGGGATGGGGCTCGACGGGATGCGCGAGCGGTTGGGCCTGATTGACGGAAAGCTCAGGATCGAGTCGCGTCCCGGCGCCGGCACCACACTGGTCGCCAAGGTACAGCTCTCATGACCATCCGCGTCCTGATCGTCGACGACCACGCCGTTGTCAGAAGCGGACTCCGCCACGTGCTCGACTCGGAGGAGGGAATCGAGGTCGTCGGCGAGGCCGGCGACGCCCAACACGCGGTCTTCGAGACGCGCGCGACGCAGCCGGACGTGATCTTGATGGACATCGTCATGCCAGGCAAGAGCGGTATCGAGACCATCCCCGATGTGCTCAAGGACGCCCCCGGCGCGAAGATCCTCATCCTCTCGATGCAGGACGACCCGCACTACGTCCGCGAGGCGTTCGCCGCCGGCGCCGCCGGTTACATCCTCAAAGAGGCCGCCGACACCGACCTCGTCACGGCGGTGCGAGAGATCGCCGGCGGCGGCAGCTACGTCCATCCGACGTTGGGAGCCCGCATGGTCTCCGCCGACGCCGAGGAACGGAAGCGAGCCGATGCCGATCCGCTCTCGGATCGCGAGCGCGACGTGCTGCGCCTGCTCGCGCTCGGTCACACGAACCAAGAGATCGCCGGCATGCTCTACATCTCGGTCCGCACGGCCGAGACGCATCGCGCCCACATCATGCAGAAGCTGCACCTGCAGACCCGGGCCGAGCTCGTGCGGTACGCGATCGCCCAGAACCTCTTGGGAGATCCCGGGCAAGGCGGCGGCGCTAGTGACTCATCGTCCCCTTGACGGCGCCGACCTTCAGCAGTCCCACCTGTCCCTGGTCGACGGCGGCGAAGGCGTGCGAGACGAAGGGATAGAGCCCGGGCTTCGTGATCTTGACGTCGAAGACGCCGCCGCCGCCCGCGGGCACGGTCACCGTCTGCACGTTGTGGAGCGCGTCAGCGGGGTTCATGTCGCCGAACGCGTAGGCGGTGTTCAGGATCGTCCCGACGATGTGGAAGTCGGTGTCGAGCGACGGGCCTGCATCGACGACCCAGAACCGCACGAGCTCGCCGGGCTTGGCGGTCAGAGGGTGCTTGACGTACTGGCCGGCATAGCCGTTGAACGTCATCCAGTCCGGCTGGCGCGCGTGCGCCTTGGCCATGTTGAACTGCGCCGGCTTCGTGAGCCCGGCTGAGTCGAGGTACCACTCGCTGGCGACGAGGACGTAGTTCTTGTCGGCCTTCGGCAACACTCCGGGCTTCGGGTCGACGACGATGGCCCCGTACATGCCGTTGGCGATATGCATCAGGACCGGCTTCGTGCCGCAGTGGTACATGAAAACGCCGGAGTCGTTGGCGCGGAAGGTGTAACTGACCGACTTGCCCGGGAAGACGTCGCCGAACGCCTTGTTCGGGGCGACGCGGGCGGCGTGGAAGTCGACGGAGTGCGGGATCGCGCCCTTGTTCGTCAGCGTGATCTTCACGAGCTGCCCTTGCCGGACGTGAATCACCGGACCCGGAGCGCCGCCCGCCCAGGCCCAGGCGCTGTACTTGATGCCGGGGGCGACCTGAACGGTCAGGTCGGTGAGAACGAGGTTGACGTTCGCAACCGGACCGGCCGAAGCCGCCGGCAGCGTTGCCGGGTACGCCTCATGGGCCGCGGCGAGCGCGTCGGCGTTCGCGGGTGCCGCGTCGGAGAAACTCGTCAGGGAACCGAGGTTGGCCGTCGAGCCTGGCATCGACGCGCTGGCCGCGCCGGTCTTGGCCGCTGTGTGCCGCGCATCGTCACGCGCGCCGCGGGCATCGAGCCACATCATCAGCGCGAAGAACCCCACGACCGCGACGAGCAGCCCGAGCAGCACTGCGACGGCGCCGAGGAGCGCGTTCCTCGAGTCGCCGGTTCCGACGGAGCCGTGCTGTTGCGTCACGTACGGGCTACTGCTCATCTCTGAAACTCCTCTTGGTCGAATTCGTCCTTGGACAACGACCGAGGGCGGCGCGTGCCGCCCTCGGCTTTCGGCGTCGTAGCTGCCTGCTTACGCGGGCACAGCCGCTGCGCGCCGGCCGACCTTCGAAAGCGCGAGGGCGCTACGTCCACGTAGTGCCCCTCCGACAGCCAGGATCAGGAAGCCGATTCCGCTCAGCAAGAGGGCGATTCCGACGACGATGCCGAAGATCGACAGCTGCTCGGCCATGTAGGACGTGTTGAGCGCGGTCGCGAGTGCGGTCTCTGTGATCCAGACGTTGCGCACAGGGTTGTCGAGCGGCTGCCCGCTCGGACCCTTCGTTGCCGCCGTCGGGTCGTTCGTCCCCTTGCCGTCAGCCGTCGCGAAGCGCGGCAGCTGCGAAAAGGTCAGACCGCCGGTCGCCTCGAGCGCGTGGATGCGCATGTAGCTGGCGAACGCGCGCGCCCGGTCACCGCTGTCGATCGCCTTGCCGGCGACGTCCACGGTCGGCAGCTTGATGCTTGCCGGCAGACCGGCCTTCTTGGCCTCGACTGCGATCGCAGCGGGCGTCATGTCGGGCGAGCCGACGATCTTCTCCAGCGCGAGGCTCGAGTGCACGGTCGAGCGGCCGTTGACCCCAAGAACGAGCGCGCCGACGCCAAAGGCGACCAGCACGATCCCGGCCGCGACTCCGCCCCATTCCAGCAACTTCCTCATGATGGTCTCTCCTTCGCGGTTGTCTTGCATTGCTGCATTGAACGTAGGACGAACCTCGTTGGCGGCCATCGGCGTTCGGGCACAAACGCGCTGCGGGTTTGCCGCACTGTTCGTGCGGGGGAGGCCACGCGCCGCCGGCGAGTTACGACCCTTTGCGGGTTCTCCGCAACGGAATCAGGGCAGACGCGGAACCGCTGAAACCCGCGCTGCAGCAGGCTCGGGGGATGGACACGACTGCCGAGAGACCCTACGTCGTCGACGTCGTCCTTCGAGACGGGGCAACACTGCGGCTGCGGCCGCCGCAGAGCACCGACTCCGATGCGCTGCTCGCTTTCTTCACCGGCCTCTCGGTCGAGAGCATGCACTCGCGCTTCCACGGCGGACGGCGCGTCGACCGTTCCCTGGTCGAGCACTTCCTGGTCGCCTCCCCCGATGATGGCGCGCTCGTTGGCGTCGTCGCTGACGCAGTTGCGAGCGCATCGTCGCCGTCGCCGAGTACAGCCGCCTCCGCGACCCTTCGACGGCCGAGGTCGCCTTCGCCGTCGCCGACGCCTTGCAGGGTCACGGCATCGGAGCCCGTCTGCTGGAGCGGCTCGCAGCCCTGGCCGCGACGGCCGGCGTCGAGCGCTTCGTCGCCGAGGTCTTGCCGGAGAACCGGGCCATGCTGCGCGTCTTCGCCGACGCCGGCTTCGAGATCACCCGCGAGCTCGCTGGCGGCGAGGTCGAGGTCAGCTTCTCGATCGCGCCGACCGCAGTCTTCCGCGCTCGTGTCGACGAGCGCGACCACGTGGCCGTCGCCGCCTCGTTGAGCCCGTTCTTCCGGCCCACGTCGGTCGCCGTCGTGGGCGCGTCGCGCCGGCGCGGTTCGATCGGCGGTGAGCTGTTCCGCAACATCCTCGCCGCCGATTTCACCGGCGCCGCCTACCCGGTCAACCGCGGCGCCGAGGCCGTTGCCGGCGTGCGCGCATACTCCTCCGTCGGCGACATCGGTGCGCCCGTCGACCTCGCCGTCATCTGCCTGCCGGCTGCGCAGGTAGAAGACGCCGCCACAAGCGCGCTCTTGGCCGGGGTGCGTGCGCTCTGCGTCATCTCGTCCGGCTTCGCCGAGGTCGGCCGGGACGGCGCCGCGCTCCAGGAACGCCTCCTTGCTCTGGTGCGCGCGCACGGCGCCCGCCTCATCGGCCCGAACTGTCTCGGCATCGCCGTGCCCGGTATCGGCTTGAACGCCACCTTCGCGCCGCGGGCACTCCCGCGCGGCCGCATCGCCTTCTCATCGCAGAGCGGCGCGCTCGGCTTGGCGCTCCTCGAGCGGGCCGCCGAGCGCAATCTCGGCTTTTCGTCTTTCGTCTCGATCGGCAACAAGGCCGACGTCTCCTCGAACGACCTGCTCGAGTGGTGGGAGGACGACGAGGAGACGAACCTCGTCGTCCTCTATCTGGAGTCGTTCGGCAACCCGCGCAAGTTCGGCCGCCTGGCCGCGCGCGTCGCACGCAAGAAGCCGATCCTGGCCCTCAAGTCCGGGACGACCGGCGCCGGCGCCCGCGCTGCGAGCTCGCACACGGCCGCCTTGGCCGGCTCCGAGGCGGCGGTCGACGCGCTCTTCCGCCAGGCCGGCGTTCTGCGCGCGCGGACGCTCGAGGAGCTGGTCGACGCCGCGGCGCTCCTGTCGAGCCAACCGCTCCCCAAGGGGCGCCGCCTCGCCGTCGTCAGCAACGCCGGGGGACTCGGCATCCTCTGCGCCGACGCATGCGAGGCTGGCGGGCTCGAACTCAACGCGCTGAGCAGGGAAACGCACGAGCGCCTGCGGGCCGTTCTGCCGGCCGATGCCAACGTCGCGAACCCCGTCGACCTGCTCGGCTCGGCGACGGCGGCCACCTACGAGGCGGTGCTGCCGCTCGTGCTCGCTGACCCGGCGATCGACAGCGTGATCGTCCTGTTCGTGCCGCCGGTCGTGGCCACCGCCGACGGCGTCGCCGCAGCGATCGCCCGAGCTGCCATCGGTGCCACCAAGCCCGTCCTCGCCGTGATCGTCAGCGCCGAAGGAATTCCTGATGTCTTACGGGCGGCCCACTCTCCGGTTGCGGCGTTCACCTACCCCGAATCGGCCGCGCGCGCATTGGGACTCGTCGCTGAGCGCGCCGACTGGCTGCGGCGGGAAGCCGGAACGGTGCCGTTCATCGAAGGAATCGACCGGACCGATGCTCGCCGACTGATCGAGTCGATCACGGAGGAGCGTTGGCTCACCGCCGCCGAGGCCCGCAACCTCCTGTCGGCGTACGGCATCCCCATCGTGGTCGAGCGCACCGCTGGAAGTGCGGAGGAGGCAGTCGCGGCGGCCGTCGAGCTTGGCTTCCCTGTGGTCGTCAAGACCGCGACGCCCGGCGCGCACAAGACCGAGAGCGGCGGCGTCGTGCTCGGGCTCGAGACCGTGGAGGACGTGCGTGCGGCCGCCAACCGCATTGGCGCGCGGCTTCTCGTGCAACCGATGATCACCTCGGGCGCCGAACTCCTGGCCGGCGTCGTTCAAGACCCGGTCTTCGGCCCTCTCGTGGCCTTCGGGCCCGGCGGCGTTTTCGCGGAGCTGATCGGTGACGTCCGCTTCGCCGTCGCTCCGTTGACCGACGTCGACGCCGACGAGCTCGTGTGCTCGGGTAAGGCCCGCCGGCTCGTCGCCGGTTACCGCGGCCACGCCCCTGCCGACGCCGCCGCTCTGAGCGATCTCTTGCATCGGCTGGCGCGGCTCGCCGAAGAGAACCCCGAGGTCGCCGAGCTTGATCTGAACCCGATTCTCGGCCTCAGTGACAGCTGCGTCGCCGTCGACGCACGCATCAGGCTGCAAGCTGCGCGGCCACTGGGTGCCGTCAAGAGCTGGTAGTCGCTGCGGATAACCCGCAAGCAACGCGCGGAAAGCGTGCGACTGCGTTCAGCGTCCACGCCGATGGCGACCGGCGCGAGCGGCCGCACACTGAGGGCAGTCAACAAGGGAGTGTCATGAAGGTCACGCGCACGATTCCACTGCTCGCTCTGCTGGTGCTTACCGGCGTCCTCGCCGCACTCGCGCCAGCAGCCCCGAGCTCCTCGCACGCTTCGCTTGTGATTCGCCATCAGACGCGCGGCTGCCACTCCTGGTCGCTGAACGGCGGCGCCTATCGGGCAAGCCAGACCGTCGTGATCCGTCGCGGCGGGGCGATCAGCGTCGCCAACCGCGACGTCATGCCGCACAAGCTGATCAAGACCAGCGGGCCTGCCGTCACCTACACCCGCCTGAGCACCGGCGGCATGATGGGCCTCAAGGGCACCTTCCCGCCCGCGATGCTGGCGCACATGGGCGCGACGACCAAGATCACGTTCGCCAAGGTCGGCGTCTATCGCTTCACCACCAAGGCCGGCGAGGACTACATGGCCGGCTTCAAAACCGTCGGCGAAGACAACGTCCTCCGCCTGACCGTACGGGTCAGCTGAGCGGGCAGCACCGCAACCGGAAGGAGGGGCGCGTTTTGCGCCCCTCGTCGTTTCAGAGGACTCGGGTACAGAGATGAGCCAGACACAGAGCAGAAAGGAAGGCATCAAAGTCCCAGGGAAACAAGCGGAAGGGCGGGCGCTCACCATCGCCCATGCCTTCGACATCGTGGCCGCCAAGGCGCGCCCGATCGCAGACGGCGGCTACGAGATCGTCCACGAATCCCCCGGCCTCGAGATCGGCGTCTACGTGCTCGTCGCGCCCGAGCCCGACACCAGCAGCCCCACACAGACGACGAGGTCTACATCGTCCTCGATGGGAGCGGCGCCCTCGAGGTCGAAGGGGAGTAGGTCGAGATGCGCGAGGGGCACGCCGTCTTCGTCCCGGCCGGGGCCCAGCACCATTTCATCGGCTATAAGGAGCTGATCGTGCTCGTGATCTTCGTGAAGAAGCCGGGTTGAGTCAGGTCGCGTCGCCCATCGAACTCGAGCTCTTGGATGCCTACTGGCGCGCGGCGAACTACCTGTCGGTCGGGCAGATCTACCTGCTCGACAACCCACTCCTCAGAGACCCGCTCGAAGCCGAACACGTCAAACCGCGACTCCTAGGCCACTTCGGGACGACGCCGGGCCTCAACTTCATCTACGCCCACCTGAACCGCGCGATCCGCGCCCGCGACCTGTCGGCGATCTACATCACGGGTCCCGGTCACGGTGGCCCCGGCCTCGTCGCCAACGCGTACCTGGAAGGAACGTACTCGGAGGTCTACCCCCACATCTCCGAAGACATGGAAGGCCTCCGCGCGCTCTTTCACCAGTTCGCAAAGCACGCATGCGGGCGAGCGGGAGGTGAAACTCGCTCTCCGAAAGACACTATCCAAGTACAAACTCCATCAGGACTTTGATCGCGCCTATGGCTACATCCGGCAGTACTACTGAGCGCGGGCTTCTGCATCATCATGCGGCCGAAGTCAGGCCTGCCGACTAGCTCTTTGGGCCTGGCGGTTCTGCCGGGGCCCATAAAGGCCAGCCGCCCTCTTGCGTTCTGCCCCTGATGTCGCGCGTCTGGTCGGGTGTTGCCCCGCACGTTGCCCCTGCGCTCTTCTCGTCGACCAACGAGGCAACGTAAGGTGCCATATTGCAGCGACTATGCGAAGCTGCGGGACTAGGACTCGAACCTAGACTACCGGATTCAGAGTCCGGCGTCCTACCATTAGACGATCCCGCAGAACAGGCTGCATTGTAGCGGCGGCGACTCCTGAATCCGTCTCTACAGGTCGAGCTTGTAGAGCGGCACCAGGCGCTTCTCGGCCTCGGTGTCGACGTGCGCGATCACCTCCACGTACGGCTCGAGTCCGGAGCCGCGGAGCTTCGCTTTCAGGAGACCGTCGACCTGGTAGATCCCGGAGGAGTTGTTCATGCGGATCGAGATCTGGATCGGCTTGTCTGCGCCGTCTGAGATCTCGACTTCCTCGATCGCGGCGGCCGAAAGCGAGTGGATCCCCACCCGGCCTCGCTCGAAAGCGATGCGCGAACGGCCCTGCTCCATGTCGAGCGCGTCGGCGACCCGGAGAATGCCGGCCTCGAGCGTGAGTGGCTCCCCGTCTGAGCGGTGGCTGATGATTCCCTGCAGTACCTCCGAGACGACGACGGTCAGGTCGGGCTCGCGATAGATGCCCTCGAGGAGCTGGCGGAGCTTCGGCTCGGCGAGAAAGAGGCTGAAGTCTTCATGGCCTTTGCGGTGTACGGACATCCCGATGCAATGCGTCAGCGCGGTGAGAGCGACGACGACCTCCGAGTCGTCTCTTGTCATCCCGTAGTCAGTCACCATCGCGGGCTCGACGCCGTGTTTCGTCAGTTGACGAAGGAGCTTCAGGGCGATGTTGGCGACGATCTGGATGTGAACCCAGGAGTGGTCGTTGATCTCCATCCGAGCGACGGCGTTCACGTTCGCGACGTGCCACCAGGCTTTCAATTGATCGTCGCGATTGGCACGGTCGATGACGGTGCGCAGTTTTCGGTCACCGCGCACCGGAACCCGGATGCGCATCTGGGTGATCGCCTCGGCGGGGGTGAGGCGCGTCTCGCGCTCGGCCTCGTCCGAGGCCGGTTGCTCGATGCGTCTCTCGGTTTCGCGATCGAGATTCATTCGGGGGCCAAGCTTATGCTGCGCGAGCGTTATGCGACATCCGTCGCCCAGTCTCCGTACAGCGAGGTGTAGAGTCCCCGAGCTGCGAGCAGCTCGTCGTGCGATCCCTGTTCGGCGATCTGCCCGTGCTCGAGCACGACGATCAGGTCGGCGTCGCGAATGGTGGAGAGACGGTGGGCGATGATGAAGGCCGTCCGGCCATGCAGCAACCGTCGCAGCGCTCGCTCGATCTTCCGTTCCGTCCCGATGTCCACCGAGCTCGTCGCTTCGTCCAGGATCAGGATCCGGGGGTCGGCGAGCAACGCCCGCGCGAACGCGATCAGCTGACGCTGGCCGAGCGAGAGCCGTGAGCCGCGCTCGCCGAGCTGTGTGTCGTAGTGGTTCTCGAGGGCGCCGATGAACTCGTCGGCCCCGACCGCGCGTGCGGCCGCGACGATCTCGTCGGCGCCCGCTTCGGGCCGGCCGAAGGCGATGTTGTCGGCGACCGTGCCGGCGAACAAGAAGCCTTCTTGCGGCACGATGCCGAGTTGGCTGCGAAGTGAGCTCTGCGCGATGCTCCGCACATCGGTCCCGTCGATCGTGATCCTGCCCCCGCTCGGGTCGTAGAAGCGCGCGATCAGCTTTGCGATCGTCGACTTGCCCGCGCCCGTGTGCCCGACGAGCGCGACGGTCGTTCCCGGGGGTACGTCGAGGTCGATGCCGTGCAGCACCTCCGGGCCGCGACCGTACGAGAAGCGCACGTTCTCGAACATGACGTGGCCGGTGATTCGGTCGAGTGCCAGAGCATCGGGCGTGTCCTTCACCTCCGGTTCCTCGTCGAGTAGGTCCGTGATCTTGTCGAGCGCTGCAACCGCCGAGAGGAACGTGTTGTAGAGCTGCGAGAGCTGCTGCACCGGATCGAAGAAGTTCGAGAGATAGCCGAGGAACGCGACGAGGGTCCCGAGCGACACGTGGCCGTGAAACGCGAGCCACCCGCCGTAGCCGAGCACGACGGCGGTCGCGGTAGACGAGAGGAAGTCGACGAACGGGAAGTAGAGGCCGCTGAGGGCGACCGTTTGCATGTTCGAGGTCCGGTAGGCGTCGCTCACCTCACGAAAGTTCTCGCGTGCGGCTCGTTCGCGCGTGAACGACTGGAGAACGCGCATCCCGGCGATGTCCTCCGCGAGGGTCGCCGTCACCGCGCCGAGCGTTTCGCGAACGGCGCGGTAGGCTCGGCCCGAGCGCTTGCGGAACCAGACCGTCGCGAGGGCCATCGCGGGCATCACGGTCATCGTCGCGAGTGCGAGCCGCCAATCGATGAGAAAGAGGATCACGGCGGTGCCGACGAGCGTGAGCGTGTTCTGCACGAGCGACGTGACGCCGTCGGTGACGAGCTGGTCGAGAGCCTCGACGTCGTTCGTGAGCCGGCTGATCATCACCCCAGCTCGGTTGCGTTCGTAGAAGCCGAGCGAGAGGCGCTGCAGGTGCCGAAAGAGCTGATCGCGCAGGTCGGCGAGCATGCGCTCGCCCGTCCAGCCGGTGAAGTACGTCTGCGCGTAGGTGAAGAGGATGCCGAGCACCCCCGCGGCGACGAACGCGACGACGAGCCAGCCGAGCTTCGAGGTGTGGCCGTGCCGTACTTCGTCGACGGTGCGCCCGACGAGGAAGGGTGGAGCGAGCGCGACCGCGGTCGCACCGAGCAGCGACAGCACGGCGAGCGCGGTCCTCAGCTTGTACGGTCGTGCGAGCCGGTAGAGCGCGGACAACCGACGCTTCGTCTGCGCCCAGGACCAGTCCGCGACCGGGGGTCGTCCTCCGCGCATCAGATGCCCGCCGGGCTGGTAGACGCGCACTAGTGCACCGTTCCGGAAGTTCCGTGGGGTTCCTGGCGAGGGAAGAGCAAGTCGGGCAAGGACGCAGGGAGCCCCGAGAGCGGTGTTCTATCGGGAGCGACCGAGGACGCGGCCCACGCTTGCCCATCAACTGCCGCTTTGCGGCCGCCAGGGCCCGCGAGACCGTTGGAACGGAGCACCAGCTAGACAACCTCTTGCGTGAATGAGCGTTCGAGGAGGCCGTGCTCGTAGATCTCGCGATAGACCTCGTTCGTCTCTTGCAGGTCGTCGTGAGTCCCTCGGGCGGCGATGCGCCCTTCCTCGAGCACGATGATCTCGTCGGCGAGCGCGATAGTTGAGAGACGGTGGGCGATGATGATCGTGGTCCGGTCTCGCATCGCCTCACGCAGCCCGTCGCGGATCTTGGCCTCCGTCGTAGCGTCGACCGACGCGGTCGCGTCGTCGAGAATCAGCACCCGCGGGTCGACGACGAGTGCTCGCGCGATTGCGATGCGCTGCCGCTGTCCGCCCGAGAGCGTGATGCCGCGCTCGCCGATGACCGTGTCGTAGCCCTCGGGTAGAGCTTCGACGAACTCGTGCGCCTGGGCGAGCCGCGCCGCTCGGGCAATGTCGTCCGGTGTGGCGCCGGGACGGCCGAAGGCGATGTTCTCGCGGACGGTCGCCGAGAAGAGAAATGGATCCTGGGCGATTACGCCGATCTCGCGCCGCAGCGAGCCTAATGTGAGCGAGCGAACGTCGTGCTCGTCGATCGAGACGCTTCCCGACTGCACGTCGTAGAAGCGGGGGATGAGTGCGGCGAGGCTGGTCTTTCCGGACCCTGTATGGCCGATCAGCGCGACGATTCGTCCGGCGGCGAGCTCGAGGTCGAGGTTGTGGAGCACGGGACGGTCTGCGTCGTAGCCGAACGTCACCCGCCTGAAGCTCACGAGGCCGGGCCCGGGCGGCAGGTCGTGGGCGGAGGGCTCGCTGCGAATGTCCTCCGGCTCGTCGATCACCTGGAAGATGCGCTCGCCGGATGCCGTTGCTCGCTGCGCCTGCCCGATCCACATACCGAGCTGTCGGAGCGGCAGCACGAGCAGCGCGAGGAAGAGATTGAAAACGACGAAGTCGCCCAGCGAGAGAGTGCCGCGCGCGACCATCCGGCCGCCGACGAGCAGGATCGCCGCCTGCGCGAGCAACGGCAGGAAGCTGAGGAGCGGAATGTAGAACGCGCGCTGGCGGTTCGCCTTCACGCTCAGGCCGAAGACCTCCTCAGAGCTGCGCCTGAACTTGGCCACTTCGGTGTCCTCCTGGGCAAACGCCTTCACCACATGCACGCCGACGATGTTCTCCTCGGCGACGGTGGCGACGTCCGCCATCTTCTGTTGCACGTCGCGGAGAAGCGGATGAGACACATGGCTGTAGCGGTACGCCACCGCTACGAGGGCCGGGGCGATCGCGATCGTGATCAGCGCGAGCTTCCAGGAGATCAGGAAGATGACGATTCCGACGCCGACGATCGTGAAGACGTGCTGGAAGAAGAAGATGAGCCCGTATCCGAGGAAGAACCGAACACCCTGCAGATCGACCGTTGCGCGGCTCATCAACTGCCCTGTCTGATGGCGGTCGTAGAAGCCGAACGAAAGGCGGACGAGCTTGGCGTAGATCGCCGTGCGCAAGTCCATCTCGACGAGTAACGCCTGCTTGCCCGCGATCAGCCGGCGGCCGCTCATCATCAGCGCACGGGCGAGCCCGAGTGCGACCACGAGCCCGACGAGCCAGGGGAGCCGTCCGAGCTCGTCGTGTCGGAGCACGTTGACGACGCTCCGGGTGAGCAGGATCGCACCGAGCGCCGCGCCCTGCGAGCCGATGGCGAGGGCGACCGACACGAGCATGGATGCCTTGTAGGGCGCGAGAAACGCGATGAGGCGCAGGAACGTCAGGCGATTACGAGGCACGATCGACTGGGTGGGCATCGACCTGAGGGTACCCGCGCACCCATGCGCGACCCGTGCCACGGAGAGGTGTGCCGGGAGCCTTTGCCCGCTCGGGCTCGAGGGCGGCAAATCTGCACGGAATCGGCACGATCTCGACTCGATCTCGTCCGCTCGTCGACGGTAGATTCGGCTCGTCGAGTCGACCTCCCCGGGTGGGTTGGGGGTTCGGGATGGTCCGTCGCGCGCGGGCGCGCGCCCGGACAGGGAGGTAAAGGATCTACGTCAGGCGCGAAAGCTCGGCATGGATCAGCCCGACCGCCTCGACGACGCGCGCGCGGTTTGCCGGCACGTTCAACCAGCTCGATGCGCCCGAGGGATGCGGAAGGGGAATCGCGACCGCGCCGGCGAGCGTGTAGCGCCGGCCGACGGACTCGCCGACGCTCCCCGCGCCGAGCAGTCGGCGAGCGGCGAGCCCTCCGACCGTGACGACGAGTCGCGGACGCAGCAACGCGAGCTCGCGCTCGCGCCAGAAGTCGCAGAGCCGCTGCTCGGTGGGGGTCGGCGTCCGGTCACCACGACCCGACGGCGCGCGGCCCGGATCGCAGCGTGTCACCGAGGCGCAGTAGAACGTCGCGTAGAACTCGTCTTCGTCGAGCTCGAGCCAGCTGCGCAGCGTCCGCCCGGCACGACCGCGCCACGGGCGTCGCTCCTCACCCTCGACGATGCCGGGCGCCTGGCCGAACAGGTACGCGGGCTGGCCCTCGCCGGGGGCAGTCACCGGCAACGACTCGAGCGGGAAGCCTCCCTCCGCGCAGGCACGGCAAGCTCGCTGATCGCGCTTGAGCGAGACGAGCGAGCGGTAGGTCGCCCGGCGGCGAGTCATGGAGCCCCGCGCACCACGACGAACCATCGACCCTCGTGCAGGACGTCGCCGCCTCCGAGCTCGTCTGCCAGGCCGGCGCCCGTGAACCAACGCTTGTAGACCTGCCAACGGGTGCCATCGTTCAGCACGCGCTCCTGCACGTCGTCGTCGGTCGCGCTCTGCCTCCGCGAGGAATCGAGGATCACGAGCTCGCTACCGACGCGGCGCACTTCGGCGAGGAACGTTTCCCGCCCGGCGCCCTTCAGGTGACCGTAGAAATGTCCGGTGAAGATCCGGGAGAAGCTGCCGTCCGCAAACGGCAGCGCGAGCGCATCACCCTGCACGAAACGTGCGCCGGGAACCTGTCGTGACGCCTCGTCCAGCATCCTCGCGCTCTGGTCGAGCCCGACGATGTCGCCGCGCAGATGCCGGGTGAGGAAGCCGGTGCCGCATGCGACGTCCAGCGTTCGACGAGCCGGCAGGCGCTCGATCGCTGACGTGACCTCGCAGAGCTCAGCCTCCCAGCCGGGGCGGTCGCGACCTGCGAAGCGCCCAACACCGAGGTACCAGTCGTCGTACTCCCGCGCCCGCCCGTCGTAGTAGGCCTCCACGTCGTCCTTAGAGTAGGGCCGTGCTGCCGCTCGAGTCCGTTCCGAACTTCAGCGAGGGTCGCGACTCGAGCATCATCGACGCGATCGGCAGCGCGCTCGCCGAGCATGGACGCCTGCTCGACGTGCACGTGGACGCCGATCACAACCGCTCGGTTTTCACGCTCGTCGGTTCCGAGAGCGAGCTCGAGCGCTCCCTGCTCGGCGGGATCGCAGTCGCGGTCGATCGGATCGACCTGCGATCGCACGAAGGCGCCCACCCGCGGGTCGGCGCGGCCGACGTCGTCCCACTGATTCCGATCACCCCCGAAGACATGCCACGTGCGCGGGCCGCGGCGCAGACGATCGGCGCGCGAATTGCAGCCGAGCTCGGGCTGCCGGTGTTCGTCTACGCGCCTCCCGAGTTGGGGCCCGCCTTCTTCCGGCGGGGCGGGACGTCCGGTCTGCAACAGCGGCTCGACGGCGGCGAGCTGCAGCCGAGCTTCGGGCCCGACCGGCTTCACCCGACCGCGGGCGCGGTCATTCTCGGCGCCCGCCGACCGCTGATCGCGTTCAACGTCAATCTCCACGGCACGCTCGCCGTTGCAAGGGAGATCGCCGCTGTCGTGCGTGAGAAAGGTGGAGGGTTTCCGGGCGTGCGCGCACTCGGGCTCGCTCTTCCGCGAGCAGGCGTGGTCCAGGTGTCGATGAACGTCGAGGACTGGGAGGCCGCGGCTCTGCACGAGATCGTCGAGCGCGTCGAGGAGGAGGCGACGGTGCGTGGCGCACGCGTCCTCGGCTCTGAGCTCGTCGGGCTGATGCCCGCGGGCGCGGCGGCCGCGTCTGCCGGGGCGGCGCTTCGGATCGACGGCTTCGACCCCACCCGCGTCCTCGAGCTCAGGCTGCTCGACGACGCGTAGCGAGCGCGGCGCCTCCGAGCGCGACGAGCCCGACCAGCGGCACGGCAAGCGCCGACGCGCCGAAGACGATCCGCGCGCCGACGAATGCGAAGAGTGGCGAGATGAGCAGCAGACCGGTTGCATGCGCGCCCCGATGTGTCAGCGAGATGACGCCGAGCACTCGTCCGAGCACCGCATCGGGTACGTCTTCCTGTGCCGCCGAGTTGATCAGTACGACCGACGAGCTCTGCGCCGCGGCCGCGAAGAACGCCCCGGTGATCGCGAGCGGGAGAGAGTGTGCGAGCGCAACCAGGCCATAGCCGGGGAGGTACATCACCCAGGCGATGAGGCTCGCACGAGCCTTCCTACTGATCTGCAGCCGCGCGAGCACGGCTCCGCTTGCGATCGATCCCGCCGCATAGCCGGTCATCACGATCGCGAAGCCGCCGGCGCCGTGATGGAGCCCGTCGCGGACGAGGGTCGGGATTCCCGCGATCCACGAGCCGGCCGTGATCGTCACGGCGACGGCGAGTGCGATCACCGCGGCGGCGAGCACGGGAAATGGACGGAGCGCGGTGAGTCCCTCCTGGATCCGCGGCCGGCTGGCGTGAGGATCGTGCGCCCCCGCGTGCCGGATCCGGGCGATCAGCGCGGCCGAGAGAAAGAAGGACGCGGCGTTGACGGCGAAGAAGACGCTGACCGGCAAGAAGGTGAGGAGTGCTGCCGCGACTGCCCACCCGCCGATCGCAAGCGTTTGCGCCGTCGCTTGCACGAGGGCGTTCGCCTGCTGCACGTTGACGCGCTCGACGAGTGCGGGCACGGTCGCGCCGTAGGCCGGAGCGAAGTAGCTCGTCGCCGCTTCGAGGATGAAGGCTGCAACGACGAGCCCCCACAACGGCAGCGACCCAGTCAGGCCGGCAGCCGCGACCGGGATCAGGACGATTCCGCGGGCCAGGTCGGCGCTGACCATGAGCCGTTTCCTGCTCCAGCGATCCGCGGCCAGGCCGCCGTGCAGGCCGAAGACGATCGCGGGGATGCTGTCGGCGAGGCGGACGGCGACGACGCCGAGCGGCCCGCCCGCGTCGAAGGCAAACCACATGAGCGCGATGTAGTGGAGCGAGTCGCCGAGCTCGCTCGCGACGACCGCGAGGTACAGACGCCGGAAGTCGGGGCGGCGCAGAAGCTGCCACGCGCGTGAGGAGCGCTCCGCCGGGCCGGTCTCGAGCTCGCGCGGGGTGTCGAGGACGGGATCTGACATCGTGACTCCGAAGCGAGTCTGCCGAAGCGAGCCTCTACACTCGCGCTGTGACGGCAACCGGTGCGTTGACGGGCGACGATCTCTCACTCGACGACGTCTGGGCGGTCGCCGTGGAGGGGCGTCCGGCGGCGCCGCTTTCCGAGGGCGCGCGTCACCAGATGCGAGCGGCCCGTCAGGTCGTGGAGCGCACCGCCCACGGTGGGCGCGAGCACACGTACGGCGTGAACACGGGCTTCGGGCGCTTCGTCTCGAAGCAGATACCCGACAATCAGACGGAAGAGCTGCAGCTGCGCCTCCTCCGTTCGCACGCGTGCGGAGTGGGGGAGCCGTATCCGGATCCCGTCGTTCGCGCGGCGATGCTCTTGCGCGCGAATGCACTCGCCAAAGGCAACTCGGGGGCTCGGGTCGAAACGGTGGAGCTGTTGCTCGAGTGCCTCAATCGGGGCGTACTGCCCTTCGTGCCCGCGCGCGGGTCGGTCGGCGCGTCCGGCGACCTCGCGCCGTTGGCTCACCTCGCATTGCCGCTCGTGGGCGAGGGTCGCGCATGGGTCGACGGCGAGCTGCTCGACGGCGGCGAGGCACTCGCTCGGGTGGGGCTTCGACCCGTTCGACTGCTGGCGAAGGAGGGACTGTCGCTGATCAACGGCACCCAGTTCATGTCGGCGCAGGCGGCGCTCGAGCTGATGCGCGCGCGCAGGCTTGCGCGAGTCGCGGACTGTGCGTGCGCGTTGTCGCTCGAGGCCCTCCAGGGCTCACGCAACTCATTCATCCCACAGGTGCACGCCCTGCGCCCCCTGCGGGGGCAGGGCGCATCCGCACGCAACGTCATCCGCCTGCTCGAGGGGTCGGCGATCATGGAGTCTCACCGCTGGTGCGACAAGGTGCAGGACGCGTATTCGCTGCGCTGCGCGCCGCAGGTGCATGGAGCCTCGCGTGACCTGCTCGACTATGTCGAGTACACCGTTACGGTCGAACTGAATGCAGCAACCGACAACCCGCTCGTGCTCGTCGAGGAGGAGATGCTCGTATCCGCGGGCAATTTCCACGGTCAACCACTCGCGTTCGCGCTCGACGCCCTCGGAATGGCGGTTTCCGAGCTCGCGAGCATCTCGGAGCGGCGCCTCGAGCGCCTCGTGAATCCGAACCTGAGCGAAGGGCTCCCGGCGTTTCTCACCACCGACGGCGGCCTGAACTCGGGCTTCATGATCCCTCAGTACGTCTCGGCCGCCCTCGTGTCCGAGAACAAGTCACTCTGTCATCCGGCCTCCGTCGACTCGATTCCGACGAGTGCGGGCCAGGAGGATCATGTGTCGATGGGGAACGCGTCCGGCCTGAAGGCCTGGCAGATCGTCGCCAACTCGGAGCGGGCGATCGCGATCGAGTTGCTCGCGGGCGCCCAGGCGGTCGAGTTCCTCGCGCCGCTGCAACCGGGTCGAGGCGCCCGGGCGACGTACGAGCATGTTCGCTCCTTGTCCCCGCGCCTGCGCGATGATCGTTCGCTCAGCTCCGACATCGAAGCCATGGCTGAATCCGTGCGCGACGGAACGCTGCTGACCGCCGTCGAGGCGGAGATAGGAGACCTCGAGTGAGCAGGCCCCGCCGTCTGCAATGGGAACTGCCCGAGACGCCACCACCGAAGCATCCGTACCGCGACACGCTGATCGTCTATGCCGTTCTCGCCGTGATCGTCGTTCTCGTCGCGTGGGCCACCGGCGGCGCGGTCGGGAAGGCGGCCCTCATCGCGATCGGGTTCTTCGTGGTCGCCTCGGCTTGGAACGTGTATCGCTGGCGGGCAAAGGCACACGCTGCGGCCCGTCGGGAAGCCGAGGACAAGGTGGCCGGGCGGTGACCGTCGGCGCGTCGCTCGACGCCGTCGTCGAGTCGCTATGTGGCGATCTCTCGTCGATCCGAGCACCGCACGGCTCGGAGTTGAATGCGCGTTCCTGGTCGACCGAGGCGCCGCTTCGTATGTTGTTGAACAATCTCGATGCCGAGGTTGCCGAGCGCCCTGAGGAGCTCGTGGTCTACGGAGGCACGGGGCGCGCCGCCCGCTCTCACGACGCCCTCAAGGCGATCGTCCGATCGCTCCTCACACTCGGCGACGACGAGACCCTGCTAGTCCAGTCGGGGAAGCCGGTCGCGGTGTTCCGCACCCAACGACAGTCGCCTCGTGTCCTGATCGCGAACTCGTTGCTCGTCCCGAAGTGGGCGACCTGGGATGAGTTCCGTCGGCTCGAGGCCGAGGGCTTGACGATGTTCGGGCAGATGACGGCCGGCTCGTGGATCTACATCGGCACGCAGGGAATCCTGCAGGGGACCTACCAAACCTTCGGTGCTGCCGGCCAGAAGCACTTCGGGTCGACGTCGCTCGCCGGTCGTACGATCCTGACCGCGGGGCTCGGCGGGATGGGCGGCGCCCAGCCGCTCGCCGCGACGCTCGCGGGAGCGGCGGTGCTCTGCATCGAGGTCGACCCGACGCGGATCGAACGACGACTCGACACTCGGTACCTCGATGAGGCCACGGAGTCGCTCGACGACGCGCTCGAGCGCGTCCAGGCTGCGGCCCGGGAGGGACGCCCACTCTCGGTCGGCTTGCTCGGCAACGCGGCCGACGTCGTGCCAGAGCTCGCGCGGCGCGGCGAGCACTTCGATCTCGTCACCGATCAGACCGCGGCGCACGATCCGCTGACCGGTTACATCCCGAGCGGCCTCGATGTCGCCCAGGCCGCCGAGCTGCGCTCGTCCGATCCGGACGAGTACCTTCGGCGTGCACAGGCGTCGATCGCACGGCACGTCGAGGCGATGCTCGCCTACGTCCGGGCCGGCAGCTACGTTTTCGATTATGGCAACAACCTGCGGGGTGAGGCCGATGCAGCCGGCGTAACGGACGCGTTCTCATATCCGGGCTTCGTCCCGGCCTATATCCGGCCGCTCTTCTGTCGAGGCATCGGGCCGTTCCGCTGGGCTGCGCTGTCCGGGGACCCGGCCGACATCGCCGCGATCGACGATTTGCTCCTCGGACTCTTCCCCGACGACGAGCTCCTGCAACGCTGGCTCACGCTCGCCCCGTCGCAGGTCGCATTCCAGGGGCTTCCGGCCCGCATTTGCTGGCTGGGGCTCGGCGACCGCGCCAAGGCAGGGCTCGCGATCAATGAGCTCGTTCGCTCGGGGGGCGTGGCTGCGCCGATCGTGATCGGCCGTGACCACCTCGACGCGGGATCGGTCGCTTCGCCTTACCGCGAGACCGAAGCGATGCTCGACGGCTCGGACGCGATCGCCGACTGGCCGATCCTGAACGCGCTCGTGAACGTGGCGGCGGGTGCGACCTGGGTGAGTGTCCATCATGGAGGCGGGGTCGGTATCGGCAATTCGATTCATGCGGGCATGGTCGTCGTCGCCGACGGGACCGACGAGATGGCGGAGCGCCTGGAGCGCGTGCTCACCTCGGATCCCGGCATGGGCGTCGTGCGGCATCTCGACGCGGGCTATCCCGAGGCGCTTGCGGTGGCGCGCGCGCGCGGCGTCTCGACCCCGAGTCACAGCGCCTGAGCGTGCCGCCGGGCGCACCCCGCCTGCTGATCCGCGACCTCGCGCAAGTGGCAACCCCCTGTCGCGGGGCGCCGCCACTTCGTGGCCCGGCGCTCGGAGCCGTCGAGGTGGTCGACGACGGGTTCGTACTCGTGCGGGATCGGGCGATCGAATCGGTCGGGCGGATGCGCGACCTGCCGTCGCTCAGGGGCGAGGTCGAGGAGCTCGACGGCAGCGGTCTCAGCGCCGTCCCCGGGCTCGTCGACTGCCACACGCATCCCGCGTGGGGCGGCGACCGCGTCGAGGAGTTCTCGCTTCGTGCGGCCGGGGCGGGCTACGAGGAGCTGCACGCAGCCGGCGGCGGCATCCTCTCGACCGTGCGCGCCACGCGGGCGCTCGACGACGAGGGGCTGCTCGCACGCGTCGAGCGACACGCGACGTGGATGCTCCGCCATGGCACGACGACGTGGGAGGGCAAATCTGGCTACGGGCTCGATCGAGACACGGAGCTCGCTTCGTTGCGCGCAATCCGAGCCGTGGGCGGCTCGCCCACCTGGCTTGGCGCACATGCAGTTCCGCCCGAGTTCGAGGGCGCGGGCGCCTATCTCGACTTCGCCATCTCGGAGGTGCTGCCGGACGCGGCGAAGCTCGCGGACGCCGCCGACGTCTTTCTCGAGCGTGGCGCCTTCGGCGCCGAGGAGGCCCGGCGCTACCTCGTCGCATGCCGCCGCGCGGGTCTCGCGCTTCGACTGCACGGCGATCAATTCACGGAAGCGGGGGCGATCCCGCTTGCGGTCGAGCTCGGAGCGCGGTCCGTCGACCACCTGGAGGCAACGCGAGCCGACGGGATGGCGGCGCTTGCCGCAAGCCGCGTCACCGGCGTCCTCCTGCCCGCAAGCGCCCTCTTTCTCGATCGGCCGATGCCCCGGGCGCGCGCGCTCGTCGACGCGGGTGCATCGGTCGCACTCGCGACGGATTTCAACCCGGGCAGCTCCTTCACGACGAGCTTGCCTCTCGTCTGCTCACTCGCCTGCATCCAGCTCGGGCTGTCGCCGGCGGAGGCCCTTTCCGCGACCACGGTCAACGCAGCCCACGTCCTCGGCCGCGCCCAGGACTGCGGTCGAATCTTTCCGGGCCTTCGCGCAGATCTGCTCCTCCTCGACGCTCCGGACTGGCGATACCTCGCCTACCACCTCGGAGGGGACATCGTCGCCGCGGTGATCGGCGACGGACGGATCGTGTACCGGCGCTAATCTTCGCTCGCGATGCCGTCCCGCAAGCAACGCCGCCGTCGCGAGAAGACGTTCCGGCACGAGTACGAGACCGTCCTCGTCGACGGCGAAGGAAACGAGATCGCGCTCGACCCGGAGGAGTTGCGCGCCGAGCGAGAGGCGAAGCTCGCCGAGCGCGCTCAGGCGAAGCCCGCCGCCGCGAAGGGGAAACCCTCGAAAAGGGCGGCACGCCCGATCCGGCAGCCGCCGTTGCCGTCATGGCGACGGGCGGTCAAGCGTGGCGGGACGATGGGCGGCCTGATGCTCGTCGCCTTCGTCTTCATCTTCAAGAGCGGCCCGCTGCCGCAGCGGCTCGGGATCGGCATCTTCTACGGCCTCGCCTTTATCCCGCTCACGTTCTGGATCGATCGCACCGCCTATCGCACCTACGAGCGCCGACTGGCCAAGGCCGCGCAGAAGTAACGACGGGGGGTACGAGGGCTATGCCGCCCCGGCGGGCCCGCCGCCGCGGAAATGGCCCTCGCCGGGCCACGGCGCCAGGAGGAGCAGAACGCGTGCGCCGGACTCGCTCTTGAACGCGTGACGCTCGCCGGGATCGAAGCGCACGAGGGTTCCCCGACCCGCGCGCGACGTCAGGCCGTCGACGCTGATCTCGACCGTTCCGTCGACGACCGTCACCCATGCGTTCTCGGTCACCTGATGGTCGCCGAGCGCCTGCCCAGGGCTCAGGACGATTAGGACGGCGCGCGCGCCGTCGTCGGAGTGGAGCACGATCGGGTCGCGTCTTCCTTCAGGTGCGTCGAGTGAGAGAAGATCCCAGCGCTGCATCTCAGAAGCGTTTCCGCGCCTGGCTACACTCAAACGCTCGCCATGCCGCTCGTCGTCGACAGCTTCGTCCTGGGGCCGTTCAGAAGCAACTGCTACGTCGTGCGGTCCGAGCGCGGTGCGTCGGAGGCAACCGTGATCGACCCCGGCGACGACCCGACGGGGTTGCGCCTCGACCTCGCGCGCATGGGCGCGACGACCGCCGGCATCCTCGTCACCCATACGGACGTCGATCACATCGGCGGAGTGGCTGCGCTCGCCGACGGAACCGGCGCGGAGGTGTGGGCGCCGGCCGGGGAGCTCGAGGCACTCCGCGCAGGCACGCCGCGCGGAGGATTTCCCGTCGCGCCGCACGACCCCGCACACGTGGTCACAGGCGGGGACACGTTCACAGTCGCGGGCATCATCTTCGAGGTCATCGACACACCGGGGCATTCCTCTGGACACGTCGCCTTCCACTCGGATGGTCACCTCTTTGCCGGCGATCTCCTGTTCGCAGGCTCCGTGGGCCGGTTTGACCTCGAAGGTGGTGACTGGGACGTCCTGCTCGCGTCGATCCGCTCGGTGACGGATCGGTTCCCGCCCGAGACGATCGTGTATCCCGGCCACGGGCCGACGACGACGCTCGGCCGCGAGCTCGCATCGAATCCCTTTCTCCGCGAGCTCCGGGCCACCGAGGCGTGAGCGGAGCGTTCCAGGCGCCGCGCGGGACACACGATGTCCTGCCGACGGAGCGCACGTGGTGGAAGCTCGTCCGCACGATGGAGGAGGTGACCGCGCTGTACGGCTTCGGCCGTATCCAGACCCCCGGCTTCGAGGACACGGGCCTCTTTGCGCGAACCGCGGGCGAGGCCTCGGATGTCGTGCACAAGGAGATGTACAACTTCACCGATCGCCGCGACCGCCCGCTGACGCTTCGGCCAGAGGGCACGGCACCGATCGCACGGGCGTACATCGAGCACGGCCTGCATCGGGAGCCCCAGCCGGTGAAGGCGTACACGATCGCGCCGATGTACCGCTACGGAGCACCCGGTAAGGGGCGCTACCGCGAGCACTATCAACTCTCGGTCGAGGCGATCGGATCTGCGGACCCGGCGATCGATGCGGAGATCATCCAGCTGTACGTGGAGCTTCTGCGACGGCTCGGGGTGACGCAGTGGGAGCTGAGGCTGAACTCGATCGGCGATGCGAACTGCCGCCCGGCATACGTCGAGCGGTTGAACGCCTGGCTCGACGACCATGCAGACCTCCTCGACGAGGACGCCCGCCACAAGCGCGAGACGAGCCCGCTGCAGGTCTTCGACGTGAAGAACGACGTTCTCCGCGCCGCCCTGCAGGAAGCTCCGAAGATCGGTGCCTCGCTCTGCGCCGCGTGCCGGGAGCACTTCGAGCAGGTTCGGGCGCAGCTCGACCTGTACGGCGTGCCGTACGTCCTCGATGCGGCGCTGGTGCGTGGGCTCGATTACTACTCGCGCACGACCTTCGAATTCGTCGCGCCGTTCGAGAACGCCAACTCGTCGATCTGCGGCGGCGGCCGCTACGACGGGCTCGTCGCCGCGATCGGCGGTCCGCCGACGCCCGGCATCGGCTTCGGCGCCGGCCTCGAGCGGCTGCTGCTCGCGCTCGCGCTCGAAGGGATCGCTGCCGAGCCGGACCGACTCGACGCGTTTCTCGTGATCACCGACGGCGCGCCGCGAGCCGAGGCTCTCGCCAAGCTGGCCGAGCTGCGTCGCGCGGGAATCTCGGCCGACGCGGACTACGCCGGCCGGTCACTGAAGGGCCAGCTGACGCAGGCCGGGCGGATGCGCGCGCGAACGGTCGTCGTCGTCACCGGCACGGATGCCGCCATCCGTCGTGAGGGCGAAGCCGAACACGTCGTCTCGCTCGATGACGTCGTCGCTACTCTCACCAACCCATGAGTTGGCGCGATCTCTATTGCGGGGAACTCGGCGTAGCCGACATCGGGCGGCGAGTGACCGTTGCCGGTTGGGCGGACACCCGGCGCGACCACGGTGGCCTCGTCTTCGTCGACCTGCGCGACCACACCGGGAAGGTTCAGCTGGTGGTCAACCCCGACCGTGCTCCCGAGCCGGCCGCGGTCGCGCGAGAGATCCGCAACGAGTTCGTGCTCCAGGCGGTGGGCGAGGTCGTCGCGCGCGCGCCCGAAGCTGTCAACCCGAGCCTCGCGACCGGGGAGGTCGAGCTGCAGGTCGAACGGTTGACGATCCTGTCACGCTCGACGCCGCTTCCGTTCCAGCTCGAGGAGGAGAACGTCGACGAGTCCCTGCGCTTGCGCTACCGCTGGCTCGATTTGCGTACCGACCGCATGCAAGGCAACCTCCGCCTTTCGCACACGGTTGTCTCGGCGATCCGCCGGACGATGGACGAGCGCGGCTTCATCGACATCTGGACGCCGAGCATGACGCGGGGAACGCCGGAGGGGGCGCGAGACTTCTTGCTTCCCGTGCGGTTGCAGCCGGGCCGGTTTTACGCCCTCGCACAGTCACCTCAACTCTTCAAGCAGCTCTGCATGGTGGGCGGGATCGACCGCTACTACCAGATCGCGACGTGCTGGCGAGACGAGGATTTACGCGCCGATCGGCAGTTCGAGTTCCGGCAACTCGATCTCGAGCTCGCGTTCGCGGAGCGCGAAGACGTACTCGATGTCATGGAAGCCGCTGTCGTGTCCGCGTTCGAGGCGCTCGGCCGCGTGGCGCCCACGCGACCGTTTCCGCAACTCACCTACGCCGACGCGCTGCTGCGGTTCGGCACCGACAAGCCCGACCTTCGGTTCGACGTCGAGATCCACGAAGCGACGGAGGTCACTCGCGGGTCCGAGTTCGGCGTCTTCTCGGGCGCAACGTGTGTGCGCTTCATCGCGGCACCCAGGGCGTTCTCACGTGCGGAGCTCGCGCGCCTCGAAGACGTCGCCAAGGAGTGGGGAGCCAAGGGTCTCGCCTACATCGTCGTCGACGAGAGCGGCGAGGTACGCTCGCCGATCGCGAAGTTCCTCTCCGACGCCGAGCTTGCCGCCTTCGAGGCCGCGCCCGGCTCGACCGTGCTCTTCGGCGCTGGGGAAGTGGACGTCGTGGCGCGAGCGCTTGGTGGATTGCGTCTTCACCTCGGCCGCGAGCTCGACCTGATGGAGACCGGCGATCAGCTCTTTCACTGGGTGACGGACTTCCCCCTCTTCGAGCGAGAGGACGACGGCCACTGGAACTTCATGCATCACGCCTTCACCGCTCCTGTTGCCGGGCACGAGGAGTGGGACGAGTCGAATCCGGCGGGCGTTCAGGGTCAGCATTACGACCTGATCTGGAACGGCTGGGAGCTCGGATCGGGGTCGATTCGGATCCACGACCCCGGCGTGCAGCAGAAGGTCTTTCGAACGATGGGAATGTCCGAGGAAGAGGCGCGCTCGAAATTCGGATTCCTGCTCGAAGCCCTCGCGATGGGAGCGCCTCCCCACGGGGGCTTCGCGATGGGCATCGACCGCTTCATCGCGCGAATGGCCGGCGAGCCGGACATCCGTCAGGTGATTGCGTTCCCGAAGGTCGCGAGCGGGTCGGATCCCTTGACCGGAGCTCCGACGTCGTACCCCGCTGCAGCGCTGAGCGAGCTCGGCATCGCGGCGCTCCCGCAGCCCGGGCAGGACGGGGACATCCCGTAGTCGAAGGAGCACGTCATGCCTGATCGCCGTGGGTCACGGTTCATTCTCGAGGTGCTCTTCCTCGTCGGGTTGGCGGTCGGCCTGACGCTTGCCGACCTGAAGCCGCTTCAGATCGGCGGGCTGATGCTCCTCGGCTGGTTGATCGTCGCCGCGTTCGAATGGGCCGCTTGGCGCGGAGAACCGCACTACGGCAGTGGGCTGCCGCCGCGCTACTACGTCCCGCGACTGAACCTGCCGCCGGCCCAACCGCTCGAGCAGGTGGCGACGGGGTATCCCGAGGCGGCACGTGACGAGGCGCCGACCTGGATCGCATCGGCGGCCCTGCGCGAGGAGATGCTCGGCGAATGGCCCGTCACGATGCCGGCCCACGAGCCCGAGGACGCCGCGGGCGAGGCGGTGGCGGACCCGTGGCTCGTCGCTTCGTTGCCGGTCGCGCCACTCGGCGAGTTGGCCGAGGACGACGCGCCCGTCCTCCCGCCCGAGCCACAACGCGAGCCAGAGCCACGACCCGAGCCAGAGCCAGAGCCAGAGCTCGCCCCCGAACCACGGGAACCCGAATCGCCCGAACCCGAGCCCGAACCGGCAGAACCGGAGCCCGAGCCCGAATCGCCCGAACCCGAGCCCGAGCCGGCAGAACCCGAGCCCGAGCCGGCAGGACCGGAGCCCGAGCTTCAGCCGGCCTCGCCGGATGCAGCAGCAGCCTCCCTCGTCGCTTCCCCGCTGCCGGGAGCCGTTGCGCGCTACCGCATCGACCCGCTGGCGGAGCCGCCGGCTCGCAAGCGTTTCGGCCGCGGGTGGGCCGAGGCTTCGGTGACGATCGAGGTGCCGGCGCGGCCCGCACATCGCTCGCTCCCCGGACGTTCGAGCCGATGACCACCGGATGAGACCGCCGCTCGCGGTCCGCGAGATCGCACTTGCAGCCGTTGCGCTCCTCGCTGCGGTTGCGTCGCTCGCCGTCACGGAGCAGACGCGGGGCGGCTCCGGCTCGGCGCCCCGACCGGAGGGCTCCTACGTCGCGCTCGCGGGGTCGAGCGGGCCGGCAGCCGTCGGTCGGAGGACAGCCTGCGGCGGCGTCATCCATGCCGACACGGAGGGCGTTTCGCATCCGACCCTTCCCTGCGGGGCGCGAATCTTCCTCACGTTCCACGGCGTCCGTGTCCTGACCCAGGTCGTCGACCGAGGCCCCTTCAAGCTGGGTCGCCAGTTCGACCTCACGGACGCACTCGCACGCCGCGTCGGGCTACGGGGTGTGCACCCGATCCAGTGGTCCTACGCGCGTGCCGGTTGACAAGAGCTTGGCTACATTGCGCCTGCTCGACGTCGTTCGTACGCCGCGCGTCCATGTAGAACCAACACCATGTGAAAGGGAGCCCGCGTCGGGTCTAGGCGCCTCGCGTCGACCACCCGCACGGCACCCACCTGGGTTCGTCCAGGTTCACACGGGCGCGGCCCAATCGGCGAAGTCGGAGCAGTGGGGGGAGCCTCGGCTCCCCTCACTCTTTACCCCCTGAGTACCCTCCTCCGCATGATCGAGCTCTACGGCGACTCCGCACGAGGCGATGAATGGGCCGGTGTCAGGCTCCTTCTGCAGGGCGACCGCATCGTCGAAGCACAGTCGAGTGGACTCGATCGCGACCTGTGCGGCCTCACGCTCCTCGAGGCGGCCGCGGTGGGAGGTGAGATCCTTGCCGCCGACGCCCTCGCGAACGCGCTCGCACCGGCGTTCCGGGCGGCCCGCGACGAGCGTCGTGTTGCCGTCGCGATGAGCGGGGGCGTCGACAGCGCGGTGGCGCTGCTGAAGGCCGGCCCGCACGCGATCGGCGTCACGTTGCGGCTCTGGCTCGATCCTGCCGGGCCGGACTCCGAGCGCGCGTGCTGCTCTCCTGCAGCGGTCGTCGCCGCACGTGAGACGTGCCATCGCCTGGGCCTCCCACACATCACGCTCGACCTGCGCGAGCAGTTCGTGCGCGCCGTCGTGCAGCCCTTCGTGCGCGGGTACGCGCGCGGCGAGACGCCGAACCCGTGCATCCGCTGCAACGGCAGCTTCCGCTTCGCGGAGCTGCTCGCGTTCGCGCGTCGCGCGGGCGCGGTGCGGCTCGCGACGGGCCACTATGCGCGCATCGTCGAACGTGAGGGGAGGCTCCTCCTAGCGCGGGGTCTCGACGAGACGAAGGATCAGAGCTACATGCTGGCTCAGCTCGATCCGCGGCACCTCGACCACATCTGGTTCCCGCTCGGCGAGCAGACGAAGGCCGAGACTCGCGCGCAGGCCGAAGCGGCCGGCCTCGACGCGGCGCGACGTGCCGAGAGCCAGGAGGCATGCTTCCTCGCCGGCGACGACTACCGCGCGTTCCTCGGCCGGCAGGGCCTCGCCGCGAGCGCGGGCACGATCGTCGGCCAGTCGGGCGAGGTGCTCGGGCGGCACGACGGCTTCTGGCGCTTCACACCGGGCCAGCGTCGCGGGCTCGGGATCTCCGCCTCGGAGCCGCTCTACGCGATCGCCACCGATCGCCGTTCGAACACGGTCGTCGTCGGGCCGAAGGCGTCCTTGGCCCGGACTCGGGTCGCCGCGAGGGGCCGCCTTCATATCTCGGCCGGCCGGGTGAGCGCCAAGCTCCGGTATCGCTCGCCCCCGGTTGCGGCGACCGTCGAGCAGACGGCCGGCGGCTTCCGCCTGATCCTCGACGAGCCGGCTTACGGCGTCGCCCGCGGGCAGGCAGCCGTGCTCTACGACGACGACGTCGTCGTCGGTTCCGGGTTGGTCACTCGAGCGTCCGCCCACTAGTGTTCGCAGCCGTGCTCCTCGCTTTCACGTTCGGAAACCTCGCCGACCTCGCGCTTGCGGTCTTTCTCGTCGCGGCGGGGTTGGGACTCGGCTGGGCGTTCCTGCGGCTGGCCGTAACGTTCGATCGTCTTTCGTCGTTGATTCGTGGGGCGGAACGCGAGGTTCTGCCGGTGATCAACAAGATCGGGGGATCGGTGGAGCGCGTCAACGCGCAGCTCGACAAGCTGGATCAGGCGACGGACAGCGCCGTCGACGCTGTCGACGCTGTCGACGAAGCTGTCCGTTCGGTGAGCTTTGCGGTCAAGCGGCCGGTTCAGAAGCTCGCCGGTCTGTCATCCGGCGTCGCGCATGGTTGGGACTCGTATCGCACGCGCCGCAACTGGCGCGACGCCGTCGACGAAGGGAAAGCTGCCGCCGCCCGCCGGGAGAGCGACCTCGATGAGGAGCTCCGGGCGAAACATGGCTGACGAGATCACGCTCACGTTCCCGCCCCGTCAGGACTTTCATCGCGTCGCGCATCTCGTGCTCGGCGGGCTTGCGGTGCGGCTCGATCTGACGGTCGAGAACCTCGAAGACCTGCAGATCGCGCTCGACTCGATCCTGGACGGAACCGACAGCGATGGCGCACCCGTGACGGTGCGGATGTCGGTGCGTGACGGTGCGCTCGAGACGACCATCGGCCCACTGCCTGCGCATCTGCTCGACGAAGTGGAGCGCGACCAGGACGGCCGACTCGGCCTGCGGCGCGTGCTCGAATCGACGGTCGACGATGTGCTCGTCGACGGCGAATCGGTGCGGTTGACGAAGCGGGTCGCGCCGATCGGTGAGAACGACGATGGGTGAGAACGACAAGGCGCTTCTCCGGCGCTACCACGAGGAGGGCGATCTCCAGGCGCGCGAGCAGTTGATCGAGCAGTACATGTCGCTCGTCCGCTCGCTCGCGCGACGGTACAGCTACCGCGGCGAGCAGCTCGACGACTTGGTTCAGATCGGCTCGATCGGGCTCATCAAGGCGATCGACCGCTTCGACCTCGAGCGGGGCGTCGAGCTGACGACGTATGCGACGCCGAACATCATCGGCGAGATCAAGCGCCACTTCCGCGACCGCGGCTGGGCCGTGCGGGTCCCACGCGGTCTCCAGGAGCTGAACGTCCAGCTCTCGAAGATCGTCGAGCAGCTGACGGTGCAGTTGAGCCGCTCGCCGACGATCCCCGAGCTCGCGAAGGCTGCCGGCGTCGAGGAGGAAGAGGTGCTCGAGGCGCTCGAGTCCGGTCGCGCCTACTCGTCACTCTCGCTCTCGACCGGGGGCGGCTCCGAGGACGGCGAGGAGCTCGACCCGCTCGAGTCGCTCGGGGAGATCGAGCTGCAATACGAGGTGTCGGAGAACCGCGCCGTACTCGCTCCCGGCTTCAAGGTGCTGAACAAGCGCGAACGTCAGATCCTCCATCTGCGGTTCTTCGAGGGGCTCACGCAATCACAGATCGCCCAGCAGGTCGGGATCTCTCAGATGCATGTCTCGCGCCTGATCCGCCGGGCGCTCGAGAAGATTCGCGACGAGATCGCCGCGGACGAGCTCGACCCCGACCGCGCCGCCTGATTCGAGCTTTCGATCGGTGTCGTCGGGGGAGATCCGGCGCCCCATAGGCTCGAATGGATGAGGCTGCTCCACGTCGACGGCGCGAAGCTCGCCATCCACGAGTGGGGTGATCCGGACGGTATCCCGCTCGTGTTCTGGCATGCACTCGGGCCGCTCGCGTCGGGCGCTGAGCTCGGCGAGGTCGCACCGATCTTCGCCGAAGCCGGCTTCCACTCGATCGCGATCGACGGGCCGGGGTTCGGCCGGTCGCCGCTCCTCCCGCCTGAGCGCTACGAGCGCTCCTCGCTGGTCTCGCTCGTTCGCGGCCTCGTCGACGAGCTGGAGCTCGATCGTCCGGTCCTGATGGGGCACTCGTGGGGTGGGGTGATCGCTCTGTGGTACGCAGCCTCGCATCCCGAGGACGTGCGTGCGCTCGTCCTCCTCGACAGCGGCCACCTCGACTACGGCGAACTGCCGCAGGTCGAGCGTGACCAGAGTGCGGCCGAGTTCATCGAGCAAGCCCGCGCGCACGAGTGGCGCTGGGAATCGAGGGCTGCACTGAGAGCCTGGCTTCGCGAAAACCTGACGCGCACGTCCGCGGCGGTGCTCGCCGCGTACGGCGCCGGCGCTCACAGCGACGGGAACGCGCTCAGAGGATCGTCACCTGAGGCGCGCGGCCCGGCGCTGCGAGCGCTGACCGAGGGCGTACGCCCCGCGTGGCCGGCTGTCGCCGCGCACGAGATCCCGATGCTCCTCCTGCTCGCGACGGAGCCGCCACACGGTGATCTGAATCGAGAGCACATCGAGCCGTTTCGGGCGGCCCTACCGCGGGCCGAGGTGCGCTTCGTGGATGGCGCGGGCCACGGGATCCTCGCGGACATCGGCCCTCCGCTCGGCGACGAGATCGCCGACTGGCTCGTCGCGCAGGGCCTCTGAGCATCCGGTTCGCTTGCCCGAACCGGCCGTGGCCGGTGTCGGACACGCGCATGAAACCGTCGCGGAAGCGTGTCGAATGTGCGACCTCGCGCGGTTGTGATCGGGACCAGGGGCGTCCGTACACTGTCGTCGTGGCGATGACAACGAACGAGTTGCGTGAGGCGTTCCAGCGCTTCTACGAGGAACGCGGCCACCTGCGCGTGCCGGGCCATTCACTCGTTCCTCCGGCGGAGGATCAGACGACGCTCTTCATCAGCGCGGGCATGCAGCAGTTCAAGCCGTACTTCCTGCGCAGCAAGGAGCCGCCCCGCGACCGGGTGGTGAGCGTCCAGCCGTGCCTGCGCGCGGGCGGCAAGGACAACGACCTCGACGAGGTGGGGCGAACCGATCGGCACAACTCGTTCTTCGAGATGATGGGCAACTTCTCGTTCGGCGACTACTACAAGGACGAGGCAGTCGACTTCGCGTGGGAGTGGGTGACGGGGATCCTGAAGCTCGATCCCGAACGCCTCTGGACGACGGTTCACGAGGGAGACCCAACACTCGAGCTCTCGGAGGACACGGTCGCGATCGAGGCCTGGCAACGTGTCGGCGTGCCGCTCGAGCGCATCGTCCGGCTCGGCAAGGACAACTTCTGGCAGGCGGGGGAAACGGGCCCGTGCGGTCAATGCTCGGAGATCTTCTTCGACCGGGGTCGAGAGCGCGGGTGCGGCGAGCTCTCGTGTCGGCCGGGCCACTGTGACCGCTACATGGAGATCTACAACCTCGTGTTCATGGCATATGACCTCCAGCCCGGCAACGTTCTCGTCCCCCTGCCGAGGACGAACGTCGATACCGGCATGGGCGTCGAGCGGACCGCGTGTGTGCTCCAGGACGTCGACTCCAACTTCGACACCGACGGTTTTCGTGAGATCATGGACTGGGTCGAGAGAGAGTCGGGTGTGGCGTACCGAGACAGCGAGCTCGCCACACGCGCACACCGTGTGCTCGCCGATCACGGCCGCGCCGTCACGTTCCTGATCGCCGAGGGAATCGAACCGTCGAACGAGGGTCGTGGCTACATCTGTCGCCGGCTGCTGCGACGGGCGATCTATCAGGCGAAGCGGATCGGGCTCGAGCGCATCTATCGCCTGCCCGCGGTCGTGACTCACCAGCTTGGTGATGCCTATCCGATCCTGCGTGAGCACGAAGCCGACGTCGAGCGGATCGTGCGCGCCGAGGAGGATCGGTTCTCCGAGACCCTTGCACGCGGCATGAAGGTGTTCGAGGATCTGGCGGCCGAGGAGGCGATCACCGCCGACGAGGCATTTGCGCTCGTGGCGACCTATGGCTTCCCGATCGAGCTCGCGCAGGAGCTCGCGGAAGAGCGCGGACAGGCGCTCGACATGGACGGCTTCCGCCGGTTGATGGAGGAACACCGCGACGTGTCACGGGCCGGTGGCGACAGCTCGACGCTCCAGCTCGCGGCCGAGCTCGTCGGACCCGGCCGCCCCGCGACCGAGTTCGTCGGCTATGCCGGGACGCACGCGCTCACTTCGGTCACGGAAACGGCGCTTCACGGTGGGCCACGACAGCTGCTGAAGCTCGAGCAGAGCCCGTTCTACGCAGCCGGGGGCGGTCAGGTGAGCGATCGTGGAACGATTCAGCCGGACGGCGAGAATGCGAGGCTCGATGTCGTCGACGTGCTGAAGTTCGGCGACGACCAGGTGCTGCTCGTCGACCTCGCCGGCCACGCGCCGCTCGAGGGCGGCGCTCGCGTCGAGGCGGTCGTCAACTGGAGCGATCGGTTCCCCACGCAAGCCAATCACACAGCCACGCACCTTCTGCATCAGGCACTCCGCGATGTGCTCGGCGACCACGTGAAGCAAGCCGGATCAGCCGTGCGCCCCGAAAAGCTGCGCTTCGACTTCACGCACGACAAGCAGCTCAGTCCGGACGAGCGCGCACGCGTCGAGCGAATCGTGAACGAGAAGATCTTCGAGGCGATCCCGGTGCGCACCTTCGTGACGCCGATCGAAGAGGCACGTTCACTCGGCGCGATGATGCTGTTCGGGGAGAAATATGGCGACGAGGTGCGTGTCGTCGAGATCGACGGCTACTCGAAGGAGCTCTGCGGCGGTACACACGTGAAGTCGACCGCGGAGATCGGCCCGTTCGTGATCCTCTCCGAGCGGGCGGTCGGCTCGGGTGCACGACGGATCGAGGCCGTCACCGCGGGTGAGGGATGGACAGTGCTCGAAGGCCGTTCGCGCGAGCTCGAAGCCATACGCGCCGAGCTCGAGCAGGTACGCCGTGATGCGAAGAAGCCGAGTCCCGCCGAGGCGAACGAGGCCATCTTGTGGAAGGACCGAAGTGGTGACGTCGTCGTCGCGGAGGTGGCCGCTGCCCGTGGGGGCCTGAAGGATTTCTCCGATCGGCTACGCGCGCAGGAAAGGGCCGCCGCCGTCGTCGTCGGTGCGGTCGACGCCGGCAAGGTCACCCTCGTGATCAATCTCGACGACTCGGTCGTCGCACGTGGCGTCGACGCGTCCCACCTGGTGCGTGCGCTCGGCACCCACATCGGCGGCGGGGGTGGGGGCAGGCCGACGCTCGCGGAGGCCGGCGGCAAGAACCCCTCGGGGCTGCGCGACGCGCTCGAGGCCGGGCGGGACACGCTCGTCGCCGCCCTCGCCTGACCCGCGCGTGAAGGTGCTCGCCCTCGACTATGGCTCGGCGCGAACCGGCGTCGCTGTCTCCGACCCCACCGGCACCGTCGCGCGCCCCGTCGAGACCGTTGACCGCGTGCTGAGCGACGCGGGGTTTGCGAAGCTGCTCGCCGTGATCACGGATCAGCAGCCCGAGCTCGTCGTGGTCGGCATGCCGCTGACCCTTCGCGGCAACCTCGGCGAGCAGGCACGCGAGACCGAGCTGTTCGTCGATCGGCTGCGGTCGTCGATCGAGCTGCCGGTCGAGACGTACGACGAGCGGTTCACCTCGGTTCTCGCGAGCGGCGACGACGCACGCGCTGCGGCGCATCTCCTTTCGAGCTATCTCGCGTGGCAGAGCGCCGGCCGCTGACGCCTGCCCGGCGCCCGCGCGGGCCGTCTCGCGCGCACGTGCGCCGCCGCCGCGTCGTCGCGCTCGCGGCGATCCTGGCCGTCATCGCCGCGGCGATCGGCGCCGTCCAGATCGCGCTGCCGCATGTGCACCGCACGCACGCGCTTCCGCCTCCGCCGCCGGCCCCGAAGCCGTTTCGGATCGTCTTTCCCGAGGGCTTCACGCGCGCGCAGATGGCCGTGCGAGTGCGTGAAGTCGCACGGATCGCCCAACGGAAGAGTCACAAGCCGGTACGGCTGAAGCTCGCCGCCTACGACCTGGCTTCGCGCCATGCCGTCGTCCCGTGTTTCCGACCGAAGACCCAGAAGCACCTCGAGGGCTTCCTCTTCCCGGCGACGTACGACTTCGTGCGTTCGACGACGTCGCTCCGGCTCGTGCGTGATCAGCTCCAGGCGTTCTGCAAGCAGTGGAAGCCGATCGATCTGGGCTATGCGACGAGAAAGAAGCTGACGCCCTACGACGTGTTGATCATCGCTTCGATGGTCGAGAAGGAGACGCTCGCGCCGAGAGAACGTCCGCTCGTCGCCGCTGTGATCTACAACCGTTTGCATGCACACATGCCGCTCGGGATCGACGCCACCCTCCGCTACGGGCTCCACATCGCGCCCACGCAGTCGATTCTCCAGTCACAGCTCGACAGCAACAACCCCTACAACTCGCGCAAGCTCAGCGGCCTCCCACCGACGCCGATCGCCAATCCCGGGCTCGCCTCGATCCGGGCGGCGGCCCACCCAGCGCCGGTCGACTATCTGTACTTCGTGCGCAAGCCCGACAAGATGCATCACTTCTTCACCGCCAGTGACACCGCATTCGCGCAGTACGAGTGCGCGCATGGCTACGGCTGCTGATGGCGACGCAGCAGGTGGCCCTACTCGGTCGGCCGGTGACCGAATCGCTGTCGCCTCGAATGCAGAACGCGGCGTTCGCCGCCCGAGGGCTCGACTGGAACTACGCAGCGTTCGACGTCGACGACCCGGTCGCTGCCGTGGCTGCGCTGAGGACGCTCGGCTTCGCAGGCGCGAACGTGACACGCCCCTACAAGCAGGCGGTGGTCGCGGCGTGTGACGAGGCCGACGGCGACGCTGTCAATACGCTCGTGGTTCGCGGGGGGCGCGTCGTCGGCCGGAACACCGACCGAGAGATCCTCACCGGGATCCGCGCCGAGCGCGCCTGTGTGATCGGGGCGGGAGGGGCCTTCCGAGCGCTCGTGCCGGCGCTGCCGCAGGATACGCGCGTGTATGCGCGGTCGGGCGAGTGGCCGCCCGACGCGAGCGGTTGCGACCTGATCGTGAACGCGACGCCCTTGCGCGACGAGCTGCTCGTCGCGCCGGAGGCGTGGCAGACGGTGGTCGACCTCGCCTACGGCCCCGGCGAGACCGCACTCGTCGCCGCGGCGCGCGCAGCCGGCTGTGTCGTGGTCGACGGACTGGAAGCGCTGGTCCGGCAGGGCGCAGCGAGTTTTCGCCTGTGGACGGAGGTCGAGCCGCCACTCGAGGTGATGCGCGCGGCGGTCAGGATCTAGACCACGCCACCAGGCCGAAAGCGACTGCCGCGCACAGCCCCCCGACGAGGACGAGACTGCGGCTCAGGGAGCTCCGTCGAGCGGTGGGAGCAGCAGGCGTGACCGCCGGGACGGGACGGGCGGCGGTGCGGTAGAGATACGTCGTCTCGTTGCGTCCGACGGGGTCGGGGTTGCCGAGATACGTGTCGTATTGGCGCTCGCGCGCGAGGTCGAGGAGCACGCTCGTCACGCGTCGCAGCAACCTGCGGCCGGAGGCCACCGGCATCGCTCGCAGGAGCCGCGACGGGCTCACGGGCTCCACCGTCAGCCGGATGGTGCGGCCGCCGGGAACCGTGGCCGGCTCGGCACCGAGGAGCAGGTCGACGCGTCGCCCGCCGCCCACCGTGCCGGTCACGTGCAGCAGCGCAACTGCGGTGAACGACGCCGCCTTCAGCTTCGAGGTTGCGAGCACCCCACCGGACGCGGGGGTGCGGCCGGCGCCGAGATCCCGTCCGAGCTGCCGCGCATACCGGGCAAGCGGCCCGGGCTCGACGGCGGCGGTGAAGCCGCGCACCGTGATTGTCGTGGCATTCACGAGGGTGACGTGACCGTGCGCGATCTCGACTCGAAGCGGTAACCCGCCCCCCGCCCGACGTGGTTCGAGCTCGATCGTCGCTGCGAGCGTCCTTCGACCCGGGTCGAAGCCCGCCCAGACGATCGAGGACACACGCAGGCCGGGGGAGGCTTCCGAACCCGGGGCGGCGCGAGCGGTGCGCGCCGGCGCGCCGATCGTGAAGAAGTAGTCGCCCTGGACGCGCACGTCGAGCCGCTGCGTCGCCTGGACCGCGAAGGGCCGGCCCGCGCGATCGAGCGACACGCGCACCGACGTCGCGGCGGTGATCCGGTGGCGTACGCGCTCGGCCGAGGACGTCGCCCCACCGGAAAGCGGCGGCGAGAGCGAGAGCTGCGCGACGGGCGAGGGCAGCGCGACGGGCGAGGGCAGCGCCGCGTACCTCGAGGTCGCCGCGGCCGCCGGCGGAGCGGCGATGAGCGCCACCGCCAGGAGGAGGACGTGCCTCAGGCCGGGCGGATCGTGATGGTCACCTTGGTGCGCGACTTGCACTCCTGCAGCAGTTTGACCTGTCCCGAGTTTCCGGCTCCCTTGAAGTTGACCTCGGCGTCGGCTGCATCCTGCTCGTTCTTCGTGACGGTGTAGCCCGATGCGCCTTTGACCGCGTTCGTATACGCGTCATGTGCCGGGCCGATCGTCTGGTTGATGTACCCCGTCGCGACCGTCGTCGGCCCTTGCTTCTTGATGCCGGTGAAGATCATGCCCTGCGCCGGCGGGAACTTGCCCGGCAGGGTCGGCACGCTCTTCATCGCCGGGGCGGTGATCCCGCACGCCCGCTTCGCCCCTTCCTTGTCCTTCTCGCTGCCGCATGCCACCAGTGTGAGGGCACAGATCGTGAGCAGCGCAGGGAGCACCGGTCGCTGCAAATGGATCACCTCGTCTGTGGGATGGTCGGGAGTGTCGCCGAGAGCGGATCGTCGTTCACGGGAGCGTAGGTCATATCGTGAAACCGCGCGAAGTAGACGTCGTCGTCCACGACCCCGTCGTGGCTCGAGCGGTTGAACGCGCGTTCGTCGCCGTTCGCGCCTTCCGTCGTCACCTGCTCGAGCGCGGCGGTGATCTTGGCAGGCTCGATCGAGGCGGCCTTCCTGATCGCGGCGGCGAGCAGGTTCACGAAGTCGTACGCGTACATCGGCGTCTCGGGCGGCTCGACGACGTCCTGGCCGGCCGCCGTCTTCACGCCGACGTCGTCGACGCCGTACGCTTGCTCCACCTTCTGCGCGAACGAGTGGAACGGCCGGCTGCCGACTTCGGCGGTCAGACGGCCGCCTGCGAACGTGAGACCGTCGATCCAGCCGGGATGATCCGCGAGTTGCTGGCGCACGAAGGGGTCGGCGCCGGTCGGGGGAGCGTAGAACGGCACGCGCCAGCCGGCGGAGCGTGCCGCGGTGATCGCCGCCGCGATCGTCGCCGGGCGCCCCCACACGAGCACGGCCGTGGCCCCCGCGTGCCGCGCGCGGAGGATCTGCGGGCCGAGGTCGAGTGAATCCGAGGGGACAGCCTCGTCGATCGCGATCGACGATCTGTTACGAGCGAAGGCGTGAGCGAGCTCGGCCCCTCCGGCGGTTCCGTAGTCGGAATCGTCGTGCAGCAGGGCGACTCGGGGATGCCTCGGCAGCAGGTACTCGGCCAGCCGGAAGGCGACCCCGTGATCGGTCGGCGCGATCCGGAACACGTTCGGCCGGCGGGCGGGGTCGATCAGGCTGCGGCCGCCCTCGAAGACGACACAGATGGGGACGGCCTTTCGGGCGGCGGCATGCCACGACGCGTCGACGCCGGTTCCCTCGTCGACGATCGCAACCGCGCCATCGTCGACGGCACGACGGACGTTCGCGACAGCGCGCGCAGGAGAGAGCGCGCTGTCGGCGGTGCGGATCGCGAGCGTGTAGTGGTCCTGGCCGATCGTGATCCCGGTTGCGTCGACTTCTGCTACGGCGAGACGTGCGCCGTTCTCGATCGCCCGTCCGAGATAGGGGGTGCGTGAGAACGGCGCGTTCACGACCACGAGCAGCGTCTTCGGATGCACCGAGCTCGCCCCGCCACCGCAGGCCGTCAGTCCGAGAATCGCTGCGAAGACTGCGAGGCGCTGCACGGCGGGCCAGTGTAAGAGGTTCTCACATGATGACGTTCGTCGAGCGCGGCCGGGCGGCACGACGTTCATCGTGTGAGAGCCTCTCAGTGGCCAGAGTCGCTCCCCGCTCTCGCGCTACAGCGTCTGGCGACCCAGGTAGGCCGCGCGCACGCGCTCGTTCGCCGCGACCTCGTCCGGGGGGCCGTCGGCGACCACCCGTCCGGCGTCGAGTACGATGATGCGATCGGCCAAGTTGCGCACCACGCCGAGATTGTGCTCGACCACGAGCAGTCCGAGGCCCTGGTCGCGCAGACGAAGCAGTTGCGCGATCACGCGGCGGGCTTCCCCTGTCGAAGCGCCGGCGGTCGGCTCGTCCACCAGCAGGATCGACGCACCGGTCGCGTACGCGGCGGCGAGCATCAGCAGGCGCTGATCGCTCACCGGCAGCGCTCCGGCCGGAACATCGGCTTGAGTGGCGAGCCCGAACTGTCCCAGCACATGCCGTGCCTCTGCGACGAACGCGCCCTCCTCGGCGCGGGCGAGGGGGGTTGCGAGGAGCGAACGGAGGAAACCGGAGCGCCGGCGCCGAGCCGCGCTCGCGACCAGCAGGTGCTCGACCGGAGTCAGGCTCGGGAAGACGGCGGTCGACTGCAGCGTCCTTGCGACGCCGCCTTCGGCGCGGTCGATCCGCCCGGTGTCCGCCACGAGCGTTCCGGCGAGCAGACGGAGCAGCGTCGTCTTGCCGGAGCCGTTCGGCCCGACGAGTGCCGTGATCCGTCCGGGCTCGACTTCGAGCGAGACATCGGTTGCGGCGGCCAGCTCGCCGAAGCTCTTGCCCACATCGACTGCTGTGAGGGGCGCCGTCTCGGGCCGCTGCGGCAGCGCGGAGTCGCCGCCGAGCCGCTCTCGTCGAGCCGGGCGCACGATCCCTTCCCAGCCGAGTGAGACGACTCCGAGGAGCATGATCGCGGCAAGCAGCTCGTGTGCGCGGGACGCCGCGACGTGCTCCAGCGTGCCGAGGGCGTCGGCGGCGAGCGAGAGAGCACCGAGCACGAGGACTCCGACCGGCGCGCCGAACGCTGCGAGGCCGCCGCCGACCAGCACGACGACCAAGAGCTTGAAGGAGAGGAACGGGCCGTAGCTCGCGGGATCGCCAACCCCGGCAAGCTGAACCGCGAGGGCACCCGACACCCCGGCGATGCCGCCACCTGCGGCGATCACCGTCACGCGGAGCCGTGCCGTCCGCACGCCGAGAGCTCGGGCCGCTGCCTCCCGCTCGCGGGCTGCTGCGAGCGCGAGCCCGATCGGCGCGCGAGCAAGCGCGGTGTAGGCGAGCATGGACAGGGCCGTCAGTGCGAGTGCCAGCTCGTACTGCTGCGACGGTGTCGGCCCACCGGCGACCACGATTCCCTGCGCGCCGCCGAGGAGCCAAGGGAGCGATTGGAGGGCGAGTGCGACGAGCCACGAGACGATCCACGTTGCAGCGGCGAAACCTGCAGGCGGTAGGCGGACGAACGCGATGCCGACAGTCCCACCGGCCAGGACGCCCGCGGTGCCTCCGGCGAGTGCGGCCAGCACGGTCGGTGTTCCGTGTGCGAGCAGGTGCGCCGACACGACGGCGCCGACGGCGACGAACGCGCCTTGCGCGAGACAGGGCAAACCGGCGACGCCCGCGGCAAGCGCGAGCCCGACCGCGGCGGCGGCGAGATACAGCCCTCCGGCGAGATCGGCCGCACGCGCGTCGCTCGCCGCAAGTGGTGCGAACGCGGCGATGCCAAGAGCCAGAGCGCCGACCGTCGTTCGAAGCCGCCACAGAGCGAGCGCGTCGCGCCCCGCGTCACGGAGTGCCGCGGCGGTTCTCACTCCAGCGCCTCGCCGGTCGTCCGTGAGCGCCACGCGAGCAGAAGCAGGCCGAGGCCGAGAGGGACGACGTCGCGGTAGGGGGGGCCGATCGAAGCGCCGGCGAGGTGTGCCGACGACACTCCCGCCTGCAGAAGCCCGACTCCGATTCCCACCACGAGCGCGCGCCGTGCGTCGAACCAGACGACGGCGGCGGCGAGTAATCCATACAGGCCATATCGAGACGCCGCATCGACGTCGAAGGCTGCCGACGGCGCAGCGAGGATCGCTGCGAGCCCGGCCCAGATACCGGCGAGTGCAAACGCGAGCCCGACCAGGCGCGCCACCGGCAGGCCGACGATCACCGCTGCGTCGAAGTCCTGCGCGATCGCCTCCAGGGCTCGCCCGAAGCGTGTCCGCTCGAGCAGTCGCACTCCGAGCGCCGCCAGAGCGAGAGCCACGGCAGCCACGAAGAGGGAGCGCACCTGGATGGTCGCGCCACCGACCTGCCAGAACCCCTCGGAGCCGAGACGTCGGAACGGAATCGGGTCCGGGAACACGTACGCGGGCCGGTCGAAGAACACGACGAGCAGCGTTCGTACGGCGAACGCAACCGCCAGCGAGGCTCCGACCCAGCCGATCGTCGAGCCGCGTGCGCGGTAGGGCTCGATCGCGAGGAAGTACGCGCCCGCACTCGCGGCCGCCGTCACGAGCAGGCCGACCACGAGAGCGAGCAGGAAGCGGGCACCGCCGACGCTCGTCTGCGACACCGGCCCCGAGCCTGCTGCGACGAGAAGCGTCACGAAGACACCGAGGGCGATCAGCTCACCGAATGCGAAGTGGACGACGCCGGTGAGCCGGAAGACGAGCGAGTGCCCGACGGCGACGATCCCGTACACTGCGCCGGCCGCGAAGCCGCTCGCGAGCACCTGGAGGAGAACCGCCACGCGCGCATGGTGTCGCATCTCGCGCCCTCATCAAGTCTCTAGGCTCTTCCCCCAATGACGCTCCGTCTCAGCTCCGCCGGCGAGTCGCACGGCCCTGCGCTCGTCGCGATTCTCAGCGGCCTGCCCGCGGGCCTGCTGCTCGAGCGCACCGCGATCGACGCCGACCTGAGCCGGCGGCAAGCGGGCTACGGCCGCTCTCCGCGTCAGCAGATCGAGCAGGACCGCGTCGAAGTGGTCGCAGGGCTGAGGCACGGACGGACGCTCGGCACGCCACTTGCGCTCATCGTGTGGAACGTCGATCACAAGAACTGGACGTGGGGGATGTCGCCGTGGCCGCCTGAGGGCGATCCGGTGGGGAAGGGGACGAAGCCGGTGTCGCTTCCCCGGCCGGGTCACGCCGATCTCGCGGGAGTGCTCAAGTACGGGCACGACGATGTCCGCAACGCGCTCGAGCGAGCCTCGGCGCGACATACCGCTGTGCATGTGGCCGCCGGTGCGGTCGCCAAGGCGTTGCTCGCGACGATCGGTATCACCGTCGTCGGGAGCGTCGTCGACGAAGCCGACCTGCGTGCTCGCGTGGACGAGGCGCGCGCGCAGCGCGACACGGTCGGCGGGATCGTCGAGGTCCGGGCTTCCACCGTTCCGCCCGGGCTGGGCTCCTACGCGACGAAGGCCGATCGGCTCGACGCGAGACTTGCGTTCGCGCTGATGGGCATCCAGGCCGTGAAGGGCGTCGAGATCGGCGACGGCTTCGCGCTCGCATCGCTGCGCGGCTCGGCGGCCCACGACGAGATCCGGCCTGATCGTCGCCGTGACACGAATCACGCGGGCGGCCTCGAGGCAGGCATGTCGAACGGCGAGGAGATCGTCGTCCGCGCCGCGATGAAGCCGCTCCCGACGCTGATGAAGCCGCTCGCGTCCGTCGACCTGGCCACGGGGGAGGCGGCGGAGGCACTCGTCGAGCGCTCGGACGTGGCCGCGGTCGAGGCGCTCGCAGTCGTCGCCGAGGCGGCGGTGGCCTGGGAGCTGGCCGTCGCAGCGCTCGAGAAGTTCGGCGGCGACGCGCTCGAGGACGTCGTCGCCGCCCATGCCGCCTATCTCGCGCGCATCGCATGGCGCTGAACGCCCTCGACCGCCATCTCGCGCTGATCGGGTTCATGGGAGCGGGGAAGACGACGATCGCCCCGGAGGTCGCTCGAGCCCTCGATCGGCGGACGATCGAGCTCGATGAGTTGATCTCCGGGAAGATCGGCGACATCGCACAGGCCTTCGAGGAGAAGGGCGAGGCGTTCTTTCGCGTGCAGGAAGCCCGGCACGCGCTCGACTCCCTCGAGGGGCACGAGCGGCGCGTGATCGGCTTCGGCGGCGGCACCGTGGGATCGCCGTCGGTACGTTCGGCGCTCGCGGAAGCCGCCTTTACCGTGCTGCTCGACGTCGAAGCCGAGACGGCGTGGAACCGAGTGGGCGGCGATCGTCCACTCGCACAGGACGAGCAACAGTTCCGCAGCCTGTACCTCGAGCGTCAGCCGCTCTATCGCGGCGTCGCAGACGCCGTCGTCGCGAGCGGGGACGTGGACGGTGTCGTCCTCGCCGCCGCCGGCGTGCACCATGAGCTCGGCTCGCTCGAGCGACTCGGCGAGCTCGTGCCCGGCAATGGGCCTGTCGCACTCATCGCGGACTCGACGGTCATGGGGATCCACGGCCCGGCCGCCCAGATCGCGGTCGGCGACCGACTCCAGTCGGTGCACGAGCTGCCGCCCGGTGAGGCGGCCAAGCAACTTGCGGTCGTCGAACGGCTCTGGTCGGAGCTGCGGCTGGATCGCGGCGGCACGGTCGTTGCGCTCGGGGGCGGGGCGACCACCGACACGGCAGGGTTCGCCGCGGCGACCTACTTGAGAGGGGTGCCATGGGTCGCCGTTCCGACCACGCTCGTCGGCCAGGTCGACGCGGGAATCGGCGGCAAGACGGCCATCGACACTGCGCAGGGCAAGAACCTCGTCGGCGCCTTCCACTGGCCCGCACGCGTCGTACTCGACGAGGCGCTCCTCGAGTCGCTGCCTGACCGCGAGCGTCGCCAGGGCAGAGCCGAGCTCGTGAAGACCGAGCTGCTCGCGGGCCGCGACCTCGACGTTCGCGCCGCGGCGGCCTACAAAGCGGCGCTCTGCCTCCGCGATCCGTACGACCGGGGGCCGCGCCGGTGGCTGAATCTCGGGCACACGTTCGCCCACGCGCTCGAGGCGGCGGCAGACTTCGACCTTCCGCACGGAGAGGCCGTCGCCCTCGGGCTGCTCGCCGCGCTCCGGTTGAGCGGCCGTGACACGGCGCACGTCGAGCAGGTACTCGACCCGGATCCGGTCACGGTCGACCGCGAACGCGCCTGGGAAGCCTTGCAGCGCGACAAGAAACGAACGGGCGAAGCGATCAATCTCGTCCTCCTGGGCGACGACGGACCGTTCGTGGAGGCGCGGCCACCTGACGAGGTTCGCGCGGCTCTCGATAGCCTCATCGCCTGATGCAGGTCATCGTGCTCAACGGCGTCAACCTCGACATGCTCGCCCGGCGCGACCCGAAGCTCTACGGCGGGATCAGCGTCAACGAGCTCGAGTCGCGCATCTACGAGTGGGCGCACGCCCTCGACATCAGCGCGCGCTGCCGGCAGTCGAACAGTGAGGGCGAGTTCATCGAGTGGATTCACGACTCGTACGACAACGTCGACGGGCTGATCCTCAACCCGGGTGCGTGGAGCCACTACAGCTACGCGATCCGTGATGCACTCGAGCTGCTCGAGGTGCCGGTCGTCGAGGTGCATCTCTCGAACATCGAGGAGCGCGAGGAGTGGCGGCGCCACAGCGTGATCGCCGACGTCGTCTCGCACCGCGTGATCGGAAAGGGTCCCGACGGCTACCGCGAGGCACTCGAGTTCCTCGCCGGGAGTGTGGTCGAATGAATACCCGCCTCGGCGCACTGAGCGAGCAGCTCGACGCGCCGCTCCTGATCACGAACCTGACGAACATCTTCTATCTCACCGGGTTCGAGTCGTCGAATGCCGCGCTCCGCGTCGAGCCGGGCGGCGGCGCCACGCTCTACACCGATTTCCGCTACGTGGAGTCCGCCCGCGCCGTCCCGGACGTCGAGGTCGAGCTGACGAAGCGCGGGCTGCTCGCGGACGTCGGCGCCCGCCTGGAAGGCCGCGTGCAATTCGAGGCGGATGTGCTGCCCTACGCGGAATGGGGTCGGCTTTCGGCCGGACCCGCCGAGCTCGTGCCGACGGCCGGGATCGTCGACGCGCTCCGCGCTCTCAAGGATCCCGAAGAGGTCGCGACGCTCCAGCGCGCCTGCACGATCGCCGATCGCGGGCTCGAGGCTCTCACCGTCGAGCCATGGATCGGCCGCAGTGAGAAGGAGCTCGCGTGGCGCCTGCACGAGCTCGTGCACGCCCACGGCGCCGACGCGCTGTCCTTCGACTCGATCGTCGCATCGGGCCCAAACGGCGCCAGGCCGCACGCGCATCCGGGCGACCGCGTTGTCGAGCGAGGGACGCTCGTGACCGTCGACTGGGGCGCGCGGGTCGACGGGTACAGCAGCGACTGCACGCGAACCTTTTCCACCGGGCGTCTCCCGGATCGCCTGCGCGAGGCCTACGACGTGTGCCTCGAGGCTCAGAAACGGGCGTGCGCGAACATCAAGGCCGGCATGACGGGCATCGAGGCGGATGAGCTCGCGCGCGTGCCGATCACCGATGCGGGCTTCGGCGCGAGCTTCGGCCATGGCCTCGGTCATGGGATCGGCCTCCAGGTGCACGAGGTGCCGCGGCTCGCGCCGGAATCGGAGGACACCCTCGCAGCAGGCAATGCGGTCACGATCGAGCCCGGCATCTACCTCGAGGGCCTTGGTGGCGTGCGGATCGAGGATCTCGCGATCGTCCGTGCCGAGGGGCTCGAGCTGCTCACGGGGTTCCCGAAGGAACTGATCGAGGTCGGCTAACCTCCCCTCGCCGATGGCCGAGGTCGTCTCCACCAACCAGTTCCGCAACGGGATGCACGTCGAGCTCGATGGTCAGACGTGGCGGATCGTCGAGTTCCAGCACGTGAAGCCCGGCAAGGGCGGTGCGTTCGTGCGCACGAAGTTGAAGTCGCTCACGAGCGGCTCGGTCGTCGACCGCACATTTCGCGCAGGCGAGAAGTTCCCGAGGGTCCGCACCGAGCAGAAGAACATGCAGTACCTGTACGACTCGGGCGACGAGGTCGTCTTCATGGACGTCGAGACGTACGAGCAGCTCTCCTTGCCCCACGCGCTGCTCGAGGACGAGCTGCCGTTCATGCAGGCTTCGTCGAGCGTTCAGGTGATGTTCGTGGGAGGCAACCCGTCGGGCGTCGACCTGCCGGCTTCGGTCGTGCTCGAGGTGACCGACACCGAGCCCGGTGTGAAAGGCGACACCGTCTCGAACGTCATGAAACCGGCGACCCTCGAGACAGGAGGGGTCGTGGCCGTCCCGCTGTTCGTGAATGTCGGCGACAAGATCAAGGTCGACCCGAGGGAGAGGCGCTACATCCAGCGAGCCTGAATCGCCAGGATCCCGTCGCGCCTTGCCGCCTCCGCACCAAACATATATTTTACGTTCGGCACTGACGGATTACGCTTCGTGCAGGCAAGATGGAAGTGCACGACAGTCGGTTCGTCATTCGTTCAGGAGTTGGGGGAGACTCACATGGGCGGTCGTTCGGGGTTCAGAGTGCGCATTGCGCACTGCGGTTCATGCGTTCTCGCGCTGCTCGTCGTGCTCGCGCTGCCCACGGTTGCGTCCGCGACGACGAGCGCCGACAAGCCGGAGCTGGTCCCGAGCCTCCCGGGTGTGCCCTACCTCCACCAGGTGGCGCCCGTATTCGTGGATTCCTACGTCCAGCCGGGGCACCTGCTGTATCGGTTCGACACGCAGATCGTGAACCAGGGCGGGACGCTCGACGTCTTCCGCGCGAGCAACGGCGATGCAATGCAAGCGATCTGGCCCGGTGGCACGCCCACGGGATTGATCACCGATTCCGGGACGGGTGACCGGTACGTCGACCCGAGCTCGCGCCCGACCGATCCGAACGCGACCTACGAAGACCTGACGGTCGCTCATGGGGCAGGCTTCATCTACTCCTCGGCCACCGGGCACAACCACTGGCACTTTCAGTCTGCCGCGCGCTACGAGCTGAACCTTCCCGGCGGTGGCGTCCGCAGCTCGGCCAAGGTCGGGTTCTGCCTGACCGACGCCAATCCCGGCTATTTCCCGTATGGGCTGACGGGAAGCGGTTCGCAGACCTTCTGCGCCCCGGGAGATGCCTCGGCGACGTTCGTCCGGATGGGCATCTCTCCCGGGACGTATGACCTCTACAACAGTCAGGTCGCCGACCAGTGGGTCGATGTGACCGGGCTTGCGCCCGGCACCTACACCCTGACCGGCACGGTCAACCCGCAGGGATACATCGACGAGTCCGACATGAACGACAACTCGCTGACGGTGAGCCGAACGATCCCGGGTGCGACCGCGTCGGCGGCGACCGCCTCGACCGGTATGGGCGCAGCGGTTCAGATCCCGCTCTCGGGATCAGTCGTCGGACCGAGCGTTCCGGCACGCTCGAGCGCCTCGTGTGCTCCGACCTCGTCGTTCTACACCTGTTATGTCACCACGAGCTCCAACGGGCCCCTTACGTTCAGAGCTGCGGCCGCACCAGCCCACGGCAGCGTCTCGTACAGCTCGGGCGGCGCGCTGAACGGGAACGCGGTCTACACGCCGGCGACGGGCTTCAGCGGCACCGACAGCTTCACCTACACGACGACCGACCCGCGCGGGCTCGTGAGCCTTCCGGCGACCGTCACGGTCACGGTGGGGACGGTCACGCCCCCTTCACCGCCGGGCGGCGGCGGGGGTGGCGGGGGCGGGGGCGGCGGCGGCGTGCCGAATCTCGACGTGACCGCAGCTGCATCGGTGACCGCGCTCTCGACCGGTGCCGGCGACGAGATCACGATCAACCTCGCAAACAGCGGTAGCGCGCCTTCCCTCCAGACCCATCTGAACATCGAGCTGCCCGCCGGAGTGACCCTGCTCGGGCCGCCGTACTACGAGCGAGGCTCGGGCTGCAGCGGAGCGCGGTCGCTCGACTGCTTCCTCGACTTCCTCCCGAACGGGATGGCGACGAAGGTGGTCTTCGACGTCAGGGCCGACGCCGCGGGGTCGCAGCTCATCACCGCGACCGCGACGGGAGACCGCGACTCCGACCTTGCGAACAACAGCGCGACCTTGACACTCGTCGTCGCGCCCGCTCAACAGTCGTTCATCCCGCCGGTCGTCAAGCCGAAAGTCGCGCCTCACTGCACCGTCCCGAACGTGAAAGGCAAGACACTCGCCGACGCCTCGCGCGCGCTCAAGCACGCCGGCTGCGCCGTCGGCACGGTTCGGACCCAGCGCGCGACCCGGCAGAAGCCGGGCCGCGTGCTGTCTCAACGTCCCGCGGCCCACACGAGCCTTCACCTGAACGCGAAGGTGAAGCTCGTCCTCAGTCGCTCGAAGTAGTCGCTTTCACGGGCCCGAGGGCGTCGTCGTGGTGACCGTCTCCGTGACCACCACCGTCGTCGTGCTCGGCGGAAGCGTTCTCGTCTCGGTCTGAGTCCGAACCAGGGTCTCGGTGGTCGTGACCACGACGGTCGTCGTCACGTCGTTTGTCCGAACGACCGTGGAGGTGACCGGCTTGGACACGACGGTGGTCGTGACGGGCCGTGTCGTGACAACGGTGTTCGTGTGCTCGTTGGTGATGTTGTTCGTCTGGGTGCGCTCGTTCGTCACGACCTGTGTCTGGGTGCGGGAGACCGTCACCGGCCTCGTCACCGACTTCGTCGTGACGATCGTCCGGGTCTTGCCGTTGACCCGGACGAAGCTCGTGACGTCGTGGCTCACGGTTCGCGTCACGGGGACATACCGGATCTTCACGACCGGCACGATGGATGTTCGACCGGCTGTCGTGACCGTCCGGAGATCCGTGACCGTCTCGACTTTCGCTTTCAGGCGAACAGTGTGGACGACGGGATAGCGCTTGACGACCGTGCGGCCGTTTCGTCGGATCGTCACGATCTTCGTGATCGTCGTCGACTGGACGATGTACGCGCCGGATGATGTTCCAGCCGACGCCGAGGCCAGCTGGTCGGCAGCGAAGTATCCGCCGCCGAGGACGAGGCCGATGAGGATCAGCGACAGACCCGCCTTCGCCTCGAACGGCAAACGCCTTCGCCACAGGTAGCGGTACCAGTTCGGATCGAGCCACTTCGACGTCATGTTTTCTCCCCCTTGCCGTTCGAACGTCAGGACGGACAGTAGCGCCGCGGCGACCCGGTCGAACGAAATCGCCTTCGAGCAGGGAGCTCGCCCGTCCGGCCAACCGCACCCCGAGCCCCGTTTCGGCCCTCAAGGATCCCTCGCCTGGTGCCGACACCTGAAAGCGTGAGCTCGCTGACAGATCTCTTCTTCGGCGCGTTGCTCGGTGTGGCAATCGTCGCCGCGTTCTGGCTCCTCGCGAGCCTGGTGGACGATCTCCGCCAGCAGGCGCGCGGCCTTGAGCGCTAGTCTCGAGCGCTAGCCTCGAGCAGCAGGTTCGAGCGGCAGTCTCGGCGAGCTCTCGGCCATGAGTCGAGCGCGCCTCTTCACCGCTGTGGCCACGAGTCGTGGCAGGCAAGCCGGAACCCCGTGCCGAGGAGCGCCCTGCGGCGGGCTCCCGTGTGGCGATCGGTCGCCCATTCGGGCGCGTGTCCGATTCCGGCGAGTGCCCGTTCGGGGAGGGTCGTCGCGGGCGGTAGCTTCGTGGCCTTCCCCGGGTGCCGTCGACAAACGGCACCGCTCGACCGGAGGCACCTGTCGACCGAGAGACACCGCTCGACCGGAGGCACCGCTCAACGGCGCAGCCAGCGTCTCCCACGGGCTGGCTCGTCTACGTCGCCGACGCGTCCCGAGTCGGGGTGGGGTGCCGGCGGCTCCAGATCGGCGAGGAGCTCGTGCTCCGAGACCGCAGGCCCGGTCGCTGCGGGATCCAGGCGCTCGACCAGACGGTAGATCCCGTCCCCGTCGGTCTCCCATCGCTCGCCGAGCAAGTCTGCGACCCAGTCACTCTGCCCCTTGCCGCCACCCTCGCCCGCCGTGTCCTGATCATGCTCTGCCATTGACGCCCCACCAATGTAACGCTCATCTCGCGCGTCACAAAGCATGTCCCTGCGGCGAAATCGGGAAAATGCGCTATTCGAGATCGACGTAGACGTCGTAACCGCGCGAGCGCTGCGTCGCTTCCCACGTGCGCACCCGCAGCAGCGTCGCGAAGCGCATCGCGTCCCGGTTGAACGAGCCCAGAATGCTGATCGCGAGCTTGTCGGGTGCGACCACATGCGCAACGACGTCGGGACGTGCCGTGAGGTCTGCGAGCAGAAGCTCGAGCATGGAATCGTCGCTGATGCGAATCGTTGTCATGAAGCCGAGTTCGTCGCGGAGAACCAATGTGGCGCTCGCTTTTTGAGCATAGGACGGCGATTTCAGCGGTGCCTCCTACCTTCGGCTAGTGTCCTGAGTCGTTAATGCGTTGGCAGTAAGCGGCGAGGCTGTCGAGGATCTCGTCGGCGGTCTTGTGCCAGACGAACGGCTTGGGGCCGTCGTTCCAGTTGGCGATCCAGGTGCGGATCGAGGCGACGAGGTCGCG
>JBBSEJ010000013.1:0-52424 GCA_038239825.1 Gaiellales bacterium
ATGTCTTAGTCGCCCCGCGTGGGCGACCGACAGCGCACCTAGAGTGGGGGCGGAGGGCGCGCGGACCCGGACGCGCGCCGCCCGACTCTCGGGCTCCGACCGGATAGCGGTCACGCTCATGGTCGGGATCCCGGTGATCTTCACCGGCGGCCTGGTCTGGTTCCCGACGATCTGCTCGATCCTGCTCTCGTTCACGAGCTGGGACGGGATCGGTGGCCTGCACACGATCCACTGGATCGGCACCACGAACTATCGCCAGATCGCGACCATCTATCCGCCGTTCTGGCCGGCCCTCGAGCACAACCTGGAATGGCTCGGCGCCCTGGCGCTCGTCGGGACGCCGTTCGGGATGCTGCTCGCCTACCAGCTCGACAAGAACCTCAAGGGCTCACGGATCTACCAGAGCCTGCTCTACGTGCCGGTTGTGATCGCGCCCGCGGTCATCGGCCTGATCGCGCAGCTCTATCTCTCGCCGACTCAGGGCCTGCTCAACGCCCTCTTCGAGGATCCGCAGCACGGCAAGCTGATCGACTGGCTGGGCAACCCGAGCCTCAACCTCTGGATGGTGCTCATCTTCGCCTGCTGGCGGCACGCGAGCTACGTGATGATCATCTATCTCGCCGGCCTGAAGGCACTCGACCCCGGGCTCCGCGAGGCAGCGGCGATCGACGGTGCGAGCGAGGCGCGGACCTTCTTCAGGGTGGTGTTGCCCGCGCTGAAGCCGATCAACATCGTCCTCGTCGTGATCACGGTGATCGAGTCGCTACGCGCCTTCGACATCGTCTACATCATCAACGGCGGCACGAACGGGCTCGAGTTGCTCTCGGTGCTGATCACGAACAACATCATCAGCGAGGCCAGCCGGATCGGCTACGGCTCTGCGATCGCGGTCGTGCTGCTCACGATCTCGCTCGTCCCGATCATCATCTTCGTCTGGAACAGCTTCCAGGAGGTCGAGGGATGACCGACGCTGCTCTGACGGACACCGCCGTGGCGGTGAGACAGCCGAAGCAGCCGAGGCAGAAGCCGAAGGTCAAGCGGTCGCGCATCGGGCTGCACACCTTCCTGGCCCTCTCCACCCTGCTCTGGGTCTCTCCGATCCTGTGGTCGATCTTCACGGCGATGCGGCCGTACTCCGAAACGTCGCAGTACGGCTTCGTCTCGTGGCCGAAGCACTTCAATTTCGACAACTTCAAGGCCGCCTGGACGCAGGCGCAGTTCCCGCACTACTTCTGGAACTCGATCATCGTCGCCGTGCCCGCGATCGTCTTGATCCTGCTCTTCTCGTCCGCGATCGCGTTCGTCGTCTCGCGGCTCAGCTTCCGCTGGAACGTCCCGCTGCTCGTTTTCTTCATGGCTGCGAACCTCCTCCCGGAGCAGATCATCCTCCAGCCGCTCTACCGGCTCTATCTGGACATCCCGCTCCCGACCTGGCTCTCGGACAGCGGCCTGATGTACGACTCGTACCTCGGGCTGATCCTGATCAACGTCGCGTTCCAGACGGGCTTCTGCACGTTTGTCCTCTCGAACTACATGAAGACCATCCCGAAGTCGCTCACCGAGGCTGCCCGCGTCGACGGCGCAGGGGTCGCCCGCCAGTACTTCAAGATCATCCTGCCGCTGACCAGGCCCGCCCTCGCCGCGCTCGCGACGCTCGAGTTCACCTTCATCTACAACAACTTCCTCTGGGCGCTGATCCTGATCAACAACGGCAGTAAGCGCCCGATCACGGCCGCCCTGAACAACCTGCAGGGTGAGTTCTTCACGAACAACAACCTGCTCGCGGCGGGCGCGCTGATGACGGCGATTCCGACGGTGCTCGTCTTCGCAGCCCTCCAGCGGCACTTCGTCAACGGCCTCACGCTGGGGTCCAACAAGGGATGACGCGGATCGCGTTCATCGGCGCCGGCAGCGTGGTGTTCACGAAGAACCTGCTCGGCGACATCCTCGACTTCCCCGCCCTCCGTGAGGTTGAGATCGCGCTGCACGACATCGACCCAGACCGGTTGGAGACGGCCGGCGCGATGGCTCGCTACGTCGCGACGGCCCGAGGGGCGAGCCCAACGATCAGCACACATCTCGACCGGCGCGCCGCTGTCGACGACTCCGACTTCGTGCTGAACATGGTGCAGATCGGCGGGCACGAGGCGACGCTGCGGGACTTCGAGATCCCCGCTCGCTACGGCGTGCGGCAGACGATCGCCGACACGCTCGGCATCGGCGGCATCTTCCGGACTGTGCGCACAGCCGATCACATGCTGGCGCTCGGGCACGAGCTGGCCGAGCTCTGCCCAGCCGAAGCCTGGCTACTCAACTACACGAATCCGATGGCCGCCCTCTGCGAGATCGTCTACAAGGGCACGTCGACCAGGAACGTCGTCGGGCTGTGCCACTCGGTCCAGTTCACGATCGAAGACCTGTGCAAGCTCGTCGGCGTACCGGAGCGCGAGGTCACGTACCTCTCCGCCGGGATCAACCACCAGGCGTTCATCCTGCGCTTCGAGCACGGCGGCGAAAGCCTCTATCCGCGTCTCGACGCTCGCATCGCTGCCGATCCGGAGCTCCAGCGCCGCGTGCGCGTCGCGCTCTACCGGCGGCTCGGCTTCTATCCGACGGAATCGAGCGAGCACGCGGCCGAGTACGTGCCGTGGTTCATGACGCATGACGACGAGATCGAGCGCTACCGGATCCCGGTCGACGAGTACGTCAGCCGCAGCGAGGCGAATCTCGAGGAGTATGCGCGGGTGAAGACCGCGCTTGCCGCCGGCGAGGCGATCGACGTCGCGCGTTCGAACGAGTACGCGTCGGTGATCGTCAACTCGATCGTCACGGGCGAGCCGTCCGTGATCTACGGCAACGTGCCGAACACGGCGCTGCTTCCGGAGCTGCGCGAAGGCGCCTGCGTCGAAGTTCCATGCCTTGTCGACGCCACCGGGATCCGGCCCACACCGGTGCTCGGGTATCCCGCCCAGCTCGCCGCCCTCAACCGCAACTACGCGAGCGTTGTCGACTTGACCGTGCGCGCCGTGCTCGAGGGCAGGCCCGACCACATCCGCCATGCGGCGATGCTCGACGCGGCGACAGCAGCGGCGCTGACGCTCGACGAGATTGACGAGCTGTGCGACGAGCTGACCCGGGCGCACGGAGACCTGATTCCTGCCGGCCTGCGACCAGCCGGCGAGCCAACGTTCGCACGAGGAAGGAGTGGCCGGTGACGGGAATCACGCTCGACGAAGTCACCAAGGTGTATCCGAACGGCGTCAAGGCCGTCGATGCGCTCTCGCTCGAGATCGCCGAAGGAGAGTTCTGCGTCCTCGTCGGCCCTTCGGGCTGCGGCAAGTCGACGCTGCTCCGCATGATTGCGGGCCTCGAGGACGTCACGATCGGCGATGTCTGGATCGGCGGCGTCGACGTGACGGAACGGCCGCCACAGGAACGCGACATCGCGATGGTCTTCCAGAACTACGCGCTCTATCCGCACATGACGGTGCGCGAGAACCTTGCCTTCGGTCTCAGGCTGAAGAAGCTGCCGAAGGCGGACTGGCGCGCGCGGGTCGACGAAGTCGCGAAGACCCTCGGCCTCGAGGAGCTGCTCGATCGCAAGCCGTCCGCGCTTTCGGGCGGCCAGCGGCAGCGTGTCGCCATGGGCCGGGCGATCGTGCGAGAGCCGAAGGCATTCCTGATGGACGAGCCGCTCTCGAATCTCGACGCGAAGCTGCGCGTGTCGATGCGTGCCGAGCTCGCGAAGCTGCACGCGCGGCTGAGTGTAACGACCGTCTACGTGACGCACGACCAGGTCGAAGCGATGACGCTCGGCCAGCGCGTCGCGGTGCTTCGCGATGGCGTGCTGCAGCAGTTCGACACCCCACAGAATCTCTTCCATTCACCGGTGAACCTCTTCGTGGCCGCGTTCATCGGCTCGCCGGCGATGAACCTGATCGATGCCGTGGTTGCGAACGGGCGCGTCTCGTTCGCCGACGCGAGCTTCCAGCTGCCCGAGTCCTCGCCCGCTGCCGGCCTGCAGGGCCGGCTCATTCTCGGTATCCGCCCGACAGACTTCGAGCACGCTTCTGGGGCCAACAGCGAGCTGCCGCGCCTGCGCTTCAACCCGGACGTCGTCGAAGACCTCGGAGCCGAATATCACATCATCTTTACCCTCGACGCACCGAGGGTCACAGCAGAGGCGGTGCGCGCCGCGTCGGATGACGGCGACGACGATGGCACGCTCTTCGCCCGCGATCGGGCAGTTTTTACTGCCGTTGTCGACGTGAGGACGAAGCTGGAGCAAAGCGGGCCTGTCGAGCTCGCAATCGATCACCGCCGGTTGCATTTCTTCGACCCGGCGACCGGCCTCGTCGTCGGGCGCTGAGCCCCACACGCGACACTCAGCCGAAGGAACCGCGGCAAAACGACGCAACGGTGTCCGAAACGGCCATGGCCGGTGTCAGACACGCACACGAAACCGTCACGAACCATCCACAGGGTCGCCGGCACTGCAGGGCCATACTCATCGAACCTGGTTCATTGAGCGGAACCGGGTTGCGAAGCCGGAACGGCGGCTGACGCCGTGGCTTCGAGCGGCGGTCAAGCACGTTCGTGTGTCTCGATGCCCCAGCGGGCGCTGACGTGCTCGCCGGGCTCGAGGCGGAGAACGGCCTCGCCGCTCGAAAACGCATTCGGCGGGCACGTCAGCGGCTCGACCGCGAGGCTCCGGCGCGCCACATCCGGAAGCGGGTCGCCGGTGAAGAGCTGGACGTAGCCGAACGCCTCGTCGAACCACACGATGTCGTCGCCGACGCGCACGCGCGCGATGCCTTCCACGTCGCGGTCGAGATCACAGAAGGTCGTGTCGAGCACAGTCGCACCGAGCAGGCGCGCGTCGCGTAGCGTCGCCGGCTCATGTCCGATCGGCAGCGACCGCGCGTCCGTGACGATTTGCGTCGAGGCCGGCACGGCCACGACGAGATCGTCGGCGCGGGGTGCGCCGCACAGATACGGGTGATGACCGAGCCCGAACGGCAGCGGCGTGTCTCCGATGTTCTCCGCGAGCGTCGTCACGGTGAGGCCGCGATCGTCGAGCACGTAGTCGACGCGGAGTGAAAGCGAGAAGGGGTAGCCGGGCGACGGATGCAGCACGCACCCAACTGCAACCCGGTCGTCGTCACGATCGGCGAGCGTCCAGTTGGCGAAGCGAACGAGACCGTGAATCGCGGTGTGAGTGGCGAGCTCGTTGATCGGAGCCTGCACCCGCTGGTTCTCGAACGTATAGGCGCCGTCCTCGAGCCGGTTGGGCCACGGTGCGAGCACCTGGCCGCGTCCCGACGTGCACATCGCGTCGGCCTCGTAGCCGTCGAGTACACGTCGGCCGTCGATGCTGTACGCGCGCAGGCCACCGCCGACCTCGACGGCGCACGCGCGCCTGCCGTCGAACTCGAATTCGTGCTGGGCGCCCGACGGGCTCGCTGCTCGGGTGGTCACGTGAGCTCGCTCCACAGCGCAGGCGGTAGCTCGAGCTGTGAGAGCCGCACGTTCTCTTCGACCTCCTGCGGCGTGCGACAGCCGGCGAGAACCGAGACGACGGCCGGGTGGGTGAGCGGGAACTGCAACGCCGCCGCCGGAAGCGGGATGGCGCGTTGCGCGCACCGCTCGCGAAGCGACTCGACGCGCGCGAGCACGTCGGGGGCGGCCGGCCCGTAGTCGAACGTGTCGCCGCCGGCGAGCACCCCGCTGTTGAAGACGCCGCCCGCGATGACCGAGATGCCGCGCTCCTCGCAGAGGGGCAGAAGCTCGCTCGCCGCGCTGCGGTCGAGGACGGTGTAGCGCCCCGCCACGAGGAAGCAGTCGGGATCGGCCTCGCGTGCGAAACGACACAGCAGCTCCGTCTGGTTCATCCCGACGCCGATCGCTCGCACGACTCCTTCCTCACGCAGTTGCGCGAGCGCTCGGTAGGCGCCCGAGAGCGCCTCGTCGTAATGAGCGTCAGGATCGTGGATGAGCACGATGTCAACCCGGTCGAGCCCGAGCCGCTCGAGGCTCTCCGCGAGCGAGCGCAGTGTGGCATCGCGCGAGAAATCGAAGTATGCCTCGAGCGCCGGCGAGTGCTGCTGCGTGGAGGAGTCCGGGCGAAGCAGGCGCCCGACCTTCGTCGAGACGACGAATTCCTCGCGTGGTTGTTCGCGTAGGACGCGGCCGAGCCGGTGCTCGGCCATCCCGGACCCGTAGTAGGGCGCCGTGTCGAAGTAGCGCACACCGAGCTCCCACGCGCGCGTGATCACGGCGAACGCGGTCTCGTCTTCGACCGCGTCGTACAGGCCGCCGAGGGGCGCCGTGCCGAGACCGAGCGGCCCGAGATCGAACGTGGTCAGCGTCTCGGCGGCTATCGCTCGACGATACCGCAGCGCGGCGAGCCCGCAGCGCCCCGTTGCCTCCCACGAGGCTTCGCCGCGATTCGTGAGCCGTGCAGCGTTCCTGACTCGATTGCCCGGTGCACGGGCACGTGAGGTCTCATCCGAGTGCAGCCCGAGTGATCGGCCGCCCGTTGGTTGCGCCGGGAGGGTTGCTTCCTTTACTCTTTGAAGTGTTGTTCATCGCGAGCGGCTGAGGGAACAGGCCCTGTGAAGCCGCAGCAACCGGAAGACGGCTGCGCTTCTTCGTCAGGTGCTCCATCCTGCGTGAGCCGGTCTGTCCCGGGCGGTGAGCGAAAGATGAGCGGCGCGTCCCGCGAAGGGGCGGTGAGGTCTTCCCGGTCGGAGGCTTCTTTCGTGCCCGGGACGGGGCGAAGGAGGAGTGAGATGTCCGAGTTGAAGGCGGAGACCGTTGCGCTTCATGGCGGTCAGCAGGTTGATCCGACGACGAAGGCGCGGGCGGTTCCGATCTATCAGACGACGTCGTTCGTCTTCGATGACACTCAGCATGCGGCGGATCTGTTCGCGCTGGCGGTACCGGGGAACATCTATTCCCGGATCATGAATCCCACCTGGGATGTGTTCGAGCAGCGGGTGGCGGCGCTCGAGGGCGGGATCGCCGCCGTGGCGACGGCCTCGGGTCAGGCGGCAGTGACCTACTCGGTGCTGAACCTGACTCGAGCGGGCGAGAACATCGTCTCGGTCTCGACGCTGTACGGCGGTACCTTCAACCTGTTCGCGCACACGTTGCCGCAGTACGGGATCGAGGTGCGCTGGGCGGATCCTGATGATCCGGGTGCGGTCGAGCGGCTGGTCGACGAGAACACACGGCTCGTGTTCGTCGAGACGATCGGCAATCCGAAGCTGAACGTGATCGATATTGCGGCGTGGGCCGAGGCGGCGCATGCGGCGGGGTTGCCGCTGGTGGTCGACAACACCGTCCCGACGCCGATCCATTGCCGGGTGTTCGATCACGGCGCGGATGTCGCCGTGCACTCGGCGACCAAGTACATCGGCGGTCACGGCACCTCGATCGGAGGCGTCGTCGTCGACAGTGGTCGATTCGACTGGACGGCACATGCCGAGCGGTTCCCGGGTCTGACGAAGCCAGACCCGTCCTACCACGGCGTGGTGTGGGCCGATGTGCTCGGTCCGGCCGCTTACATCGGCCGGGTACGAACGGTGCTCCTCCGCAACACGGGGGCGGCCATGTCGCCGTTCAATGCGTTCCTGTTCCTGCAGGGCCTCGAGACACTGCCGTTGAGGATGGAGCGGCACTCCGCGAACGCGCAGGCCGTCGCCCATCATCTCGAGCAGCGCGACGGTGTTTCTTGGGTCAACTATCCCGGTCTACGATCGAGCCCCTCGCACGAGGTTGCGAGCCGGATCTTGACCGGGGGGTACGGCGGTCTCGTGACGTTCGGGATCGACGGCGGCGCGGAGGCGGGAAAGCGGTTCATCGAGAGCCTCGAGCTGTTCAGCCATCTCGCCAACATCGGCGATGCGAAGTCGCTCGCGATCCACAATGCGTCCACCACCCACTCGCAGCTGAACGACGCCGAGCTGGAAGCGGCTGGAGTGACCGAGGACACCGTCCGCTTGTCGGTCGGGATCGAGCACATCGACGACATCGTCGGAGATCTCGACCAGGCGCTCGCGAAGGCCCGTACGCCCGTTGCCGCCTGAGAGCCCGACGATCGTCGGCTCAGTCGGCCTGACGCACACCGAGCGGGTGCTTCTCTTCGACGAGGAGCACCCGCTCGTCCTCGCCTCCGGCCGGCGGCTCGCGCCCGTCGTGGTCGCCTACGAGACCTACGGGCGCCTCGATTCGGAGGCTTCCAACGCCGTCGTCATCTGCCACGCGCTGACCGGCGACGCGCACGCAGCCGGGCACCACGGCGATCCGGCGCGGCCCGGCTGGTGGGACAACCTGATCGGGCCGGGAAAACCCATCGACACCGACCGCTTCTTCGTCGTCTCCTCGAACCTGCTCGGGGGCTGCCGAGGCACCACCGGCCCCTCATCGATCGACCCGGCGACGGGCCACCCGTACGGCCTTCGCTTTCCGCTCCTCACCGTGCCCGACCTCGTCGAGCCGCAGCGCAAGCTCCTCGCCCACCTCGGTATCACCCGCCCCGCAGCGGCCATCGGCGGCTCACTCGGAGGCATGCAGATCCTCCAGTGGGTGATCGATCACCCCGACGAGCTCGGGGCCGGCATCCTCGTCTGCGCCTCTGCGTCTCTCTCCGCTCAGAACATCGCCTTCTCCGCCGTCGGCCGTACTTCGATCATGCGAGACGAGCACTTCGCCGGCGGCGACTACTACGACACCGGCAGACGCCCCGACGTCGGCATGGCCGTCGCCCGAATGGCCGCCCACATCACCTACGTCTCCGAAGCGTCACTCGAGACCAAGTTCGGCCGCACCCGGAGGGGCAACGACACGCTCGAGGCCGACTTCGAAGTCGAGCACTACCTCGAGCACCAGGGCAAATCCTTCCTCGAGCGCTTCGACGCGAACACCTACCTCTACCTCACGCGGGTCATGGACCATTTCGAGCCGTTCGACGCCGCCGCACGCGCACGTCTCCGCTCGAGCGACACCCGCTTCCTTCTCGTATCCTTCAGCACCGACTGGCGCTTCCCGACTCGCCACTCCCAAGCCATCCTCGACGAGCTCCGAGACGCCGGCGTTGCAGCAGCCCTCCATGAAATCGCCTCGCCCTACGGGCACGACTCGTTCTTGCTCCCCGTCCCCGCCTACCACGACACGGTGCGACAATTCCTGGCGCCACGACAGTGACAGCGGGACGTGGGCAGTGACCTCGAAACGAGAGGAGCATCAAAGCTCGATGTCCGACTACACGATCACGAACCTCAAGGAGATCGACGACTCCGCCGGTGAGTACGCACCCGATCTGGAGGCGCACTTCGCGCGCAAGCATCTCGACTCCGAGCATCTCGGCGTCAGCTACTTCCGCTACGCCCCCGGCTTCCGCTCTCCGATGGGCCACAGCCACCGCGAGCAAGAAGAGGTCTACGTCGTCGTCAACGGCTCCGGGCGGATGAAGCTCAACGAGAACGTCGTCGAGCTCCGGCAGTGGGACGTCGTCCGTGTTGCGCCGAGCACGGTGCGGGCGCTCGAGGGCGGCCCTGCCGGGCTCGAGATCATCGCGGTCGGCGCGGATCGTCCCGAGGGAGGCGACGGCGTCCCCGCGCGCGACTGGTGGACAGAATGACCCGTTGAGCTCGATCCCACAGCCCGTGCAGCCGCTGTGCGATCCGACCGCGGCGAGTAGGCTCGCGCGTTGCACGATCGGCAAGCGTCACAGGCCAGGAGCCACCCGGCGAACTCGAGCTCGACGACGGCGCGGTGGAACGGGAGCCGGGCTCGACCGAGGAACGCACCGGCCGCGCGATCGTCGCCCTACGAGAGCGTGACCACGATCTTCGCGCTCGCACCGTCCGCCTGCCGCTGCCACGCCGTCGCGATCTCCTCGAGCGGATACGTCTCGATGTCGAAGACGATCTCGCTCGCGGCCGCGTGGCCGACGAGGCGCAGGTACTGCTCGACGAATTCGTCCTTGGGCACTGCGAAGTCGGTGTAGCCGTAGAGCTCGCCCACCTTGCCGCGGATCGCGGCCGAGGCAACGAGCGCGTCCGCTCCGGCGGACTGGCCGATTTGGACGAGCCGCCATCCAGGCGCTGCCGCCTGCATCGCGGCGACCGCCGGCGCCCCCCACAGGGCATCGACGATGTGGGTGGGGCCGTTACCGCCCGCCGCTTCCTTGAACGCGGCAACGAGATCGTCTTCGTCGAGGCTCACCGTCACGTCGGCGCCGAGCTCCGCCGCTCGCTTCAGCCGCTCGGGGTTGCGGCCCGCGGCGACGACTCTCCTCGTTCCGAGGAGCTTCGCCGCCTGCACCGCGACGAGCCCGACCGTCCCGGTCGCTCCGAGCACGAGCACGCAGTCGTCGTGCCGCACGGGCGCGCGCCACACGACCGGCATCCAGCCGGCCATGCCGGCGATGCCGCAGGACGCTGCGACCTCGTCGGAGACCGTGCCCGGGAGTGGAATGCCGAGGCCGGCCGGCGCGCTCGCGCGCTCGGCGAGGAGGCCGTCGCGGGAGAGTCCCAGGCAATCGCTGAAGAGATAGACGCGCGTACCGTCGGGGGCTCGTCCGACACCCTCGCACCCGGGAACGTACGGAAGCTCGGGATGGCCACCGAAGTACCGGCCTGCGCCGACGTTCACGTCGATCGGGTTGAGCGAGACCACCGAGATCTCATGAATCGTCTCGCCCTTGGGCTCCGGGCGCTCGTCGAGGTCCGGTGGCCGGCCGAGCTCGCTGACAAGCGCAGCTCTCACGTCGATGACGGCGTCGGTCTCAGAGCCGTGATCCTACCGCGGCCGGGCTGCGGTCAGCCGGTCTCCCCCGTGGCGATCGCCCGTGCCCGCTCGAGGATTGTCGCGTGCAGCGCCGCGGGAACGACCACCACTCCATCGGCGTCTCCGTAGACGTAGTCGCCCGGAGCCACCTCGAGGCCGCCGCAGACGATGGTGCGTCCGACCGATCCTTCGAGCTCTCGCAGCGGCCCCGTGGGGACGCACGTGATCGCGAAGACCGGAAACCCGAGCTCGTGCATCTCCTCGAGGTCTCGGGCCGCCCCGTCGATGACGACGCCGGCGACGCCACGGTCTTTGGCCGCACGCGACAGCCGTCCTCCCCAGAGGGCGCGCTCGACGGAGCCCTGCCCGTCGATCACGATCACCTCGCCCGCCCCTGCCAGGTCGAACGCGTGCCGGACTGCTCGATGCTGCCCGGGCGGGGTCGACACCGTCAGGGCACGCCCGGCGAGACGAGCCCCGGGCCACAGCGGACGGATCACGGCGGCGAGCGCAATGGGGACCGGCGATGCGTCGCTGAGATCTGCGGTGAAGACGACACCGTCGGGCACGCGCGCGAGCCTAGCAGCGGTCGCGTTGACAGGCGACTACCAGAGTAGTAGCCTCCGCGCCGCCCCGTTGCTCCGACGCCACAGGAGGTTCATTCTTGGAGTTTCGGCTGCCCTCTCTCTCCGCCGACATGGAGTACGCCACGGTCGGCCGCTGGCTGAAGCGGGAAGGGGACTCGCTGCGGGAGGCCGAGCCGCTCGTCGAGATCGAGGCCGACAAGGTGACCGAGGAGCTGGGCGCGCCCGTGAGCGGGACACTGCGGGAGATCCTCGCGCCGGCCGGGGACGAGTTGAAGGTCGGCGCGGTGCTCGCGATCATCGAGGATGATGCATGACCGTCGTCGAGCCCGTCGACGCCGTGAACGCGCTCGAGGAGACCTACCTCAAGCTCGCCCGGATCCGGGCCTTCGAGCTGAAGGCGATGGATCTGTTCAGCGAGAAGTTCATTCGCGGCTCGGTGCATCCCTACATCGGCATGGAGGCGGTCGCAGTCGGTGTGTGCGGAGCGCTGCGCGACGACGACTACATCACGAGCACGCATCGCGGTCACGGGCATTGCATCGCCAAGGGGCTCGAGCTGCGCCCGATGATGGCGGAGATCACGGGCCGCGCGACCGGGTACTGCAAGGGCCGCGGCGGCAGCATGCACATCACCGCCATGGGCAAGGGCATGCTCGGGGCCGACGCGATCGTCGCCGGATCGGTGGCGATCGCGACGGGAGCCGCGTACGGCCTCCGCCTGCAGGGCAAGGACGCGGTCGTCGTGGCGTTCTTCGGCGACGGCGGCTCGAACCAGGGCATCTTCCACGAAGCGGCCAACCTCGCCTCGGTCTTGTCGGCGCCCGTCGTGTTCGTCTGCGAGAACAACCAGTGGGCGATCTCGATGCCCATTCAGCGTGCGATCGCGGTCGAGGACATCGCCGTGCGGGCCGCCGGCTACGGCTTCCCCGGCGAGATAGTCGACGGGAACGACGTCCTCGCGGTGCGGGACGTCGCGCAGCGCGCCGTCGATCGGGCGCGGCGCGGCGACGGGCCGACGCTCATCGAGGCGAAGACCTATCGCATCACCCCGCATTCAGCAGCGACGCCGACCGACAACCGCGCGCCGGAAGAGCTCGATCTCTGGCGCGAGCGCGATCCGATCGCCCGCTTCGCGCGTCACCTCGTCGATTCGGGCGCGGCGACCGAGGACCGGCTCGAGGAGCTCGGCCGCCAGGCAGCCGCCGAGGTCGAGGACGCCGCGGCGTACGCGCTCGATTCGCCCTATCCCGACCCGGCGGACGTCGAGGACGACGTCTATGCGCCGGCGGACTGGCTGCGCGAGGGGAGGCTCGCTTGAGCACCGTCGCCGTTTCCGAGCTGACGATGGCCGAGGCGTTGAACGAAGGCCTGCGCGAGGAGATGGAGCGCGATCCTTCGGTCTGGGTGATCGGCGAGGACATCGGAGCTCACGGCGGCCTGTTCAAGGTCACCGAAGGGTTGCTCGCCGACTTCGGGCCGGCGCGCGTCATCGACTCGCCCATCTCGGAGGCCGGGATCACCGGCGCCGGCGTCGGCGCGGCGTTGATCGGCTGCCGCCCGGTGGTCGAGCTGCAGATCTTCGACTTCGTGACGCTCACGATGGACCAGCTCGTCAACCACGCCGCCAAGTGGCGCTACATGTCCGGCGGGCAGGTCTCGGTCCCGCTCGTCGTTCGGGGGCCGATCTCGAACGGGATCGGGATGGCGGCCCAGCATTCACAGACACTCGAGGCCTGGTTCGTGCACACCCCGGGCCTGATGGTGATCATGCCGTCGAATGCCTACGACGCGAAGGGCCTGCTGAAGAGCGCCATCCGCGACGACAACCCGGTCGTCTTCCTCGAGAAGCGGCTCCTCTACTCCCGCAAGGCCGAGGTCCCGCGGGACGAGTACCTGATCCCCATCGGCGTCGCCGACGTGAAGCGACGTGGCGACGACATCACCGTCGTCGCGGCGGGCGCGTCCGTTCAGCTCGCCCTGCAGGCTGCGAGGCAGCTCGCCCGGGAGGGGATCGAGCTCGAGGTGGTCGACCCGCGCACCCTGAAGCCGCTCGACATGGACACGATCGCCGAGTCGGTGGCCCGGACGGGCCGCCTGATCGTCGTCAACGAGGGACCGCGCGCAGGAGGTTTCGCGAGCGAGGTGGTCGCCCGGACACTCGATCACGTCCCGCTCCAAGACTTGAAGGCAGCGCCGAGGCGAGTGACGGCGCGGGACACGCCGATCCCGTACTCTGCCGGCCTCGAGCGCGCGGTGCTGCCCTCGCTGGACGATCTGCTCGCTGCCGCGGCCGTCGTGATGTCGTGATGTCGCGCTGAGCGGGGTCTCGCTCGACGGCAAGGTCGCGGCAGTGACCGGCGGTGGCGCCGGCCTCGGGCGAGCCGCGGCCGTCGCGCTCGCCGCCTCGGGGGCGGCGATCGTCGTCAACGACGTCGACGAGGCGAGCGCCGCCGAGACGGTCGCATTGGTCGAACGGGGCGGGGGCAGGGCGGCGGCGTCGATCGGGGACGTCCGTGTGCAGAGGGACGTCGATGCTCTCGTCGCCGCTGCGGCGGAGCGCTTCGGCGGGCTCGACGTGATGCTGGCGAACGCGGCGATCAGTCTCTATCGGGAGCTCGAGACGATCGAGGAGAGCGATCTCGACGCAATCCTCGACATCAACCTCAAAGGAGCGCTCCTCTGCGCGAGGTCGGCGATCCCGGCCCTGCGCGACCGCGGCGGGGGCAGCATCCTGTTTCTCTCATCGGTACAGGCTTTCCAGGGGCTGCCGGGCTGCGTCGCGTACTCCGCCACGAAAGCCGGGCTCGTGGCAGCGGCCCGCACGCTCTCGGTCGAGCTGGGCGCCCATGGCATCAGGGTGAATGCGATCGCCCCGGGGACGATCGACACCCCGATGCTGCACCGCGACCTGGAGCCCATGAACCCCACCGACCGAGGCGCGTTTCTCGCGCGCGTCGAAGCGGCGAACGCGCTCGGGCGGATCGGCCGGCCGGAAGAGGTTGCCTCGCTCGTCGTCTTTCTCGCCTCCGACGCGGCCTCGTACATCACCGGCACGTGCATCACCGCGGACGGTGGCTTCCTGGCCGTCAAGAGCTTCTGAGGCGCTCCGTTGACTTCCCTACTCCCACCGTAGTAACCTCGTCGCGCGCCGATACGCGGGCGACAACTCTCCCGACAGGAGGCTGGGTCGTGAAGCACAGCGTGGAGCAGGGCGATGCCGATGTGATGACGGCCATCGAGCAGGTGGTCTCAGGCGAATTCGATCGTCAGACGTTCGTCAAGCGGGCGACTGTCCTGGGGCTCTCGGCGACGGCGATCAGCGGCGTGCTCGCGGCGATCGGCGACCGTGCGGACGCCGCGATCGCCGGGGCCGAGCGCCAGTACGCCGGACAGTCGATCAACCTCCTCGTCGCCGCCGAGGGCGACGACAAGGGAGTTCAGGACAAGCTCGGCACGATCAAGCAGCGCTTCGGGATCACGGTCCACATGACCGCGTTGCCCGTCGGCCCCTTGCTCGAGAAGGCGAACCAGAGCCTGAAGGCGAAGTCGGCGTCGTACGACGCGATCATGGTGCTCGGCTTCTCGGTCGCCCAGATGGTCGGCGGCGGGTACTTCACGCCGCTGAACAACTACGTCCGGACGAAGGCGCCGAACGGCTACGACTTCGCGGACTTCCCGAAGAACGAGCTGAACTACGTCGGTTACTTCGACCCGAAGCACGGCAGGTTCGGCGGGAAGACGCTCTATCTCGTGCCGGGACTGCACGGTGGCTCCGTGGTGATGTACTACCGCAAGGATCTGCTCCAACAGGCGGGACTCACGCCGCCGACGACGTATGCCGGGTACCTCGCCGCCGCGGAGAAGCTGAATGCCGGCGGTGTGGCGGGCAACAGCATGATCGCGAAGTCGGGCGACGTGTCGATGTTCCTCGTCGACTGGTACACGAGGTTCATCAACTCCGGCGGCACGCTGATGTCGGGGACGCCCCAGGCGAAGAACTACACCCCGCACCTGACGAGCCCGCAAGGCGTCGCGGCGCTTCAGCACATGGTCGACTGCACCAAGTTCGCACCTTCCGGCGTCCTGCAGTACGACTTCACCGCCTCGACCGACGCGTTCACCGCGGGCAAGACGGCGATGATGCTGATGTGGTCGACGATCGGCGGCCCGGTGTACGACAAGGCGAACTCCCGTGTCGCCGCGAAGACGGGCGTCGCGGTGCCACCCGGCAAGGGCCTCGCGGTCCGCGGCGGCTGGGGTATGGGCATTCCCCGCAACAGCGCGAAGAAGGACGCCGCGTGGCAGGTGATCGCGTATCTGACTTCGAAGGAGTGGGAGCGCTATCAGACCGGGAAATACCAGACCGATCCCACGCGGACCTCGACGTTCTTCAACAAGCAGCTGGACGCGAAGCTGCCGTACCTCCCGGTCGCGGGACGGGTGTTCGACAAGGCGAGGACGCTCGAGATCGCGAACATCCCCGAGACCTTCGAGCTGATCACCGCGGCGGCGGAGGAGTTCAGTGCTGCCCTGAGTGGATCGTCGTCGGCTGCCGACGCTTGCAAGAAGGCGAACGATCGGTGGGTCGGCGTGCTCAAGCGCGGCGGCCACCTGCACTAGACCGGTGAAGGGGTAACGCACGTGGCCGGCACCGCCGACCCCGTGAGCGAACGACGCAGCGGGTCTCTCCGCGCCGCTCCCACCCAGCGGCGCGGAGAGGCCCTACTCTTGCTCGGCCCATGCGTCTGCTACCTGATCGTCTTCTCCGTCTATCCGCTCGTCTCGAGCCTCGTCCGGTCGTTCGAGGACTACGACTCGCGCCGCGATACGTGGCGCTGGATCGGGCTCGGCAACTACCGGCACCTCTTCGGCGACCAGCAGTTCTGGCATACCGTCGAGCACACCGCGGCCTTCACCTTCGGAAGCGTCGCGCTGCAGGTCGTGGGCGGAGTGGCGCTCGCATTCTTCTTCAACCAGCGGCTTCGCGGGGCGACGATCGTTCGCGGCATCCTGATCCTGCCGATGCTTCTGACGCCGGTGGTCGTCGGCCTGATGTGGCGCGCGCTCCTGAACCCCGACTGGGGGATGGCGAACTGGCTCCTCGCGAAGGCGGGGCACTCGAACGTTCCCTGGCTGTCCGACCCGGGGACGGCGCTGCGAACCCTGATCATGGTCGACACCTGGCAGTGGACGCCGTTCGTCTTCATCATCGTCTTCGCACGCCTGCAGGCGCTTCCGACGGAGGTCTTCGAGGCGGGTGAGGTGGACGGGGCAGGCTGGTTCCAGCGGACGCGGTACATCACGATGCCGCTTCTGTTGCCGGCGATCGCATTTGCGGCGATCTTCCGCTCGATCGACGCGTTTCGAACGTTCGACCTCGTCTACGGCCTGACGAACGGCGGACCCGTGCAGGCGACGAACACATTGTCGTACCAGGCGTTCCAGAACGGATTCGAGTTCCAGCACTACGGTTACGCCTCGGCCATCTCCTACGTGATGGTGATCGTCGCGGCGATCGGACTGACCCTGTTGCTGCGCTTCGTGCGAGTGCGCCGGGTGGCCTACTGATGTCGCTGCGCCTTCTGCGCCGTTGCCTCTCGTACCTCGTCCTGATCGTGATCGGTCTCGTCGGAATCGCGCCGTTCGCGTTCCTGCTCATTCTCTCGTTCAAGACTCGTCTCGAGGTTCTCGACGTGCCGCCGTCGCTCCATCTCCACTGGGCGACAATCCGGGAGAACTACCGCACCGTGATCCACGACAAGGGCTTCCTGACCTTCATCCGGAACTCAGTCGTCGTCACCGGCGCGGCGACCGTGATCGCGCTTCTGCTGGGCGTTCCGGCCGGCTACGCATTCTCGCGCCTCCGGTTCCGCGGCAGCGACACGTGGGCCTCGACGATCCTCAGCTTTCGCTTCATGCCGCCGGTGGCCGTCGCGATCCCGATCTATCTGATGATCCGGCAACTCTCGCTGGCGAACACCGATTGGGGCCTGATCCTGCCGTACGTCGCGTTCTCGCTGCCGCTCGTCGTGTGGATCATGATCGGGTTCTTCGACGAGATCCCCCGTGAGATCGACGACGCGGCGCTGGTCGACGGCTGCACCCGAGCGACGGTGCTTCTGCGAGTTCTGTTGCCGCTCGTCCGTCCCGGCATCATCGTGGCGGCCACTTTCGGCGTGATCTTCATCTGGAACGAGTTCCTGGTCGGGCTCTACATCATCTCGGCGCAGGACAAGCAGACGATCCCGATCGCGGCGGCGGGTCTGCTGACCACGGAGAGCCCGATCGACTGGAACATCGCTGCGACGGTGGGGGTGCTGACGGTGATCCCGATCCTGATCTTCTCGATCTTCGTGCAGCGCTACATCGTGCGAGGGATCACATCCGGAGCAGTGCGATGAGGTCACAACTCGAAAGGAAGGTTGCCGATGGCGGACCTTGAACGGGTGACGCAGCTTCAGGCGGCGATGGCGGCCGACGACGTCGACGCTTGCGTCCTGCGGTTGGCCGAGAACGTCGTGCTCGTGACGGGCTGGTACGTGCAGATCCCCGGCCTCGGCTTGGCGGTCGTCCCACGCGAGGGAGCGGCGACGCTCCTCGTTCCCGTCTACGAGGAAGAGGAGGCCGCCTCGATCTGGGGCGGCGAGGTCCGCACGTTCCCGGCGATCAGAAACGACGGCCCCGCTCCGGGAGTCGTGATCGACGCCCTGCTCCGCGACCTTGCGGGCCGGTCGGGTGCCCGCGGGGGCCGGATCGGGTTCGAGGGCAGCTTCGAGTCGCTCGCGCCCGCGTCGCTCGCCGGCGAGCCGAACGCCGTGGGCCTGCCGACCCAGGCCCTGCTCCGCGACACGTTCGCAACCGACACGCTCGTGGACGTGACGGAGACGCTCGAGTCGATGCGGGCCGTGAAGACCGACCATGACCTCGCCAGGCTGCGGACGGTCAACGAGATCGCCGCCATCGGGATGAACGCCTTCAAGGAGCATGCGCGGCCCGGCCGGACCGAGGTGGAGATCATGGCGATGGTCGAGTCGGCGATCTGCGCCGAAGGTCACGGCCACGACGGGGCCCGCGTCGTCCGTGGCTACGCCACGATCTACTCCGGGCCCGACCTCGCAGACGGATGGCAATACTTCCGCTCGAGGACACGCACCGTGGAGGCCGATGACGTCGTCATGCTCGAGCTCGGAACGGTGGCGGACGGCTACTGGGCCGACCATACGCGGACAGTCGTCGCGGGCACGGCAAGGCCGGAGCAGCGCGAGGCCTACCGGGCGGCGCGCGCCGCCACTGCGGCCGCCTTCGCGGCGGCTCGCCCTGGCGCGACCGGGAACGATGTCGACGCCGCTTCACGCCGGGCCGTCGCCGACGCAGGGCTCGAGCAGTTCCCGCATCACACGGGGCACGGAGTCGGCTTTCGCTGGCACGAGACCCGACCGCAGCTCGTTCCCGGCGGCGATCATGTGCTCGCCGAGAACATGGTGATCGTGGCGGAGCCGGGGATCTATGGCGCCGAGCTTCGGGGTGGCTTTCGCCACGAGGACGACGCCGTCGTGCAAGCGGGAGGCGCGGTCCCGCTCGCGACGACGGACTACGGGTTGGATCTGGAGGAGGCGTCGTGAGCCGTCGGATACGCGCATGAGCGGCGAGATCATCCCCGCCGGGTTCGTCGACGGGATCTTCAGGCTGGACGGACGCGTCGCCGTGATCACGGGCGGCGCGAGCGGCCTCGGCCAGGCGATCGCCGCCGGGTTCGCCCAGTCGGGGGCGACCGTCGTCGTAACGGACGTGAACGACGGTGCAGCGGCGCAGACGGTCGCCGCGATCGGCGCGGCGGGCGGGCGTGCCTTCGCGATGGCGGCCGACGTGACGAAGAGCTCGTCGGTGAACGAGCTCGCCGACCGAGTCGTCGACGAGCTCGGACGCGTCGACGTGCTCGTGAACAGCGCCGGTACCGCCTTCCGCAGCCCGGCAGAGGAGTTCCCCGAAGACCGGTTCGACGCGATCATCGCGCTCAATCTGAAAGGCACGTATCTCCCGTGCCAGGCGTTCGGTCGCAAGATGCTCGCGTCGGGCTCGGGCAGCGTGATCAACATCGCGTCGATCGGAGGCTTCAATGCGTATCCGCACGCCTCGGCGTATCTCGCCTCGAAGGGCGGCGTCGTGCAGTTGACGCGCGCGCTCGCACTGGAGTGGGTCGACCGGCGCGTGCGCGTGAATGCGATCGCACCGACCCTCTTCCGGACGCCACTCACCGCGGCGGTCGGCAAGAGCTCGTCGGTCACGAGCGACTTCATCATCGCGCGGATGCTGCGCGAGGGACGCCTCGGCGAGCCGCACGAGATCGTGGGGGCGGCGGTGTTCCTTGCCAGCGACGCGTCGTCGCTCGTCACCGGGCACACGCTTCCTGTCGACGACGGATACCTGATCGCGTGACGATGGCCTACACGCTGACCGAGAAGATCTTGCTCGCTCACGCGGACGTCGACCGGCTGGCCCCGGGCGACGTCGTCATGGTGCGCTGCGACGTCGTGATGACCAACGATATCTCTGGGCCGATGGCGTTTCAGACCATGGCGAAGATGGGCGTCGAGCGGGTGTTCGACCCCGCCAAGGTGGTAGTCGTTCCCGATCACTTCGTCCCGGCCAAGGACGCGCGCTCCGCGGCGCTGCAGAAACGGCTGAAAGAGTGGTCGGACGCCCAGGGAGTCGTCTTTTACGGTCAGGGCCGTGGCGGGATCGAACACGCGGTCCTCGTCGAGGACGGCTGGGTGACACCCGGTGCGGTCATCGCGGGCGGCGACTCGCACACCTGCACGCACGGGGCGCTCGGTGCATTCGGGACCGGGCTCGGCTCGACCGACATCGCCGCGTGCCTCGCCTATGGGGAGTTCTGGCAGGCGGTTCCCGGGACGATCCAGGTGCAGCTGGCCGGGCGGCTCGGCCCCTACGTCAGCGGCAAGGACGTCATCCTCGCGGTGATCGCGGAGATCGGCGTCGGCGGTGGCACGAACATGGTGCTCGAGTTCGTGGGCGAGGGAGCGGAGGCGCTGACGATCGACGAACGGCTCGCCGTCGCGAACATGGCGGTCGAGGCAGGCTCGGAGAACGGGATCTTCCCGGCGGACGAGACGACGGCGGCCTATCTCGACGGTCGCACGACGCGGACGTGGCAGTCGGAACGGAGTGACGACGATGCGGTGATCGCACGCCGGCTCGCGATCGATCTCGACGGCCTGCCGCCACTCGTTGCGAAGCCGTGGTCACCGGGGAACATCGCCGCACTCGACGAGGTGCTCGGAACGCACGTCGACCAGGTGTACATCGGCAACTGCTCGAACGGCACGATGACCGATCTCCGACAAGCGGCGAAGCTCCTTCGCGGCCGCCAGGTTCATCCCGACACACGCGCGATCATCGTCCCGGCCACACGGAAGATCTATGCGGAAGCACTCGCAGAGGGGCTCCTGCAGGTGTTCGTCGACGCCGGTGCGATGGTCTCGACACCTACGTGCGGCGCGTGCTTCGGCGGCTCGAACGGGATTCTCGCGGACGGGGAGACCGCGGTCACGACCACGAACCGCAACTTCCGCGGACGGATGGGCGCCCACGACTCCGGGATCTACCTCGCGAACGCGTTCGTCGCGGCCGCAGCGGCGGTCGCCGGCGAGCTCGTACATCCCGCCGACGTGCTCGCGGAGACCCTCGCGTGACCGTCGAGGGTCGCGCGGTCATCGTCCCCGGCGACGACATCGACACGGACGTCCTCTATCCGGGGCCGTACCTGAACATCGAGGAGCCGGCGGAGATGAAGCCGTACCTCTTCGAGGGGCTCGACCCGGGCCTGCGCGACCGTCTCGGCGGCGACACCGTCCTCGTCGTCGCCTCCAACTTCGGCACGGGCTCCTCGAGGGAGCACGTGCCACGCGCGATGCAGGCGTGGGGCATCCGCTGCGTCGTCGCTGTGAGTTTCGCGCGCATCTTCTATCGCAACTGCATCAATCTCGGCCTCCTGGCGATCCAGAGCCCCGAGGCGGTCGCGCTCGCGACGGACGGCTCATCGATCCGGGTCGAGCCGGCCGAGGGCCGGATCGAGGTCGACGGCACAGTCGTCGCCGCAACCATGTTGCCACCGTTCATCCTCGACGCGGTGCAGGCAGGCGGGCTCGTCGAATGGGCGCGGGCACGATCGGCGGGCGGTCGGGAATGAGTGCCAAGCGCTCCGGCGAGATCGAGGCGATCCTCCAGAACCTGCGTGCCGTCGGGCTCTCGTTCTACGAGGCGCGTATCTACCTCGCCCTGCTCGAGCATGGTGCGCAGAACGGCAACGAGCTCTCGAGGAGCTCGGGCGTGCCCTCGTCGAAGGTCTACTCGACGGTCGAGAAGCTCATCGGACGTGGCACCGTGCACTCGCTCCGCGAGGGGTCGACGACGAAGTTCGTGCCGATCCAACCGGACGAGCTGGTCGCCCGCCTGCGCGCCCGCTACAACGACCCGATCGACTTTCTCGTCACCGCGCTGCCGCCGGTTGCAGCCTCCAGGCCCGCCGACGAGGCATTCCTGACGGTCGGCGGGCTCGCTTCGGTCCGTGAGGCCGCACGGGCGATACTCGACTCCGCGATCGAGGCAGCCAACCTGTCGGTGTGGGGCGAAGACGCGGAGTTCCTGCGAGAGTCGCTCGCGGCGGCCGTCGAGCGAGGCGTGAGCGTCTTCGGGATGCTGTACGACGACAAGGAGCCCGAGCTGCCGCCGGGCCGCTGGCTCCGTCACAGCTACGGCGAGATCGTCGCCGATCGGATCGGGGGCCGGATGCTCACGCTCGTCGTCGATTCGTCCGAGGCGCTGATCGCGCGCATCCCGCGCCTTGCCGAGGCGACGGGTGTCAGAACGCGCAGCTCAGTGCTCACGCTGATCGTGCAGGAGTACCTTCACCACGACCTCGTGCTCCAGCGCGCGCAGAGCAACATCGGGTTCGACGAGTGGGATCGGTGGTGGCAGGCAGACCCCGACCTCCGCGCGACGATCCTCGGCAATACGTTCGACTCGCGTGGCAACGGATCCCGGACGAAGCGAAAGGAGAATGCGTGACGACGCTCACCCCGAAACCCGATCCGTCCTTGCCTCGCGAGGCCCCGGAGGCCCGGCCCTTCCTGCTCGCGGGTGTTCCTACTGCGGGAGCAGAGACCGTCGACGTGGTCTACCCGTATGACGGCCGGGTCTTCGCGGCCGCGCACCTCGCGGACGCGGACGCCTGCGAAGCTGCGCTCCAGGCGGCCGCAGGCTGCGAGTCGATACGGAACCTGCCGCCGTTCGAGCGAGCGGAGGTGCTCGGACGCGCCGCGGCGCTCGTCGATGAGCGAAGCGACGAGCTCGCGACGCAGATCACCATGGAGACCGGAAACGCGATCTGGGAGACGAGAGGCGAGGTTCGGCGGACGGCGGAGATCCTGCGGGTCGCGGGGGAGGAGGCACGACGCGTCGTCGGTGAGATCGTGCCGGTCGACGGTTGGCCGAACGGCCGCGGCCGCCGGGCGATGACTCGGCGTTTCCCCGTCGGGCCGGTGCTCGCGATCACGCCGTACAACGCCCCCCTGCTGCTCGTCGCGCACAAGCTCGCCTCCGCCTTCGCCGCCGGCAACCCGTGCATCGTGCGGCCCGCGACGAAGACGCCACTCTCTGCCCTGTCGCTCGGCTCGATCCTCGTCGAGGCGGGAGCACCGGCCGGGGCGGTGAGCGTGATCCCCTCGTCGACCGAGCTGGCCGAGTCACTCGTTCGCGACGAGCGGGTCAGGATGCTGTCGTTCACGGGCAGCGGCGAGGTCGGCTGGCATCTGCGCCGCGTGGCGGCGACGCCGCGTGTCGCGCTCGAGCTCGGCGGCAACGGGGCGGTGATCGTCCACGACGACGCCGACCTCGAGTACGCAGCCGAGCGCTGCGCCTTCGGAGGCTTCCTGCGAGCGGGCCAGGCCTGCATCTCCGTGCAGCGCCTCTACGTCCATCGCGCCGTCGCGGCGAGGTTCACGGAGCTGTTCCTCGACCGCATCTCGAATCTGACGCTGGGCGACCCGCTCGACGAGGCGACGATCGTCGGCTGCCTCGTCGACGATCGTGCGGCGGAGAAGGCGCTCGCCCTGATCGACGAGGCCGTCGAGGCGGGCGCTACGAAGCTGAGCGGCGGCGGTCGCAACGGCCGGGTCGTCGAGCCGACGCTTCTCGTCGAGGTCCCTCGTGAGCTCCGCACCTGCACCACTGAGGCGTTCGCGCCCATCGTCGTGCTCGAGCCCTACGACGACGTCGACGAGGCGATCCGGCTCGCCGACTCGTCTCGCTACGGGCTGCAGGCGGGCATCTTCACGAACGACATCCGCATCATCGATCGCGCATTCGAGCGGCTCGAGGTCGGAGCCCTGATCGTCAACGACGCCAACACGTTCCGCGTCGACCACATGCCCTACGGCGGCGCCAAGGAATCGGGCATCGGACGTGAGGGCATGCGGTACGCGATTCGCGAGATGACCGAGGAGCGCCTGCTCGTCATCGACTCGCGAGATCATTAGGGAATACGCGTGGCCTCCGTCACATTCGAACGCGTCGACAAGGTGTACCCGGGCGGCACGCTCGCTGTCGACGGCCTCGACCTGCACATCGCAGACGGCGAGTTCATGGTGCTCGTCGGTCCTTCCGGCTGTGGGAAGACGACCGCGCTGCGGATGGTGGCCGGGCTCGAGGCGATCAGCGAGGGCACGCTGCGGATCGGCGAGCGGATCGTGAACGAGCTGGAGCCGCGCAAGCGCGACATCGCGATGGTATTCCAGAACTACGCGCTCTACCCGAACATGAGCGTGTTCGACAACATCGGCTTCGGTCTCAAGATCCGGCGCGTCGGGCGCGCGGAGATTCGCCGGCGCGTGGAGGAGATCGCGCGCATCCTCGATCTCAGCGAGCTGCTCGGCCGCAAGCCCGCCATGCTCTCGGGCGGTCAGCGTCAACGGGTGGCGATGGGACGCGCGATCATCCGTGACCCGAGTGTCTTCCTGATGGACGAGCCGCTCTCCAACCTCGACGCGAAGCTGCGCGTGCAGATGCGAGCCGAGATCGCTCGGATTCAGCGCAAGGTCGGCGCGACGACGATCTACGTCACGCACGACCAGGTCGAGGCGATGACGATGGGGACGCGCGTCGCCGTGATGAGGAAGGGCGTCCTGCAGCAGGTAGCGGCGCCACGCGACCTCTACGCGCGGCCGGTCAACCTGTTCGTCGCTGGCTTCATCGGCAGCCCCGCGATGACGCTCATGCAGGTTCGGGTCGAGCAGAACGGCGCCGGGCTCGTCTGCCGCCTCGGCGGCCAGGCGCTGCCGCTGCCCGAGGGCACGGATCATTCACCGCTCGCTCCTTATGCCGGACGCACCGTCGCACTCGGCATCCGGCCGGAGCACCTCGGGGACGCGATCCGCGACACGGGGCCTTCAGTGCCGCGCATCCGCGGCCGAGTCACGGCGATAGAGATCCTCGGCGCGGAAGTGCTCGTGCACGCAGAGGTCGAGGCGACGCCCGTCGCGACGGCGGAGGTGCGAGAGCTGGCAGAGGATGTCGACGCTTCGGCGCTGCAGGATCTCGAAGCGGTCGCCGACAAGGGATCGGTGACCGTCGTCGCCCGGTACCAGCCGGAAACCCGCCTGGCGATCGGGGACGTCGTGGAGCTGCCGGTCGACACGCGGAGACTGCATTTCTTCGACCTGCAGAGCTCGGTCGCGATCGGCTAGGCGCACCGGCGGGCGCCGGGCGCTCAACCTCCACCTCGCTCGAGCTGAGACTCGCGACGGCAAACCTTCACCGGCTCCGATTCCCCGGGTGCGGGCGTTTCGTCGTCGTCGATCGGCCGAAGAGATTCGAGCGCTTCGAGCAGACGCCGTTCCGCCTTCCGAGCGCTCCTGCAAGCCTGCGGCCTCGGCGCCCCCGCGGCACACTCGACGCGGCGCGCCTCCGTCGGTTGGCGGCGCGAAGCGTGGCGCGCGGGCTCCCGGCTGCGCGACTTCTGCGACGACGGTTCAGCTCGTCGGTTGCACGATGATCAACGAGTTTCCGTCGGGGTCGCGGAGCCAGAACATGGGTGGTACCGGGTCGCCCCAGCGTGTGACGTCGTCGTCGACGTCGATCTTGGCGGCCTTGAGCGCCGCGTGGTCGGCGTCGACATCGGTCGTGTCGAGGCAGATCCCGGTTTGGCTGCCTCCGGCCGCCTCACCCTGCGGCGGTGGGGCGAGTGCGATCGTGGTCACTGTTCCGGGGAGCGCCACCTCGACCCAGCGCATCTCCGGGCCCATGGGGATGTCGACGACCTTCTCGAAGCCGAGGATGTCGACGTAGAAGGCGATCGCGCGGTCCGTGTCGCTGACGGTGACGCAGACACGGCCGACCTGCGAGAGATTGAGCTTGGACGCCAATTCGGGCATCTTGGAGCCTCCTGATCGTTTGCGTTCGTCTCTTCGACGGTCGCAGTGGCAGAAAGTCATCGCTCGTGATCACATACCGGCGCCGATGAGTTCGCGGGTCAGCGAGAGTCGAAGAGAACATGGGCTCGCCGGGTCCGTCCGATTCGAGGAGGCGTCAGTGGACTACGAGGTGATGGAGATTCCGGAGACGACCTATGCCGTGATCAAGCGGACGGTCGCCTTCGAGGAACTGCCGCAGGTGATGCCTGGGCTGATGGGCCAGGTGCACGATTGGGCGCACGCGCAGGGACCGCACGGACACGCCATGTGCATCTCGTCGAGAGCAGGCGACGGGAAGCTGAACATCGCGCCGGGTGTGCAGCTCGAGGCCACCGTCGACCCGCCGGACCCGATCGAAATCGTGATCAAGCCGGGCGGGCGGGCCGCCGTCCATCTGCACGTCGGCCCGTACGACGAGCTGCCGCAGGTCTACCGGCGGTTCTTCGACGCGCTGAAAGCCGCCGGCGAGACAGAAGCAGGTGATCCGGTCGAGATCTATGAGTCGGGGCCGGCCGATCCGCGCCCGACCACCCGCATCATCTGGCCGATCCGTTGAGAAAGCGGACTGCATCTCGCGAGCGACGCGTCTAGCTTCACGACCGGGCTGATGCTCGTGCTGGACGGAGGCTGTATGGCGAGATGAACTGGGGCCGGGCACGAACGAAAGAAGACACGTGGCGGCATTCGGTCTCAACCAAGCCGGTTGCGCGATCGGTGCCCGACGTAACGCCACGCAATCGGCAGTACCGCAGCAGCCAAGTACATCTTGAGCAGGTCTCCGGGTACGAAGGGATACAGCCCGTACTCGAGTGCCTTGGTTCCGCCGACATGAAGCGCATGGGCGAGCCACACGACGCCGAACACGTAGATGACGACGTTGCCCGTCAGAAGGGCGCCGATATTCGATGAGAAGCGCCGATCCCATCCGTGTTCGGCCAAGGTTCCGGTCACCGCTGCGGCCGCGATGAAGCCAACGAGGTACCCGCCGCTTGCGGACGTCACGACGTGCCACCCGTGAGAGTGGTCCGCGAAGACCGGAGCGCCGAGGGCTCCGACGGCCACGTAAAGCGTTGCGCTCGCCATTCCTTCCAGCGGCCCTAGAGCGCTACCCACGAGCAGTACAGCGAAGGTCTGTCCGGTCACCGGTACGGGTGTGAAGGGCAGAGGGAAAGAGATCTGTGCGCAGAGGCTGATGAGCCCGGCGCCTGCAGCGATGAGAGCTGCGCTTCGGACGAGTGAAAGGCGACCGAAGTACGCGTCGCGCAACGTGAGCGTGGTAGCAGCCATCGAAGCCTCCTGGGGAATAGCCCTCTGGACGTGGACAGGACGGAGCTCAGCCTAAACGACGGTGCAGCTGAAGTCCCGATAGATGGGACAGTGTCTTGACCTGTGGTACGCGGTAGTCCAGACTCCCCGCCAGGCCAGCGACGCTGCTGGTTCCCCACGTGAGGAGGACGATCGATGAGCGACGAAGCCCACGACGGCGTTCCCACCCAGATCTCGCGGCGCGACCTCGTCAAGCGCGCCGGAGTCGGCGCCGCGGGCGTCGCTCTCTCCGGCGGCATCGCCGGCAGGGCGCTGGCCGGCGTCCGAGTCAACGAGACTGCGGATGCGGCGAGCACGATCAAGATCGGATTCATCAGCCCACGGACAGGCCCCCTTGCCGGCTTTGGAGAGCCGGACGGCTATTTGCTCGCACGCGCTCGGAAGACATTCGGCCCGGGGGTGACCGTCGGCGGCAAGAAGTACGCCGTTCAGATCATCGACAAGGACACGACATCCGATCCGGTGCGCGCGGGGCAAATCGCACGAGAGCTGATCAACAAGAACAAGGTCGACCTGATCCTCTCCACCTCGACGCCGGAGACGAACAACCCGGTCGCCGATGCGTCCGAGGCGGCAGGTGTTCCGTGCATCTCGACGGTCGAGCCGTGGGAAGCCTGGTTCTTCGGTCGCAAGGGCAATCCGAAGAAGGGGTTCAAGTCGACGTTCCACTTCTCGTTCGGCGTCCAGGACTTCGCGAACGCCTATATCTCGCTGTGGAAACAAGTCAGCACGAACAAGAAGATCGGCGTCATGTGGCCGAATGACGCGGACGGCAACGCCATCCGCACGGCTCTTGGCCCGGCTCTCACGAAGGCGGGCTACACGATCGTCGACCCTGGCGCCTATCAGGATGGATCCACCGACTTCTCCTCGCAGATCGCGAAGTTCAAGTCGGAAGGGGTCGAGATCTTCAACACCTTCCCGATCCCACCAGACTTCGCAACGTTCTGGCGGCAGGCGGCGCAGCAGGGATTGACGCATCAGATCAAGATCGCGCAGATCGCAAAGGCCGGTCTTTTCCCATCTGAGATCGTCGCGCTCGGCTCACTCGGATACAACCTTGGCTCAGCCGTGTACTGGCATCCCACCTTCCCGTACAAGTGGCATCTCACGGGCCAAACGTCGAAGCAGCTCGCGGCGGACTACACCAAGTCGACGGGCAAGCAGTGGAACCAGAACCTCGGCTCGGATTCAGCTCTCTTCGATGTCGCGATCGCTGCGATGAAGAAGGCTGGGAATCCGAAGAGCAAGGCCGGCGTGTCGAATGCCATGCGCAAGCTGAAGGTCGACACGCCGCTCGGCCACCTCGACTGGTCGAAGGGGCCGGTGCCGAACGTGGTCAACACCCCGCTCATCGGTAGCCAGTGGGAGAAGACGACATCGGGCAAGTTCAAGGTCGACTTGCTGATCTGCGATCACGCTGACGACCCGCACGTCCCGATCCAGGCGAAGCTCAAGCCCTACAACTCCTAGTCATCGTTTGTCGAGCCCGGTCGACGGCACACCTGTTCTCGCCGCGGCCGGGCTCCGCAAGCGGTTTGGCGCGCTCGTAGTCCTGGACGATGTTGATTTCGGCGTCCACGCCGGGGAGACGGTCGGCATCGTCGGGCCGAATGGGGCAGGGAAGACGACGTTGTTGAATGTCCTCGCAGGTGCTTTGCCTCCCACTCGCGGGCACGTTCGGTTCGGCGACGTCGATGTCACACGCCTGGGAGCGGCCGCCCGCTGCCGTCGAGGCATTGCGCGAGCCCATCAGGTGCCTCGTCCCTTCGGCGACATGACAGTGTTCGAGAACGTGTTCGTTGCTGCGACTGCGGGCGGCCGTTACCGCGGCGTGGTCGCCCATGAGCGCTGCGTCGAATCGCTCGAGCTCTGTGCCATGCTCCCCCTCGCGAACCGGCGGGCGGAGGCACTGGGCCTGCTCGACCGCAAGCGGCTCGAGCTCGCACGCGCACTCGTCACCGATCCGAAGGTGATCCTGCTCGACGAAATCGCCGCAGGCCTGACGGACGCCGAGTGCGTCAGCGTGGTCGAGGCGATTCGCAACCTGCACGCGCGCGGCACGGCGATCGTTTGGATCGAGCACATTGTCCACGTCCTGGTGCAGGTGGTCGAGCGGCTCGTCTGCATGAATGAAGGTCGCGTGATCGCCGATGGCCCACCGGCTGATGTGATGGCGGATGCGGTCGTCATCGACGCATACCTGGGTAGTTCAGTGAGATGACCCTCCTCTCCGTTGAAGGGCTCGTCGCCCGGCACGGCCTGCTCGAGGCCGTGCGCGACGTCACCTTCGAGCTCGACGAGGGCGAGACTCTCGCTCTCGTAGGCGCCAACGGGGCAGGGAAGACGACCCTGCTACGGACGATCGCGGGCGCGCACCGCATCGCCTCCGGGCGTATCCGCTTCCAAGGGCGCGACATCGTGGACGATTCCGCGCACCGGCGCGTGCGAATGGGGATTGCCTTGGTGCCCGAAGGACGGCGGCTTTTCACCGGGCTCACCGTCGAAGAGAACCTCCAGTTAGCCGGCCAATGCGGGCGACGGGGGCCTTGGAACCTCGAGTCCGTCTATGAAGCGTTCCCGCTGATCGCATCGCGGCGGAAGCGCCGTGCCGGGAACCTCTCCGGCGGCGAGCAGCAGGCGACAGCGATCGGGCGCGCGCTCATGACCAACCCGCGCGTCGTGTTGCTCGACGAAGTCTCGCTCGGGTTGGCGCCGGTCGCTGTCGACGCGGTCTATCGGTCGCTCGACGGAGTCCTCGCAGGCGGAGCGACCGTCGTACTTGTCGAACAAGATCTTGGAAGGGCGCTCTCAGTCGCGGACCGCGTGATCTGCATGCTCGAAGGCCGGATCGTCCTCCAGGGGACTGCGAAGGAGCTCACACGCGAGCAGGTGGTCGCGGCGTACTTCGGACTCGGTCGCGAGCAAGGAGCGCCGGCGTGATCTGGGCGAACCAAGTCGTAACGGGGATCCTGCTCGGTGGGTATTACGCGCTCCTCGCAAGCGGCCTGTCGCTCATGTTCGGCGTGATGCGGATCATCAACCTCGCGCATGGTGACCTCGCGATCCTCGGTGCGTTCTTCACATTCCTCGTCGCGAACGATCTCGGCTGGAATCCCTTCCTCGCACTCGTGATCGTGCTTCCTGGGATGGCCTTGGTCGGCTGGCTGCTGCAGCGCACGATGTTCGAGCGAAGTCTGCGCTCCGGGGTCCTTGTGCCGCTCCTGACCACGTTCGGACTCGCGATCGTGATCGAAAACTTGCTGTTCGCCAAGTACGGCGCCGATACCCGCTCGCTCGGCCCTCAGATCGGCAATCTGGCGTTCGACAGCTGGAAGATCAACAGCCAGATCTACATCGGGCATCTCTCGGCGCTGATCTTCGTCGTTGCGGTTGGCGTGCTCGGGGTGCTGCATATCCTCCTGCGGAGGACGCCGATCGGGCGCGCGCTGCGCGCGACGGCCGAGGATGCCGACACCGCGGAGCTCGTTGGCGTCAACTCGCGCAGCGTGTACGGAATCGCATCGGGCATCGCCGTTGCCATCGCGGGACTCGCCGGTGTGTTCCTCGCAATGCGATCGTCATACGATCCGTACAGCGGGCCGTTACAGCTCATCTTCGCGTTCGAGGCTGTCGTAATCGGGGGAATCGGCTCGCTCTGGGGAACGCTCGCCGGCGGGATCATCCTCGGCGTCGCTCAGAACGTCGGAGCGCAGCTCAACCCCGAGTGGCAGATCCTCGCGGGCCACATCGTCTTCCTCGCGATCCTCGCGGGACGGCTCATGCTGACCGCGATCGAGGAACGCGGCGGACTCGATGTGTTCCTGGGTCGTGCGTCGTGAAGGGCTTCCAAGTCGAACGTTGGGATCGCGTCTCCGTCGCCGCGACCGCGGCAGTCGGGCTCGTCCTCGTCGCGTTCGGGTTCGCGCCGTTCGTGCTTGGAGCGAACGGGGTCGACAAGCTGACGACGCTTTTCGTCTACCTGATCCTCGCCCTGATGTGGAACGCACTCGCCGGCTACGCGGGTCTCGTTTCGGTGGGCCAGCAGGCCTTCTTCGGGCTCGGTGCGTACTTCACCATCCAGCTGTCCAATCACGGCGTCGGGGTGTACCTCTCGCTTGTGCTGGCCGCGCTGCTTGCGGGGGTCGTGGCTATCTCGACGTCGTTCTTCGTGTTGCGCCTGCGCGCAGGGGTCTTCGCGATCGGCACATGGGTGGTCGCCGAGGCGTTCCACCTGCTGGTGAATCTGGATCACTCGGTCGGCGGCGTCACCGGCACCTCGCTCACCGCACTCAACGGCTTCTCTGCGGGGGATCGCCGTGAATACAACTACTGGGCGACATTCGGCTTCACTGTTGCCATCCTGATCGCGACGTTCGTGCTTCTGCGCAGCCGGACCGGGGCGTCCCTCCAGGCGATTCGCGACGACGAGGAGGCGGCCGCATCCGTCGGTGTGCGTGTGCTCGGTACGAAATGGATCGTCTACGTCTTCGCGGCGGTCGGGTGCGGCGCGGCGGGGGCGCTGTGGCTGGCGACGTCGATCACGTTCCAGCCGAACTCGTATTTCAGCGTGCAGTGGACGGCGTACATGATCTTCATGGTGCTCGTCGGTGGCCTCGGTACCTTCGAGGGGCCGATCATCGGGGCCGTGGTGTTCTTCCTCATTCAGGACAACTTCGGCGACCAGGGAGTCTGGTACCTCGTCGGGCTTGGCGGCGCTGCGATCTTCTTCGCGCTCTTCATGCCGCGCGGCATCTGGGGCACCATCGCCGACCGCAACGAGATCCGGCTGCTCCCCGTGGGCTACCGCCTCCGGCGGGGAACGGAGCACTAGATGCGTATCACCGCCGCGGTGACGGAGTCGAAGGGGGCGCCGTTCGGCCTCCAGGAGGTGGAGCTTGGCGAGCTGCGCCCGGACGAGGTGCTCGTGAAGGTCGCCGCGGCCGGCATCTGTCACACCGACTTGATCTGCCGCGACCAGTGGTACCCGGTGCCGCTACCGGCGGTGCTCGGCCACGAAGGCGCGGGCATTGTCCAGAAGGTCGGTTCGGCGGTGACGCGGGTGGCGCCCGGCGACCGTGTGGGGATGAGCTTCCACTCGTGCGGGTCGTGCCCTACCTGCCAGACGGGCCGTCCATCGTACTGCCACTCCTTCTTCGAGCACAACTTCGCGTCGACGCGGCCCTCGGACGGTTCGTCGGCGCTCTCCCGCGACGGCGAACCCATCCACGCACACTTCTTCGGACAGTCGAGCTTCGCATCGCACGCGGTCGCGAACCAGCGCAACGTCGTGAAGCTGAACAGCGAGATCCCGTTCGACATCGTGGCGCCGTTCGGTTGCGGTATCCAAACGGGCGCGGGTGCGGTGCTGAACACCCTGCGTGCTCCGGCCGGAAGCACGCTCGCCATCTTCGGCACGGGCGCGGTCGGTCTCTCGGCTGTGCTCGCCGGCGCGATCGCGGGCTGCACCACGATCATCGGCGTCGACGTCAATCCCGAACGGCTGACGCTCGCACGCGAGCTCGGCGCGACCCACACGGTCGATGCTCGCGACCGGGAGGCCGTCGCCGAGATCCGTCGCATCACGCGTACCGGCGTCGACTTCAGCCTCGAGACGACGGCTTCACCACAGGTCTTCCGGCAGGCGGTCGATTCCACAGGCCCGACCGGGGTGTGCGGGTTGATCGGTGCGCCGGCTTTCGGGACGGAAGTGTCGCTCGACATGAACTCGATCCTTGTCGGAGGTCGAACCGTCCGCGGGATCGTCGAGGGCGACAGCGTCCCTGACGTATTCCTACCGCGTCTCGTGCACCTCTGGGAACAAGGGCGGTTCCCGGTCGAACGCCTGATTCAGCACTACGACTTCGACCGCATTCAAGAAGCAGCGGCGGACGCCGAGAGTGGTCGCGTCATCAAACCAGTGCTGAGGATGAACTGATGCACGGTTCTTCGGCAACCGAGCTCGTGGCGCAGGTGCGGGCGCGCGTTGTCAGCAGGCGCGAGGTGCTCGAGGCGCATCTCGACCGCATCGACGCGATCGACGGGAAGGTCGGCGCGTTCGTGGAGCAGCGCGACCGAGAGCAGGCCTTAGCCGAAGCCGACGCGGCAGACCGCGCGCACGCGGAGCGGGCAGTCCTACCCCTTGACGGCGTCCCCGTGTCGATCAAGGACCACTTCGACGTCGAAGGGATGCGCCACACAGAGGGCGTCGTGCCCTTTGCCGACCGCCGCTCGCCGCAGAACGCTGTTGCGGTGCAGCGCCTCCTCGACGCGGGCGCCTTCGTGGTCGGGAAGTGCAACCAGCCCGACTTCCAGATCCGCTGGAACACGATTAACGCGCTCTACCCTCCGACTCGCAACCCGCGTGACCTGGCGCGGACGGCAGGCGGATCGTCGGGAGGCGACGCCGCCGCTGTCGCCGCAGGCATGTCGATGCTCGGTCTCGGCGCGGACTACGGCGGCTCGATCCGTGTCCCCGCCGCGTTCTGCGGTGTCTTCGGCGTGCGGCCCTCCGCCGGGCGCGTCCCACACGTGCAATCGCTCGACGCATCGGCCGGCGGAATGACGCTCGACCTGATGAACTCACCCGGCCCGCTCGCCCGGTCGCTCGATGATCTCTGGACGGCACTTCACGTGCTCGCAGGACCGGATCCGCGGGATCCGGTCAGCCTGCCGGTCGGCTTCCGAAACGACGAGCCGCGCACCGTTCTTCGGATGTCCGGCGAGACGGGGGCCGTGATCGAACCGGAGATCGAGCGCGAGCTCGACCGCGTCTGTGCCGCCCTCGAGGACGCCGGCTACGACATCGTCCCCGGAGGTATCCCGCACGCCCAGCGCGCCCCGGAACTCTGGGCCGAGCTCGTCGGCAACGAGCTCCTGCACTCGGCGCTGCCGGCGTGGGGCGATGCGGTGAGCGAGAGCAGCCGTCAGCACATCGAGACGATGTTCGGCCTCTTTGACCTTGGAGGAAGCCTCGCCGCGTACGCTCGGTCCTATGCGGAGCGCCGCGCCGTCGCGCAGGCGACGGCCGCGTTCATGGAGGAGCACCCGTTGATCGTCGCGCCGGTCGCGGGCATGAAGGCGCCGTTCCTCGACTTCGATGACCACCTCGACGTCGACGCGACGGGCGCTCTCTTCGACCACATGCGCGACGTCGTGTGGGTGAATCTGCTGAGCCTGCCGTCAGTCGCACTGCCGAACGGCATCCAAATCGTTGGACGGCGTTTCCGCGAAGCCGAGGCGTTCTCCGCCGCGACGCACGTCCCATTCGACATCCAAATCGCGGAGGCGGCATGACCTTCGACGAGCTACGCGAACGACAGCTAACGAAGCTTCGCCGCCAGGTCGCGTATCTCGGGGAGCACTCGGTCTTCTATCAGCAGAAGCTCGGCGGTCGGACCGACGTCGCCACTCTTGCCGGCTTCGCGACTCTCCCGTTCACCACGAAGCAGGAGCTTCGCGAGTCTCAGGCTGCGGCGCCACCTCTGGGGCTTCACGCCTGCGTCGAGATGAAGGACGTCGTGCGCTTGCACGCCTCGACAGGTACTACGGGGCAACCGAGCTGGGTCGGCGTGACGAGACGCGACTCCGAAGTTTGGACGAAGCTGACAGCCGAATCCTTCCGCGCGCAAGGCATCCGCAGTGATGACGTCATCGTGCACGCTGCGGGCTTGACGCTCTTTGTCGGTGGCTTGCCCGCCCGCGACGCACTCGAATACCTTGGTGCGACCTTCGTTCCGATCGGCACGGGCGCCTCGGAGAAGGTGATCGCTGCGATGCAGAGTCTCGGACAGACAGTCCTGCATTCAACGCCGTCGTACGCGGTCTACCTCGCCGAGTACGCGCGCAAGCATGACATCGACCCGCGCTCGCTGAACGTGCGCAAGCTGACGGTTGGTGGCGAGCCCGGCGGTGGAGAGCCCGCTGTGCGAAAGCGGATCGAAACCGAGTGGGGCGCCCCCGTCACCGAAGGTCTCGGCGGTTCCGAGACTGCGCCCATCATCTGGGGCGAGTGCGAGCGCCAGCAGGGCATGCACCTGACGGGCGGCGAATGGATTTACCCCGAGCTCATCGATCCGGACTCCGGCGCGTCAGTGCCGTGGGAGACCGGCGCCGAGGCCGAGCTCGTCTATACGGCGCTCGAGCGCGAGTGTTGCGGCCTGCTGCGCTTCCGCACACGCGATCGCGTACGCGTGCTTGGAATGGACTGCGCGTGTGGCCGTCCCGGTCCGCGCATCCGGTGCATCGGCCGAACCGACGACATGCTGATCGTCCTCGGAGTCAACGTCTTCCCGACCGCGATCCGCGACATCGTGGCGGAGCTGCACCCGCAGACGACGGGGGCGATGCAGGTCGTGCTCCCGGAAGCCGGGCCGAAGGTCGCACCGCCGCTCCAGGTCGAGGTCGAGCACACCGAGTCGGCGGGCGACCTCGATGCGCTCAAGAAGGCGGTCGAGTCAGCGATTCGCGGGCGGCTGAGCGTGAGCGCGCGGGTCACGCTCGTCCCACCCGAAACACTCCCCCGTTCCGAGATGAAAACCGCACTCGTCCGTGTGGGAAGGAGCTCCGAATGACCGAGGTGCACCCCGTGGCCGGCTTCGCCAGCCCATTCGACGTGCCCACGCCCGCGGGCGCCGAGGGGTGGGAGGAGATGTATCCCTACTACTTGCTCTTCGATCCGGAGCGGCGTGAGCAGGAAGACAAGCGGTTCTGGTTCTACAACGGGATGCATTTCCCAGAGCCGATGCCGGCGTTCGACATGATCACGGCCGAGTCGTGTTACCTGTCGATCGGACGCTACCAGGGGCGCGTCTTCGCGATCCCGACCGTCCTCGGCATCGAGCATCGTGTCGTCAACGGCTATGTCTACATCACCTCCAACGAGGTGACGGACCCAGCCCAGATCGAGAAACGGCTGGAGACGTTCCTGCCGCGTATCGGTTTCTACTACGAGAACTGGGACACGCTCGTCGATCGCTGGCAGTCGGAGGTCGACCAGCGGATCGATGAGCTCGGCGCGCTCGAGATCCCCCGCCTTCCCGAAATCGAGGATGAAGACGAGGCGATCCACGACCACAAGCTCGGCCCGAACTATCGCCTGATGGCCGCGTACGACCGCACGCTGCAGCTCTACAACGAGTTGAACCAGCTGCATTTCGAGCTGTTGCTGCTGGCATACGGGGCGTACCTGACGTTCTTCGAGTTCTGCGGCAAGGCGTTCCCCGACATGGGGATGCAGACGATGACGCAGATGATCGGCGGTGACGACACCACGATGTTTCGCCCCGACGACGAGCTGAAGGAGCTCGCGCGAGCCGCGATCGACAAGGGTGTCGACTCGGCGTTCGTCGACGGCCGAAACCACGAAGAGATCGTCTCTGCGCTGAAGCAGACAGACGGGGGACGCGCCTGGCTCGAGGATCTCGAATCGCGCAAGCACCCGTGGTTCTTCATGTCGACCGGTGACGGCTTCTACCACCACCATCGCGCCTGGGTCGACGATCTGCGCCTGCCGTTTGCAGCGATCACCGGCTACATCGGGCAGCTGTACGAAGGCGGCACCCTTGCACGGCCGCAGGAACAGATCGTGGCCGAACGCAACCGCATCTCCTCGGAGTACGCCGAGCTGCTCCCCTCGGACGAGGAGCGGACGCAGTTCGAGCAGATGGTCGGCCTCTGCCGGCACGTCTTTCCGCACGCCGAAGGTCACAAGTTCTTTATCGAGCACTGGGGCACCGCGCTCTTCTTCAACAAGATGCGCGAGATCGGTGGTGTCTTTGCCGAACAGGGCTTCTTCGGGTCGGCCGACGACGTCTTCTATCTCAACATCCATGAGGTACACGAGGCGCTCTCGGACGTTGGCCTGGCGTGGTCCGGCGGCGCGCCAGGCCGCGGCACGGTCTACTGGCCGCCGCGCATCGCGAAGCGGAAGAAGATCCTCGCGAAGCTCGGTGAATGGACGCCGCCCGCTGCCCTCGGCTCGGTGCCGGACGTGATCAACGACCCGACCGTGCAACTCCTTTGGGGCGTCACCGCCGAGCGGCTCCGTGCGTGGGCGGGCGGCGGCGATGGCACCGTGAGCGGGTACGCGGCGTCGCCCGGTGTCGCCGAGGGCAACGCGCGGGTCGTGCGCACGATCGACGAGATCGGCGACGTCAAGGCGGGCGAGGTGCTCGTCTGCTCGGTGACCGCGCCAAGCTGGGGGCCGGTCTTCCCGAAGATCGCGGCCGCTGTCTCGGACATCGGCGGGATGATGTCGCATGCGGCGATCGTTGCCCGCGAGTACGGGCTCCCGGCGGTCGTGGGCACAGGCAACGCGACCTCGGCGATCAAGACCGGCGACCGCGTGCGCGTCGACGGCAACACGGGAGCGGTGACGATTCTCTGATGGACGCGCCGTTCACGATTCCGTTCGACGAGATCGGCCTTGACCAGGTCGGGATCGTCGGAGGTAAGAGCGCGCATCTCGGGGATCTGCGCGGTGCAGGGTTTCCCGTGCCGCAGGGGTTCGCCGTCACGACCCACGCGTTCGATCTGCTCGACCTTCCCGCCGCCGCCGACGCCGCCGAGGCCCAGCGCCTTGTACGAGGCCAGGAGGCTCCGGCGGAGGTACGCGAGTCGATCGTCGCGGCGTACGCGTTGCTCGGAGAGGACGTTCCCGTGGCGGTGCGTTCGAGCGCGGTCGCCGAGGACGGAGCCGATGCGAGCTTCGCGGGCGTCCAGGACACGTATCTCTGGGTGCGTGGTGCGGCGGCTGTGTTGGAATCGGTCGGCCGGTGCTGGGCGAGCTACTTCAACGACGAGGCCGTTGCCTATCGGGCGAACCATGCCGGTTTGGCACCTGGGATGAGTGTCGCCGTGCAACAGATGGTCGACGCACGCGTCGCTGGCGTCATGTTCACGCTCAACCCCGTCAGCGGGGACCCGTCGTGCATCGCAATCGATGCGAGCTACGGGCTCGGGATCACCGTCGTAAGCGGCGACGTGACACCCGACAGCTTCCTCGTCTCGAAGGTGACGCGCGAGATCCAACGCAGCACGATCGGAGCGAAGGCCGTCGAGTGCGTCGCTGACGCTGAGCGTGGAGAGACGGTGATCCGTGACGTGGAGCCCAAGAGGCGCGAGCGCCTGTCGCTTGAGGTCGACGAGATTCGAGCGCTCGCCGAACTTGCGCGGCGCGTTGAGCGCCACTACGGGCGTGCGCAGGATCTGGAATGGGCGATTGGGCGCGACGATGCGGTGTATCTCTTGCAGAGCCGCGCCGAGACAGTATGGAGTCAGAAGCGCAAGGAGAGCTCAACGGTCGCCGCGTCGCCACTCGACGCGATCGCCGCGACGTTCCTCGGCAATGCGAGGAATCGGTGAGCGACGGGCCGGCCCTGACGCCCGAGGACGTCAAGGAGATCCTGCGGCTGATCGACGACTCGCGCTTCGACGAGTTCGAGCTCGAGACACCCCGGTTGAGCATCAGGTTCAGTCGACGGGGCGACACGGCTGCGGCCGCGCCTGCTGTGTCTGACGCGGCTTCGACCGCCCCGGCGGCGAAGCCTGACACGAGTCTCGTCGAGGTGACCTCGCCGATGGTCGGCACGGTCTACCGTTCGCCGGCCCCCGGTGAGCCCATGTTCGTGGAGCCCGGCAGCAGGGTCGATCGGGGTGCGTTGCTTTGCATCATCGAGGTGATGAAGCTGATGAACGCGGTCGCCGCCGAGGTTGCTGGGACGATCGAAGAGGCGTGCTTCGAGACAGGCTCGCCAGTGCAGTACGGGGACGTTCTCTTCCGGATTCGCGCCGATGCCTGAGGTGCGCCTCGTTGATACGACCGTGCGCGACGGTCACCAGAGCCTGTGGAGTGCGAACGCACTTTCGACGCCGATGATCGCCGAGATCGCACCCGTAATCGACCGCGTCGGCTATCACGCGATCGACTTCACGAGCTCAACCCACATGGCGATGGCTGTGCGATGGCATCAGGAGGATCCTTGGGAACGCATTCGAGTGGTGCGCGAGCTGATGCCCGAGACACCGCTGGGATTCATCACGCCGGGCATGCGCTTCATGGCGTGGTGGCGCGCCCCGCGCGAGGTAATGGAGCTCGCCCTTCGCACCGTGATCCGCAATGGCGTCCGCCGGATCTGGGTCGCCGAGTCGATGAACGACGTGTCAACCGACCTCGAGATCGCAGAGATCTCGAAGAACGCCGGCGCGGATGAGGTCGTCGTTGGACTTGTCTACTCGATCAGCCCGGTTCACACCGACCCCTATTACGCCGAACGCGCACGGGAGATCGCAGCGAGCCCTCATGTCGATGTGTTGAACCTGAAGGATCCCGGTGGGCTCCTGACTCACGATCGGGTCAGGACGCTCGTGCCTGCTCTACGAGCTGCTGCGCCAGACCTCCCGCTCGAGGTGCATTCGCACATGACCGCCACGATGGGAGGGGCCGTTTACATCGAAGCCGCCAGCCTCGGTGCTTCGTTCGTCTGCACGGCCGTGAAGCCGCTCGCGAACGGCACGTCGCAGCCCTCTGCGGAGCTAACGATCGCAAATCTGCGAGCGGAGGGATTCGACGTCGGGATCGACGACGACGCACTCGTAGAGATGTCCGCCTACTTCACGAAGTTGGCGGGACGACTGGGACGCGCCGTCGGTGCCCCGCGCGAGTACGACCTCTCGGTCTACAAGCATCAGCTGCCAGGCGGAATGACCTCGACGCTACGGCGGCAGCTTGCAGAGATCGGGATGGAGCACCGGTGGGACGAGATCTTGGCGGAGTTGCCCCGCATTCGCGAGGAGCTCGGCTGGCCGATCATGGTGACGCCTCTCTCTCAGTTCGTCGGTGTGCAGGCCTATCTGAACGTCACCACCGGTGAGCGCTGGTCGCAGCTTCCGGACGAGATCGTCAGGTATGTGCTCGGCCAGTACGGACCGCCGGCCGGCGAGATCGATCCGGACATCAGAGAACGAGTGCTCGCGTCGGCGCGTGCGGAGACGCTCGCACAAGAGCCGCATGGAATGGGTCTGGACGCGGCGCGGGACCGGTTTGGCGACATCAGCGACGAGTTGCTCCTGCTGCGCATGATGCTCCCGGAGGACCAGGTCGAGGCGGTACTCGCAGCGCCAAAGCGACAGCGGGCCATCGAGCCGCATCCATTGCGCACGCTCGTCGCCGGACTGGTCGAGCGCGATCCCGCTTACGTGCAGATCGAGGCGCCGGACTTGCGGGTGCGCGCCCGTAGGTACGTCGCGTGAAGGGTTTCGAGGAGGTTGAGGCGGTCGTGTTCGACGTCGACGGCACACTTCTCCATGCGAACGATCCGACTGGAGTGCAGGGCGCCCACGCGATCCCCGGCGCAATCGAAGCGGTCGCACGCGTGCGGGCCGGCGGGCGGCCCGTGCTCTTCTTTACGAACGGGACCGGTCGCACGCCTGCTCGCGCCGCCGCCGACCTGCGCTCGGTCGGCTTCGACCTGGCCGACGATGAGTACATGAACCCCGCCGTCGTTGCCGCCCGCTGGATCGAGCGCAGGCATGAGGGCAAATCCGTGCTCGTGCTCGGGGGCGAAGGGGTCGTCGCCCCGCTTCGCGACCATCGAATCGAGGTGATCGAAGCGTCCGCTCCGCAGATCGCGGACGTCGTGCTCGTCGGCTGGGACGACACGTTGACCTACGCCGCGTTGCGGGCTGCCTGCGACTCCGTCTGGGCCGGCGCACCGCTGCTCGCAACCTCGACGGCACGCACCTTCTCGGTCAACGGCGGCCCTGCGCCCGGCTGGTCGGGTGCGGTGGTGGCGGGGATCCGGCAGACGACAGGTGTGCGTGCCGTCACGCTCGGGAAGCCCTCGCCGGTCGCGCTGCGCGAGATGTGCCGGGCCCTGGGGGTCAAGCCCGCGCGCACGGCAGTGGTCGGCGACGATCTGAACCTCGAGATCGCAATGGCCCGACGGCTCGGCTGCCCGACCGCGCTCGTCCTCACGGGCATCTCGAGCGCCGAAGACGCTCGCGCAGCGACAGGTGCGCCCACTGTCGTCTTGCCCGACATCGGTTTCTTCCCCGACCTCCTGGAGGCAGCTTGACCATCGACCTTGACGAGATCGTCGCAATCGACTTCCACACGCATGCCGAGGTCGGCCGCACCGGCGAGGACGGCCTACGCCCGGAATGGCGTGAGGCCGCTGCGGCATATTTCAAGGGAGGCGGAAAGCCGACAGCCGACGACGTCGCTGCGTATTACCGCGAGCGAAAGCTGGTCGCAGTGATCTTCACCGTCGATGCCGAGACGGTGACCGGTCGGCCGGCGGTGCCGAACGAGGAGGTGGCAGAGGTGGCGGCTGCGAACCCCGACGTGCTCATCCCGTTCGCGAGCATCGACCCGCACAAGACGGATGCGGTCGACGAGGCTCGCCGGCTGATTCGCGACTACGGCGTCAAGGGTTTCAAGTTCCACCCGAACATCCAGGCGTTCTTTCCGAATGACAGGTCGTTCTATCCGCTGTACGAGGTGATCTCGGACGCCGGGCTTCCCGCGCTCTTCCATACCGGCCATTCGGGGATCGGCTCCGGGCTTCCGGGCGGGGGCGGGATCCGGCTCAAGTACTCGAACCCGATGTACGTCGATGATGTCGCCGTGGACTTCCCCGAGCTCAAGATCGTGCTCGCACACCCCTCGTTTCCGTGGCAGGACGAGGCAATCTCCGTCGCGCTGCACAAGCAGCAGGTCTACATCGACCTTTCGGGATGGTCGCCGAAGTACTTTCCGCCGCAACTCGTGCAGTACGCGAACACCGCACTGAAGGAGCGCGTTCTCTTTGGCTCCGACTATCCGATGATTACACCCGAGCGCTGGCTCGCCGACTTCGAGCTAGCGCCGTTCAAGGACGAAGTCCGGCCGCTGATCCTCAAGGAGAATGCCGCGCGACTGCTGGGGCTCAGCGGATGACTATCCCATTTACCGGAACGCTGTCTTGACAAGTGGACAGCACGCGGCGACGCTGGTCGCCCGGCCCGCCCGACCAAAGGAGACGAGATGACGATCGTCAAGTCCGATATCCGTGACGCCAAGCAGTTCATCGGAGGCGAGTGGACGCCGGCGGCTGACGGCGCGACGTTCGAGGATCGAGATCCCTTCACGGGAGACGTCGTCGCGACGGTCCCGGCCGGCACGCGGGCCGACGCTGCGCGTGCTGTCGCCGCGGCAGCCGCTGCGTTCCCTGAGTGGTCGCAGAGCCTCCCGGGGCAGAGGCAAGCGATCTTCCTGAAGGCTGCCGACATTCTGGAGTCGCGCCGCGACGAGATCGTTGGCCTTCTCGCGCGTGAGACGGGCTGCAGCTTCGGCTTCGGCATGTTTCAGATGGGCTTTGTTTCCGGCCTCTTGCGCCAGGCGGCGGCCGTGGCGTACGCGCCGCTCGGTCAGATCCTTCCGTCGGATCATCCGGGCACGCTCGCGATGGGTATCCGCAAACCCGTCGGTGTCGTCGGTGCGATCGCGCCGTGGAATGCGGCCCTCATCCTTTCCGCTCGTTCAATTGCGGCACCGCTGGCGCTCGGCAACACGGTCGTTCTGAAGCCTTCGGAGTTGTCTCCGATCGTCGGCGGCCTGATCTGGGGCGAGATTCTCACGGAGGCGGGCCTTCCCGCCGGTGTGCTGAACGTTGTCACCCACGCACCGGGCGACGCGGCGCCGATCGGCGACGAGCTCGTGGAAAACCCGGCCGTTCGCCGGATCAACTTCACGGGGTCAACTGCCACGGGCCGCCTGCTCGCCGAGGCGGCCGGACGCAATCTGAAGCGCGTGGTGCTCGAGCTCGGCGGTTACAACCCACTACTCGTGCTCGCCGATGCGAACCTCGACTACGCCGTCAACGCGTCGGCGTTCGGCGCGTTCTTGCATCAGGGCCAGATCTGCATGTCGGCACGCAAGATCATCGTGGAGCGCCCGATTGCCGAAGAGTTCACTGCCCGCCTCGCCGCGAAGACCAAGACGTTGAAGACCGGCGACCCCAAGGAACCGTCCACGATCATCGGGCCACTGATCAACGAGTCGGCGCTGCAGATGGTCAAGGATCGTGTGGCGGACGCGGTTGCGAAGGGAGCCACGGTGCTCGCCGGCGGTGAGGCCGACGGTCCGTGCTTCCAGGCGACGCTCATCACTGACGTGCCCGAGGGGTCGGACTTCGCGAAGCACGAGACGTTCGGGCCCGTCGTAGCGATCGAGGTGGTCGACAGCGCCGAAGAGGCGATCGAGCGGGCGAACTCGACGACCTACGGCCTCAGCGCTGGGATCCTCACATCTGACACCGATCGAGGGTTTGCATTGGCCCAGCTTCTGGAGTCTGGGATCGTCCACGTCAACGACCAACCGGTCGGCGACGAGCCTCAGATGCCGTTCGGCGGTGTCAAGGACTCTGGCTGGGGGAGGTTCGGAGGACAGGCAGTGATCGACGAGTTCACCGAGCTTCGCTGGATCACCGTGCAGAGCGGCACCGGCCATCCCTTTCCGTTCTGAGTCGACGATGGCGGAGATTGTCACTCTCCCGGAGGCGGTGCGCGGACTCGTGCATGACGGCGACACGGTTGCGCTCGAAGGCTTCACGCACCTGATCCCGCACGCCGCCGGGCATGAAGTGATCCGGCAGGAACGACGCGACCTGACGCTGGTGCGGATGACGCCTGACGTGATCTACGACCAGCTGATCGGGATGGGGACGGCGCGGAAGCTCGTCTTCAGCTGGGGCGGAAACCCCGGAGTCGGCTCTCTGCACCGACTGCGTGACGCCGTCGAACATGGCTGGCCGGACACGCTCGAGATCGAGGAGCACTCGCATGCCGGGATGGCGGCGGGGTACGCCGCGGGCGCGGCGAACCTGCCGTTCGGGGTGCTCCGCGGGTACGCCGGGACCGATCTGGTCAGTCGGACGAAGGTCGCGACGATTACCTGTCCCTTCACAGGCGAAGAGCTGTCGGCGGTGCCCGCCCACAATCCGGATGTCGGCATCGTCCACGCTCAGCGCGCGGATCGCCATGGGAATGTGCAGCTCTGGGGGATCATCGGGGTACAGAAGGAGACCGTGCTCGCCTCCGTTCGGTCGCTCGTCACGGTCGAAGAAGTCGTCGACGAGCTCGAGCCCGTGCCCGGTGCGGTCGTGTTGCCTTCATGGGTGATCGATGCCGTCGCCGTTGTGCCCGGCGGCGCCCACCCGTCATACGCGCACGGTTACTACGACCGCGACAACGAGTTCTATGTCGCATGGGATGCGATTAGCCGTGACCGGGATGCCTTCACACAGTGGATGCAGCAGCACGTGCTCGGGGCCGTCGCCGCGTGATCTACACGTCGGACGAAATGATGGCGGTCGAGGCCGCGCGTCGATTGAAGAACGACGACGTCTGTTTCGTGGGGATCGGCCTTCCCAGCGTGGCAGCCAACCTCGCGCGCAGAACGCACGCCCCGAACTGCGTGCTGGTCTATGAAAGTGGGGCGATCGGGGCAAAGCCGACACGACTTCCGCTCTCGATTGGCGACGGCGAGCTCGCCGAAACGGCTGACTCGGTCGTCTCGGTTCCCGAGATGTTCGCGTACTGGTTGCAGAGCGGCCGGATCGACGTCGGCTTCCTCGGTGCAGCGCAGATCGACCGTCACGCCAATCTGAACAGCACGGTGATCGGCGACTATTCGGCACCCAAGGTCCGGTTGCCCGGCGGCGGCGGCGCGCCGGAGATCGCGACGTCCGTGGCCGACGTCTTCGTGATGCTGCGCCAAACGCCACGCGCGTTCGTCGAGCGGCTCGACTTCAAGACGAGCCGGGGCGAGCGCGTCCGGGTCGTTGTCACCGATCTCGGAATTCTCGAGCCGCGCGATGGCGAGTTGACTCTCGTGCGGGTGCATCCGGGCGTCAGCGTGGACGACGTCCGCGCTGCCACCGGCTGGGAACTCGCGGTAGCCGGCGACATCGGCGCGACGCTTGCACCTACCGACGACGAGCTGGCAGCCTTGCGCGCGCTCGAGGCAGCCGCATGAGCGACATCGTCCTGCCGGACGATCCGAGCTTCGGGTCGGAGGTTCAGGTGGACTATCCCGGCTATCGCTCGACTCGGCTGCGTGCGCCCAAGCGCCCGCTCGTCACCCTGCCGGAGGATTTGCATGCGGTCGACGGGCCTGTCTTCGGCAACGAGGCGATCGAGCCAGGCGACGGGGACCTGACCACACAGCACGAGGGCGAGCCGCTCGGCGAGCGCATCGTGGTGAGCGGCCGCGTGCTGGACGACGCGGGACGGCCGATTCAGAACGCACTTGTCGAAGTCTGGCAGGCGAACGCTGGGGGCCGGTACAGACACGAGGTCGACCAGCACCCCGCGCCACTCGATCCGAATTTCTCCGGGGCAGGTCGCTGTCTCACTGACGACGACGGGGGCTACCGCTTCGTGACGATCAAGCCGGGCGCGTACCCATGGGGCAATCACGAGAACGCGTGGCGTCCCGCGCATATCCATTTTTCGCTCTCCGGTCGGACGTTCACGCAGCGCCTCGTGACGCAGATGTACTTCCCCGGGGATCCACTGTTCGCCTACGATCCGATCTTCCATTCGGTTCGCGATCCGAGGGCACGCGCGCTGCTCGTCGCGCAGTTCGACCTCGCAACGACCACGCCGGAGTGGGCGCTCGGCTTCCGCTGGGACATCGTCCTCGGACGCGGCAACACCTCGACGCCGCTGGAGCAGGAATGACGACGCCCTCGCAGACCGTCGGGCCGTTCTATGCGATCGGCCTGTGCCGCCGGACCGAGAACGAGCTCGTCTCGGCGACCGACGCTGCCGCAATTCGGCTGACGGGTCGCCTTCTCGACGGTGACGGTCAGCCTGTCCCGGACGGAATGATCGAGATCTGGGATGCGACCGCGCGTCGATGGGGTAGAAGCGGGACAGGGCAGGAGGGGACGTTCTCGTTCGTCGTCGCGAAGCCGACGGCCACGGCAACCGATGCGCCGCACCTCGATGTCCTCGTCTTCGCACGCGGGCTCCTGAAGCACCAGCGCACACGCATGTACTTTCCCGACCAGGCGGCCAATGCGTCCGACCGTGTGCTGTCGGCCCTTTCCGAGGCTGATCGCGCACGACTCGTCGCGGAAGATGATGATGATGGCCTGCGCTTCGACGTTCATCTGCAAGGCGAACACGAAACGGTTTTCTTCTCAACGTGAGCCCTTTCTCCGAGATCTTCGTTCCCATCGAACTGGCGGAGGCTCTCTCTGACCAAGCCTGGCTCGAGGCGATGCTCGATGCCGAGCGCGCGCTCGTGAACGCCGAGGCGCTCGCCGGGCTCGTGCCGGCTCTGGCCGCGACTGCCGTGACCGATGCAATGCGGGTCGAGCTCTACGACGTAGCGACGCTCGCAGCCGAAGGACGTGCACCAGGCAACCCGGTAGAGCCACTCGTCCACGCAATTCGCCTGCGCGTCGGAGCGCAAAACGCACAGTACGTTCACCGCGGCGCGACGAGCCAAGACATCCTCGACAGCGGGGCCATGCTCGTTGCCCAGCGTGCTCTCCGAATCATCGATACGGAGCTCGAGTCAGCGGCCGATGTGTGCGCCCGCCTTGCTGACGAGCACCGGCACACGGTAATGGCAGCTCGAACGCTGCTGCAGCAGGCTGTGCCGACGACCTTCGGGTACAAGGCCGCGTCCTGGCTCGCCGGACTTGCGAGCGCTCGTGCGGAACTCGCTGCGATCGAGCTTCCTGCGCAACTCGGAGGCGCAGCCGGAACGCTCGCCGCCTTGGGTGACAGTGGAGCCGAGGTTTTGAGGCTTTATGCAGTGGAGCTAGACCTCCGAGAGCCCGTTGTCCCGTGGCACACGCAGCGTGCTCCGCTCGCTCGCCTCGCGAGCGGCCTGTCGAGCGCGGCAATCGCGGTCGCGAAGGTCGCGCGCGACATCGTTCTGCTCGCCCAAACGGAGGTCGGAGAAGTGGCAGAAGGCGACGGCGGCTCTTCATCGACGATGCCGCACAAGCAAAACCCTGTTCAGGCTGTCCTGGCAGACGCGAGTGCACGGCACGCACGCGCGAACGCCGCCCTGCTCGTCGAGTGCGGCGTGCACGAGCACGAGCGTGCAGTTGGAGCGTGGCACGCGGAGTGGTCGGCGCTGACCCGAGCTCTCGCTGGGACGGGCGGCGCGGCGGCGGCAGTCGCACGCTCGCTCACCGGTCTGCAGGTCGACGCCCAGCGCATGCGAGCGAACATCTCGCCGGACACACTGTCAGAGGCTCAGCGCCTCGACATCGATGCCGCACGGCCCGAGGACTATCTGGGCTCGACAAGCGCGTTCATCGATCGAGCGCTCGCTCTCCACCGCAGGTGAGCACCGTCGTCCTCTGCGGGTCGCTGGGCTCGACGTCGGCAATGTGGGTTCACCAGCATCCCGTGCTCCGCGGCCGGCGAGTCGTCGCCGTCGAGCATCCCGGCCACGCCGGCGCACCGGTCACCGAGGTCTCCCAGGTGTCCGATCTCGCCGCGCGTGTGCTCGACGAGGTGGGCAGCGAGCGGTTTTCGTTCGTCGGCCTTTCGCTCGGCGGGGCAGTCGGCCTCCAGTTGGCCCTAGGCGTACCGAGTCGCATTGAACGCCTTGTCCTCGCCTGCACATCGGCGCGGTTCGGGGAGCCGCAGCAGTGGCTCGACCGTGCGGCGCTCGTGCGGGCCGAAGGGTTGGAAGCAATCGTCGACCCGGTGCTTGCACGCTGGTTCACACCCGCGTTCACAGATGTCGGCCGGTTCCGCTCGATGTTCCTCTCGGTCGATCCCGAGGGCTACGCCCGTTGCTGCGAGGCGCTCGCGTCGTTGGACGCGCGCGAAGCACTCGAATCCATCGCGACGCCGACGCTCGTGATCGCCGGGGCCGAGGATCCGACGTCACCACCGGATGAGATGGCCGCGCTCGCTCGCGCGATGCCCAACGCACGGTTCGAGGTGATCGCCGGGGCCGGCCACCTGGCGAATGTCGAAGGCGCAGACGAATTCAATCGCCTATTGAGGGAGTACTTGTGAGCCACGACGAGGGAATGCGCGTTCGTCGCGAAGTGCTCGGGGACGAGCACGTCGATCGCGCGATCGAGAAGACGACCGAGTTCACGGCCGACTTCCAGGATCTGATTACGCGCTATGCCTGGGGTGAGATCTGGGCGCGCCCGGGGCTCGATCGCAAGACGCGCAGCTGCGTGACGCTCACCGCGCTCACGGCGCTCAACCACCACGAAGAGCTAGCCATGCACGTGCGCGCGGCACTGAGGAACGGGGTGACGCCCGAGGAGATCAAGGAGGTGCTGCTGCAGGCCGCGATCTACTGCGGCGTGCCGGCCGCAAACCGGGCGTTCGCGGTTGCCCAACAGGTGCTCGACGAGCGATGACCCGCGCCAGTACCCAGGTCGCGATCATCGGTGCGGGCCCCGCGGGCCTCACGCTCGCGCAACTCCTCCATCGAGCCGGGATCGACGCTGTCCTCCTCGAAGCCCGGAGTCGCGATTATGTCGAGGCACGAATTCGTGCCGGAGTGCTCGAGCAGGGGACGGTTGAGTTGCTCGAGCGTGCAGGCGTTGCCGACCGGCTGCACCGCGAAGGCATCGTGCATCACGGCATCTACTTGCAGTTCGACGGGGAGCGGCATCACGTGCCGTTCGACGAGCTCACGGGGGGACGCGGCATCGTGGTCTACGGGCAAACCGAGGTCGTCAAGGATCTGATCTCCGCACGCCTCGACAATGGGTTGCCGTTGCACTTCGAGACGTCGAACGTCCGGGTGCACGCGTTCGACGGCGACGAGCCCTACGTGACCTACGAGCATGACGGCGAGGGACATCGTTTGGACTGCGATGTGATTGCCGGATGCGACGGGTTCCACGGCATCTGCCGCCCGGCGATCGAACGAGTGCTTCGCACCTACTCGCGTGAGTATCCGTTCGGCTGGCTCGGCATCCTCGCCGACGTTCCACCCTCAACGGACGAGCTGGTGTATGCGCACCATGAGCGTGGCTTTGCACTGCTCAGCCTCCGTTCGCGCACGCGCAGCCGGCTGTACATCCAGTGTCGCCCCGACGAAGACATCGCACAGTGGCCGGACGAACGGATCTGGAAGGAGCTGGAGGCGCGGACGGCGCTCGACGGGTGGACACTGGCGGACGGTCCGGTGCTCGAGAAGGGCATTACAGGCATGCGGAGCTTCGTCGCCGAGCCTATGCAGCACGGTCGGCTCTTCCTTGCAGGCGACGCAGCACACATCGTCCCGCCGACCGGAGCAAAAGGCCTGAATCTCGCCGAGCACGACGTGCGCGTGCTCGCGAACGCACTGATCGAGTGGTACGACGAGGGGCGGCGCGATCTGCTCGACTCCTACTCGAACGACTGCCTTCGGCGTGTCTGGCGCGCCGAGCACTTTTCGTGGTGGATGACCTCGCTGCTCCACAACGCGGAGAACGGGGACGAGTTCGACCGGAAGCTTCAGCTATCGCAACTGCGGTACGTGACGACCTCCAGAGCAGCGGCCACGACCCTCGCCGAGAACTACGTGGGGCTCGACCGCGTGTGAGCGGAAAGGGGGATGGCGGGCATCACCGCGGCGACTCGGTCACCGAGGTACAGCAGTGGGCGAAGCTGTGACCGATCGTCGAGGTGGCCCAGGATGTCTGGAGCTGACGTAACGACTCAGTCGCGCACTGGCGCATAACTGATGCGCGCAGAGATCTCCGCGGCCGTCCGCTTGAGCGTCGGTGCGAGATGGGCGACCAAGGAGTCGAGGGAAACCATCGTGCGGTGGACTGCGAGGTTGATCGCCCCGACGACCTCGCCGCTTTGACGCTGAATCGGCGCGGCGATCGAGCGCAGGCCGTAGGCAAGCTCCTCGTTGTTGACCGCGAGTCCCGCCGCACGCACCCGCCCGAGCTCGGCGACGAGTTCTTCTCGATCCGTCAGTGCGTTCGGCCCGCGTTGACCGAAACGCACGTGCTTCAGCGTGGCGCGCTGTTCCGCCGGCTCGAGGTAGGCGAGGAGGACCTTCCCCATGGACGTGCAGTAGGCGGGCAGGCGCGAGCCGATGTGCAGGTTGAGATCGATGTTGCGCTGGCCATGTTGCGAGGTTCGGCATCGTTCGATGTAGACGATGTCGGCGCCGTCGAGCACCGCCATGTTCACGGTGTGTCCCGTCTCGTCGCTCAGAGCTTGGAGGTGGGGCAGGGCCACCTCGCGGAGGTCCATCGAGTTGATCGCCGAGAAGCCCAGATCGAGCACGCGCGAGCCGAGCCGGTACTTCCGCGTGGCGGGGTCCTGTTGGAGATACCCGAGCCCCGCGAGGGTCGCGATGTAGCGGTGGGCCGTGCTGCGGCTGAGGCCGACCTCGCGTGAGAGGTCACTGACACCTAGGAGCGGTCGCCCAGAGCCAAAGGCCGACAGGATCGAGAGACCGCGTTCGAGCGACTGGGAATGCGAGGCGTTCCGTGGGTCGGTGGGTTGTGGAGTCATCGTTACATGTTCTAACTTCTCGGATAGCGTTTTACCAAATGGACACCCCCTATCTCCCCGTCGGGGTTGCTCACAGCCGCCGATTGGCGGGTCGGAGGCGTGATGACCGGGAATGGGTTCGTCTTCCTCTCCGACTACGCCGCGACTTCCTCGCGGATCCACGTGGTCGGCGAAGTGATCTTCCACCCGTTCGATGACGCGAAGGCCGAGGGCGGGTTCTGGTGCTACGCCGACGGGCCGGCGGCTGACTACACCTGGTCGATCGCCGGCGACACGCTGACGCTCGCGCCAGACGGTGGCAAAGACGCATGCGGTATCCGCGGTTTCATCTGGACAGGCGAGTGGACGCGGGTCAAGTGACCGCACACGTACGAGCGCTCGTGTTTTCCGTGACCAAGACGGTCGAGCGAGAGTGCGAGGATGTTGGTGGGGTACCGATCTTTGCGCCGCCCGGTTCCTCACGGTTCCCGTCGCGCCGCCGGGCTCGGGCTGTGAGTCGCTAGAGCGCCTGCAAATCTCCAGATCGCTGGCCCTTCCATATGAATTCCCTGCGATGCGTCTGGACAGGCAACAAGAGAAGCCAAGCTCCAGGTATTCCGGGCGAACTAGTCGGGCCTCCCGTCGGTCACGGCTCAAGCCTACGAACTCGGATCTGGAAGGATCGAATGCGTCGTTCACTCGAGCTGGCGTCGACGACCAGCGATCCGAATCTGCTCGCGCGGCGGCGACAGCTGGACGCCCGGCTGCCGCAGCGCGAGTTCGCGCGTCGCAGCACCACTCGTCGAGTCACTCGACCACCTGCGACCGCGCGGCGCTCAGGCGTCGAGCGTCGAGGCGTCGAGGCGTCGAGGCGTCGAGGCGTCACGCTTCCGCGACAACGAGATCGATCAGGAGGGCTGACCCGCCTCAGCCGGTTGCGGCGTTCGACTGATCGAAGGTCGAGGCGTTGCGGGCCAGGATGGGTTTCCCGGTCGTTCGGTTGTCACGGACGACGACGTAGACTTGTTTGAGCTGACGTCCGCCGGTAGGCGTCCGGTAGGTGATGTACGTGTCGACACGATAGTCGTAGTGATCTGGGCTGCTGGCGGCCGGGATCACCTGTGTCGCCTGACACTCGGGAAGCGCCGACGTGCACGCCGAGCCTCCGACAATCTGGTTCGCCGTCGTCTCACCCACGACCTCGCTCGTCGCGACCGGGATGCCTCCGGTACCGGGATCGCCGCAGTGAGCCGATACGTATGGATCGGATGCGATGTTCGGGCAGGTGGAGGAGCCGGTCGGAATGCTCGGGCCATAGAGCCGGATGTTCGCGTATCCGAGGCTGCGATAGAGCTCGAGCTGCTTATTCGCCAGGGTCAGGGCGGTGCCCCTCTTGCCGGAGCGCTGCAGAGCAAGCGCGCTCGAGGTGAGCAGCGCGAGCAGGGCTGTGATGGCGATCGCGAGCATCGTCAACGCGATCAGCAGCTCGACCAAGCCCTGTCCGCATTCCGAGGCGACAGTTGGTCGCCGTCGCAGGGAGTCTTTGCTGAGCATCGTCGACAGAGTCGCCGGTCTACCTGAGCTGCGACCAGGCGCCCTGGCGGAGGTCCCATTCGATGGGCGCGTCCGTCGGGGCTGTTCCGGGCTTGACGACGCCGGCATTGCCGGCAATCCTCCCCGAGTCCGCAATGACCGACCCGGTCACGGCCGACCCTCCGGTGTCATCAAAATGGCCGTTGACATACGCGTC
>JBBSEJ010000014.1:0-51664 GCA_038239825.1 Gaiellales bacterium
CGCTCGCTCTTGGCGCCCGCCGCCGACCGCGATTTCCCGTGAAAACGCTCGCTCTTGGCGCCCGCCGCCGACCGCGATTTCCCGTGAAAACGCTCGCTCCTGGCGCCCGCCGCCGACCGCGATTTCCCGTGAAAACGCTCAAGCCCTGTGTTCAAGCCGGATTCTCGTACGTGGGTGCACGCACGGCTACAGTGGCCGCCGGTGCGCTCGAGCTCCGTCGCAGCCCTTGCCCTCGTCGCCGCGATCGCCGGTGGCATCCTCGTGCTCGTTGTCGCCAAGGCGGGCGGCGTCCTGCAGAGAGGGTCGAAGACGACGGTCGTCATCCGGCAGGCCGCGCCGAGCACGGGCGAGAGTGCGCCGGTCGTCGTTGTCAAGCCGCTGCTCGGCAACGGGTTCCAGCCGGCTCAGATCTTCGCGCAGCGATCCGTCGGGGTCGTGACGATCATCTCGTACTTCGACTCGGCGAGCCTCCCCGCTGCGCGAGCCGGCCAGGGCTCGGGGTTCGTCGTCTCCTCGGACGGCGTCATCCTGACGAGTGCGCACGTCATCACGACTGCCGGCCAGGGGCGGGCCGGCACCGCGCAGGCTGCTCGGACGGTCTACGTCGAGTTCTCCGACGGCGACCGCGTGTCGGCGACGGTCGTCGGGTTCGACCTCTTCGACGATGTCGGGGTGATCAAGGTCGACCCGGCCGGTCATGCGCTGCACCCAGTTCCGCTCGGGAACTCGAGCCGCGTCGTCGTCGGGCAACCGGTCGCCGCCATCGGCAGCCCGTTCGGGAACGTCGACTCGCTGTCGGTAGGTGTCGTCTCGGCGATCCGCCGCTCGATCCCGTCCCTCACGAGCCGGTACAACCTCGTCGACGCGATCCAGACGGATGCTCCGATCAACCATGGGAATTCCGGCGGGCCGCTCTTCGACGCGCTCGGAAACGTGATCGGGATCAATGCCCAGATCCGCTCGAGTGGCTCGGCGTCGGGCTTCGAGGGCGTGGGTTTCGCCGTTCCCATCGACTCAGCGCGCCGCTCGATGGAGGCACTGCGCCGGGGCGAACCGGCCCGCTACGCCTACGTCGGGATCACGACGGAGGATTTGACCCCGGCGATCGCGAAGAAGTACGGGTACGCCGCGACCCGCGGCGCGCTGATCGACTCCTTCGCGACCGGCCGCTCGGCCGGGCGCCGCGCCGGCCTGCACGCGGCCACGCGCGACGTCGTGACCGACGGGCTCGCCGTGCGCGTCGGCGGCGATGCGATCGTTGCGATCAACGGCCTCGCGGTGACGAGCGCCGAGGACGTCGTCCGGATCGTCGCCGAGCAACTCGTGCCCGGCGAGGTCGCTCGTTTCACCGTCGTTCGTGGACGGGAGCGTCGCGTGGTTCCGGTCAGGCTCGACGAGCGTCCAGCGTGACGTCATCGGGCACGAGTTAGAGAACGACCGAGGCAGGGAATCACTCCGCAGGGCCGAATCGTCGTGCAGTTGGCGACGGGTCATTTTGCAGCAGGTTCCAGGAGTTTTCGTGCATGAATCGAGCGCTTCCCTCTCGGCGGAACGAGGCGACACGATGACGAGCGCAGCATCGAACGGATACGCGGAGTCGAACGGGGACGGGGCCGCACATGCGATCACCCTCACGATCCCGGCCAAGGCGGAATACATCGCGCTCGGCCGGCTCGCCTTGACGGGCATCGCCCGCCTGCGCGACGAGCCGTTTCGAAACGAGGTGCTCGGCGATCTCAAGCTCGCGCTCACCGAGGCCTGCACGAACTCGGTTCGGCACGCCTACGCGGATCGCGACGGAACGGTGGAGATCTTGTACGAGCTCCATGCAGACCACCTCGTCGTCGAGGTCTCCGACACCGGCCCCGGCTTTGGCTTCTCACAGAGCGGCCTGTCCGATGTGGCTCTCACGGACGACCAGCTCTCGGAGGGTGGTCTTGGAATCGCGATCATCGAGGCGCTCTCGGACGAGCTCGAGATCAGCGCGCGGCCCGACGGGGGCTCGCACCTGCGCTTCGTCAAGCGTCTCTGAGGTGCGGCCGAGGTGAACCCAAGCCGGGTCTCTTCGGACTCGCTCAAAGCCGACGAACGAGGGCTCCGGGCTTGACCCCGACCAAGGCGCTGTGGAAGGGCGGCCGGAAGCACGTGCGCCGGAACCTCTCGACCTCGTGGCTGCTTCGCGACCGGCTCGTGCGCCCCACCCGCCTCGCGGGTATCGACGCGGGCGGGAGCGGGACCACGGACATCTGAGGTGGCCGCCCGCCGCTCCCTCATCGTCGTCTCGAACCGGGGCCCGGTGTCGTACGGGCGCGACGCGGCCGGCGCGCGTGTCGAGCGTCGCGGAGGTGGCGGGCTCGTGACCGCGTTGCGCGGGCTCGTCGCCCACCATGACGTCACCTGGATCGCGAGTGCGATCAGCGACGAGGACAGGCTCGTTGCGGCCGAGGGAGGAGCGGGGGACGGCACCGTGCTCGTCGCGCACGATCGGGAGGCGTACGACGGCTACTACAACACGATCGCGAATCCCCTGCTCTGGTTCGCACAGCACTCGCTCTGGGGGTTCGGCACGGCGCCGGATCTCGGCGAGGCGACCCACGCCGCGTGGGAGCGCGGCTACGTCCGCGTCAACCAGACGTTTGCGGAAGCCATTGTTGCCTCGCTGGACGACAACCCGGGCGCGACGGTGTTCCTGCACGACTATCACCTGTATCTCGCGCCGGCGTTCGTGCGAGCGGCACGGCCCGACGCGACGCTCGTGCAGTTCGTGCACATCCCGTGGCCGGTCGACTGGTCCGTGCTTCCGCCCGTGTGGCGCGTCGCAGTGCACGAGGGCCTGCTCGCCAACGACGCCGTCGCCTTTCACACGGAGCGATGGGCGCGCAACTTCCTACGCAGCTGCGACGACGTCCTCGGCCCGGGGCGCCGCCCCCTCGTGTCGCACCATCCGATCTCGATCGACGTCGCCGAGTTCGACGAGCTCGCCGTGAGTGCTCCGGTGCTCGACCGCGAGGCGCACATCGCAGCGCACCGGCCCGAGCGGTTGATCGTCCGTGTCGACCGCGTCGACCCGTCCAAGAACGTCGTGCGAGGCGTGCGCGCATTCGAGTTGCTCCTGCAACGGCACGAGGAATGGCGCGGGCGGGTATCGCTGCTCGCGCTGCTCGATCCGTCGCGTGAGGCGATCCCTGAGTACATCGCCTATCGCGCGGAGATCGATCGCGCGGTCGCCGCCGTGAACGAGCGATTCGGCGCGGGCGCCTGGCTTCCTGTCGAGCTTCTCGTCGGGGACGACTTTCCCCGGTCGGTAGCCGCGTACAAGCAGTACGACGTGCTGCTCGTGAACGCCGTGTACGACGGGCTGAACCTGGTCGCGAAGGAGGGTCCCCTCGTCAATCGGCGGGACGGGGTGCTCGTGCTCTCAGAGAACGCCGGGGCATATGCCGAGCTTGGCGAGTGGGCCGTCGGCATCAACCCATTCGACGTCCTCGGCCAGGCCGAGGCGCTGCATGTCGCCCTGTCGTTGCCGGCCGAGGATCGGCGGCTGCGTGCCGAATCGCTGCGCGCGCATGTGCGCCAGAATGACATCGGACGCTGGCTCGAGGCGGTGCTCGCCGACATCGAGGTCGTCTCGGCGTAACCTTCTCGCATGGCTCTCACAGCTCATGCGCGCAGCGCGGCCGCCCGGGGACACCTGCGCTGAGTGATCTCTCGCATGTCGAGGAGTCCGGCGCGGTCAAGATGGTCGACGTCGGCGGCAAGCCGTCGCATCACCGCCGCGCGGTCGCGCGAGCAGTCGTACGCATGTCGCCGGGCACGGCGGACCGACTGCGCAATCTGCCGAAAGGCGATGCGCTCGCGACGGCGCAGCTCGCGGGAATCATGGCGGCGAAGCGCACCTCAGACCTGATCCCGCTCTGCCATCCGCTTGCATTGACGCACGTCGAGGTGGCGCTCGAGGTCGCCGGCGCGGAGGTCGAGGTCATCGCGTCGGCGGAAACGACGGCGCAGACGGGGGTCGAGATGGAAGCGCTCACAGCCGCAGCGGTCGCGGCCTTGACGGTGTACGACATGGCGAAGGCGATCGACAAGGGCATGTCGTTCTCGGTCGAGCTCGTGGAGAAAGTGAAGAGATGAACGCCGCGGTTCTCACGGTCTCCGACCGCGTGTCCCGCGGCGAGGCCGAGGATACGAGCGGCGATGTGCTGGCCGCGCTGCTCGCGGGCGACGGCTATGCGGTCGCACGGCGTGTCGTCGCCGACGAAGCCGTGCAGATAGCGGCGGCGATCGAGGAGCTGGCTGCGGGCACGAGGATCGTGCTGACGACCGGCGGGACGGGTCTCGCGCCCCGCGACGTGACGCCGGAGGCGACCCGGACGGTGCTGCAGCGAGAGGTACCCGGGATCGCCGAGGCGCTGCGAGCGGATTCGATCGCGAAGACGCCGCACGGGCTGCTCTCGCGCGGTGTCGCTGGCGTCGTGTCGGGAGCGCTCGTCGTCAACTTGCCCGGCTCGCCCGGCGGCTGTCGCGACGGATACGCACTCCTGCGGCCAGCCCTCGGCCACGCGGTGTCCCTGCTCGCCGACGAGCCCACATCCCACAGCCAGACATGAGAGCAGCCCGCCTGTACTACCGGCTCGTGAAGTTCGAGCACACGATCTTCGCCCTGCCGTTCGCATACGTGGGCGCGTTTCTCGCCGTCATGGGCGTTCCCTCGGCCCACGATCTGCTCTGGGTCACACTCGCGATGGTCGGAGCCCGCTCGCTCGCGATGGCGCTGAATCGGCTGATCGACGCCCGGATCGATGCGGCGAACCCGCGGACGGCGACACGGGAGCTTCCGTCCGGCGCTCTCAGCGCGGCAGCAGTCGCCGTCTTCTGCGCGGCGTCGCTCGCGGTGTACCTCACGGCGGTCTGGCAACTCGCTCCGCTCGTGCGCTTCCTCTCACCGGTGCCCGTCGCTGCGTTCGTCGTGTACCCGTACCTCAAGCGCTTCACGTGGCTCTGTCATCTGTGGCTCGGCGCCGTCGACGGCCTCGCGCCGGTCGGTGCCTGGGCGGCGATCAAGGGAACGATCCCCTGGCAGGCGTGGGCGCTCGGCGTTGCCGTCGCGGCCTGGGTGGCAGGCTTCGATCTCTTCTACGCGCTGTTCGACGTCGACGTCGACCGCGAACAGGGCCTGCACTCCTGGGCGACGCGCTTCGGCGAGCGAGGTGCCTTCGTCGGTGCCCGGACGCTGCACCTAGCGACGATCGCGCTCCTCGTTGGTGCGGGGGTCGGCCTTGACGTCGGTTTCCTCTACTGGATCGGGGTCGCCTGCGTCGCCTCGCTGCTCCTCTACGAGCACACACTCGTGAGGCCCGGAGATCTCCGCCGCCTCGATGCGGCCTTCTTCACGATGAACGGCGTCATCTCCGTCGCCTTCTTCGTGTTCGTGCTCGCGGACGTCCTGTGATCGTCGGGCTGCTGCACCCGGGAGAGATGGGAGCGGCGGTCGGGCACGTCCTGCAGGGAGGCGGCCATGAGCTGCTGTGGGCCTCGGAGGGCCGAAGTGCGGCGACACACGCACGCGCCGCGGGATTCCGCGACGCCGGGACGATCGCCGCCCTCGCAGCCGAAGCTGCCCTGATCCTCTCCATCTGCCCGCCTCACGCGGCGCTCGATGTCGCGCGCGCGGCAGCGGGCTTCGAGGGGACGTACGTGGATGCGAACGCGATCTCGCCGCTTCGGGTGCGAGAGCTGGCCGAGCTGCAGTCTCGCCTCGTTGACGGCGGCATCGTCGGCTCGCCTCCGCACGACCCGGGCACGACGCTCTACCTCTCCGGCGCCGAGGCTTCGGCCGTCGCTTCACTCTTCGCCGGCTCGGTCCTGCAGGCGCGTGTCGTCTCCGACGCATCCGCGGTCAAGATGGTCTATGCCGCTTGGTCGAAAGGAGCCGGCGCCATGCTGCTCGCGATCCGTGAGGTCGCCCGTCACTTCGACGTCGAGGACGAATGGCGACTCGCCGTGCCCGAGCTGCTCAACCGCCTCGATCGTGCCGAGCGCTCGGCGGCGTCGAAGGGCTGGCGCTTCGCCGGCGAGATGGACGAGATCGCCGACACGTTCGCTTCGGCGGGACAGCCCGACGGCTTCCACCGGGCCGCGGCCGCGGTGTTCCGCGCGTGAAGCACGGTGCGGCCGGCGGACATGCCGTGATCAGCGCAAGCGGGCTTGCGAAGAGATTCGGTGACAAGCGGGTGTTCTCCGGCCTCGACGTCGACCTTCGGAGTGGTGGCTTCCTGCTCGTCACGGGACCGAACGGGTCGGGCAAGACGACCCTTCTGCGCGTCCTCGCACGGCTGGCCGCCCCGACTGCCGGTGAGCTCGTGCTGCCCGACCGCCGGACGATCGGGTACCTCGGTCACGAGCCGCTCGTGTATCGCGAGCTGACACCCCTCGAGAACCTCAACCTGTTCGGCCGGCTCTACCGCCTGCCCGAACGAGGCGAGCGCGTCGGCATGCTGCTCGAGCGCTTTGGGCTCTGGGATGTCCGCCACGATCGCGTCTCGTCGTTCTCCCGAGGCATGCAGCAGCGACTCGGCCTCTGCCGCGTCCTGCTGCATTCCCCGTCGCTCGTGCTGCTCGACGAGCCGGCGAATGCCCTCGATGCCGACGGGCTCGCGTTGCTCGACGGTGTCTTCGCCGAGCCAGGTCGAGCCTGGGTGGTTGCGACCCACGACCCGGGTCGCGTCGAGCAGCTCGCGACGGCCAGGCTCGCGTTCGCATGACCTACCTCGATGATGTAGCCGCGCTCGCGCGCAAGGATCTTCTGCTCGAGCTGCGCGCGAAGGAGACGCTGCCGGCGATGCTCCTCTTCGTCCTCTCGGCGCTCGCGATCTTTCACTTCGCGATGCCGCGGGGCAGCGGTCACGGTGCGGCGACCGGGCTCCTGTGGGTCTCGCTGATCTTCACGGCGCTGCTCGGCCTCACCCGCGCGTTCGTCGCTGAGCGGGAGCAGGGGATGTTCGACGCGCTCATACTCGCGCCGTGCGATAGAAGCGCCATCTGGCTCGCGAAGTCGATCGCCGTCTTCGTGTTTCTCGTCTGCGCCGAGGCCGTCGCCCTGCCGGCGTTCGGTGCGTTCTTCTCCGCGGTCGACGGCCGCACCGTTGCCGCGGTCGCGCTCGCGGACGTCGGCATCTGCACCGTCGGCACCCTCTTCGGGGCGATGGCCGTCGCAGGCCGCGCCCGGGAGCTCCTCCTCCCCTTGCTCTTCCTGCCGATGGCGATCCCGATCGTCGTCGGCGGCGTGGGCGGGTACCTCTGGTTTCTCGCGCTGTACGACGCGCTCTTCGCGCTGCTCGCCTGGGCCGCGTTCGAGTACGTCGTCGCCGAAGCCTGAGTGCCGTTGGGCGACGCAGAGCCTCTACCATGCGGGTTGTGAAGCTCCCCGTCCTTGCGACCGTCTCGACGGCGCTCCTCGGGCTCGCGATCGCACTGGCGTTCTTCTACGCGCCGGCCGACGCCGATCAGGGCCTCTCGCAGCGGATCTTCTACTTCCACGTGCCGCTCGCGCTCACCTCCTACGCCTGTTTCGGGTGGGGTGCGTGGAAGGCGCTCCGCCATCTCTGGAAGGGCGATCCCGGCGCGGACCTCGAGAGTTACGTCGCAATTCACCAGGGCGTTATCTTCGGCTCGCTGACACTGCTGACGGGCTCGATCTGGGCGCGGATCTCGTGGGGTGTCTGGTGGTCGTGGAGCGAGGATCAGCTCGTGCTCTTCCTCGTCCTCTTTCTCTTCTATTGCGCGTACTTCATGTTGCGTTTCTCGGTCGATGCCGGGCCTGCGCGCGCGAACATGTGCGCGGTCTACGCGCTCTTCGGCGTGGTGCTCATCCCCGTGTCGTTCCTCGCGATCCGGCTCTCCAAGAAGTTCATTCACCCGGTCGTCTTCACCGCGCACGGGCCGCAGATGACAGGCGCCCAGTTTCTGACCTTCTGCGTGTGCCTCGCCGCGATACTCGTCCTCTTCGTCACGCTGTACACCCTCGAGCTTGCGGGCAAGCGGCTGGACGCGTCGCTCCGCGAACTCCGGGAATTGCTCGCGTGAGCCCGTCCGAGCGCTATACCGCAGCCGCCTACTTGGTCGTGTTCGCCGCGGTGCTCCTCTACGTCGTGATCATTGCCTCGAAGCTTCAGCGCCTCGAGCGCGAGGTCACGCAGCTCGTCGAGCTCGCCAAGAAGCGCGCGCCCGATGGTTGAGGCCCTGTTCTGGCCGGCGATCCTCGCCTACGGCGAGGCTGCGTTCGCGTATGCCTCCGCGCGTACCTCTCCTGCTGCGACGTGGGGGGTGCGGCTCGGTTGGCTCGCGCAGACCGCGCTCCTGGCCGTGCAGGCAGCGCGCTCCGACGGCTTCCCCTGGTCGAGCTGGGCGGGCTCCCTGAACCTCTTCGTCTGGCTCGTCGTCGGCGCCTACCTCATCTGGGGCTGTCGGCCCCGGTTCCGCCTGCTCGGGCTCGCAGTGATGCCGCCCGCAGCGATCCTGTTTCTCGTCGCCCGAGTCGGAGGGGGGACGCACGCGGGCGTCCGCTCGCACTACGGCAACCTCTTCCTCGTCCTGCACGTGGGGCTCGTGCTCGCTGCCTTCGCCGGCTTCACGCTCGCCGCGGCGCTCGCGGGCCTCTACCTCTGGGAGGAACACCGGCTGAAGCGTCGCGCCGCGGACATCCTGCGGCTGCGGCTCCCGCCCCTCGCCATGCTCGAGCGGCTCGCCTTCCGAACGATCGCCGTCTCGCTCCCGTTGCTGACGCTCGGCCTGATCGCCGGAATCGTGCGTCTTCGCGAGGATCGCGGCTCGGTCGACGCGCTCGAGGCGCTGACGGCGCTCACCTGGCTCCTGTACGGCGGCTTCGTCGTTGCGCGCCCAGCCGGCAATCGAGCAGCCTACTTCGCACTCGGCGGCTTCGTGCTCGTGATCGTGGCGCGCCTCGCGCTCGCGGGGAGTCACTTCGCATGACGTTGTCGCTCGTCGGTCTTTCGCACCACGTCGCTCCCGTCGAGCTCCGCGAGCGCGTCACGTTGGATATCGAGGCGTCGGCTGCGCTCGCTGCCGCCCTCGGCGACGCGGTCTGCCTCTCGACCTGCAATCGCACCGAGCTCTATCTGGCGACCGGGGACGCCGCCCCGGCCGTCAAGGCGCTCGAAGCACTCGCGGGGCGGGGGCTCGGCACCGTTCTCTACCGGTTGCACGACGACGCCGCAGCGCTGCATCTCTTCCGCGTCGCAGCGGGCCTCGACTCGCTCGTGCCCGGAGAAGGTGAGATCCTCGGGCAGGTTCGCGCTGCGTACGAAGCTGCGTCGACCGGGCCGCTCCTCGACCGAGTGTTCCGGCAGGCCCTCGGGGTCGGCAAGCGCGTCCGAACCGAGACGGCGATCGGCGAGAGCCCGGCTTCCGTCTCCTCGGCCGCCGCAGCGCTCGCAGCGCAGGTCTTCGGCGACCTTGCCGGAAGGCGGGTGCTGCTCGTCGGCGCCGGCCGCAGCGGCGAGCTCGCGGCGGCGAACCTCGCGTCGCGAGGCGCGACGATCGCATACGTCGCGAACCGCACGGTGGAGACGGCACGCTCGCTCGCCGAGCGCTTCGGCGGCTCGGCGATCGCACTCGGCGACCTCGGCGCGCACCTGACCGACGTCGACGTCGTCGTGTCGTCCACGAGCTCTCCCGAGCCCGTGCTCCTCGCGAGTGACGTTCCCGCCCGGCGGCGCAGTCCGCTGTTTCTCATCGATATCGCGGTACCGCGCGATCTCGACCCTGCGATCCATCAGCTCGACGGATGCTTCCTCTACGACATCGACGACCTCGAGGCGGTCGTGGCAGAAACCCTCGCCGGCCGGCGAGCTGAAGCAGCACGCGCGGAGGAGTTGGTGGCCGAGGAGGCCGAGCGCTTCCGTTCGTGGCAGGCCGCGCTCGACGTGGTACCGGCGATCGCATCGCTGCGCGCACGCGCCGAGGAGATCCGGTCGGCCGAGCTCGCGAAGGTCGATGGCCGCGTGAGCGACGACGAGCGGCGAACGCTCGAGTCGGTCACGGCGCAGATCCTGAACAAGCTCCTGCATCTGCCGACCGTCCGGATGAAGGAAGCAGCGATCGGCGCGGACGGGGCTGCTTACGCCGATGCCGTGCGCCATCTCTTCGGCCTGGAGGAAGAGCGTTGACCCCGGATCCGCCACGGCCCGGCGGGCGCCCGCTACCGGTGGTCGCGCCCTCTGCGTTCATGCGTATGCGGCGACGCCGGCCGGGGTGCGGCCGGTTCTCGGGCGGAGGAAGGTCGAGCTGTGCTCGTTCGTATCGGGTCTCGCGGCTCTAGGCTCGCTCTCACGCAAGCCGAGCAGGCTGCGGGCGCCCTGCGCGGCTCCGGCGTCCTCGCGGGCTCGCACGTGGAGATCGCCTTCGTCCCGATCACGACCGCGGGCGACCGCGACCGCTCGAGCCCGTTCGGGCAGATCGGTGCGCGCGGCGTGTTCGTGAAGGAGATCGAGGAGGCGCTGCTCGCCGGCCGGATCGATGTCGCCGTTCACTCCGCGAAGGACATGACCTCAACGGACACCACGGGGCTTGCGATCGGTGCGTTCCTCGAGCGTGACGATCCGCGCGACGCCCTCATCGGAGCACCCGAGGTCCGTGCGGGAATGCGCATCGGAACCGCCTCCGCGCGCCGCCGAGCTCAGCTGCTCGCCCTGGAGCCATCGCTCGTCGTGGAACCGCTGCGCGGCAACATCGACACGCGACTGCGGAAGATGCGGGAACGGGGGCTCGACGCGATCATGCTCGCCGCCTGCGGGCTCGACCGGCTCGGCCTCGGTGCCGAGATCGGGTCGCGGCTCGATCCTGCCCGGATGTTGCCGGAGGCCGCCCAGGGTGCCCTTGCGCTTCAGGTGCGCGCCGGCGACGAGGAGCTCGTCGCTCATGCCGACCATGCCGAGACGCGTCGTCGCGTCGAGCCCGAGCGCCGCTGCGTCGCGGCCATCGGCGCAGGCTGCCTGGCGCCCGTCGCCGCCCATCACGACGGCGAGCTCCTGCACGCGCTGATCGCCGACGAGGATGGAGCATGGGTGGAACGCCGCTCGGGCGACGATCCCGAGTCGCTCGCCCGGGAGTTGCTCGCGCTCGCCGCAGAGCGGGAGGGATGCCGGGCCTCGCCGGCCGAGCGGGGTCTGCTCTGCGAGTGATCGTCACCCGGCCGCGCGTGCAGTCGGGGCCGCTCGTCGAGCGGCTCGAAGCACTGGGGGTCGAGGTGGTGCTGTGCCCGCTGATCGAGATCGAGCGCAGCTCGGACGAGGAGATCGACGGCTCGGAGTACGACTGGGTCGTCGTCACGAGCCCGAACGGGGCCGACGAGATCGCCCGGCGCGGCCGCAACCTGCCGGCGGTCGCGGCCGTCGGGCCGGGCACCGCGGAGGCGCTTCGCGCGCATGGGATCGAGCCCGCGTTCGTTCCGTCAGAGTCGTCACAGGACGGGCTCGTTCGCGAGTTCCCACGGCCGGCCGGCCGGGTGCTCTTCGCTGCCGCGGAGGATGCGCGACGAGGCCCGGTCACCGAGCTCGGAGCCGACTTCGTCTCGCTCTACCGCACCCATCTGCTCGCTCCGGACACGCCGGTCGGCGACCTGGTCGTGCTCGCTTCGGGCTCGGCCGCGCGTGCGTACGCCCAACTGAACGGTCGTGCGCCTGCGGTCACCATCGGGCCGGAGACGTCTCGCATCGCACGGGCGGCAGGTTTGACGGTCGCAGCCGAGGCTCGGTCACACGATCTCGATGGGCTCGTCGGCGCCGTGGGAGATCTGATGGAGTCTGCCGGGTGAGCGTGATCACGTTCCTCACCGACTTCGGCCTGGAGGACGAGTTCGTCGGCACGTGCCACGGGGTGATCGCCCGCATCGCCCCAAACGTACGCGTGATCGACGTCGCGCACGGCATTCCCCCGCAGGCGGTCTTGCAAGGCGCGCTCGTCTTGCGGAACACGACTCGCTACATGCCCGTCGGTGTGCATCTCGCGGTCGTCGACCCCGACGTGGGCGGCGAGCGCAACGCGGTCGCGGTCCGCACCCGCGACGGCCGCACGTTCGTCGGGCCCGACAACGGCCTGCTGATGCTCGCGGCCGAGGAATCGGGCGTGGAGTTCGCGCACGTGCTCACCGAGGCTCGGTACCGGCTTCCGGATGTGTCGCGGACCTTCCACGCCCGGGACGTGTTCGCCCCCGCCGCGGCGCACATCGCAACCGGCGTCGCCATCCGTGACCTCGGGCCGGCGATCGATCCCTCCGAGCTCGTTCGCTTCGACGTTCCGGAGCCCGAGATCGGCCGTTCCCAGCTCGGCGCGACCGTCCTCTCGGTCGACCGCTTCGGCAACGTGGCGACGAACGTCCGCCGGCAGCACGTCGACGACCTCGGTGTCTCGGACGGCGACCGCGTCGAGATCAGGCTGACCCTCGACCGCTACTACGCGATCGTCGCCGGCACGTTCGCCGATGCGCCGCCCGGCGAGCTGATCCTCTACGAAGACTCGTACGGCCTGGTGACCCTCGCGATCAGCCGGGGCAACGCCGCACGACTCGCAGGCGTATCGGCCGGCGACGCGCTGCGGATCGCTCGGACGTGACCTTCGGCCAACGCTTCGCACGGGTCGTCACGACGCTCGTCGTGCGACGGCCGGCCCTGTGGCTCCTGTTTCGCCGGCGGGTGACGCACAACTTCGACCGGCTCGCCCCCGACTGGGACTCGACCCGCGTCAGCCCGGAGCGTCTCCTGCCGATCGCTGCGGCGCTCGACGCGCTGCCCTCACAACCCGAGCGGGTGCTCGATCTCGGAACGGGCAGCGGTCGTGTCGCGCGACTTGCGGCCCAGCGTTTCACCGGCGCCGAGGTGACCGGCGCAGACGTCTCGGCAGGGATGGTGCACGAAGCGCGCAAGCGCGCAACGACGGGTCGCGAGCACTATCTCCAGGCCGATGCGGCCGCTCTCCCGTTTCCCGACGGAGCCTTCGAGCTCGTGACGCTGAACAACATGATCCCGTTCTTCGACGAGCTCGCACGTGTGGTCGCTCCGGGCGGCCACACCGCGATCGCCTTCTCGCTCGGCGCGTCCACCCCGATCTGGGTGCCGCTCGACCGCGTGCGTCGGGAGCTCGAGCGACGCGAGTTCGCGCACGTTGCGAATTTCTCGGTCGGGCCCGGGGTCTCCCTGCTTGCCCGCAAGGCCGACTCGTCGTAGCCTTCGCGGCTCGGAGGACGTTCGCGACGCGGTATCACCGGTCCGGACGTCTCTTTTCGTGCGGCTACACTTCCGCCCGCGCGGCGAGGTAGCTCAGTTGGTAGAGCACACGGCTGAAAACCGTGGTGTCGCCGGTTCAAGTCCGGCCCTCGCCACTCATCGGCTTTACGCCGGCTCACGCCAGGCGGATGCTGACCTCGTGATCCTCGTCGCTGACGGCGTCGTGAAACGCGGGTCGCGAGCGCGCCGGCCGGACACCGGGCTCGTCGCCTGCACCGGTGGGGTCAAGGCCGCGGGGGAGCGCGCTCGCCTCGCCGATCGTGATTCGATCGCGGCCGGCGTCCTTCGAGATGTAGAGACCCGTATCGGCGACCTGTAGGAGCTGCTCGAGCGTCGCAGCGTGGGTCGTGTCGGCGACGCCGAAGCTGGCGGTGAACACCGGATGGCCGCCGTGATGGGCGCGGGCAAGGGCCTCGCGTACCCGTTCGAGCACGGCAACCGCACCCTGCGCGTCGGCACCAGGCATGACGATGACGAATTCCTCGCCGCCCCAGCGGGCGATCAGGTCGCCGTCGCGAAGCCCGCGCTGGACGGTCTGCGCGAAGCTGCGCAGTGCCCGGTCGCCGGCCTCGTGGCCGTGCTTGTCGTTGAGTTGCTTGAAATGGTCGAGGTCGGCGATCGCGAGCGCGAACTGCGCGCGGTCACGGATCAGGGCGCGCAGGTGCGTCTCGAGCGTCCGGCGGTTGTTGAGCCCCGTCAGCCCGTCGGTCGAGGCTTGCAACTGCGTCTTCTCGAAGGCACGTACGGTCCCGATGCGCGCACCCGCCTGCGTCGCGAGCGTCGTCAGTTGCGCGATCTGCTGCGGGTCGGGCGGTCTGCCTTCGGGCCCGGTCGCGTGGAGAACGCCGAGCGAGCGTCCCATGAAGCTGACAGGCACGCACACCGCCGAGCAAGGCCCGCCGGTGCGGTCGCGCAGCTTGGGGCAGGCGTTCAGCGCCTCGCTCGACTCGAACACGACGGGATTGCCGCGTCGCACAGCCACGCACGAGAAGGGAGACTCGACCGGGCACGCCGGCGCGCCGGCGGTCGGGCTGACGGCGGCACGCTCGAGATGGGCCCGGCTCGAGTCCGAGAGCAGGAGCTCGGTCGGCGCGACGGACGAGATCTCCGTCATCGCGCGCTCGACCACACCGAGCGTCGTCTCTTCTTCGTCCGCCATCTCGAGCGCCTCGACGAGCTGGGTGCCGAAGGTGTCACGCTGGGCCTGGCGGGTCAGCTCCTGCTCGAGCCTGAAGCGCTCGGTGATGTCCCGTGCGTTCAGCACGACGCCGCGAACGTGACGGTCGTGGCGGAGGTCTGTGAGGTGTGCCTCGAGGTGGCGCCATTCCCCCGCGTGGCTGCGGAGGCGGAACACGATCGTCTGAGGCTGACCCGTCCGGCGTGCGTTCTCGACCACCTCGCGGTCGTCGTCGTGCACGAACTGCAGGAACCCGTCCCGTAGGAGGTTTGCCTCAGGCTGTCCGACGATCGTCGTCACCGACCCGCTGGCGTAGCGGCAGCCGCCGTCACTCAGCACGAGCACGAGGTCGGTCGACGAGTTGACGAGACTCTGAAAATGCGCGGTCTGCCGTCGTGTCGCGGCGACCAGTGCCCACGCGAGGAGCAGCGACACCACGAGGCCGCCGATCCCGAGGCCGACCTGGAGCCGCGTCAGGGTGGCGATGTTGCGGTCCGCGCGGTTCGCGACCGTTCGGGCGATGTCGAGCGATACGTTCGACGTGAGCGCAGCAAGCACCCGCAGACGCTGCGTGGGTGTCAGGGGCCCGAGCCGCTCGTGGCCGGTGAGGGAGACGGCTTCGACGGGGGCGCCTGCGAGGAAGGCACGTCCCGCCAGCGTCAGGTCGTGCACGAGCCGCTGCTCTTCCAGCAGCTGCGCTCTCAGGCTCGGGTCGTCCTGGCGCGGCAGCCTGGTCGAGTCGTCGTCGCCGTTCACCGGCGGCGCTTCCCCGCCCGTGAGCTGCGCGGCCACGCTTCGTGTGAGCAGCGAGCCGGTCTGGGCAGGGCTCGCGACCGCACCGGCCCGGACGAGCAGCAGCTCCTCGACGTAGCGCTCCGCGAGCGTGCGCTGCCGTGAAGCCACCTCGACCACGGCAGCCTGTCCCTTCGACGGGCCGGTCTTCCAGATCGTGAGAGCGGTACCGACCGCCGAGGCGAGCGCGAAGGTCAGCACGATCGCGACGACCGCGCGCCGGGCGCGCGGGGCAAATGGCTGGAAGCTGTGCGAGGTGCGCATGTCAGTGCACGTCGATCACGGTGTGCATCCCCCCGAGGAAATGCCCCGCCATGTTGCAGATGAGCTCGTATCGGCCCGGGGCCAGCCGAACCTGCAATTCGCGGACGCTTCCCGTCGGCCCTGGCTCGAGCACGCCGACCGTGGCGGGCTGCAGGCCCTCCTCGTCGACGGTCATGCCGTCCGTCCTCATCGGCAGCGGGGCGCTGCCGGTGAGAACACTGCCGGTGCGAACGACGATCAGCTCGTGTCGGTCAGGGCCGTGGTTCCTGACTCGCAACACGATCTGGCCGGCCGGCACCCGCTTCGGTGACACCGAGATCGCGAAGTCTCGCTGGCTCACCTGCACGACCGTCCCGGGGGGAACGGCTCGTGCCACCCCGCCGCAGCTCGTCGCCACGAGCCCGATGCATGCGAGCGCGATGCCGCCGGCGGCGCGGAAGCCGGACAGAGAGCGGCCCACAGTTTGTGAGCGGAGTTGCATGCACCTAGCATCGGCGTTTCGGGGCCCGGACTTGAGGCTCGAATCGAACCACGGCGGGCGAGCCGGCCTGCCAAGATCCTCCTCGTGAGCGACATGCACGCAACGGCGCCAGGGCCTGGATCACCCCAGTGACCGCTGCCGACGCCGCCCGGCGCTCGCGCGTCACCGACCTCGGCCTTGCTCCGGAGGGTCATCGTCGCATCGAGTGGGCGCGCCGGCACATGCCGGTGCTGCACCGCCTCGCGGCAGACCGGCTCGCCGACGGCGCCCTGCGCGGACGCCGTGTCGCCGTGGTCGTCCATCTCGAGGCGAAGACCGCCTGCCTCGTCCTCGCCCTCCGGAACGCCGGGGCCGAAGTCGTCGCCGCCGGTAGCAACCCGCTCTCCACGCAGGACGCCGTCTGCGCGGCGCTCGTCGACCGCGGAGTCGAAGTGCACGCGCGCCACGGCGTCTCGGCGCGGGAGTTCACGGCGGACCTGCTCGCTGTCGCCGCTACGGGGCCCGAGCTCGTGATCGACGACGGGCTCGAGCTGACGCGACGGATGGCCGAACGACGTCCGGATCTCTATGCGCGCCTCCAGGGGGTGAGCGAGGAGACGACGACCGGCGTCCGGCGCCTGCGGGCGCTCCAGGCAGCCGGCAGGCTCCCATTCCCTGCGATCGCGGCGAACGACGCCCGTTGCAAGCACACGTTCGACAACACCTATGGGACGGGCCAGACGGCGATCACCGCCGTCCTGGCGCTGACGAACCTGCTCGCCGCGGGCCGGGAGTTCTGCATCGTCGGGTACGGCTGGGTCGGGAAGGGGCTCGCGAAGGCCGCGCACGGCCTCGGCGGGCGGGTGACCGTCGTCGAGATCGACCCCGTCCGGGCTCTGACGGCCCACATGGACGGTTTCCGCGTTGCGACGCTCGAGAACGCGCTACCGGGGGCAGACGTCGTGCTCACCGCCACGGGCCTCGTCGAAGCCGTGGCCGCCGGCGCGCTCCCGTTCCTCAAGGACGGTGTCGTCCTCGCGAACGCCGGCCATCACGACCGGGAGATCGACGTGGCAGCCCTCGCCGCGGCGGCGACCGAGGTGATCGACGCGCGGGCCGGCGTGACGACGTACGTCCTCGGCGGCCGGCGTGCGAACGTGCTCGTCGACGGCGCGCTCGTCAACATCGCGGGGCTCGACGGCAACCCGATCGAGATCATGGATCTCTCCTTCTCGGTGCAGGCGCTCTCGGTGCACCACCTTGCGACGGGGTCGGTGCCGCTCGGAGTGAGCAGTTTCCCGGCCGAGCTCGACGACCTGATCGCACGTACGAAGCTCGCGACGCTCGGCATCGAGCTGGACGGGCCGACGGAGAGGCAGCGGCGCTTCCGGGACGAGTGGGCTGTCGACCCGACGCTTCCCACGTCGGCAAACGACGTAGCCTCTTGGACATGAGCACCGTGAGAGCTGCGGAGCCGGTCGCAATCATCGGTGCCGGCCTCGACCTGGGGGCAGGACGACGAGGCGTCGACATGGGGCCCTCGGCGATGCGCTACGCCGGGCTCGAGTCACGTATCCGTGCGCTCGGCCGCGAAGTCGGCGACTGGGGTGACGTTCTCTCTCACGTGCCCGAGGCAACCGAGGAAGGAGACCCGCGCGCCCGCTACCTCGGCCCGATCATGCAGGTGTGCGACCGCGTGGCCGTGCTCGTCGAGGAGGCGGTCGCCAGCGGATCGATCCCGCTCGTGCTCGGCGGCGACCATTCGATCGCGATGGGCACGCTCGGGGGCATGGCGAAGGCGCGCGGCGCCGGAGGTGTTCTCTGGATCGACGCGCACGGTGACCTCAACCGTCCGAGCACGTCGCCGAGCGGGAACGTGCACGGCATGCCCCTCGCCGCCGCCCTGGGTGCAGCCGGCGACGGATTCGCGAGCGACGCCTTCCCGATGCCGTCGGTGCAGCGCGCCGCCCTCGTGGGTGTCCGGTCGCTCGACCCCGGCGAGCGGGCGCTGATCGCCGAGCTCGACGTGCGGGTCTACACGATGAGCGAGATCGACAAGCGCGGGCTACAGGTCACCCTCAGCGAGGCACTCGCGTTCCTGGCAGGTCTGCGCTACCTCCACGTCTCACTCGACCTCGACGCTGTCGACCCGATGTTCGCCCCGGGCGTCGGCACGCCCGTGCGCGGCGGGCTCTCCTATCGCGAGGCGCATCTTGCACTCGAGATGGTCTCGGAGTCCGGACTGCTCGACTCGCTCGACGTCGTCGAGGTGAATCCGATCCTCGATCGTGAGAACGAGACCGGCAAGCTCGCCGTCGAGCTCGTCGCGAGCGCCCTCGGCGCCCGCATTCTCTAGCGCTCCGTTCCCGGAGTTCTGCGATGGTTCCGCGCCGCGTTGCAGCCACGAGGCGCGCGAGACCAACGGGGCACTAGCGTTCAGGCCCCTCCCCTCGGTCGTCCTCGGAGCACGGTCGTGCTGCAGCCGAGCGCTCGACTGCGACCTCGTCCCCGTTGCCCGACGGCTCGTAGTACGCCGTCCCCGCCAGCTCGTCGGGCAGGCAGTCGACGCCGAAACCTCGCGGATCGTCGTGCGGATAGAGGTATCCCTGCCCCCGGCCGAGGTTGCGCGCGCCGGGATAGGCGGCCGAGCGAAGCGCGTCGGGCGGCCGCAGGTGGCCTCGTTCGCGCACGTCCTCGATCGCCTTTTCGAGTGCGCGGTACGACGCGTTCGACTTCGGCGCGCGCGCCAGGTACACCGCCGCCTGCGCGAGGTTGAGCCGAGCTTCGGGTAGCCCGACGTGCTCGACCGCGTGTGCGGCGGCGACCGCGACGAGGAGAGCCTGCGGATCGGCATTGCCGATATCCTCCGACGCGAGCACGATCATCCGACGCGCGATGAAGCGTCCGTCCTCGCCCCCTTCGAGCATCGCGGCGAGGTAGTAGACCGAAGCCTGCACGTCGCCTGCGCGCGTCGACTTGATCCAGGCGGAGATGAAGTCGTAGTGGGCATCACCACCTTTGTCGTACACGAGCGGCCGCTTGCGCGCCGCATCGTCCACGTGTCGCACCTCGAGCCCGACCCCTTCGGCGGCGGCCGTCTGCGCGGAGAGCTCCAGGATGTTGAGCGCGTTTCGGGCGTCGCCACCCGCGCGCCGGGCGATCAGCTCCTCGACGTCACCCGAGACCTCCGCCCCGAGCGCCGACGCGCCGCGGCGCACGACCTCGCGCAGCGTCTCCTCCGCGTGCGGTTCGAGCTCGTACACCTGGGAGCGCGACAGGAGCGCCGAGTTCACCTCGAAGTAGGGGTTCTCGGTGGTCGCGCCGATCAGGGTCAGCAGGCCCTCCTCGACGCCCGGCAGAAGCGCGTCCTGCTGTGCCTTGTTGAAGCGATGGATCTCGTCGAGGAAGAGAATCGTGCGTCGACCGCTCGTTCCGAGACGCTCGCGGGCCGCCGCGAGCGAAGCCCGCACGTTCGCGACCGTCGCGGAGACCGCCGACAGCTCTTCGAACTCGCTGTCCGTTGCGTGGGCGACGATGCGCGCGAGGGTCGTCTTGCCGGAGCCGGGCGGCCCGTAGAGGATCATCGACGGGACGCGGTCCTCCTCGATCGCGAGTCGAAGCGCCCGGCCCGGCCCGATCACGTGCGTTTGCCCGACGAAGTCGTCGAGGGTGGCGGGGCGCAGACGCTGCGCGAGCGGGGCGGTGACGTCGAGCCGACGGCCCGCAGCCTCGCTGAAGAGATCACTCACCCCGAAAGTATGCTCTGAGACCATGAGCGAGATCTGGAGTGTCGGGAGCTACGAGCGGATCGCGGCCCGCTTCTCTCCCGTGCACGACCAGCTCGTCCAGTTGCTCCGGATCGCGCCCGGCGACCGGGTGCTGGATCTCGCGAGCGGCACCGGCGAGGTCGCGTTCCGCGCTGCGCGGGCCGGCGCGATCGTCACCGCGATCGATCTTGCAGAGCCGATGATCGAAAAGGCCCGGCGCCGCGCGACGGAGGAGGGTCTCGACGTGACCTTCCACCTCGGTGACGTCGAATACCTCCCGTACGAGGACGACTGCTTCGATGTGCTGGCGTCCGCGTTCGGGCTCGTCTTCGCGCCCGACCATGCGAATGTCGCTTCCGAGCTCGCCCGGGTCAGCTGTGGTGGGGCCCGGCTCGGTTTCACGGCGTGGAAGCCGAACCCGCGGCTCGGTGAGCTCTACCGGCGTTTCACCGACGAGCCGATCGAGGGCCGCGAGGCGTACGAGTGGGGCCGTGAGGATCACGTCGAGGACATGCTCGGCGAGGACTTCGAGCTCGAGTTCGAAGATGGCACGCTCTGGTTCGAGGCGTCCTCGGGCGAGGACATCTGGAAGCTCTTCTCCGAGTCGGCCCCACCGGTGGTCGCGCTCATCGAACGACTCGACGGCGCACGAGCGGAGGAGTTTCACCAGGCATTCGTCGAGCTGTACGAGAGCTATCGCACAAAGGATGGGGACGTGCGCGCCCCGCGCCGCTTCCTGCTCGTGCTCGGAAGGAGGAAGTGATGGCGAACGAGGAGTTGAAGGGACGGCAGAGCATCATGTTGGGCGAACGGCCCCTACGAGAAGGTCAGCGACACGTTGGGTGACATCCACCAGCTCGTGATCGAGCGTCTCGGCCCCCGCCCCGGCGAGCGCTGGCTCGATCTCGCGTGTGGAACGGGCGCGGTCAGCGAGCTCGCCGCAGCCGCCGGTGCGTCGGTCGTCGGGATCGACCTCTCGCCGGGGCTGATCGACACCGCGCGCGCGCTCGCGGCCGAGCGTGGTCTCGCCATCGACTACCGCGTCGGTGACTGTGAGGACCTCGAAGGCGTAGCCGACGCGAGCTTTGCAGTCCTCTCGTCGACCGTGGGGGTCATGTTCGCCCCGGACCACGAGGCGACCGCTACCGAGATCGCACGTGTCGTCGAGCCCGGAGGCCGGATCGGCCTCGCAAACTGGGCTCCGGCGAGCGGCGTCGGCGATCTCTTCAGGGTCATGGGACCGTTTCAGGCTTCGAAGCCCCCGGCGAGCCCCTTCGACTGGGGTGAGGAAGAGCGCGTTCGCGAGCTTCTCGGCGACGCCTTCGAGCTCGAGATCTCCGAGCACGACTCGACGCTCGAGATCGAATCGGGCGAGGCGTACTGGGAGCTCTTCTCGACCTCGTACGGGCCGACGAAGACGCTCGCCGAATCGCTCGAGCCGGAGAGGCGCGAGGAGCTGCATCGAGGGTGGCTCGGGCTCTTCGGAGACGGGCCGGTGGCCCACCACCGCGCCTACATCCTCGTGACCGGTCGCCGGCGTTGAGCGACGCTGTCCAGCTTCTGCAGAGGCTGATCCGCGTCGATACGACGAACCCGCCTGGCAACGAGACGGCCGCCGCCGAGCTGCTCCGCGACTACCTCGAAGCCGCCGGGGTGCAGTGCGAGCTCCATGCGCGCACACCCGCCCGCGCCAACCTGGTCGCACGGATCCGTGGGCGCGGCGACGGCCCGTCCCTCGCCCTGTTGTCGCATACCGACGTCGTGCTCGCAGACGCGGCCGAATGGGAGCGCGACCCGTTCGGCGGCGAGCTCATCGGCGGTGATGTCTGGGGCCGGGGGGCGCTCGACATGAAGGGCGAGGTCGTCGCGAGCGCGGTCGCGCTCGCGACGCTCGCGCGCGACGGCTGGCGTGGCTCGGGCGACCTGATCTTCGTCGCCGCCGCGGACGAGGAGGTCGGAGACGGCTTCGGCCTGCAGTGGCTCGTCGAGGCGCATCCCGACGCTGTCCGTGCAGATTTCTCTCTCAACGAGGGAGCCGGCGATCGGGTCGAGCTCGGCGGCAAGGTGCTCTACCTCTGCTCGACCGCCGAGAAGATGAGCGCGCCGTTTCGGTTGCGCGTGCTCGGACGCAGCGGCCATGCCTCGATGCCGGGCATCGCCGACAATGCGCTCGCCAAAGCGGCGCCGTTGATCGAGCGCCTCGGCGCCTTCACCTCTCAACCCCGGCTGATTCCCGAGGTCGAGGGGTTCCTCGCCGCCCTCGTGCCCGACCTGCCCGATGCAGCGCACGCGCTCGCCGTCGCACGGGCCGTCGCGCCGCTCGCGGGTGAGCTGATCGAGCCGCTGCTCTCGATGACGGTCGCACCGACGATGGTACGCGCCTCGGACAAGCGCAATGTCATCCCGGCGCTGTGCGAGGTCACGGTCGACGTGCGGCTGCTGCCCGGTCAGACGCCGGAGGACGCGGAGGCCGAGCTAAGAGCTTGGCTCGGCGACGGGGCGTACGAGCTCGAGAACTACGAGCGGCAAGGCGGGACTCGCTCCCCGATCGGCGGGCCGCTCTGGGAGGTGGTGCAGGCGTTCGTCTCGGCCGAGGAGCCGGGTGCGGTCGTCGCTCCCATCTGCGTCGCGGGCTTCACCGACTCGCACTGGCTGCGTGAGGCGTTCGGCACCGTCGCCTACGGGTTCTTCCCCGCCCGTGCGCTCGACCCGGAGACGGCGGCCCGGCTGATTCATTCGGCGAACGAGCGCATTCCCGTCGCAGATCTCGAGCTCGGCGCCCGCTTCCTGCGAGACGCCGCCCGAGCCGTCTGCGCCTGATGCTCGAGCTGTACGAGGCCGGCGGCGCGTTCGAGCGTCTGGAGGCCTACCTCGCCGAGCGCCTTCACCCGGGAACCGTCGCCGAGGTCTACCTCGGGTACGGCTTGTCGGAGCCCGAGCGTCGAGGGACTGCGCCCCCGCCGCCAGAGCCGTGCCGGCTGCCCCTCCTCGCCTGTGCGGTTCGTCCGGCCGAATCAGGCGCTCAGCCGGCGCCGGGCTCGTTCCGGCTCGGGGGGTGGGAGCCGAGCTGGGAGCCGGAGGACTATGCCGCCGCCGTCGATGCGGTTCGTGAGGCGATCAGGCGGGGCGGCGTCTACCAGGTGAACCTCGTACAGCATCTCGCCGCCCCGTTCGCCGGCGACCCGCGCGCACTCGCTGCGGCCCTTGCACCGCTCCGGCCCTTGCACCGGCGGATGCTCGAGGGCTCGGGCTGGGCGATCGCCTCCGCCTCGCCGGAGCTCTTCCTCGCGCGGCGCGGCGAGCGCCTCTGGACGATGCCGATCAAGGGTACGCGGCCGCTCGGCGAAGACGTCGACGATCCGAAGGACGCAGCCGAGCACGTGATGATCGTCGACCTCGAACGGAACGATCTGGCCCGTGTGTGCGTGCCGGGCACGATCCGCTGGCCCGATCTGATGGTGCAGCGCGAGCTCGCGGGGGTCACCCACCTCGTCTCGAGAGTCGAGGGCCGGCTGAGGCCCGGTACCGGTCTCGCCGAGATCCTGCGGGCGACGTTCCCCGGCGGCTCGATCACCGGCGCGCCGAAGGTCGCCGCGCTCGACCAGATCGCGCGGCTCGAACCGGTCGGGCGCGGTGCCGCGATGGGAGCGCTCGGGACGGTCTGGCCGAACGGCGATTTCGAGCTTGCGCTGACGATCCGGACGTTCGCGGTCGTAGCCGGGCGGCTGCATCTCTGGGTCGGCGGGGGGATCGTGTGGGACTCCGATCCCGAGACGGAGATCGAGGAGTCCTGGGTGAAGGCGCGGCCGTTGCTCCGGGCGGTCGGGCGTGCCGCAGCCGACCGGCTCGTGCGGGCATGACGCCCCTCGCGGTCGCCGTAGCCGGGCGCGGGCTCGTGCCACCCGGCGAGCCGGTGTTCGGCGCGAGCGACGAGGCGCTCCTGCGCGGAAGCGCCGCGTTCGAGACGATGCGCGTCTACGGCGGCCGGCCGTTCCTGCTCGACCGCCACCTCGCGCGCCTCGCGCACTCGGCGTCCGAGCTCGGGTTGCCCTCCACGGGCGAGGCCGCCGAGCTCGCGGAGCTCGTCGCCGCCGCCACCGTGCCCGATCACGTGCTGCGTCTCGTTCGCTCCAGCGATGTGCTCGTTGCGACGGCCGCCCCGCTGCCGCTCGGTCTCGAGGCTCAGCGGGCACGGGGACTCGCTCTACGTTCGTGCGAGCAGGAGCCGTCGCCACTCCTTCCGGGTGTCAAGTCGACGAGTTACGCCGCGGCGTTCGCCGCCCGCCGTCGGGCCGAACACGACGGCGCCGACGACGTGCTCTTCACCTCGAACGGCAGCGTTCTCGACTGCGCGACCGCCAACATCTGGTGGCGCACGGGCCGGACCCTGCACACGCCGGCGACCGGCCCGGGCGTCCTGCCGGGGGTCACCCGCAGTCTGATCCTCGAGCTCGAGGAGGTCGCCACCGGCCCGGCTCTCGCCGACCATCTGCTCGGCGCGGACGAAGCATTCACCACCTCGTCGATCCGCGAGGTGATGCCCGTCGTCTCGATCGACGGGTTGATGGTCGGCGACGGCGTTCCCGGCCCAGCGGCGACGCGGTTGCAGGCGGCCCTGCGGCTACGCTCCACCGCGTGAGCGAGGAGAAGGTCAGGCTCGGCGGCATGGCGCTTTCGAATGGCGTGCTCGTGCACGGGCCGCGTGCCTGGGCCTGCGCCATCCGCACGCCGGACGGGGGGCTGCAGGTGGTCTCTCACCGCAAGCGGCTGCGTGCCGCCGACGTCGGCAATCCGCTCCTGCGCGGCCCGGCTCGACTCGCGGAGGTGTTTGCGCTTCTGCCCCAGGTGAAGCGCGCGCTTCCCGAAGCCGAGCTCCCGATGCAGCGCCCTCGCGTTCTCGCAGCGATGCTCGGAAGCGCGGTCGTCGTGCAGAGCCTGCGTCGTTCAAGTGTGCAACCGGCTGCGCGCGAGATCCTCTCGAGCGTGCTGTCCCTTGCCCCCGCCGCACTCGCCCTGCGGGGCGGTGAGCTTGCCGCCTATCACGGCGCCGAGCACATGTCGATCGGAGGTTACGAGCACGGCGAGGCACGTCCCAAGGAGCATGAGCGGTGCGGCTCGCATCTTGTCGGTCCGATGTTGCTGACGACAGCTGCCGGCAACGTGATCGCCGACAGGGCGCCCGAGCAGCTGCGATCCGCCGCCAAGGTCGTCGCCGCGGTCGGTGCGCTCGCCGCGTCGACGGAGATCTTCGGCTGGATGGCGCGACACCCGGCGACGAGGCTCGCCCGTGCACTCGCCAGGCCGGGGCACGAGTTGCAGCACAGGCTCGGCACACGCGAGCCGAGCGCTGATCAGCTCGAGGTCGCGGAGGCGGCGCTGCGGGCGTGCCTCGCCCTCGAGACCGCTGCATGACGAGCACGCGGCGGCGCCTCGACCCCGAGATCTTCGATCTCCCGGTCGAGAAGATGCGCGACGGGTGGTACACCGACGCGTACTTCAACCACACCCGTGCGACGCTTCGGTACGACGGACGCAACCCGAATGTCGTCATGCAGGTGTTCCAGAGACGGCATGCGTACCTCGGTGGCATGGACGAGGCGCTTGCGATCCTGAAGCTGTGCGCCGACGACTGGACAGCGCTCACGGTGCACGCGCTGTACGACGGCGACGCGATCGAGCCGCATGAGACGGTGCTGACGATCGAGGGCGACTACACAAGCTTCGCGCACCTCGAGACCCTGTACCTCGGTACCCTCGCGCGCCGAACGCTGATCACGACGAACGTCGTCAACGTTCTCGAGGCTGCAGACGGCAAGCCGGTGATCTTCATGCCCGCGCGTCATGATCACCACCGGGTGCAGACGGGAGACGGGTACGCGGCATACGTCGCCGGCCAGATCGTGGGGGCGCCGGTCGGGGTGACCACGGAGGAGCAGGCGTCATGGTGGGGTGGGAGCGGGCTCGGAACCGTGCCCCATGCACTGATCGCGGCCTACGGCGGCGACACGGTCGCAGCGGCGAAGCACTTTGCCGACTGGGCGCCCGCCGACATGAGTGTGACCGTGCTGGTCGATTTCGAGAACGACTCCGTCCGCACAGCGCTCGAGGTGGCGGATGCGCTCGGGCCGCGCCTATGGGGTGTTCGCCTCGACACCTCGGAGTCGCTCGTCGATCGGTCGCTCTGGGAGGAGATGGGGGACTTCCGCCCCACCGGCGTCAACCCGCGGCTCGTGTGGAAGGTGCGCGAGGCGCTCGACGCGAGAGGATTCGGCGAGGTGAAGATCGTCGTCTCCGGCGGCTTCAGCGTCGACAAGATACGAGAGTTCGAGGAGAGAGATGTGCCTGTCGACGCCTACGGCGTCGGCTCCTCGCTGATTCGCGGCTCGAACGACTTCACCGGGGACATCGTGCTGACCGACGGCGAGCCGTCGGCCAAGGTCGGCCGGCGTTACCGGCCGAACCCGCGGCTCGAGCTCGTCTCGTGAGGCGGGTTCTCTGGGACGTCGATACGCAGGTCGACTTCGTGCACGCGGACGGCAGGCTCGCCGTCCCGGGTGCCGAGAGCGCGGTGCCCGCAATGGCTCGGCTCGTCGCGGCCGTGCGAGCGGCCGGTATCCCGCACATCGCCTCCGCCGACGACCACGAGCTGACCGACGCCGAGATCTCGGACGATCCCGACTACGCTCGTACCTATCCGCCACATTGCCTGCGTGGGACGCGTGGGGCGAGCAAGATCGCGGCGACAGAGCAGGCCGACCCGGTGCCGCTCGGCCTCACCGACGTGCCTCCGGGATGGCTTCGCGGGCGCGAGTTCCTGCTCCTGAAGAAGAGCTTCGACGTCTTCACGAATCCGAATGCCGAGCGTCTTCTTCGTACCTTCGACCCGGCCGAAGTGATCCTGTTCGGTGTCGCAACCGACGTCTGTGACGACGCGGCCGTCCGCGGACTGCTCGCGCGCGGCCGGACGGTGACCTTCGTCGAAGAGGCCTCGCGCGGCCTCGACGAGGCCCGGACGCGCTCCTGCACCGCCTCCTGGCGGGCTGCCGGCGTCCGGTTCGCGTCGCTCGCCGAGCTTCTCGCCGACCTTTAGCACAACGATCCGGTTGTCGATGGAGGCTCGATGGCTCTTGCCTCCTCAGGGTTCATGTCCAACGTCGCACTGACGTGGCTGCCAATCGCGTTCTTCGTGCTGATGTGCGCCATCGTCTTCCTGCTCTGGAGGACGGTGAGGTTGATGCCGCGCGTCGGCCCGACGGAGATCACCCCCAACTCGGCTTCCGCCGTCACCTGGGCCGATGTCGCGGGGCTCGACGAGGCGAAGGAAGATCTGCAGGAGATCGTCGATTTCCTTCGGGATCCCGACCGGTTCGAAGCGCTCGGCGCGCGCGTCCCGAAGGGCATTCTCTTTCACGGCCCGCCCGGAACCGGCAAGACACTGGCCGCGAAGGCGGTCGCCAACGAGTCGGGTGCGCGCTTCTATGCACAAAGCGCTTCGGCGTTTGTCGAGATGTTCGCGGGACTGGGCGCAGCGCGGATCCGCAAGCTGTTCGCAGAAGCACGCAAGAACGCGCCGGCGATCGTCTTCATCGACGAGCTCGACGCGGTAGGGCAGACACGGAGCGGCTCGTCAGTCAACCGCGAGCAGGATCAGACGCTCAACCAGCTGCTCGTCGAGCTGGACGGCTTCGGCCCCCGCGACCAGGTCGTCGTCATGGGGGCCTCGAACCGCCTGCAGGATCTCGACCCGGCGCTCCTCCGTCCCGGCCGCTTCGACCGGCAGGTGCTCATCAGCCCGCCAGACTTGAAAGGCCGGCGCGCGATCCTCGACGTGCACACACGCGGCAAGCCGCTCGGCGCGGACGTCGGCCTCGACGCAATCGCGCGGCAGACCGCCGGCCTCACCGGTGCCGACCTCCAGAACATCTGCAACGAAGCGGCGATCGCTGCGGGCCGCAACGACCGGACGGAGCTCACGCACGCCGACTTCGACTATGCACTCGAGCGTGTCGTCGCAGGGCTCCAGCAGCGGCGTGTCGTCACCGACAAGGAGAAGCGCATCCTTGCCTACCACGAGGGCGGCCACGCGCTCGCGTCCCATCTCGTCGGCAAGCAGCCGGAGAAGGCAACGATCATCGCGCGCGGCTCTGCGCTCGGCTACGTTCTTCATCTGCCGGAGGAGGAGCGCTATCTCGAGACCCGTGAAGAGTTGCTCGACTGGATGGTGATGGCACTTGCTGGGCGCGCGGCCGAGGAGATCGTGTTCGGTCGCGTCACGAACGGCGCTGCAGACGATCTCGAGAAGGTGACGCAGATCGCTCGCGCGATGGTCTTCGAGTGGGGGATGGGCGAGTCCGTCACATCACGCACGATGCGGGCTGACAACTTCGCTCTCTCCGAAGAGTCCAAGCGGTTGCGCGACAGCGAGCAGGCGCTGCTCACGAACCACGCGTACGCCGAAGCGGTGCGCCTTCTCTCGCACCACCGCGAGGCGCTCGACAAGATCGCCGTCGCGTTGCTCGACAAGGAGACCCTCGTGCGTGACGAGCTCGTGGAGGTCTTCTCCGGCGTCGCGCCCGACTCGCGCTCGTCCGACGCAGTCGGTGTCGTGCGCGCGCTGGGGCTCGATTCCACCGGGTAGCCTTGACCCGCGATGGCGGCGACGGGCGTACACCACATCGGCATCGCCGTCGCGGATCTCGACGAGGCGATCGCGACGTACACGCGACTCTTCGGCGCGACGCTCGAGCATCGCGAGATCGTCGTGGAACAGGGTGTCGAAGCCGCCTCGCTGCGCGTCGGTGACGGTCGGATCGAGTTGTTGCGCGCGCTCGGTTCCGACACGCCCGTCGGGAAGTTCCTCGCCAGCCGCGGCCCGGGAATGCACCACGTGGCGTTCGAGGTCGCCGAGCTTCCCGCCGAGCTCGCCCGCCTGCGCTCGGCGGGAGCCCACCTGATCGACGATTCGCCCCGCCGCGGCCTTTTCGGGCTCGAGGTCGCGTTCGTCCATCCCGAGGCGACCGGCGGCGTTCTGGCAGAGTTGGTGTGTGATGGGTAGCAACGATCGCGTCAGAGTCGAGATCGCCTTCGACGGGAACCAGGTGTTGAGCGTCTATGTGCCGTCGGCGACGGCAGACGACCTCGAGCGCTCGCTCGCGGGAGAGCACGAGAGCATCAGCTTCGAAGCCGAGGACGGCCGTTACTCCGTGCAGGTGCGAAAGGTCGTCTATTTGAAGCGCCCTGCTCGCGAAAGTCGCGTGGGCTTCGGCGCGACAGCATAGACCTCACGTTACGGCAGGCCACCCTCCGGGCACGCTGATCCGGGATGAGCGAGGCGGCCACCGAGAAGAAGGAAAGCGAAGCCAAGCGCGTTCGTGCGCTCGTTGAGCAGGCGCAGGCCGGCGACCGCGATGCCCTGGAGGAGCTCTACCTCGTTCACTTCGACCGGATCTACAGCTACCTCCACGTCAGCGTCGGCAACCGTCACGACGCGGAGGATCTGACGACGCAGACGTTTCTGAAGATGCTCGAGGCGATCGGGAGGTTCCGCTGGCAATCGGCGCCGTTCTCGGCGTGGCTCTTCCGGATCGCGCACAACCTTGCGATGGACCACTTTCGAGCGACCAAGCGGTGGCAGCCCGAGGAGACGCCGCCGGAGCCCGATCCGGACGAGCACACCTCCGCCGAGCACGCCGCGTTCGAGTCGATCGGCCGCCGCTCGATGCTCGAGCTGATCGAGGACCTCTCGCCGGAGCAGCAGCAGGTCCTGACGCTGAAGTTCGTCTTCAATTTTGCGAACGGAGAAGCGGCGACGATCCTCGGGAAGACCGAAGGAGCGATCAAGTCACTACAGCACCGCGCCCTCGCATCCCTCGAGAAGCAGCTCGCGGGGCGCGATCATCCCCTGGGGCCATAGTCCCCCGGTCGGCAGAGCCGTTTTCGTCGGCATCGCTACCCTGCCGCAGTGGCACTCGAGGTCGGCATCGTTGGCCCGGCGGGCAGCGGGAAGACGTCGCTCTTCACGGCGCTGACCAAGACCGGCGGCGGCGAGTACGGAAGGACGAACGTCGGCATGGCGCCGATCGCCGATGCGCGTCTCGACGCCCTCGCCGCCGTCGTGCATGCGAAGAAGATCACGGCTGCGACGATCCGCGTGCAGGACGTGCCAGGCGCGAGCGAGGCTCAGCTCGGCAACCTACGCCAGGTAGATGCTCTGCTCGTCGTCCTGCGGGGGTTCGGCCCCGGCGCCGATCCACGCGGTGATCTCGAGACGTTCGAGCTCGAGCTCCTCGTCGGCGACCGCGACCACGTCGAGCGCAGGCTCGAGCGTGTCGAGAAACAGGCGAAGTCCGGCGACGCGAAGATTCGGGCCGAGGTGGAGGAGTTGCGCAAGGTGCTCGCCCACGTCGATGCCGGCGGGGCGCTCTCCGACTATTCGGCGGAGTTGCCGGCCGCGCTCGAGCCGTTGACGACGAAACCGCTCATCTTCGTCGAGAACGGGCCGGACGGGATCGACCTGAAGCTGGAGTCGGAGCTGGCCGAGCTTCCCGACGAGGAGGCGGCCGCCTACCGCGACGGCGGCGCGAGCGCTCTCGATCAGATCGCAGGCCGGCTGCGCGACGCGCTCGATCTGATCACGTTCTTCACGGCGGGTGAGAAAGAAACGCGCGCCTGGACGTTGCGGAACGGCGAGACGGCGCTCGCCGCCGCCGAGTCGATCCACTCCGATATCGCTCGCGGGTTCATCCGCTGCGAAGTGGTGCAGTGGCAGGAGCTCGTCGATGCCGGATCCCACGCGGAGGTCGCGAGGCGCGGCAAGCAAGGCCTCGAAGGCAAGACCTACGTCGTCCGCGACGGGGACGTCCTGAACATTCGCTTCAACGTCTAGCCGATCGCCACACGCCCGGAACGGCGCCTGGCACCGGCGGTAGCCTGCGTGGCGCGTGGGTGGGTGGGGGCGCCGCGATCAGACGGAGATCAGCACGACGCCGGCCAGCGTCAACGCGATCCCCGCGCGCTGCGCGGGCGCCGTGTGCTCGCGGAGGATCGCCGCCGCGAGCAACACGGTGACGATCGGGTAAAGCGACGCGAGCACCGCCGTCAGACTGACGAGCCCGTGGCCGGACGACGCGGCGAAGAGAACGTTCCCGATCGTGTCGCCGATCCCGACGCCGAGCACGATCGCGAGCTCACGTCCGCGGACGCGGAGGCTCGGCCTCTGCACCGCGACCGCCGCGGAGATCACGAGCAGCGCGGTTGCGCGAAAGACGAGCGATGCCCACCAGAAGTCGGCCTTCCCGGCGACGTGCATGGGCGGGAAGTAGCAGCCGAACCCGAGCGCTGCGAGCAGAGCGAGCCCGACCCCGGCTGCGATGCGGCGCGCGCCCTTCTGCGGCTCCAGCGATGCGAGCACGACACCGACGAGGGCGCACGCGATCCCCGCGACTTGCCCGACGGACGGGCTGTCACCGGTTGCGATACCGAAGACGACCGGGATGACCGCCGAGGCGCCCGCGATCGGAGCGACCACGCTGATCGTGCCGGCCGCGATGCCCCGGTAGTAGGACCAGAGCCCGAGGGTGCCCGCGAGAGCCGCGGGCATTGCGAGGAGGACGAGCCAGTGGTGCGGCCGCTCGCCGCGGACGGCAACGGCGGTCGCGATCGCCGCGAACCCGCCGACCTGGGCCCAGAAGAGCACACGCAGAGAACCAAGGGTGCGTGCGACGAGGGGGCCGACGAAGTCCGCGAAGCCCCACGCAAGGCTCGCTCCCAGTGCCAGTGTGAGGGCACTCACGCGGCGACGGGACTCAATCGACGCCGGGCTTCAACGACGCCGCTCAATCGACCCTGCGCGTCGCCGCCACGGCATCGAGCTGATTCGCGTGGTAGAGCACTGCCGCCTCCGCCGAGCGTGCCCCTCGCAGATCGTGGTGGGCGGCCACGCAGTGCAGGAGCTCCGCCGCCTGCCCGGCGGTGAGACCGCCGGTGTTCTCCTCGATCAGGCGCAGGCCGAGATGGACGTGGCCGAGCAGCCGTCCCTCGTCGGTGGCCGCGAATGCAGGCCCCCGGCCGAGCTCGCGTGTTCGTCCGACGTCGTGCAGCAGCGCCGCGGCGAGCAGCAGGTCTGGACGGAGGCGAGGATGGAGGTGCGCCGTCTCGCGGCTGAGCGTTGCGACGCCCACCGTGTGCTCGAGCAGCCCACCGGCGTAGGAGTGGTGGTCATCGGGTGTGGCGGGAAACACCCTGAGGTCGCAGGCGTCGAGCACCGCACCCACGGTTGCTGCAAGAGCTGGATGCGAGATCTCACCGACGAGGAACTCGACGAAGCCCTGCAACTCGTCCCCGTCGCGGCGAAGCGCGGGCGTCAGCGACGAGGGGTCGACGTCGGTCGCCTCGAGCGAGCGCACGTCGAGTTGCAGCCGGTCGCGGAAGCGCTCGACGCGCCCGAGCACGCGCACCGCATCGCCTTCGGCGAAGCGCCCGTCGAGGAGCTCGACGTCCTTCCAGACACGGGCCTCGATACGGCCCGTCGAGTCGACCAGCTCGAGCGCGAGGTACGACGCCCCAGACTTCGTGCGTAGCTTGCGTTTGCTCTTGACGGCGTAGACGGCCTCGACGACCCGGTCCTCCGCGAGCTCCGCAATCATCACGAGACCAGTCTACGGCGCGTTCAGACGCCGAAGCCCGGCTCCGCGCCGTTCGCCTAGGCTGCGGCATGCCCACCGTGCTGCCGTTTCGCCCGCTCCGCTACGAGACGGAGATCGCCGGCCCTCTCGCCGACCTCGTCGCCCCTCCCTACGACGTGATCTCTGACGACGAGCGTGCCCGCTACCTCGCCCGGAACGCCTACAACATCGTCCATCTGACCTTGCCGGACTCGCCCGAGGAGGCCGCAGCCCGGCTCGGGATGTGGCAGGGGAACGGGGTCCTCGCTCGGAGCGACGAAGCGTTCTGGTGGGTCGCCCAGGACTACACGGGTCCCGATGGGGTGCCACGGACGCGGGAGGGCTTCGCGGCGTCGCTCGAGGTGACGCCCTACGAGGCTGCGCAGGTGCTGCCGCACGAACGGACCCACGCCGGGCCGAAGGAAGGGCGCCTTCGCCTTCTGCGCGCGACGCGCGCACAGCTCGAGCCGATCTTCCTGCTCTACGACGACGACGCCCCCTTCTCGCGACCGGGGGGCGAGCCCGCACTCGACGTCGACGAGGGCGGCGTCCGCACGCGCGTGTGGCCGCTCGACGCGCCGAGCGTGACGATCGACACGCCCCTCCTGATCGCCGACGGCCACCATCGCTACGAGACCGCGGTCGCGTTTCGCGAGGAAGACCCGGCCGCGACGCATACGTTCGCGATCCTCGTCTCGTCGCGCGCCCCCGGGCTCGAGATCTTCCCGACTCACCGACTCGTGCAAACCGTCGGCGACGTGCCCGGCGAGGAGATCGACGAGCCAGGCCCGGGAGTGACCATGTACCGCAACGGCCGCTACCTGCACGTCGCCTCCGAAGACGACTTCGGGCCGCGCGTCGTGGAATCGCTCGCTCTCGGGGGTGTCGGCTACACCCCCTCTGCGGCTGACGCGGTTGCCGCGGTCGATCGCGGCGACGCCGCTGCCGCGTTCCTCCTCCAGCCGGTCACGGTCGAGCAGGTCACGGCGTTCGCCCGCGCAGGCGAGACGATGCCGCAGAAGTCGACGTTCTTCTATCCGAAGCTGACCTCTGGCCTCCTGCTCTTTCCGGTGGACGGATGACGCCGGACTGGCTGGCGCTCTGCCGCGCCGCGCGTGACGACGTGCGGGGCGTGCTGGAGTCGATGCCAGGGCGCGCCGAGCGCGAGCCGGTCGTCGGTGCAGGTAAAGGCGGAGACGAGACGACGGCGATCGACGCCGCCGCCGAAGCAGCGATCCTCACGCACTTCCGCGCCGAGGGTCTTCGGATCGTCAGCGAGGAAGCCGGGATCTCCGGGGCAGGGCGCTGGACCGTCGTCGTCGACCCGATCGACGGCTCGCTGAACGCGAAGCGAGGGATCCCGTTCTTCGCCATCTCGATCGCGGTCGCGGACGGCGAGTCGATGGATGACGTCGTCTTCGGGTACGTCTTCGACTTCGGCGCGGGCGAGGAATGGACGGCGACGCGAGGCGGCGGAGCGCTGCTCGACGGAGCGCCGATCGTCGGAAGACCCAAAGACGAGCTCGAGATCCTGTCCTTCGAAGCGACGACGCTCGCCTATGTGACCGAGCACGCTGCACGCTTCACGGGCGTGGCTCACCGTTTGCGGATCATGGGATCGCTCGCGATCTCGCTGTGCCAGCTCGCGGCCGGGCGGCTGGACGGGGTGGTCTCGCTGAAGAGCGCGCGGTCGGTCGACATCGCTGCAGCTCAACTCCTCGTGCGCGAGCAGGGTCTCGCGATCGACCTGCCGGACGCTCCCCCGTTCGGCGCGGCTCCGCTCGACCTCGCGGGGCGTTCGCGCGTCGTCGCGGCAGGCACGGACGCGCTGTGTGCGAGCCTCGCCGCGGCGCTCAGCGACGAAGGGCAGGCTGCGTCGAGGCGGTAGGAGCGGCCGAAACGGCGTCGAGCAGCTCGCGAACCTTCTCGACGAGCTCGGCGTTCGCGAAGGGTTTCCGCAGGAACGCCGTGGTCGGTTCGGCGAGCGCGCTCGCCGCGAGGACGTCGTCGGTGTAGCCCGACATGTAGATCACCGGGAGGCCCTCGAATCTGGCGCGCAAGCTCGATGCGAGCTCCAGGCCGTTCATCCGGGGCATCACGACGTCGGTGAGGACGAGGTCGAAGCATCCGGCCCGCGCGGCGATCTCGAGGGCCTCGTCACCACCGGCGGCCGCGACGACGTCGAAGCCCTCGGCTTCGAGGACGTCGCGAGCGAGCTCGCGCACGACCTGCCGGTCCTCGACGACGAGCACTCGGCCGGATCCGTGCGAGCGAGCATGCGAGCGACGAGGCTCGCCAGGGGTGGGGGCCTCGTCGCGCGCAGCCGGGAGCAAGGCCTCGACCGTCGTCCCCTCGCCGGGTGCCGAGATGATCGAGAGCGATCCTCCGAGTGAGTCGACGACGCCGTAGGCGACCGCGAGCCCGAGACCCGTCCCCTCGCCCTCGGCCTTCGTCGTGAAGAACGGCTCGAATGCTCTCAGCCTCGTCGTCTCGTCCATCCCGGCAGCCTCGCCGGCCGCGATCCTGATCCCGTCGAGGCAGCGCATCAGGGCTGCGTCGCGCCGTGCCGATCCTTCGGCGAGCTCCGCGTAGCCCGAGATCGCAGTGAGCAGGTTGTTGAAATCGTGCGCGATGCCACCCGCGAACTGCCCGAGCGCATCCATCTTCTGAGCCTGGAGGAGCTGCTCCTCGAGGACTCTCTGCTTCGTGATGTCGAGCAGGAAGCCGCGGGCGAAGCGCTCTCCGCCAGGGCTCTCGACGATCGCGCTGTGATCGCGAACCCAGACGTGGTCGCCGCTCGAGTGGCGGAGACGGTACTCGGACTCGAAGGGATCCAGACTGGCATTCGCGTGAGCCACCTGCGCCATCACACGCTCCCGGTCGTCGGGATGCAGCAGCGTTTCGAAGAACGTCGGATTCGAGATCCAGTCCGTGGGGTCCCAGCCGAGCAGGGCGACGGCCTGCGGGCTCGTGTACTCGTTCGTGGCGTGATCGTCGACCCGGTCGATGTAGGTGACGAGCGGCAGCGCCTCGACGAGATCGCGATAGCGCGTCTGCGCCTCGTCGCGATCTCGCTCTGCCCGCCGCCGCTCGTCGATGTCGTCGTACAGCACGAGAAAGCCCTCACAGGGGCCGGCGACGACGTCGATCGGCGCCGAGTAGACGCTCAGCTCGAGGACAGCGCCATTCGCGGCGCGCCGCTCGACTTCCACGCCCTTGAGCGTCTCGCCGCGCAGGATTCTCGCGTGCAGCTCGTCTGAGCCCGCCTTCTCGTCCGGTGGGACGATTGGGTTGCGCTGCCCGAAGGCCTCTTCGGCGCTCCAGCCGAACAGAGCCTCGGCGGCACGGTTCCAGGTCACGACCCGCGCCTGCGCGTCGAACGCGATGGTTGCGAGCGGGAGCGCGTCGATCAGTCGGGCAAGCCGCTCCCGATCGCGCGAGACGCTTCGCTCGACCCGACTCTGCCAGGCCGCGAACGCCGCGAAGGCATAGGTCAGAGCTGCGAGCAAGGGGACGGTGCCAACCTCGGCAGCGGGCACACGGCCCTCGCCGTGGAGGTGGATCACGATCGCGCCGCCGACGACCGTCACGATCGTCGACCGGAGCGCGGTCGAGCGGCCTTCGCTGCGCAGGAAGGCGCGCGCGGCGACGGCGACGAACGCGAGCTCGATGAAGGGCGTGGAGGTTCCGGCGCGCCAGAGCGCAACGAGGGATACCGCCGCCGAGGCGTCGAGGAGAGCCCGCGTAACGGCAGCGACACGCACCTGCAGACCTGTCATCGAGGGACTATCGGATCCGGGGGCGCCGGTCGATATCCCCGGAACGGCATCCTCCGCAGCACCCGATCATCTAGCCTGCTCCGGTGCCCTCTCGCGACGAGATCAGCGCGGCACTCGCCCTCGTCATCGACCCTGAGCTGCGCAAGCCCGTCACCGAACTCGACATGGTGCGCGAGATCCGGATCGACGGGGCGGACGTGGCGGTCACGATCGCGCTAACGGTCGTCGGCTGCCCTCTCCGCTCGAGTTTCGAGGAGCAGGTTGCCCGGCACGTCGGAACGCTGCCGAGCGTGGCCTCGGTGCGGTTGCATTTCGATGTCATGTCGCCCGACGAGCGGGCGGCGCTCACCGTCAAGTTGCGAGGAGGAACCGAGTCGAAGGGCGTGCAGCTTTCGGCAACGACGCGCGTGATCGCGGTTGCCTCGGGCAAGGGGGGTGTCGGGAAGTCGTCGCTGACGGTCAATCTCGCCGCAGCGCTCGCCTCGCTCGGGCACGAGGTCGGCGTCCTGGACGCCGACATCTACGGTCACTCCATCCCGCACATGCTCGGCATTCACCAGAAACCGGTGGTCGTCGACAAGCTGATCATCCCCCCGGTCGCTCATGACCTGAAACTGATGTCGATCGGATTCTTCCTCGATGACAACGCGCCCGTGATGTGGCGCGGGCCGATGCTCCACCGCGCGCTCGAGCAGTTCCTGCAGGACGTCCATTGGGGCGAGCTCGATGTGCTCGTCGTCGACATGCCGCCGGGTACCGGCGACGTGTCCATCTCGCTCGGCCAGCTGCTGCCGCGCTCGGAGGCCGTCGTCGTCACGACCCCACAGCCACTCGCCCAGGACGTCGCTGCGCGTGCGGCGACGATGGCCCAGAAGACCGGCATGCGTGTGGTCGGCGTGATCGAGAACATGACGTCGGAGATGTTCGGCGTCGGCGGAGGCAGGCGGCTTGCCGCCTCGCTCGGAGTTCCGATGCTGGGTACCGTGCCGCTCGACGCCCGCCTGCGCGCCTCGGGTGACGCGGGCGTCCCACTCGTCGTCAGCGACCCGGAGTCGGAGCCGGCGCAGGCGATCCTCGGGCTCGCGCGGACGATCGACGCGAGCCGGGCCGGTGGGTTCACGCGCACGCTGCCGCTCGTCTCCTGATGGCCGCTGCGGCGTTCTTCGATCTCGACCGGACGCTGATCCGGCGGTCATCGGTGCTCGCGCTCGCGGTCACGTTTCGCGAGCGTGGGCTCATCTCGCGCCTCGATCTCGCGAAGTCGGCGTGGCTCCAACTCCTGTTCGCCGCGCGCGGTGCGAGTGCCGAGCGTGTCCGCTTCGCGGCCGAGGACGGCATGGGGCTGCTCGCAGGGTTCTCGGTCGCAGAGCTGCAGCATCTCGTCGGCGATGCCATGGAGCCCGTGCTCCGTCCGCTCGTCTATGCGGAGCCTCTGCGGCTCGTCCAGCAGCATCGCGAGCGGGGCGAGCGGGTGTACATCGTCTCGGCGACCCTGCAGGAGATCGTGCAGCACATCGCCGACGACCTCGGCTTCGACGGCGCTCTCGGCTCGACGTGTGAGATCGCGGACGGCGTCTACACCGGCAGGTCGTTGCGGGCGGCTCACGGAAAGGGCAAGGCGCTCGCGGTGTGCGAGCTCGCGGTGGCGGAGGGCCTCGATCTCTCTGTCTGCACGGCCTACTCCGACTCGTCGAGCGACATCCCGTTTCTCGAGCTCGTCGGCCACCCTGTGGCGGTCAATCCGGACTCCGGGCTTCGCAGAGTCGCGCGCGAGCGCGGTTGGCCCGTGCTCGAGTTCTCCGAGCGGTTCTTTCCGTCACCCGCGCGGCGCCTCGGTCCGAGAGTGCTCCTCGGCCTCACGTTGGTGGCGGGCCTCTGGCGCAGGGTGCACCGTCGTGCGTCCTGACGATGCGCGCCCGCGTCTCGCGGCGCTCGGCTTTCGTGCTTCCGATGTCGAGACCCTCGCGCAGCACTTCCTCGATGCGGAGCGCCGCGGGCAGGTGGGGCACGGGCTCTCGCGCATCGAGTGGCTCGAGGGCTTCGCCGACCTCGTGGTCGACGCGCGACCTCGTCGCGTCACCTCAACGCCGGGCTACGAGCGCTGGGACGGTGCAGGCGCCCTCGGGTATCTGACGCTCGCAGCGGTCGTCGCCGCGCAGCTCGCCCAGCCGCCGGGACGAATGCGTCTCGTCGTCTGCTCGCGCACGTTCCCGACCGGGTCACTCGGCTACTGGGTGCGTGGCCTCGCAGAGGCCGGCCTCGTCGCGATGCTCACGGCAACGTCGCCGAGGCGCCTCGCCGCTCCGGACGGCGGTGAGCCGCTGACCGGCACGAATCCACTCGCGATCGGCGTTCCCTCCTCCGACGGCCGCCCGATCGTCACAGACGTGTCGATGGGCGCGGTCACTCATGGCGACGTGCTCGCCGGGCGGGCGAGCCCCGAGGATCTGATCCCGTTCGGCGGCGCCCAGTCGCACAAGGCCTTCGCCCTCGCGGTCGGGTTGCAGCTGCTCGTCGATGCCCTCGACCCGGACGACGGGTTCGGGGCGGTGCTCGTCGTGGCGCGACCGGAGGCCGACCCGGTGCCGGCGTTCCGCGCCCTTGCCGGCGGGACGCGGCTTCCCGGCGACGGACGGCCCGTGCGCTGACCGTCAGGAAGGGAAGCCGGGCTCCCGCCGGATTTCGGCGAAGTCCGGGTCCTTGCGGGCGATCGCAGCCCACTCCGGCTCGAGCGCGACGGCTCGTTTCAGGCGCAGCAGGGCGTCGAGATGCCGGCCTGCGCGCGCCTCCATGCAGGCCAGGTTGTAGAGGAGGGCGGGATGCTCGGGCAGCTCGACCAGGGCCTCCTCGTGGATCGCGATCGCCTCGTCGAAGCGTCCCTCGCGCGCCGCCGGCACTGCAGCGAACATCGCCTCCCAGGCCGAGACGGTGTGGGCCGCGCCAGGCTTGCCGCCGAGGGCGAGCACCGCGGTGTCGTCCGCCACCGACACCGCGCCCCGCGTCAGGGTGGGATCGCGAACGAAGACGAGCTCGCCGGGGCCGAGCTCGTGCTCGTTCCCGTCGATCGTGAAGCGTGCTTTCCCGCGCAGCACCAGGTAGATCTCCTCGTGCCCGAGCCGGCTCTCGGTGTGCTCCTCGATGATCGGAGCGCCCACCTCTGGCGCGGTGTAGGCGTTCACGCCGAACGCACGGATGCCGAAGTGGCGACGGATCGGCCGCCACACGAAGCCGTCGGGCATGATCCGGTCGAGCTCGTCGACGTGCGCGACGGTCAACCGGCGAGCTCCGGCCATCTCGGGTCGGCGTGCAACCCGGTGAAGTCGTCGTCCTCGCGCACGTAGTCGCGGACGTCTGCGGGGCCGAGCTCGAGAGCCCGGCGAAGGTGCTCGAACGCGGCGTCTGCCTCGCCTTCGAGCGCCTCGAAGCACGCGGCGTTGAACTGCCCTTGCCACGCATTCGGGTGCCGCCCCAGTGCCTCCGAGATCAGCACCCGCGCGGCGGCGGCATCGCCCGACTTGCGAGACGCGAACGCGATGTGGAAGTCCTCCCACGCCGCCGGCTCCCAGGCCTCTCCGGGCTTTGCGCCGACCGCGAGCACGACGGTGTACTCGTCGTCTGCGACCGCTTCTCGCACCGTTCCCGGCGGGACGTGCACGAGTGTCCCCACCGGCGCCCCGAACGTCGCCTCGCCGACGGTGAAAGTCGCGGCGCCACGAAGGACGACATAGAGCTCCTCGTCACCGTCGCGTTCGAAGTGGCGCTCGATCACGTGGTTGCCGGCTGCCGTTGCAGAGAAGCAATTGACGCCGAAGGGGCGAAAGCCGGTGCGCCGGCGGAGAGGCATGAGGACCGGTGCCTCGTCAGTCGCTCCTTCGTACCGGTCGAGGTCGTCGATCGAGAGAATGACGTAGCCGGCCTCGGTCATCGCTTGCGCAGCTCCTCGAGCACGACGGGATCGATGTGCCCCGCACCGTCGATGCGCTCCTCGAGGTTCTCCGTGCCCGCCCAGTCACCGAGCGCAGCTTCCAGCTGGCCGGTGTAGCCGAGCCGGCTCAACCGGTCGGTGAGCTCGACCGACAATTCGGGATCGACGTCGATCCAATCGCCGCGCGGTGTCCTGCCGTGGAGCAGCGAATGCATCCGCCGCAGGCGCGCGAGCTCAGAGACCGGCTCCGCGTGGTCGTCGACGCGAAGGTCGACGAGGACGTCGCTGAGACCGGCGTAGCCGCCGTCGCGCTCGACCACGAGCAGCGCGGCCGATTGTTGGCCGCGCCGGTCACCGCCCGCGGCCTGAGCCGCCGCGAGGCATTCGAGCAGACGCTCGTCGAGCGGCCGGCCCTCCGTGGCCGCGAACGTTGCCGCGAGCGCGGTGACCGTCTCCTCGCCGACGAGGATGTTCCCCTGTGCGGCGAAGCTCGGGCCTGCGTGCCCGCCCGCCCAGCTCATGCAGCTCGTGCCCGTGTAGGTGGCACTCCCGCCCTGCGCGTCCACGACGCCGAGCTGGCGCTGGTCACGGCTGTCGTCGGCATCCGTCAACCGGTCGACGACCTCGGTCGCCCCAAGCCCTTCCCGCAGCAGCTCGAGCCCGTCCCGTCCGTAGCGCGGGTTGGCGTAGGCCTGCGTCGCGATCGCGCCCACGTGAGGCTCGGCCCACGGGACGACCGAGCCGACGGCCAGGAACTTGGACTGCGTCGCAACGCCCCAGTGCCCGGCGCCGAGGTCGCAGGCGGCGATCGAGTAGGTCGCGACGACCGGCTCAGCCACCGAGGAGCTCAGCCATACGTCAGCTCTGTCAAATCGAGATCGAGCAACGAGCGGTCGCTGACGAGCGCGGCGGCGACCTCGGGGCGAGCGAGCGCAGCTTTCACCTCGCCGGCGTCCCGTGCGCGCACCACGACCGGCTGGCCTTGCGCGTGCGCCGCGACGAGTCGCGCGATGTCGAGCCGGTCGAGCACGAGTGCGTCGGCGAGGTCGAGCTCGCCGACGAGCGCGATCTCGTCCACGCGGCGTCCGGTCGCGCCGAACCAGCGTTGTCTCATCTGCGCGGCTCGCTCGAGAGCTCGATCGAATCCCCCGGCTCGAGCCGCTCGATCGTTGCGCTCGTCAGCTCCCTGAGGGCGTCTGGAGTTCCCGTGAGGAGGCCGAACGTCCCCCAATGCGCGGGCACGCAACGTGGCTTGCCGAGCAGTTCGAGTGCGAGTGCAGCCTCCTCGGGGCCCATCGTGAACCAGTCCCCGATCGGGAGAACCGCCACGTCGGGCTCGTAGAGGCGCGCGATCAGCTGCATGTCCCCGAAGACGCAGGTGTCGCCGGCGAAGTAGACCGATGTGTCGTCGAACCGGATGACGAGGCCGCACGCCTCGCCGAGGTAGTCCCCTTCCTCGGAGCTCGACGAATGGAAGGCATTCGTCAGTGTGAAGCGGACGCCGTCGATCTCCTGCGTGCCCCCCTTGTTGATTCCCGGTAGGTCGCCGACGTTGGCGCCCTGCTTGCCGAGCCAGCGCTTCAGCTCGATCTGCGCGACGATTTTCGCATTCGGGAAGGACTGGGAGAGGAGCGCCGCCTCACCGGCGTGGTCGGAGTGACCGTGCGTGAGTGCGATGACGTCGACGCGCTCCGGCTTGCGCTCGGAGTCGGGTGTCTTCGGGTTGTTCTGCAGGAATGGATCGACGTAGATGCGGGTGCCGCTCCCTGTGTCGATCCGGAACGACGCGTGGCCGAGCCAGGTGAGCGTTGCCATTTCCAACTCCTTCGTCCTCGGGAACTGCGTGAGCATAGAAGGACCGTCCGGTGCGAGCGCGAAGGTTCCGCAAGATGGGACGCCGAGCTCTTCCGGCCATACTCGCTCTCGCTGCGGCATTCGCGGACGGCCGCGGGTCACACGCCCTGGCATTCGATGCACTCCTCGGTGCGATTCCGTTCGCGGCGGTGGCGGCGCTCGAGACGTTCGGCACCTACCTCGAAGAGCGCGAGAACACCCTGAGCGGGTTGCAGGCACTGCTCTGGGCGCTCGCCCTCGGGTTGCTCGTTCTCTCCTGCGCCGCGCGTTCTCCGGCCACCCAAGCGGCCAGCCTGCCGCCGCTCGGCTGGTCAGCCCTCGTCGCCTCGCTCGGGGTCTTCGCGATCAAGGTGGCAGTTGCCGCCCTTCCGCTCGTTCGCCGCCTCGCCCTGGCCCAGCCGGCCAAGCCGTAAGACGGCAGCCCGTCAGAGAGGCATTGCGTTCGCGGCGCTGCGGGCCACGTCGATCAGTGGCTGCACGGCGAAGAACGAGCCGATCGTGACGGCCAGGCAGATCGAGACGGCGACGCCGAGCAGCAGCTCGCGTGGCGGCGATCCGCCCGCTGGCGCCAGCTGCAGCTCCGCCGCATCGCGGAAGTACATCGCCCGCACGATGCCGAGGTAGTAGGAGGCGGAGATCATGGTTGCGATCACGCCGGCAACGATCAGCCACCACATCCCGTGATCGTACGCCGCGGCGAACACATAGAACTTGCCGATGAAGCCACCGGTCAGCGGGAAGCCCAGGAACCCGAGCATGAAGACCCACATCGCGACGCCGAAGAACGGACGCTCCCAGCCGAAGCCCGCGAGATTCTCGAGCGTCACCGGCACTCCGAGCTCACGTTCGCGCGCCGCGACGATCGCAAACGCACCGAGTGACATCGCTGCATACGGGATGAGGTAGTACTGGAGCGCGCGTCCGCCGAGCTCGTTCGCAGCAGCGACGGCGATCAGCATGAAGCCCGCGTGTGAGACCGATGAGTACGCGAAGATCCGTTTGACGTTCCGCTGCACGAGCGCACCGATGTTGCCCCACGCGAGCGAGATGCACGCGATCACGGCGATCGCGTAGCGCCAGAGATTCTCGTCATGCGGGAACGCGGTCGCGAGGACGCGGTAGGTGACGACGAGCGCCGCGATCTTGGTTGCCGATGACATGAATGCGGTCACCGGAGTGGGCGCGCCCTGGTAGGCGTCCGGTGTCCACATGTGGAATGGCGCAGCCGACGACTTGAACGCCAGTCCGGCGATGATCATGGCGAGTCCGACGACGAGCATCGCATCGTGGCCATGACCGGCTGCGGCGATCTTGTCGAAGCTCAGCTGGCCCGTCTCGCCGTAGACGAGCGCCGAGCCGAAAAGCAACGTCGCCGAGCCGACGGCTCCGACGATCAGGTACTTCAGCCCCGCCTCGAGCGAGCCGATCAGGTCGATGTCGATCGCGCTCAACACGTAGAGCGCGATCGAGAACCACTCGAGTCCGAGGAAGAGCGTCATGAGATTCGAGGCCTGCACGAAGAAGGCCATCCCGGCACCGGCCGCCGTCAGCAGCGCGTAGTACTCGGCGACGTGCTCCTCGCGCCAACGCTCGCGCGCCGAGATCAGGACGGCGACCGCACCGCTGCCGGCGATCAGCACCTGCGCGAGTGCGGCCCAGCGGTCGCGAAACATCGCATCGTGCACCAGCGCTGTCGCGTGCGGGCTCCTCTCGTCCAGCAGCACGGCCCAGACGAGCGATGCGACGAAGCCGGCGAAGGCCACTGCCGCCGAGACCGCGGCACGCGGTGCGCGCGGCACGAAGACCGCCACCATCAGGAGCACTGCTGTGGCGGAGAGCAGGGCCAGCGACGGCGTGAGCGCGAACCAGTCGACGTGGGGCTTCTGGATCACTTCGGCAGACCTCGAACGATCGTTTCCTGCGCATGGTTCCCGCCGAACGCGTGCCCCGAGATCAGGTTCGGCCACGCGGAGAGCCCGAGCAGGCAGAGGAGGAGCGGCACGACGACGGCGAGCTCGCCGAGCCGCAGGTCGAGGGCCGAGTCGGGCACGGCAGGCCCGACGTCACGGTGGAGGATTGCCGAGACGAGCCGCAGGGCATACATGGCGGCCAGCACCATGCAACCAGCGCCGATCGCGGCCCACATGAAGCCCTGCGTGAACACGCCGGCGAGGATCAGGAACTCGCCCGCGAACGAGCTCGAGAGGGGCACGGCGAGCGTGATGATCCCGATCGTCATCAAGACGGTCGCGAGCGCGGGACGGCCACGTCCCATGCCGCCGAGCAGCACGAACTCACCGGTCGACGTCCGCCGCTCGACCATGCCGGCAACGAGGAAGAGTGTTGCCGAGATCAGCCCGTGATTGACCATCTGCAGGACGGCGCCGTCGAAGCCGAGGTCGTTCCCGGCAAGCAGTCCCAGCACGATCAGCCCGGACTGCGCGAGCGACGAGTACATGACGACACCGCGGACGTCGGGCGCGCGGAACGCAAGCAGTGAGCCATAGACGAGCGAGATCGACGCGAGCACGAGCAGCACGACGCGCCAGTCGTCGATCACGACCGGGAACTTCGCGATCACGATCCGCAGCAAGCCGTAGAGACCGGCCTTCGAGACGACGCCGGAGAGGATCGCCGAGACCTCCGGCGGCGACTCGCGATACGTGATCGGCAACCAGCCGTGGAACGGGAAGAGCGGCGCCTTGATCGCGAACGCCGCGACGAAGCCGAGGAAGAGCCAGGTCGACGAGCTCGGGCCCATCTTCGTCAGGTCGAACGTGCCTTCTTGCAGGCCGTAGACGATGATCGCCGCCAGCATCAGCAGCGAGCCGACGACGGTGTAGATGACGAAGGTGAGCGTCGCCCGCATGCGGTCGGCCCCGCCCCAGACGCCGATCAGCACGTAGAGCGGGATCAGCATCGCCTCGAAGAACGCGTAGAAGAGCAGCAAATCCTGGGCCGTGAAGACCCCGACGATCGCACCCGTCAGCAGCAGCATCAGAGCGAAGTACGCACGTGCCCGCTCGCGGCTCACCCACCAGCCGTAGATCGTGCAGGCGGCCAGCACGATCACGGTCATGCCGACGAGCCAGAGCGAGAAGGCGTATTGGCCGACGTGGTAGCTCACGTGGAGATCGCTGAACCAGGCGTGGTTCTGCGAGAGCTGGAGCGAGGAATCGCCGAACGAGAACTTCGAGGCAGCCGTGATCCAGAAGCCGATCTCGACGAGTGAGATGAGCGCTGCGAGCGAGCCGAGCCAGTACGCTGGCAGCGGCGCGATCGCGACGGCGAGCGCGCCCGCCACCGGCAGCCAGATCAGGATCGTCGTCAGCCAGGGACTCAATGGTGTCCTCTCAGCTCAGCGGGCTGCCAGGAAGACGACGGCCAGGACTGCGAGCCCGCCTGCGAGCGCGAACGCGTACGAGCGGACGAGCCCGTTCTGCGCACGACCGAGCTCGCGCGAGCCGAGCCCCGCGCCACTCGAGAGCGCCGTCAGCGAGCCGCCGATCAGTGGTTGCTCCACGAGGACGCCGAACGCGCGCGCCACGAGATCGCTCGAGCGATACCACAGCACGTCGTACAGCTCGTTCCAGTAGAAGGTGTGCTCGAGGAAGGCGAGTGCCCTCGGCGCCGGCACCCGCTTCGCGGCATAGATCACCCATGCGACCGCCATGCCGGCGAGGCCGGCGACGATCGCGATCCCCGAGGAGAGCCACTCCTGTCTCGAGCTCGGCTCGGTGAACGGCTTCGCGGTCTCGCCGAGCCACGTCGAGAGCGGATGCCACAGGGGCGCGAATTGCAGGAAGCCGCCGATCAGCGAGAGCAGGGCGAGCGCGCCGACGGTCGAGCGCATCGAGAGCGGCCCTTCCTCGCCGTGATGAGAGTGGAAATGCTCGCGGGCGAATGCCGAGGGCTCGCCGGTGAAGACGATGAAGAAGAGCCGGAAGGCATAGAGGCCGGTGAGGAAGGCGCCGATCATTCCGGCGACCCAGATGACCGTGCCGTACCAGCCGTGGGCGAGCGCGGCGGCGAGGATCGAGTCCTTCGAGAAGAATCCCGCGAACGGGAAGATGCCGACGAGAGCGAGTGAGCCGATCAGGAACATCACTCTCGTCCGTGGCATCAGCCTCCCGATCCCCGCGAGCCTGCGGATGTCCTGTTCGCCGACCACGGCATGAATCGCGATGCCGGCCGCGAGGAAGAGCAGCGCCTTGAAGAACGCGTGCGTCATCAGGTGGAACATCGCGTTCGGATACGCGCCGAGTCCTGCGCCGACGAACATGTAGCCGATCTGCGACATCGTCGAGTACGCGATCACGCGCTTGATATCGGTCTGCACGAGCGCGATCAGGCCGGCCATGAGGAGGGTCGCCGCGCCAAGGCCGGCGGCGAGATCCTGGACCACGTAGGCGTTTTCGAACAACGGGTGTGTGCGTACGATCAGGTAGACCCCCGCCGTCACCATCGTTGCGGCGTGAATGAGTGCACTCACCGGTGTCGGGCCTTCCATCGCATCTGGCAGCCAGGTGTGCAGCGGGATCTGCGCCGATTTTGCGAGTGCACCGCCGAGCAGCCCGAGCGCGATCAGATTCGCCACCGCTCCGCCGTGTGGCGACGTGGCGAAGACGGTCGCGTAGTCGAGATGACCGGTGTGCTGGATCAGTAGGAAGAGAGAGAGGGCCATCGTGGCATCGCCGAAGGCGTTCATCACGAAAGCCTTCTTCGCAGCGGCAACCGCAGCCGGACGATCCTGGTGGAAGCCGATCAGGAGATAGCTGGAAAGGCCGACCATTCCCCAGCCCGCGAGCAGCAGCAGCAAGTTGCCGCCCTCGACGAGCAGAAGCATCGAGAACACGAAGAGCGAGATGTACGCGAAGTAGCGCCGCTCCTCGTCCTCGCCGTCCATGTAGCCGATCGAGTAGGCGACGATGAGGCTTCCGACCCCGGCGACGATCAGCATCATCATCACGCTCAACTGGTCGGCGAGCAGTGTGAGGCCGAAGTGGTACCTGCCCGCTGCGAGCCACGTCCACGACGTCGTGATGTGGCCGCGCGTCGCGGCGTGCTCGCCGAGCATCCGCACGAATACGAAGGCCGCGGCGACGAAGGAGCCCATGGTCGTCGTCGTGGAGATGTAGCCCGCGAAACGACGTGACACGATCGTTCCGCCGAGCGTGATCACGAGCGCCGAGGCGAGCGGCAGCAGCAGGCAGATCCACGTCGCGGCGGCCATCAGCCCCTCAGCGTCCGCAGCTTGTCGACGTCGAGCTCGACACCCCGGCGGCCCATCGCGACGATCAGGCCGAGGCCGACGACGACCTCGGATGCCGCGACGGCCATCACCGAGATCGCAAAGATCTGGCCGTCCTCGCGGCCGTGCAGGCGCGAGAAGGCGATCAGGAGCAGGTTCGCCGAGTTGAGCATGATCTCGACCGACAGCAGGATGACGAGGGGCGAGCGGCGGAGCATCACGCCGAGCGCACCGGTCGAGAAGAGCAGCGCGGCGAGGATCACGTACCAGCGGATGTCAGGCCCGTGCATCGTGCTCCCCGGGAGTCTCGAACGTCCTCGCGTGCGAGCCGAGCACCACGCCGCCGACCGCTGCGACGAGGAGCACGATCGAGGTCACCTCGAATGCGAGCAGATGATCGGTGAGGAAGAGCCGACCGATCGCCTCCGGCGAGCCGAAGCCACGGTCGACGCGACGCGCGTGACCGAGAAATCCCCCTGCCTCGAGACCGACGACGACGACCACCTCGGCGAGGATCGCGCCGCCGGCGAGCACGGCGCCGACGATTTGCCAGGTCGGACCTCCGGACCACGGTGAGTCGTCGCTGCGGTCGCCGAGGTAGGCGATCACGAACAAGAACATCACCATCACCGCCCCGCCGTAGACGAGCACCTGGCCGGCCGCCACGAACTCGCCCGAGAGGAGCAGGAAGAGGACGGCGAGCGAGGCCAGGTTCCCGATCAGGGCGAGCGCCGAGTAGAACGGGTTGCGGAAGCTGACGACCGCGAGCGCGCTCGAGAGGCAGGCGAACGCTGCGCCGAACCAGACGACCCAGACGAGGAAGTCAGCCATGCAATCTCCCGTCGCAGCCGCGGACGCACGTCCGATCCGCGGCGAGGAAGTGGCTCGTCCAGGCACTTCTCGACGCTTTTTGGCCGAAGGTCATGAATTGTCCTGGTAGTAGGGGATCGGTGTGTCGTAGAGATCGCGGTCGGCGACGGGCACCGTCTTGATCGGCGGTGCGAGCAGCATGTCCTTGGTGTAGATCAGGTCGTCGCGATTGTGCTCGGAGATCTCGAATTCGTTCCCGAGTGTGATCGCGTCGAACGGGCATGCGAGCTCGCAGTAGCCGCAGAAGATGCACCGCGAGAGGTTGATCTCGTAGATGCGCGCGTAGCGCTCCCCCGGCGAGACACGGTTGTCCGCCGTGTTCTCGGCAGGGATGACGCGAATGCAATCCGCGGGACATGCTGCAGCGCAGAGTGAGCAGCCCACGCATTTCTCGAGGCCGTTCTCGTGCCGGTGCAGGCGGTGCCGGCCGCGATAGCGCGGGTACACCGGCCGCTTGTACTCCGGATACTGCTGCGTGATCGGCTTCTTGAAGACCTGCTTCAGCGTGACGCCGAAGCCCTTCAAGGTGTTCGGGACGACGAAGCTCATTTGATGAGCACCACCAGGAAGGCTGTCGCGAGGGCGTTGACGGTCGCGACGGGCAGCAGCACCTTCCAGCCGAAGCGCATCAGCTGGTCGTAGCGCAGGCGGGGTTGCGTCGCACGCAGCCAGATGAACATCGCGACGAGTGTGAACAGCTTCAACACGAACCAGAGCGGTCCGAGGATGTCGAGTGAATGCACCCACGGAAAGTGGTAGCCGTCGAAGAACAGTGTCACGCAAAGGCCGGAGAGCGTGATCAGGTTGATGTACTCCGCCGCCTGGAAGAGACCCCAGCGCATCCCGGAATACTCGGTGTGGTACCCGGCGACGAGCTCCGTGTCGGCTTCGGGCAGGTCGAACGGCGGGCGCGACGTCTCGGCGACGCCCCCGATCAGGAAGACGACGAAGCCGACGAACTGCGGGATGAAGAACCACAGTGTCGCCTGCTGCTTGTCCACGATTCCCTGCAGGTTCAGCGACTGGCCCATCAAGACGACGCCGAGCACGCTCAGCGCAAGCGAGACCTCGTACGAGACGAGCTGCGCGCAGGTGCGCATCGAGCCGAGGATCGAGTACTTCGACTCCGACGCCCAGCCGCCCACGATGAAGCCGTAGATGCCGAGCGAGCCGAGGGCGAAGATGAGGATCAGGGAGATCGGGATGTTCACCACCGCGCCGTTGATGTGGTGCCCCCACAGGTTCCAGCCGGCGCCGAACGGAAGCACGCTGAATGCGGCGAGCGCGGTGAACATCGAGACCACGGGCGCGAGGATGTAGAGGGGCTCCTTGGCCGCCATCGGCGCGAACGCCTCCTTGCGGATCAGCTTCAACAGGTCGGCGATCGGCACCAGGAGCCCCTTGGGGCCGGCCCGGTTCGGCCCGAAGCGCTGCTGCATCCGGCCGAGCAGCTTCCGCTCGAGCCACGTCGTGAAGGCGAAGAACACCATCACGACGTTGATCACGAGGAACGCCTTCGGGATCGTGATCCACCAGGCCTCATGGTGGGTCACCGCGCAGCCACCTCCACCGCCGGGTGCAGGTCGCCGGCGTGGTCCCGCGGGATGCGCACCGCACCGGGGGTGAGGTCGCGCCTGATACGTGCGCGAAGCTCGACTGACGTCCCGTTCGACGAGACGGTGACCGGCGCACCGTTCCGGATCCCGCGTGCCCTTGCGTCGTCCGCGGAGATTTGCACCTCGGCATCGGGTGCCTGAAACGCGAGCTCGTGCGTCCGCTCGACGGCGGCGCCGGAGAAGAGCGGTCGGTACGAGATCAGCCGGAGGCCATGCGCGGCCTGCGGCTGATGGGCGCGAGCCTGGCGGGGCTCGGCGGGCCGGCCGGGACGTGGCGGCAGGTCGGCCTGCTCCCCGATCTCACCGAAACCGATCCCCCCGAAGCACAGCTCGGAGATCTCATCGAAGACGACCGGTGCGTATGGCGAGAGGTCGACGTCGAAGCGGGATGCGAGCTTCGCGATCCACGCGAGCGCATCTGGTACGGGCGCGAGAACCGCGCGACGCTGTCGCTGCAGCCGCCCTTCCAGGTTGATGGTCGTGCCGTCGCGCTCGAGGTAGCTCGTCCCGGGGATCACGAGGTCGGCGAGGCCGCGGAAGCTCTCCTCGAACATCCCGATCCCGATCACGAGCCCGGCGTCACCGGCAAGTGCGCGCACGTTGGGGTCGGTCGCCGCTTCGTCGCCCGAGATGATCAGCAGGCGCGGCCGTTCGTCGCCGGGCTCGCCGTCACCGGCGGCGCTCCAGGCGTCGGTCACACCCCGCCCGTTCGGTGTGAGCGGCAGGTAGTACACGCTTTCGGCGGTCACGAGCCCGGCGTTCGCCTCGTCGTCGGTGATCAACACGTCGACCGGGCCAGGGGGCGTGACGTACGAGACGTGTGCGCCCGCGCGCCGCGCCGCCTTGATCCACAGGTCGACGATCGGTGCCCGCTCGACCACCGGAGCGTCCGAGAGGACGACCACCGTCTTCGCGTCGCGGATTGCCGAGAGGGGCGCACGCCAGGAATCGAGTGAATCGGGAACGGGCTCGGGCAACACCGCGCCGTGCGCGCCCAGGCCCTGGCGCAAGAGCTTGGCCAGTCCGTAGGCCTCTTCGACCGACTCCCCCCCCGAGAGGGCGGTGACGGTCGAGGCACCGCCGTCACGGAGCAGCCGTTCGGCCCGGTCGATCGCCTCGTCCCATGAGATCGCCTCGAATCGGCGGGGGCCTGCCTTCCGAAGCGGCGCGAGGATGCGGTCGGCAGCATTCAGATGCGAGTAGGCGAACCGTCCCTTGTCGCAGAGCCAGCCCTCATCGATCTGGGGATGGTTGCGCGACTGGATCCGCTTGACCTTGCCCTCACGCGTCGTGGCGCTGATGTTGCAGCCGACCGGGCACAGCCCACAGACCGAGGGGACATTCAGGATCTCCCACGGTCGCGCCTCGAAGCGGTACTGCGTCGAGGTCAGCGCGCCGACGGGGCAGAGCTCGGTGACGTTCCCCGAGAAGTGGCCTTTGTACGGCTCGTCCTCGAAGGTCGCGATCACCGACTGCGAGCTGCGGTTGATCGCGACGAGCTGCCCGTCCTCGGCGACCGACTCGCTGAACCGCGTGCACCGGTAACACAGGATGCAGCGCTCGCGGTCGAGTGCGATGAGCGGCGAGATCGGGATCGGCTTTTCGAACGTCCGCTTGGGGAACTGCATCCGCGTGTTGCCGGGGCCGTAGCGGAAGGTCAGATCCTGCAGCGGGCACTCGCCGCCCTTGTCGCACACGGGGCAGTCGAGAGGATGGTTGACGAGGATGAACTCGAGTGTCGAAGCCTGCCCGTCGGCGGCCTTCTCCGAGCTGCGCGCAGTGCGAACGATCATCCCGTCCTGTGCCGACAGGGTGCAGCCCGCTTGGAGTTTCGGCATCCCCTCGACCTCGACGAGGCACATGCGGCAGGCACCGACGGGCGGCCCGAGCCGGGGCTCATAGCAGAAGACGGGAATCTCGATTCCGGCCGCAGCGGCGGTCTCGAC
>JBBSEJ010000015.1:0-51476 GCA_038239825.1 Gaiellales bacterium
CCACCTGGGGGGTGCCCCCAAGCGGGGGGGCCCCCGTGGGGGGCCGGGGGCGCTCCGGGGCCGGCGCCCCCCCCGCCCCCACTCTCGGTGCGATGTCGGTCGCCATCGCGTCGAGACTACGACTTCACGATCCGAAGATCGCCTTCTTCTGCTTCTGGATTTTCTTCACGAGCCCCGTGATGTCCTTCGGGTTGTTCAGGAACGACTGCAGCGATGGGATCATCACCGTGGTGGCGAAGTCCGGGCGAGTGTCGCGGTCCATGTACTGCGCGATGTGCTTCGTCTTCGCGATCAGCGCCGCTTCCTTCTTCTGCAGCGGGCTGTAGTAGGACTTGTTCGCGTGGATGTTGACCGCGAGGTTGCCCGGGTTGAGCGGGTTGTAGATGTTGATCGCCTGCGCGGTTCCGAAGTAGCCGATCAGCTTCTTCGCACCGGCCAGGTTCTTCGGCTTCTTCGACAGCATGTAGCCGTCGATCGGCGCGTCGATCGAGTCCTGCCCCCACTTCGAGTTGATCGAGGGGAACGGGAAGAAGTCGACGTCACCCGCATTGGCCTTCTTGAAGTTGCTGACAACGAAGCCGCCCAGCAGGAACATCCCGGCCTGCTTGTTCTCGAGCTGCGTCGCGCCTTCCTGCCAGGTGAGGCCCAGCGCGCCCTGTGAGTAGTACGGGAGCAACTCGGCCCACTGCGCAAAGACCGCCTTCGCCTGCGCGCCGTCCCAGGCCTCCTTGCCGGCCATCAGGTCGACGTGGAAATGGTAGCCGTTGATCCTCATGTTGAGGATGTCGAACGTCCCCATCGCGGGCCAGCCGTCCTTGTCGGTGAAGGCGATCGGCGTCAGCCCGTCGGCCTGCATCTTCTTGGCGAGGGCGATGAACTGGTCCCACGTCGTCGGAACCGTGTAGCCCTTTTCCTTCCAGAGGCTCTTCCGGTAGTAGATCGCCCACGGGTAGTTCTTGTTCGGCACCAGGTACTGATGGCCGTCGAGCCCCGTCGAGGCGGCCTTGATCGACGGCGGCATCTGGGGGGTCAGCGCCTTCCAGACATCGTCGATCGGCGTGGCCAGGCCCTTCGCGGCGAAGAACTGCATGCGGTAGCCGGCGAACCACGTAAAGACGTCGTCCGGGCGACCCTGGAGGTACGAGTTGATCTGGTTCTGGAACGTGTTGTGGTCGACCGTGTTGGTCTTGACCTTGATCCCCGTGTTGGCGGTGAACTTCTTGGTGGTGGCGGCGAGCGCCTCGATCCCGGGGTGCGTCTCATACGACCCGAGCGTGACGGTACTTGCAGAGCCCTCGAGCCACCCCTCCGGCACGGCGCCACGCGCGCGTCCGGCTGTCATTCCGTACGCCGCGGCGAGCCCACCGGCGCCCGCGGCCGCGAGCAGCCCACGGCGCGTCGTCGGACGCGTTGTGAGCTCTTCGAGGTCGAACTGCAGAGGGTTGTCGTCCGACATTTGGATCCTCCTGGTCTCGGGCACGCGATCGGGAAAGAGCACACGATCGAACAAAAACAGTTACCGCCCAACACTGGCACGTTTGCAGCTTCCCTGTCAAGTGGGGATCGTTGACTCGTCAAATCCACGCCTGTATTGGGCCGAACAGAACAATCTCCCCTTGACGGGACGTGTTGGTTCGCGTTGAGTATTGTGCGATCCCGGACCACTGAAGGAGCCCATGCTCGCGGCCCAACGTCACAAGCTGATCGTCGAGGAGATCCGCCGCCAGGGCGCGGTGCGAGTCAGCGAGCTCACCGAGCTGCTGTCGGTCTCGGAGATGACGATCCGCCGCGACCTCGACGTGCTCGCCACCGCCGGCCTGCTCGAGAAGGTGCACGGGGGCGCAACCACGAGAGGTGGCCTGAGCGCCGAGGAGCCTGGCTTCGAGGCGAAATCGCATCGCCAGTTGCGCGAGAAGGAAGCGATCGCCCGCGCGGCCGCAGAGCTCGTCGAGCCGGGACAGTCGATCGGGCTCACTGCCGGCACGACCACGTGGCGCCTTGCCCACCACCTGGCGCACGTGCCGGATCTCACCGTCGTCACCAACTCGATCCAGGTTGCGAACGTGCTGCACCGAGAGCCGCGATCCGACTTGACCGTCGTTCTCACGGGCGGTGTGCGCACGCCGTCGGACGCGCTCGTCGGCCCGATCGCCCTCACCGCAATCAGGTCGCTGCACCTCGACGTGCTGATCATGGGCGTCCACGGTGTCACCGCCGACGTCGGCCTCACGACACCGAATCTGCTCGAGGCCGAGACCGACCGTGCGCTCGTCGCTGCGTCGGCGCGACTCATCGTCGTCGCCGACCACACGAAATGGGGCGTCCGCGGCCTGAGCCGGATTGCGGGGCTCGACGATATCGACGTCTTCGTCTCCGATCCTGGCCTCGATCGCTCCGCGCGCGCCACGATCGGCGAGCACGCCGAGCGTGTGCTGATCGCGCCGGGGCGCGCGCGACGGCAGCTCGGCGGCGCAGCGTGAGCATCTCGACTCGCGGTGACCTGCGCACCGACGAGCTCACCGGCGTGCAGACCTTCGTCGTCGACTCGCGCCAGGACCGCCCGAACCTGCCGGAGGCCGGCTGCCCGTTCTGCCCGGGCGGCGTCGAAGCGCCCGAGGAGTACGACGTACGTTGGTTCCCGAACCGCTGGCCGGCGATGCCCGGCAACCGTTGCGAAGTCGTGCTCTACACACCCGAACACGACGCGACGTTCTGGTCGCTCGGCCTCGAGGGTGCGCGGAAGGTCGTCGGTCTCTGGGCGGAGCGGAGCGAAGCGCTCGGCGGCCGAGACGACGTGGACTACGTGCTCGTGTTCGAGAATCGAGGCGCGGCTGTCGGCGCGACGATCTCGCACCCGCACGGGCAGATCTACGCGTTCGAGCACGTGCCGGAGCTGCCACGCCTCGAGCTCGAGCGCGGCACGGCGCTCGGCGAGCCGGGCGACCGGCTCGTGGCCGAGGCACCCGGCTGGCGCGCGTGGGTCCCCGAGGCGCCGGTCTTTCCCTATGCGGTGCGCCTCGTGCCCGACGACCCGGTTCCGGATCTGCCGTCGCTCGACGAGGCAGGACGCGACGGCCTCGCCCTGCTGCTCGTTGACATCCTCGGACGCTTCGACCGCTTGTTCGACGCCGAGACGCCGTACATGCTGTGGATTCATCAGCGGCCCTTCGACGGAGGCGAGTGGCCGGGTGCGCGGCTGCACGTCGAGATCGTGACGCCCTGGCGCGCGCCGGGCGTGCTGCGCTACGTCGCGGCGGGCGAGCTCGGTTCGGGCGTCTACTTCAACCCCGTCGCCCCCGAGGCTGCGGCGCAGTCGCTGCGGGACGCCCGCTGAGCACGCACGCGCGTAGCCTCGAGTCGCTGCTCGAGATCGGGGGGCGCGCGAGCTGGATGCTGCCGGAGCTCGCAAGCCTCAACCGGCTGCCGCCAACCGCGACACTCACGCGGAGCGCTGCGCGGATGCGCGCCCTCGACGGCCTGTGGCAGTTCCGGCTCGTCGGGCGGCCAGAGAGCGCACCGCGGGCACTCACGGCCGCGCGCGGCTGGCACGACGTCGAGGTGCCGGGTCTCTGGACGATGCAAGGCTTCGGCCGGCCGCATTACACGAACGTCGTGATGCCGTTCGACGACCCGCCGCCGAGCGTGCCCGAGGAGAACGAGACCGGTATCTACCGGCGAACGTTCACGCTCCCACGCGGCTGGCGCTCCCGGCCGGTCGTCCTTCACTTCGCCGGCGCCGAGGGCGTGCTCTACGTGCTCGTGAACGGGAACCCCGTCGGGATCGCGAAGGACGCGCGAACACCCGCCGAGTTCGACATCAGCCGGTTCGTACGACATGACGGGCCGAACGAGCTGATCGCTGTCGTCGTCCGCTGGTCGGACGCGAGCTTCGTCGAGGATCAAGACCAGTGGTGGCAGGCGGGCCTGCCGCGCTCGATCCGTCTCGTGTCACCGAGCGTGCGTGATCTCGAGGTGCGCGCGGGCCTCGATGGTTCGGTGACGGTGCGAAGCGATGACGGCGAGGCTCGCGTGCTCGACTCACGCGGCCGCACCGTCGCGAGCGGCTCGCTCGAGAAAGGAGTTTTCACCGGCGCGGTTTCGAAGCCGAAGCTGTGGTCGGCGGAAACCCCGTCGCTCTACACCATCGAGCTGACGGTCGAAGGCGAGACGGTCTCGACCCCCTTCGGCTTCCGGCACGTCGAGGTCCGCGACCGCCGGCTCCTCGTCAACGGCGAGCCGGTGCTGATCGCGGGCGTAAACCGCCACGAGCACGACGACACCCGCGGGCGTGCGCTGACACGCGAGTCCATGGTGCGTGACGCATATTTGATGAAGCAGTTCAACATCAACGCCGTTCGCACCTCCCACTATCCGGATGACCCGTACTGGCTCGAGCTGTGCGATCGAGTCGGCCTGTACGTCGTCGACGAGGCGAACGTCGAGGCGCACGCCTACTACGACGAGCTCTGCCGCGACCCGCGGTACCGGAACCAGTGGGTCGAGCGGGTCGCGAACATGGTCGAACGCGACAAGAACCATCCGAGCGTGATCCTCTGGTCGCTCGGGAACGAGAGCGGGTATGGCCCGAATCACGACGCCGCGGCAGGCTGGGTGCGCGCGCGCGACCCGTCGCGACCGCTGCACTACGAAGGAGCGATCAGGGACGACTGGACGGGAGGCCAGGCGGTCACCGACGTCGTCTGCCCGATGTACCCCGAGCTCGATTCGATCGTGGCGTGGGCGGCACGGAAGACGCGCGACCCGCGGCCGATGATCCTCTGCGAGTACTCGCACGCGATGGGGAACTCGAACGGCGGCCTGGCCGACCACTTCACCGCCTTCAGGCGCGACGAAGGGCTTCAGGGCGGGTTCATCTGGGAGTGGGTCGACCACGGGATCCGTCAAGTCGATCGCCGCGGCCGTGCGTACTGGGCCTACGGAGGCGACTTCGGCGACACCCCGCACGACGCGAACTTCTGTGCGGACGGGATCGTCTGGCCCGACCGCACCCCCCACCCTGCCCTCAACGAGCTGAAGTTCCTCGCGCAGCCGATGTGGGTCGACGCCGTGGCCGGCGGCCGCTTCCGCATCCACAATCGTCACCACTTCGCCTCGCTCGCCGCCTACCGTGGCGACTGGGAGCTGACCGAGGATGGCAAGCGGCGCAAGGGCGGGCGCTTGCCGGCGCTTCGCGCCGGCCCCGGCGAGTCGCTCGACATCGTGCTCGACCTTCCGCGGGGCCCCGGCGAGCGCTTCATCACGTTCCGCTTCGTGTTGCGTGAGCCGTCCGAATGGGCGTCCGCGGGGCACGAGGTGGCGAGGCAGCAGCTCCCACTTCCTGGGCGCGTCTCAAAGCGCATCTCTGGCCGGGCCGTACCGGCCGCGCGCGACGGCGTGCTCACGGCGGGTCCCGTGCGCGCGGTGGTCGATCTCGACGCAGGGGTGCTCTGCGAGCTCGCCCTCGACGGCCGAAACGTCCTCGAAGAGGGCGCCCGCCTGCAGCTCTGGCGCGCGCCGACCGACAACGACGGGCTGCCGCAGGTGCCGAGCAGGCGAAGCGGTGTGCTGCCGCGGTGGCTGGAGCTCGGGCTCGACCGACTCGAGCCAAAGCTCGTGTCGGCCGAGGTCGCAGCGAAGGTCGTCGAGCTCGTCCACCGGATCGACGGCCTCGTCACGCACCGTCACCGCTACCGGCTGCTCGCAACCGGCGCCCTCCGGGTCGAGAACGTGGTCGAGCTTGCGGCGGGTATCCAGGACGTGCCACGCATCGGGGTGCAGCTCGTGCTCCCGCCCGCCTTCGAGCACCTGGCGTGGTACGGCCGCGGCCCCTGGGAGGCGTACTCCGACCGGCTCGCGTCGACCGTGGTCGGCCTCTTCGAGAGCACCGTCGGCGATCAGTACGTGCCCTACATCCTCCCCCAGGAACACGGCCACCATCCCGACACGCGCCGGCTCACGCTGACCGACGGCACGGGTTTCGGCCTCGAGGTCCGTGGCGAGCCGACGATCGGGTTCGGGGCGAGCCACTTCACGGCCGCCGACCTGACGGCCGCCCGGCACACGAACGAGCTCCAGCCTCGGCCCGAGGTGATGCTCAGCCTCGACCAGGCCCAACGAGGACTCGGCACGGCGAGCTGCGGACCGGACACGGCGGAGCGCTACCGCCTGCTCGAGCCACGCTATTCGTTCAGCTACGTACTCTCGCCGATCGCGTCGCGCCAGGAGTGAGCCGGCTCGTACCCGAGCACGCGGCGCGCTTTCTCGATCGACAGCAACGTGCCGAACTCGCCGACGACGGTGCGCAGCTCCACGTCCGGGAAGACCTCTGCCATCAGCCCGGCGCTCGGCCGGTTCATCACCGTGTCGGCGGCGGCGATGATGAAGACCTCGGCGCCGGCCTCTCCGGCCTCGAGCGCGAGCCGGCACGATTGGGCGACGTCGCGCGCGTCGACATACCCCCAGAGGTTCCACCGACGTAGTCGAGCATCGGCCCAGAAGCCGGGGAAGCGCTCGTAGTCGCGCGGCTCCATCACATTCGAGAACCGCAGGCCGAGGTACGGGATGCCCGTCCAGCGGCTGTGCTGTCGTGCCATTTCCTCGGAGACGAGCTTCGAGAGCGCGTAGGTGAACTCCGGCAACGCAGGGTGCAGCTCGTCGATGGGTGCGTAGCGTGGGGCTTCGCGCTCGAACGGCAGGCCGAGGACGGTCTCGCTCGATGCCCACACGACCCGGTCGATGCCGACGAGCGGCGCAGCGGCGAACACGTTGTAGGTGCTCGAAGTGTTGACGCGAAACGTCAACTCGTCCGGCTTCAAGCCGGGAGCCGGGATCGCCGCGAGGTGGACGATTGCGTCGGCCCCCTTCAGCGCGTCGACGGTCTGCCCGTAGTCGGTCAGGTCTGCGACGAGCTGCTGCGCGTCCGTCAGGGTCGGGTCGCGATCGAGGTCGACGCTGACGACCTCATACCCGTGCTCGAGCAGGTCGCGCACGACCGCCCGACCGGCCTTGCCCGCACCACCGGTGACGACGACCCGCATCACCGCCGTACCGTCGCTCCGGCCGAGGCGACCGCCACGAGTGACGTCCCCTCCCGTCCCGTTCGCGTGCGGTAGGCGCTCGACACGTCGGCCGCGAGCTCGTCGGCGCGATCACCCTGGGTGAGCGCGAGGATCGCGCCGCCGAAGCCCCCGCCGAGCAGCCGGGCGCCGAGAGCGCCTGCATCCTCGGCGAGAGAGACGAGCAGGTCGAGCTCGGGGATGGAGACCTCGTAGTCGTCGCGAAGGCTCGCGTGGCTCTCGAGGAGCAGGCGCCCAGCCGCGTCGAGGTCGCCGGCCTCGAGCGCAGTCGCGAAGTCGCGAACGCGCTGGTTCTCGGTTCGCACGTGACGCAGCCGCGCCGGCATGCCCGCCTCGAGCTCCTGCCGCCGCGTCGCATAGCCCGATGTCTCGTGGCTGTGCTCCACGCCGGAGTCGACGACGACGAACGCCGCGTCGGGCGGAATCGGAACGAGCCTGTGCTCGAGCGTGCTGCAGTCGAGCAGGATCGCGTAGCTGGCCCGGCCGAGCAACGACGCGGCCTGGTCGAGGATGCCACACGGCACGCCGACCGCACGCAGCTCGGCGCGCTGGCAGGCGAGCGCGAGCGCGAGCGGGGCGAGCTCGAAGTCCGCGACCGCGCAGAGCGCGAGGCCCACCGCGACCTCGAGCGCCGCCGACGACGACAGGCCTGCGCCGGACGGAAGGTCGGAGCTCACGGTTCCCGTCAGGCCGATCGGCGGGCGGCCGAGCACCGCGAGCTCGGCGGTGACAGCGTGTGCGTACCGGCCCCAGCCGGCGGCGGGCTCCCCGCTCCCGTCTGCAGCGAAGGGCGGGGCGGTACCGTATCGCTCCGAGACGAGCGACACCTCCTCCGCCAACCCGCTGACGTCGAGCGAGATGCCACGCTGGATCGCGACCGGTAGGACGAGCCCGCCGCTGTAGTCGGTGTGCTCCCCGATCAGGTTGACGCGCCCGGGCGCCCAGGCGATGCAAACCCCGGTTCCGATCGCGCTCACCCTGCGATCATACGAGCCGGAACCACGCGTCTATCCCGGGTCTACGCAGGGAGTGGCGAGACGAGCGTCAGGGCGCTACGGATGACCGGGCGGGGTCGCGCCGTCGTGCTCGTCGTCGTCCGTCTCATCGGCGTCGTCGTTCGCATCCGTCGATGTTCCCTTCGCCACGGTCCCGCTGCCAGCCTTGCCGGCGTTCCCGCTCTGTCCGTGAGCCTCGCCGCTTCTACCGTGCTGCTTCGCACCTGCCGGCGCTACGGTCGGGCAGGTGTTCCCGGCGCCGGGGTCGACGTCGCCGTGCCGTCGATGCGCCGCGACTGCGTGGCCGGACACATGGATGAGGTGATACGGATGCTTCCAGGACCCGGTGTGATGGCAGAGCCAGACGGTGGTTGCGGCCGTCGTCGTCGTGTTCGAGTCGGTTGCCGTGGAGTCGGTCGTCGTCGAGACCGTCGTGGTCGTCGAGACCGTCCCGTCCTTCGCCGCGCCTCCGGAGCCGAGGGCTACCGCGGCCGTGATGCCGGCAAACAGCATTCCAGCCGTCCCGATTGCAGTCACTCCACGCCTCATGTGCCATCTCCTCGTCGATGCTCCGCGGGTTCGGTCACGTCATCTTCGATCGCGAGGGTCCGGCTGGCAATCCCCCACACTGGGGGGCGTTCGTCGGTGAGAAAGCATTGGGCACTCGCGGGGGCGCTGGACTCAGCCGCCCCTCGTTCCTGACTCGGCTTGCCGGGACATGACTGGGGACAGTCCCCGGACGTGCCCCCCAAAGACAGCGCTCGCGCAGGCGACGAACGCCGCGACTTGCGACTCCGGCGCGGCTGCGGCTCACGCCGGTCGGGCCAGCATGTCCCTTTCGGCGGTGAGCGAGCGCGACTCGGGCGTCTCCCGATCGGCGTATGACGTTGCCGAACCTCCCAACTCGAGCTCGAGGCCGCCATGCATCCTCCTCCTACGCGTGCTCCTGGAGGACACGACTCACGAGATCGCGGGCGGCGGAGGATCGAAGGCCGGGTCGCGTGGGTAGCCCCGTCCCGGCCGTCGAGATATCGGCCGGGTGGGGCTTGAGGACGAGCGTCTCGGTGGGCGCGTGCGCGAGGATCCAGGTGAGGTCCTTCGGGCTGAACCCCCCGCGGTAGCCACCACTCTCCCGGACGGGAGCTGGTGCGATCACGCGGTCGAACTGCTCGGCCTCCCAGAGGCGGCCGAGAGCGTGGGTGGGCGTGCGCCCTTTCTCGATGCGCGCGTCGACCGGAACGCCGCACCGTAGAGCGGCAGTCTCGACCGCCTCGAGCAACGGCATCGCAACCGCGACTTCATTTCCGAGAGGCGACGCTTCGGAGTATTCGAGAGGGACGAGCAGCAGGTAGGCCGGGACGAGAACGGCCTCTTCGGCACGGGCGATCCTGATCGCGGCGCCGAGCACGGTCGGGTCGAGGCTGCCGCCGGTGAACGGGACGAGGATGCGACGGGCGTCGCGTGGTGCGAGAAGTTGCCGCGGCGGCCGGCTACGCCGGACGAGCGACGCCGCGAGTATGGCGGCGAGCGTGGCGAGCGCGACGACGAGCGCGATCATCGGCTCTCCCGCTCCGGACGGTCGGCGCGGCTTGCGACGACGCGGATGTCGATCCCGGGGAGCTCCCGCACCATCCGCGAGAGCAACGAGCCGCCGAAGATCTCGCGGCGACGAGACTCGTCCGGAGTGCCGACGAAGACGTAGGTGGAGCCGCGCTCGAGGGCGATGCGGCGAACCGTCGCGACGACGTCCGCACCCTCCTCTTCGAGGAAATGGATCCCCAACACGCCCGCCAGCCGGCGCAACGCGGCCAGCTGGGTCGTCTCCTCGGCCGTGATCTCGCGACCTGCCGGCCGGATCCAGACGGCGTCGATCTCGGAGCCGAGCCTCTGCGACGAGCGCCAGGCGCGGCGGAGGATGCGCTGCGACTTCGGCTGTGGCTCGATCAGTGCCAGCACGCGTTCGGCGACGGCGTGCTGGCTCCGCTCGTCGAGCACCGCGGTCTTTCGCCGCGCCTCGACGTCCTCGGCGACCTCTCGCAGCGCAAGCTCGCGCAGCGAACTGAGGTTCTCGAGGCGGAAGAAATTGACCAGCGCGACTTCGGCTCTCTCTCGCGGGTAGATCTTCCCCGCCTCGAGGCGCTGTTGCAGGGCTTCGGGCGTCAGGTCGACGAGGACGACCTCGTCGGCGTCGTCGAGGACATGGTCGGGGAACGTCTCGCGCACCCGCACGTCCGTCAGCTCGAAGATCGTGTCGTTCAGGCTCTCGAGGTGTTGGAGGTTGACGGTCGAGACGACGTCGATCCCGGCGCCGAGGATCTCGTCGATGTCCTGGTAGCGCTTCTCGTTGCGCATGCCGTTGGCATTGGTATGCGCGAGCTCGTCGACCAGCGCGACGTCGGGTCTGCGCGCTATCACCGCGTCGACATCCATCTCCTCGAGTTGCACGCGGCCGTGCTCGCTCCGTAAGCGCGGCACCTGCTCGAGCCCGTGGGCGAGCGCTCTCGTCTCGGGCCGGTCGTGCGGCTCGAGGTAGCCGATCGTGACGTCGCGACCCTCGCCCTGGGCGTGCGTTCCCTCCTGCAGCATCTGATAGGTCTTCCCGACGCCGGGCGCCATGCCGAGCAGGATCCGGTACTGGCCGCGCATTCACGCTCCGAGCAGGTTGTGCACGACGAGATCGATCAGCTTGATCGCGACGAACGGGAGGATCATGCCGCCGAGCCCGTAGATGAAGAGGTTTCGGCGCAGCAGCGCGGTTGCGCCGATCGCGCGGTACTTGACCCCTTTGAGCGCAAGGGGCACGAGCGCAGGGATGATCAGCGCGTTGAAGACGATCGCCGAGATGATCGCGCTCTTCGGATCGCCGAGGTGCATCACGTTGAGCGTGTTCAAGGGCCCGCGCTGCCCGGGCGACGATGCGTACGTGAACGCGAACATCGCCGGCAGGATCGCGAAGTACTTCGCGACGTCATTCGCGATCGAGAACGTGGTCAGTGCGCCACGCGTTATCAGCAACTGCTTGCCGACCTCGACGATCTCGATCAGCTTGGTCGGGTTCGAGTCGAGATCGACCATGTTCCCCGCCTCCTTCGCCGCCGACGTGCCGGTGTTCATCGCAACGCCGACATCCGCCTGCGCGAGCGCAGGCGCGTCGTTGGTGCCGTCGCCGGTCATTGCGACCAGGCGGCCCTTGGCCTGTTCTTCCTTGATCAGCGCCATCTTCGCCTCGGGCGTCGCCTCGGCCAGGAAGTCGTCGACGCCCGCTTCCTCGGCGATCACTGCGGCGGTGACGCGGTTGTCGCCGGTGATCATCACGGTGCGGATGCCCATCTTGCGCAGCTCGTCGAATCGGTCGCGCATCCCGCCCTTGACGATGTCCTTGAGGTAGATCGCTCCGAGCACGAAGTTGTCCTGCGCGACGACGAGCGGGGTGCCGCCGTCCCGGGCGATCCGGTTGACCGCCTCGTCGAGCATCGCCGGGACGCGACCGCCCTGCTCTTCGACGAAGCGCTTGACCGCGTCGGCGGCGCCCTTGCGCAGCTTCTTGCCGTCCAGGTCGACGCCGCTCATCCGCGTGGTCGCCGAGAACGGGATGAACGTCGCCTCGTGACTCGCGAGCTCACGCTCACGCAACCCGTACTGAGTCTTCGCGAGCACGACGATCGAGCGGCCTTCGGGCGTCTCGTCCGCGAGCGACGCGAGCTGCGCGATCTCAGCCAGCTCGGGCGGAGCGACACCGTCGACCGGGATGAACTCCACCGCCTGGCGATTTCCGAGGGTGATCGTGCCGGTCTTGTCGAGCAACAGTACGTCGACGTCGCCCGAGGCCTCGACCGCGCGTCCCGACATGGCGAGCACGTTGCGCTGCACGAGCCTGTCCATGCCGGCGATCCCGATCGCTGAGAGCAGCGCGCCGATCGTGGTCGGGATCAGCGCGACGAGCAGCGCGATCAAGACCGTCTGCGAGGTCGGCGTGCCGGCGTAGAGCGCGAACGGCCGTAGCGTCACGACGGCGGCGACGAAGGTGATGGTCAGGCCCGCGAGCAGGATGTTGAGCGCGATCTCGTTCGGAGTCTTGCGGCGCTCTGCACCCTCCACGAGTGCGATCATGCGGTCGAGGAAGGATCTTCCCGGCTCCTGCGTCACCTCGATCACGAGCCGATCGGACAGGAGCTTCGTGCCGCCCGTGACCGCAGACCGGTCGCCGCCGGACTCGCGGATGACCGGTGCCGACTCGCCCGTGATCGCAGATTCGTCGACTGAGCCGACGCCTTCGATGATCTCGCCGTCCGCAGGGATCACCTGGCCCGCCTCGACGACGACCACGTCGCCACGCTGCAAGTCGGCCGCGGGCACGTCGCGGCCCTCGCGCAACCGGGCGACGGTCGTCGTCCGGGTCGCTCGAAGACTCGCCGCCTGCGCCTTGCCGCGGCCCTCAGCGATCGCCTCGGCGAAGTTGGCGAAGAGGACGGTCAGCCACAACCAGACCGCGATCACTCCGACGAACCAGAGCTGGCCGTAGTGGCCGCGAGCGATGTTCAGCGCGAAGATGCCCGTCGTGATCACGCTGCCGAGCTCCACGATGAACATCACCGGGTTCTTCAGCTGCAGCCGCGGATCGAGCTTGGGGAACGAGTCCCTGATCGCGGCGAGCACCAGCTCGCGCGAGAAGACACTGGAGGCCGAGGAAGCCGTCACGCGTTCTCCTTGTCGAGCGCGAGGTTCAGCTCGAGCACGTTGACGCCGGGCTCGCCGAGGAAGCCCAGCGAGCGGCCGTCGGTATGTGCGCGAATCAGGCGCTCGACGGTTGCGCGTGGAAGGTGACGCAGAACCGCGACCCGGCGCGCCTGGAGCTGCGCGTAGGCCGGAGAGATGTCGGGGTCGACGCCGGATGCCGACGTCGTGACCGCGTCGACGGGGATGTCGTGGATCGAGAGGCCCGGGTTGTAGGGCCGTTCGAGCTTCAGGATCGACTGCGCAGCAGCGGAGACGCTCTTCGCCAGGCCTGGACTGCTCGGGCCGAGGTTCGCGAAGGTCGTCCCGCCCCCGTTGTACGGCGGCGCGGTTGCGGAGGGACGCTCGTGGAAGTACTGCGGCTTCGTGAACAGCTGGGCGTCGAGCCGCGAGCCGACCACCTTGCCATCGACCGTGATCAGACTGCCGTTCGCCTGGTGCGCGAACGCGACCTGTGCGAATCCGGTGAAAAGCGCGGGCAGGGCAAGCCCGAGGACTGCGGTGATGACCACGACCGCGATCACACCCGACTTGAGGTCGCGCAGCATCAGTGGCCCAGCCCTTCGACGATCGGGCCGAGCGTCAGTGCCGGGAAGACCATGAGACCAGCGGTGAGGATGATCACGCCCACGAGCAGAACGACGAACGTCGGGCCGTCGGTACGGAACGTGCCGGCGGACACGGGGGCCGTCTTCTTCGCCGCCAGCGAGCCGCCGATCGCGAGCGCAGCCAGCAGGGGGACGAAGCGTCCGAGCAACATCGCGATCGCGCCGAAGTACGCGGAGAAGCTGGTCGCGCCGTAACCTGCGAACGCGCTGCCGTTGTTGTTCGCCTGCGAGGTGTACGCGTAGAGCGCCTCGGTAAAACCGTGCGCTCCGGGGTTGTAGATCGATGCAAGGCCTGAGTGGGTTACCACCGAGAGCGCGGTCAGGGTCAACGCCATCGTCGGCACGAAGAGCGCTCCGACCGCGGCGAACTTGATCTCCCGGGCTTCGATTTTCTTGCCGAGGTACTCGGGCGTGCGTCCCACCATGAGGCCGGCGACGAACACCGCGATCAGGATGTAGAAGAACATGCCGTAGAGGCCAGACCCGACGCCGCCGAAGATCACCTCGCCGACGAAGATGTCGACGAGCGGCACGGCCCCGCCCGCAGCCGTGAACGCGTCGTGGCCGCCGTTCACGGAGCCGTTGGAGGCGTCTGTTGTCGCGGTAGCCCAGAGCGCGGTGTTGGCGATTCCGAAGCGGACCTCCTTGTCGCTCATGTTGCCGCCGCTCTGGCCGTGCCCCTGCGTGATGTTCACACCGGAGGCGCGCAGCACCTTCGAGCCATGCTGCTCGGAGGGGAGCGCGATCGCAAGGCCGACCGCGAACATCGCGAACATGGCGGTGAAGACCATCCAGGCGTGACGTCGAGCGAGCACCATCTTCCCGAACATGAACACCTGCGCGGCGGGGATCAGCAGGATCGAAATCAGTTCGAGCAGGTTGGTCAGCCCGTTCGGGTTTTCGAAGGGCACGGCCGAGTTCGAGTTGAAGTAGCCGCCGCCGTTGGTGCCGAGCTGCTTGATCGCGACCATCAGCGCGACCGGCCCCCGCGCGATCGTCTGCGCGGTGCCTTCGAGTGTCTGCGCCGTCGCGTGGCCGTGGAACGTCTGCGGGACCCCCTGGGAGACGAGGATCACGGCGAGCACGAGCGCCAGGGGCAGCAGGATGTAGACGAGCGAGCGGTAGAGGTCGCGCCAGAAGTTGCCGAGATCGCTCACGGAGCGGCGCGCGAGACCGCGGACGACTGCCGCGAGGACGGCCATGCCGACGGCGGCAGAGACGAACTGCTGCACGGCCAGGCCGGTCATCTGCGTCAGGTACGACATCGTGTACTCGCCGCCGTAGAACTGCCAGTTCGTGTTCGTGATGAAGCTCGACGACGTGTTGAACGCGATGTGGGACGGCACACCGGCAAGGTGGTCGGGGTTCAGGAAGAGGTGTCCCTGAAGACGCTCGATCGCATACAGGAGACCCCAGAAGATGGCGCTGAAGACGAGCAGCGTCTTCGCGTAGGCCCGCCAGTCCTGCTCCCTGGTCGTATCGACGCGGATGGTGCGGTAGAACCCTCGCTCGGTCGCTCTGAGCCAGCCGAAGCGCCTGCCGCCGAGGAAGCGCTCACTGTCGTAGACCCGCGCCATGTAGAGGCCGAGGAGAGAGGCGAGCGCCACGAGGACGGCCGCGTAGACGAGAATCTGGGCGATCCCCTGGCCACTCATCTAGAAGCGCTCTCCGCAGAACAGCGCGTACACGAGGTAGGCGAGCACCGCGAGCGAGATGACGAGCCCGAACACGTCGGCAGCGGACATCAGACCCGCTCGAGGACGGAAAGGAGGAGGAAGACGAACGCGAAGACCACTGCGAAGGTGGCGAGAACGGCAATGTCGTACATGCCGTTGAAGCTAGGTCGCCGCGTCTGTCGGCCGCCTGAGAGTTGCGGCTTCGCGCCTGAAGAAACCCTGAAGCTTCAGGCGCCGCGAGTCGGGTCGACCAGCCGGTAGCCCGCGCCCGCCTCGGTCAGGAGGTAGCGAGGGTGCGCGCGGTCGGGCTCGATCTTGCGTCGCAACTGCGACACGTTCACGTGCAGCAGGTTCGATTCGTTCCCATAACCCGGCCCCCATACCTCCTGCAGAAGCATCCGATGCGTGAGCAACTTGCCCTGGTTGATCGCGAAGACTCGCAGCAGGTCGAACTGGTGCGGCGTCAAGTGCACCGGCTCGCCTGCCGAACTAACGGAACGCTGCTTCAGATCGACGACCAACTCCCCGACGACGATCACCGGCTCGCCCGACGGAGCGGTGCGCCGCAGCACAGCACGCAAACGCGCCAGCAACTCGTCGATCCCGACCGGTTTCGTCACGTAGTCGTCGGCACCAGCATCGAGTGCCGCAACCTTCTCGCGCTCCTCGCCGACGGCCGAGAGCACGATGATCGGAGCGGAGCTCCAGGCTCGCAGCTCGCGGCAGACATCCGTCCCGGATCCGTCGGGTAGAACAAGGTCGAGGATCACGGCTTCCGGCGGGCGCATCGCCGCCGCGGCGAGAGCCGTCTCCACGGAATCCGCTGTGTCGACCTCGTAGCCCGCGCCGCGCAAGCTCGTGCGGAGCGCGCGCAGGATCTGCGGCTCGTCGTCGACCACGAGCACCCGGCTGCCCGTCACGCCGGGACCTCGGAGTCGGAGACGGCAAGCGGCAGCGCCAGCACGAACGTCGCGCCCTGCCCTTCTCGCGACTCCGCCCACACGCGCCCTCCGTTGGCTTCGGCGAACCCGCGCGCGATCGCGAGCCCGAGCCCGGCGCCACGTACCTCGCCGGTGCGCGATCCTCGCTGGAAGGGCTCGAAGATCCGCTCCGTCTCGCCCGGGGCGATTCCCGGCCCTCGATCGATCACCCGCACGAGCACCTCCGACGCCGTCGCGCTCACCTGCACGCGTACGACCTCCGGTTGTCGCGAGTAGTGCAAGGCGTTTTCGAGCAGGTTCGCGAGCACGCGCTCGAGCTGATGCCGATCGACGCGCACCATGGCCGACTCCTCGTCGGGGAACGACACCTCGATCCGGTCACCGGCTGCCTCGATGCCGTCCAACGACTGCAAGATCAGATCGTCGACCGCCCATCTCGCGCGTTCCGGCTCGGCGGCGCCCGCCTCCAACCGCGACAGATCGAGCAGGTTGCTCACCAGCCGGTCGAGGCGCTCCGCCTCACCCAGGATCGTGTCCACCAGCTCATGCCGGTCGGTGCGGTCGAGCGAGAGCCCGCCGTGCGCGAGCGCGCCGGCCGAGGTCAGGATCGCCATCAGCGGTGAACGCAGATCGTGGCTGACCGCGCGGAGCAACGCTGTCTTCATCATGTCGCTTCGCCGCAGCGCCTCCGCCTCGAACGCCTCACTCGCCAGGCGCTCGCGATCGACCGCGACCCCGAGCAGCGAGGCAAGCGCCGGCAGCAAGCGCCGACGCGCACCTGAGCGCCCCCACCGTGGTCGTTCGAGGAAGATCGTCCCGATCCGCCGCTCCGCGACGGCGAGGGGATAAGACTCCATCCCGCGAGGCTCACCCGGAATCGAGCCCAGCTCGATCCGCGCGCGCTCGACCTGCAACGCGTGCGCAGCCTCGGCGGCGATCCGCTCGAGATCGGCGCTCACACTCCCCGGCTCCAGCAAGGACGTTGCGATCCGAGCGAGCAGCGCCGACTCCTGCGCCTGGCGCCGGGACCGAGCCGCCAGCTCGCTCACGACCACGGCCGTGACGAGGAAGACTGCGAGCGCGAGCCAATTGCGCGACTCGGCCAGGGTGAACGTGTACCGCGGTGGCAGGAACAAGAAGTTGAACGCGGCCATGCTCACGACCGAGACGGGCACGGCATACGCAAGGCCCCAGACGACGGCGACCGGAAGAACCGCGAAGAGGTAGAGCACCCCGAGGCTCAACACGGGCACGTGCGACTTCAACGCCTCGACCACTCCCGTGACGACGGCTACGGCGACGACGCTCGCGAGCGCGCCGTCGACCACGACGCGAGCCGGAGCTTGGGGTCTGACCCTCATCCTGGTGTCCAGGCTAGCTCCGCACCTCCGGCGGGCGAAGCCGCGCTCAGGGCGTGGCGGAGCTGTCCTTCGCCTTGCGCTCGGTCGACTGGGCGGTCGCATCGAAGACGACCGACGCGTCCGGCAGGTCGAGGTGGAGGCGCCGCCCGGTGCGCGCGTAGTCGACGGTGACGTTCCCGTGTGACGCGGAACCGGACGCAAAGGTGACGTTCGCGCGACGCACGAGCCCATCGTGGTCGATCCACACCTCGACCGGGTGGTAGACGACGCGCACGCCCGGTGCCCGAGGCACCTGCTCGGGGTCGATGGTCGCGCGGTAACGCGTGGTCTTCACACCGTCGACCACCGGAGAGTCGATCTTCTTCGCCGCCTTCGTCGAGGCCAGCAGGCGAAGGATGTCGTTCGGGGTGGTGGCCGAGATGGAACCGAGATCGATCCGGGAGCTACGACCCGCTCGCCCCAGGTCGATCTTGACCCAGGCCTTTCCCTCCGGGATCGTCGCACGAAAGAGGGGCGAGATCATGTAGATCGTCGTCCCCCGCAGTAATTCGCGGATCGTCCCGTTTGACTGCGGCGACCTGAACTGGAGATTCAGCTGCGCCGCCTGCGGCGCTCCTCTGGAATCTCCGGATCCGAGAACATGGGCGGTGCTCCCGTTGAGGGTCGACGACGCCGTGAATCGAATGTCGGCGTTGCCGCCGTGCAACGACGCGGCCGCCGCCTTCGCGACCGCGTTCCCGCTGCTCGCCCCGCATCCGCAGAGAAGCGCGCAGGCGAGGGCAGCCGCGAACGACCCGACAGCCGACGGGACAGCGCGCACGAGGCCTACGGAGCGCGCACGATGAACTGCCCGTGCATCGACGCCGAATGGGGATCGCACACGTACTTGTAGGTGCCGGCGCGAAGCGTGATCGTCCACCGTGTCGTCCCGGTCTTGGTGACGCTCGTCTTCTTGTTCACGCCGGGGCCGACCAGGTGAAAGTTGTGGATGGCCGACTTGTCGTTGATGACGAAGGTGTACTTCGCCGGCGAAAGCGTCTTCACGGTCTTCGTCCGGTTCTTGAGCGTGATCGTGAACCCGGGCCCGACGGTGCCGGTGAGTTGAACGGTCTGCGTACGAGCAGAACCGGCCGCGACGAACGTCGCAGCGACGAGCGAGAGAGCCAGAACGGTTGCAGCACTACGGATCAAGACGACCGCCTCCTCGAGTTTCTGTCTCATCCTCCGTCTCCCGGGGGAGACGGTGTGAAACGCTTGGCTCAGAGCTAGAGAGCACCAGCGAGCGCGAGCATCAGCCTGCGCGGACGACGGCCAGGCCCTGCGGCTGGTCGCCGGGGGGAATGCCCGGCCAGATGGTCACGTCGATCCCACCGCCGGGCACGGCGGTGCCCGACTGGAAGAACGTGGAGTAGTCCTCCCACAGGCGCAACGGCTTGCCCTTCGCCGCCGCCGGTAGCACGAGCGTGAACCGCCCGCGGGCATCCGGCCACCGGGCCTGCAACGGCTTGATCACTCCCTGGGGGCCGGAGACGCCGACGAGCGTCCCTTGATAGATCGCCCCGGGATACGACGTCGCGCTCGGCAGAGCAAGCACGCCGTTCGACGCACCCGGCAGTTGGACGTTCATGGTCGCGCTGTGCAGAGAGGTGAAGTTGACGTTCTTGTTGAAGGGCGAGGCGTAAGACACAGCTCCCGAGGCGACCTGCACCGTCAGCGGCACCGGGTTCACTCCCGTCTCGTCCGAGGCGGTGAAGAACGACGTGTAGCGACCGGCCGAGTCGCTCGGCTGCGAGAAGGTCCAGAAATCTCGATCCTGGGTGCGAGTGACCACTGTCGCGCCGGCGACGGGATGGCCGGCTGCGTCGGTGATCGTCCCCGAAAGGCGGTACGTCTTGAGCACGACCGGCGGCGCCGGCGATCCGTCGGCGTACGACAGCCTGCCGGTCACGACCACGTTTCCTCCCGCGACTCGTGCGCGAAGGTCATCGACGCGGTAGCCGACGGTGAAGCCGCCCGCCGCGCGCAGCAGGGCTGCACGCTCTGCGCTTCTCAGCGCGTGCCCGCCGACGGTCGCCTTCGACAATCGAAGCACACGAATCACGTGGCGCCGAGGGATCGTCGTGTCGACACGATAGAAGAACTGCCCCGAGGCGTTCGTGCGGTTGACGATCCTGTAGTCGTCGACCTCCATCGCCGCGCCCCGGACCGGTCGGCCTGCGAGGAGCAGCCGTCCGCTGACCACCTGCGAGTTCGGATGCTCGACGCTCCAGAGGTGGATCGCGAGCGGCCCCTGGGCGATGATCCTGGCGGCACCTGACGCGTGCGCGGCCAGTGTGGCTCGGGCGGGCGGCGGCGAGCCCTGCCGGATGATCTTCGAGGCACGCGGGGCGACGGCTTGCAGAGGGCGCTCGAGCGGCGGGGGGACTGGTTCTTCGCGCCACCGAGCGTGAAGACCTGAAGCTGCGAGAACACACCGCCTCCGGAGGAGGTGGGTGTGCCGCCGACGGTGACTGCGATGTACTCCTTGACGCCGTCGCTGAAGACGGTCGGGCCGGCCGCGATCTGATGCCCCGTCTGGAACGTCCAGAGGATCTTGCCGGTCTTCAGGTCGAAGCCGCGCATCAGGCCGTCGCCGCCACCCGCGAAGCCGAGACCCGATGCCGTGGTCGTCACGCCCCCGCGTTCCGGCTCGGGCGTCTGGAACTTCCAGACGCGCTTGCCGGTGTTGACGTCGATCGCGCTGATCGAGCCGTGGTCGTGCCACCCCGCGAGCTCCGTCCCGAAGTTGCCGTTCTGAAGACCGAGGAAGACGTCGCCCAGAACGAACTTGTGCTTCTTCTGGGTCGGCGTCAGCTTCGCCTGGATGTCGACACCGGCGGTTTCTGCGGCACCGTTGAAGACGTAGTTCGTCGCCGGGTCGTAGGACGCAGGCGAGTAATTGATGCCGCCGAGGCTCGAGGGGAAGACCGTCACGGGCTTCCCGGGGCGGAGCGCGGGATGCTCGATGCGGTCGATCACCTTCACCCGTGAGTAGAACGGCGCGCCGGTGTCCGCGTCGAACGCGAACCAGACCCCCTCCATCGTGGCGACCGAAACCACGTGCCGCCGGTGGCCGCCGACCTTCCCGTCATAGACGAGCGGCGGCTGCGCGACGTCGTACGACCACTGGTTGCCCGCGATCAACTGCCGCCACCACTTGAGCTGCCCCGTCCCGAGGTCGACCGCGATCAGCGAGTCGGTGCGCGGATTCGTCCCCGGGCGAATCGTGGAGAAATAGAGCGGCGTCGCCGAGCCCGTTCCGAAGAAGACGGTGTTCGTGGAGGTGTCGACGGTCACCGGCGTCCACACCGCTCCCCCACCGACGATAGCGCCTCCACGTGGTTCGAGGTGATCATCGATCGCACGACCGCTCGGACGCTCGACCTGCGAATGACGACGACGGCGCATTTCATGCACGACGTCTACGGCGGGTTCGATGCAACGCCACCGATCGTTGCGCCTCGCTGACACGACGCTCCTGCGCTCGCCGGCCGGCGAGCGAATTCAGGGTTTTGTAATCCTTTTCGCGCTTCGCGTGCGCGCCTGCCGGAGAGATCAAACGGGCAAGGAGAGACCGGACGTGCAAGTCCGGGTCGCGTAACCCCCGACTCCCCAGGGTTGCTATCCCGTCGCGATTCTCTCACCGGCCCAACGAAACGGGCGGCGTCGCGAAGCTTCCGGCACTTTTGCCGGCCAGAGAAAGAGGTCTTCGACATGCAAGTCTTCAAACGCGGTCGTGCGGTCATTGCCGTAGCGGTGCTCATCATCGCTGCAGTGATCGTCGGCCTGACGACGACAGGGGGATCGGCACGAGCCGGCGGCGATGAGTTGCTGCCGACGAGCAACGTGATCCTCCAGAGCGCAAAGCAGGTGAATCTCTCGAACCAGACCGTGCGGTTGCCACTCCATCGCGGCACCTTCCACGGCAAGACAGTGTGGTACGTGATCACCGAGGCTTCCGACTTCGGCCTCGCCCATGACCTGAACGTCAACTACGCGCCGAAGCTCGCGAACCTGGCGATCAACTGCGGCAGATGTGTGCAACAGGTGACGGAGACGGTGTCTCCGACGAACAAGTTCGGTGAGGGGACCGTCGCCTTCGTGGGCGCCCCCGACTTCTCGCCGACCCGCGTCCTCACCCCGGCCGCAAACGGCGGCGCACCGCCGGCGACGGCCAAGCCGGGTGCGGTCGGAAGCGCGAACTACAGCCCGTTCATCCGCATCAAGGGCTCGTCGGTGATCTACAACGCGCCGATCGTCGCCACGGGAGACGGCCCGTTCGATGTCGTCCACCACTCGAACACGGGCGACCGTGTCCTCGCCGTCAACCCGGCGCCCAAGGTACGAGCGGGCCAGTTCAGCGAACCCAGCGTCGACATCCTGTTCGTTCGTGGCTTCGACGCCGGCCAGCAGATCTTCTACATCTCGACGGAGTCATCCGACCCGGCAGCGGCAACCCTCGAGCGGGCGACCTTCGTGCCGCTCTTGCAAAAGTCGGCCTTCGTCGGTGCAGACGACTTTCTCGGCTCCGGCCGCGAGCGGATCTTCGTCTTCACGAACGGCCAGTCGGGGCAAGACAACCCGAATGCGCAGGGCATCGACCACCTGATCCGCGACGGGCACGCTTCCGAGGATGCGTCACTCGGAAACGCCGCACTGTTGAACGCACTGCGGAACGGCGGCGACCTCCTCAACACGCTCGGCGACTTTCCGTCTCTCGCCGACCCACGCCACGCCAACGCCTACAGCCCACTGTGGGATGCCCAGTTCGGCGAATGGTCGAAGCTGGCGATCGACGGGAAGCTGAACACGCGTCAGATGGATGAGAATCAGATCCTCAACATCGCCGCCACGCGGCCCGACCTGCTCACCGGGCCGATGGGCGCGCCCTACGGCTCCGTCGGGTTCGTCATCAACTGCCCGATCATCGGGTTCCAGGACAGCGAGCCGACGAAGGACCTGGTCGACCTCGTTCCGAACGCGCAGGGCTAGACACCAGAACCGGGCCCGACACGCGGGCGGGGGCGGCTACACGCCGCCCCCGCCCCGCGCCGCTGCGACGGCCGCCTGGCCGAAGCTGATGCCGCCGTCGTTCGGCGGGACACGCTCGTTACTGAGGACTCGGAAGCCGGAGCGCTCGAGCCGTGCGCGGGTCGAGGCGAGCAGACGCAGATTCTGAAAGCTGCCGCCCGAGAGGATCACCGTGCGTGGGTCGCGCGCGCGTTCGCACGCCTCGGCAGCCGCTGCCGCGACGGTCTCGTGAAACGCCGCGGCCAACTGGGCGCGTGGCCTCCCCGCCGCGAGGTCGTCGCTGAGCAGCCCGATCAACGCGGCCCCGTCGCCGAGGCGCCACGGGTACGGCGTGGCGTCGATATCCGCTGCGAGCAGCTCAAGCTCGACTGCCGCCTGACCCTCGTATGTCACCTCGGTGCGCACTCCCAGGACCGCCGCGGCGGCGTCGAAAAGACGGCCCATCCCCGAGGAGAGCGGCGCGTTCACCGCCAGGCTTGCGCGCACCGCGCGCCAGCGATCCCACGGCACCGGGCGGCCCGCCCGCTCCAGGTGCATCGCTGCGCACCGCCACGGCTCTCGGATGGCCGCATCGCCCCCGGGGAGCGGCACGGGGTCGAGATGCTCGAGGCGCTCGTACTCGCGGAGATCGCAGCGGAGCAACTCGCCACCCCAGAGCGTCCCGTCGGTGCCGTAGCCGGTGCCGTCGAAGACGAGTGCGAGCGCGGGGCCCGTCTCGCCATGCTCGGCGAGGCACGAGGCGGCGTGCGCGTGATGGTGCTGAACGCCGACGAGCTCCGCGTCCTGTTCGTGCGCCCACTTCGTCGACAGGTACTCCGGGTGCAGGTCGTGCGCGATCACGCCCGGTCGGACGTCGAGCATCTCGAGGTACAGCGCCAGGTCGGTGTGGAACGCGCGGTATGCCTGCTCGCTCGACAGATCGCCGAGGTGGGCGGACAGAAACGCTCGGTTACCCCGGACGACGCAGAAGGTGCTCTTGAGCTCGCCGCCGACCGCGACGAGCGGTCGTCGCGCGGAGACCGGAAGCGGCAGAGCGCCCGGCACGTAGCCACGAGACCGTCGAAGCGTCAACTGGCGTCGAACGACGGAGTCTTCGCATCGTCGATGAATCGGCCGGTCGTGCGCGAGGAACCCGTCGGCGATGTCGGCGAGGCGCTCGCGGGCCTCGACGTCGTCGTAGGCGATCGGCTCGTCGGAGCGATTTGCGCTCGTCATCACGATCGCCCGGTCGAGGCCGGCGAGGAGCAGGTGGTGAAGCGGCGTGTACGGGAGCATCAGGCCGAGCCACGGTGACCCCGGTGCGACCGACGGCGCCAGCGCGGCGGCCGCCCGCGCACGGACGAGCACGATCGGCCGTGCGGTGGAACGGAGCAGATCGCTCTCCGCCACCTCGAGCTCCGCGAGCTCCTCGGGCCGCGCCGTCATGACGGCGAACGGCTTGTCCTCGCGGCGCTTGCGGGCGCGCAGGCGGGCAGCCGCGTCCGCGTTCGCCGCATCGCACGCCAGGTGGTAGCCGCCGAGACCCTTCACCGCGAGGATCGCACCACCTCGCAACAGGCCGACCGCCTGCTCGACCGGCATCGACAAACGCGGCCCGCAGACCTCGCACGCGATCGGCTCCGCGTGAAAGCGCCGGTCGAGGGGATCGTCGTACTCCAGGCGGCACTCGTTGCACATCGGGAATGCGGCCATCGTCGTCAGCGGCCGGTCGTACGGGACGCCGGTCACGATCGTGAAGCGAGGCCCGCACTGCGTGCAGTTGACGAAGGGATAGCGATACCGGCGATCGGCAGGATCGAAGAGCTCTCGCAGGCACTCCTCGCAGGTTGCGACGTCGGCCGGGATGAGCGCGCCGTGCCCCGTAGGCCGGCTCTCGACGATCGCGAACTCGATGTCGCCGCGCGCGGGCCGCGGCTCGCAACGAAGGTCCTCGATGTGCGCGAGCGGCGGAGCCTCCGCACTCAGCGCGACCGCAAATGCGTCGAGTCGAGCGCCGTCGCCCTCGACCTCGACGACGACTCCGCCACCGTCGTTCAGCACGAACCCGGACAGACCGTGCCGTCGCGCGAGGCCGTAGACGAACGGTCGGAAGCCGACGCCCTGCACGATGCCGGTGACGTCGAACCGGCGACGCTCTGGGTCGGCCACGTCCGTCAGAGTTTATTCACGACATGGAGCGTCGATGTCTGTTAATGATCCGAGCCAGTCGTCGATGAAGGGGGTTCAGCAGACGTGTGCCTGGCAATTCCAGGCAGGGTGGTCGAGCTGGTGGACGAGGCTCGCAGTCTCGCCCAGGTGGAGGTGGCCGGGGTGCGCCGAACTGTCAACGTCGGACTGCTCGACGGGGTGGTCGCAGACGACTGGGTGCTGATTCACGTCGGATTCGCGCTCTCGAAGATCGACGAGGTCGAGGCGCACGCGACGTTGCGTCTGCTGCAGGAGATGGGCGAGGCGTACGAGCAGGAGCTCGAGGATCTGAAGGCGAGCGCCATCCAATGAGCCTCGACGCCGCTCACTGCATCACGTGCTCCGACGAGGGAGTCCCGATGACGGTGACGGCAGTGCGGCCCGGGGCGATCGCGCTCTGTGGAACCGACGTCGAGGTGATGGTCGACCTCGTCGAGCCGGTCGAGCCTGGGGACGTCCTGCTCGTGCACGCCGGCGTGGCGATCGCGCGGGTCGAGTCGTGAAGTTCGTCGACGAGTACCGCGATGCCGAGCTCGGGCGCGCGCTCGCGGCCGAGATCCTCACGACGATCGAGCCGGGCCGCCACTACAAGGTGATGGAGGTCTGCGGGGGCCACACCCACACGATCTACAAGTACGGGGTCGACGATCTCCTGCCGGAGAACGTCGAGCTCGTCCACGGCCCCGGCTGCCCGGTCTGTGTGATCCCGATGGGCCGCGTCGACGATGCGATCGCGGTGGCGCACGAGGACGGTGTGATCTTCACCTGCTTCGGCGACATGATGCGAGTTCCCGGCGGCAAGGGAACGCTCCTCGATGCCAAAGCGCAGGGCGCCGACATCCGAATGGTCTATTCGCCGCTCGACGCGCTCCGTATCGCGCGCGAGCACCCCGAGCGCCATGTCGTCTTCTTCGCCGTCGGCTTCGAGACGACGGCACCCTCCACTGCCCTGACGCTGATGCGCGCGAAAGCCGAAGGGATCCCCAACTTCTCCGTCTTCTGCAACCACGTCACGATCGTGCCGCCGCTGCGTGCCCTGCTCGAATCGCCCGATTTGCGACTCGACGGCTTCATCGGGCCGGGCCACGTCTGCACCGTCGTCGGCGCACGACCGTTCTCGTTCATCCCAGCCGACTACGGGAAGCCGATCGTGATCTCGGGTTTCGAGCCGCTCGACCTCCTCCAGTCGGTGCACATGGTGTTGCGACAGCTCGCCGACGGCCGCGCGGAGGTGGAGAACCAGTACAAGCGCGTCGTGCCCGAAGAGGGCAACGTGCACGCGTTGCGCGTGCTCCAGGAGGTCTTCGAGCTGCGCCCGCATTTCGAATGGCGGGGGCTCGGCTTCATCTCGTCGAGCGGCCTGAAACTGAGTGACCGTTACGCCGACTTCGACGCCGAGCTGCGCTTCGAGGTGCCCGGCGTCCGCGTCGCCGACCCGAAAGCGTGTCAGTGCGGCGAGGTGCTGAAGGGCGTGATCAAGCCATGGGAGTGCAAGGTCTTCGGCACCGCCTGCACCCCCGAGCGCCCGATCGGCACCTGCATGGTCTCCTCCGAGGGTGCCTGTGCCGCCTACTACAACTACGGTCGCTTCGCACGGGAGCGGGTCGTCGTCTGATGGCGACCGAGAGTTGGACGGAGGAGCACGTGCTCGGTCTGATCGAGCGTGTCAAGGCCAAGCCGCTGCGCTTCCGCGATGAGCAGATCACGATGGCGCACGGCGCCGGCGGGAAGGCGACCCTGACGTTGATCGAGGGCTTGCTCGGGCCGGCGTTCGGCATGACCGAGTTCGCGGACGCGGGGACGCTCGGGGACCTCGCGGTCACGACGGACAGCTTCGTCGTCAAGCCGATCCGCTTCCCGGGCGGTTCGATCGGCGAGCTGGCCGTGAACGGGACGGTCAACGATCTCGCCGTGAGCGGCGCGCGCCCCCTTGCGCTCACGCTGTCGCTCGTTCTCGAAGAGGGGCTCTCGACCGAGGATCTGACCGCCGAGGTCGATGCCATCGCGGCCGCCGCGCGGGCGGCCGGTGTCGCGATCATCGCGGGCGACACCAAGGTGGTCGAGCGCGGTCGCTGCGACTCCATGTACGTGACGACGACCGGCATCGGCCGGACCGACGCACGCGCCCGACTCTCACCGTCGGCTCTCGTCCCCGGCGACCGGATCCTGGTCTCCGGCCCGATCGGGGAGCACGGCGTCGCGATCATGCTCGCACGTGGCGAGTTCGAGCTCGACGCTGAGGTCGAGTCGGACACGAGGTCGCTGTGGCCGGCGGTCGACGCACTGCTCGACGCTGCGGGCGAAAGCCTTCGCTGCATCCGCGACGCGACGCGCGGCGGAGTGGCGTCGGTCGTGAACGAGCTCGCGCGTTCCTCGGGCGTCGCGATCGTGGTGCGCGAGGCGGACGTCCCGATCCCGCCCGCCGTCAGCGGGGCATGCGAGATCCTCGGCATCGACCCGATGTACGTCGCGAACGAGGGAAAGCTCGTGGCATTCGTCGCGCCGGAGGGAGCCGAGGCAGCTCTGTCGGCCCTGCGCGGAGTGCCGGGCTGCGAGGCCGCGGTCGACATCGGCGAGGTGAAGACCGAGCCGGCCGGCATGGTGCTCGTCGAGACGGCTTTCGGCGGCAGGCGTGTGATGGATTTGCTCGTCGGCGACCCGCTCCCGAGGATCTGCTGATGCATGAGCTCTCGCTCGCCGACGCCGTCGTCCGCATCTGCTGCGAGACGGCACGGGGACGACAGGTCACGAGGGTGGACGTGAAGGTCGGGCGCCTGCGCCAGGTCGTTCCCGGTGCGCTCGCGTTCGCGTTCGAGCTCGTCGCGCAGGGAACGCCGGTCGAAGGCGCCGAGCTCGTGATCGAGGATGTACCCGCGCGGGTTGCGTGCAGCACGTGCGGGGCAGAGACGGAGATCGAGCAATTTCCGCTGGTCTGCGGCGCCTGCGCCGGCTTTGCGGTCGAAGTCGTTGCAGGCGAGGAGTTCCATGTCGAGTCATTGGAGATCGAGTCACCGACGTTCGAGGGCGCGGTTGCGTCCGTGAGGAGGTAGACCGGTGGAAGCAAGTACGCAGTGGGAAAGCCGGGCGCAGGAGCCCGCGGCCGGAGTCGAAGAAGTCCACATTCTCTGGATCTCGGAGGGGATGAGCTGCGACGGTGACAGCGTCTCGATCACGGCCGCGATGCAGCCGACGATCGAGGACGTGCTGCTCGGAAACATCCCGGGCCTCCCGAAGGTTCACCTCCACAACAAGGTTCTCTCGCCGACACTCGGCGGTGACGAGTTCCTCGCGCCGTTCTTCGCCGCCGTCGACGGCACGCTCGATGCGCCGTTCGTCTTCGTGCTCGAAGGCTCGGTGCCGAACGAGAACATCAACGGCGACGGGTACTGGACGTCGTTCGGCAACGATCCGGCCACCGGCGAGCCTCTGACGCTCTCCTGGTGGCTCGACCGCCTGCCGCAGAAAGCCTGGGCGGTGGTCGCATGCGGCACCTGCGCCACCTACGGCGGCATCCACGCGATGGCCGGCAACCCGACGGGCTGCATGGGCCTCGCCGACTACCTCGGCTGGGACTTCCGCTCGGCGGGCGGTCTTCCGATCGTGAACGTCCCGGGCTGCCCCGTGCAGCCCGACAACTTCATGGAGACCCTTACCTGGGTGCTCTACCAGGCCGCGGGGCTCGCGCCGGTGATCCCGCTCGACGACCTGCTCCGGCCGCAGTGGCTCTTCGGCAAGACCGTCCACGAAGGCTGCGACCGCGCCGGCTACTACGAGCAGGGCGACTTCGCCCACGACTACAACTCGCCGAAGTGCCAGGTCAAGATCGGCTGCTGGGGCCCGGTCGTGAACTGCAATGTCACGAAGCGCGGCTGGATGAACGGCATCGGAGGGTGCCCGAACGTCGGGGGCATCTGCATCGGCTGCACGATGCCCGGCTTCCCCGACAAGTTCATGCCGTTCATGGACGAGCCACCGGGGGGCACTGTCTCCGGCGCTCTCGTCAAGCCATACGGGACATTCATTCGCAAGATGCGCGCGATCACGAACGTGACGGTGAACAAGGAACCGAAGTGGCGGCACAACGGGCCGACACTCACCACCGGCTACGACCCCCGCTTCGGCAACAGGAAGGAAGGCTGATGGCCACCACCAAGGAACGCGTCAAGCCGGAGCAGCGCAATCTCGTCGACATGTCCTGGGATCCGATCACCCGGATCATCGGGAATCTCGGCATCTACACGAAGATCGACTTCGAGAACCGCGTCGTCGCGAGCTGTCAGAGCACCTCGTCGATGTTCCGTGGCTACAGCGTCTTCATGAAGGGCAAGGATCCCCGCGACGCGGGCTTCATCACGAGTCGTATCTGCGGGATCTGCGGCGACAACCACACCGTCTGCTCGATCTACGCGCAGAACATGGCGTACGGGATCCGCATGACGCCCCTCGCCGAGTGCATCTTCAATCTCGGCGAGGCTGCGGAGTACATCTTCGATCACGCGATCTTCCAGGACAACCTGGTGTTCGGCGACTACTGCGAGTCGATGATCAAGGACACGAACCCGAAGATGCTCGCGCAGGCCGAGAAGACGAAGTCGCCGCACTCCGAGATCCACGGCTTCGGCACGATCGCCGACATCATGCGGGCCTTCAACCCGTTCGAGGGCGAGCTCTACAAGGCGAGCCTCGTCCAGAGCCGCGTCGCGCGCGAGATGTTCTGCCTGATGGAAGGGCGCCACGTGCACCCCTCGACGATGTATCCGGGCGGGACGGGCACGGTCGCGACACCGCAGATCTTCACCGACTACCTGTCACGCCTCGTGCGGATCACCGATTGGGTCAAGAAATCCGTGCCGCTGAACGATGACCTGTTCGACTTCTTCTACGAGGCGCTGCCGGGTTACGAGGAGGTCGGCCGCCGACGGGTGCTACTCGGCTGCTGGGGTGCGTTCCAGGATCCGATCGAGTGCGACTACCGCTACGACCACATGAGCGACTGGGGCCGCGCGATGAAGGTCACGCCGGGCATCGTCGTCGACGGGGAGCTCGTCACGACCGATCTCGTCGACATCAACCTCGGCATCCGGATCCTCCTCGGAAGCTCCTACTACGACGACTGGCAGAACGAGGAGACATTCGTTCCGCGCGACCCGCTCGGCAACCCGGTCGACAAGCGCCATCCATGGAACCAGACCACTCTTCCGAAGCCGCAAAAGCGCGACCTCGAGAACGGCAACTACAGCTGGGTGATGAGCCCGAGGTGGCACGACAAGCGCACCGGCGACGATCTCGCGCTCGACACCGGCGGCGGGGCCTTCGCACGGCTCTACTCGACGGCTCTCGCAGGGATCGTCGACGAGCCGTACGTCAAGGCGCCGGGCGACGGAACCGTCCAGATCCACCTGCCGAAGACGGCGTCCTCGGGCGAGGTGACGATGACGTGGAAGATCCCGCCGTGGTCGAACGCGATCGAGCGGAACCGCGCGCGTGCGTACTTCATCGCCTACTCGGCCGCGATGGCGTTCGGCTTCGTCGAGCAGGGACTCGCCGAGGTTCGCAAGGGCAACACCAAGACGTTCAACGACTTCGAGGTTCCGGACGAGGCGATCGGCTGCGGCTTCCACGAAGCCGTCCGCGGCGTCCTCTCGCACCATCTCGTGATCCGCGACAAGAAGATCGCGAACTACCATCCCTACCCGCCCACCCCGTGGAACGGCAGCCCGACCGACTCGAACGGGGTGCGCGGCCCGTACGAAGACGCGGTCAGCGACATGCCGATCTTCGAGGAGAACGACCAGGAGAACTTCCGCGGCGTCGACATCATGCGAGCCGTTCGGAGCTTCGATCCGTGCCTGCCGTGCGGTGTTCATATGTACCTCGGCGGCGGGAAGACGGTCAAGCGCACACACTCGCCGATGTTCGGTGGGAATCACTGATGGGAGCCCCGCTCGCGGTCGAAAGCGATGTCCGCGACCAGCTCGATCGCGTCGAGGAGCTGCTCGGCGAGATCGAAGCCGACCCGAAAGCGCTCGCTGCGGTGCAGGCGATCGTCGAGCTCTACGGTGAGGGCCTGCGCCGCATCTCCGAGTTCGGCGGCATCACGGAGGAGCTCGTCTCGGACGAGCTCCTCCTGCACCTCCTGCTCGTGCACGACCTGCATCCAGTCGACCTCTACACGCGAGTCGCGGATGCGCTCGAGCAGGTGCGGCCGTACCTGGGCTCGCACGGGGGCGGCGTCGAGCTCGTCGGCGTCGAGGACGGTGTCGCCACGCTACGCCTGAACGGCACCTGCGATGGCTGCGCATCCTCGGCGGTGACGCTCAAGCACTCGATCGAGACGGCGATCATGCGGGCCGCGCCCGAACTGGAACGTGTCGAGGCCGAGGGCCTCGATGAACCGCCGAAGCAGCTCTTGCAGATCGGATCGCTCGCTGCTGCACCCGGACCGTGTCTGCCGGATCCAGTGTGAGCGTCGCCTCGTCCCGTCTGCACCGGCTCGCCGCTCCGCGCCCGGAGCCGGCTGCGGAGGAGGTCGCGCGGTGTGAGCTCTGCGCCGAGCCGATCGCGCCGACGCACCGGCATGTCGTCGACGTGCAGGCGCGCTCGTTGCTCTGCGCGTGCCGAGCGTGCACGCTCCTGCTCGGCCGCATGGGTGCGGGTGGCGGGCACTATCGGCTCGTGCCCGAGCGGCGACTGCGGCTTCCGGCGTTCAAGCTCGACGAGGCCCAGTGGGCCGCCCTACGGCTTCCGGTCGACCTGGCGTTCTTCTTCCGCTCGAGCAGTGTCGACCGGATCGCGGCGGTCTACCCGGGCGCGGTCGGAGCGACGGAGTCGCAGCTGGAGCTCGAGAGCTGGCAGGACCTGGAAGCCGCCAACCCGATCCTCGCCGAGCTCGAGGACGACGTTGAGGCTCTGCTCGTGAACCGCGCCGGAGCACGGCGCGAGCACTACCTCGTTCCGATCGACGACTGCTACGCGCTCACCGGCGTGCTGAGAACTCATTGGCGCGGCCTCTCCGGCGGAACGGACGTCTGGCGCGAGATCGACGCGTTCTTCGACAGCCTGCGCGAGCGGGCGCTTGAGGAGGGAATCTGATGGCGAAGATCAAGGTGGGGAAGAGTGACGTGAAGCCCGACGCTCCGACGCACGTGCCGGGCGTCAAGCAGGGGAACACACCCGGCAACTACGAGAAGTCCGGAGGCCATCTCAAGGACGGCCGTTCGACCGACCAGCGCTCGACCGGGATCAATCCGGGCAAGCATGGGCCGATCGACCCGCGGATGCCGAATCTCTCGCCGGCGTGACGTCGGTCGCAGCGTCGGTCGCACCGGAGGTCACGTACGCCGTCGAGGACGTGACGGCCGTCGTGCACGCCGTTGTGCCGACGCTCGGCTTCCGGCTGCGGCTCGACTCCGGTGACCGTGAGGTCCGCTCGCTCGGCCTCAACGTGCAGCTCCGCATCGATGCGACCCGGCGTCGGTACGAGGACGGAGACGAGGACCGCCTGAGCGAGCTCTTCGGCACCCGGGATCGCTGGGGGCAGACGCTGCGCAGCCTCATGTGGACGACCGCGTCGCTGACCGTTCCCCGGTTCACCGGCATCACGCATGTCGACCTGCACATTCCCGCCACCTACGACTTCGAGCTGGTCGCAGCGAAGTACCTGAACGCGCTCGAGGGCGGCGACGTGCCGCTCGAGCTGCTCTTCAGCGGAACGCTCTTCTACGTCGGCTCGGCCGGCGGGCTCCAGGCGGCCCCGGTCTCATGGGAGCAGGAGGCGCGCGCGACCCTCCCGGTCGCGGTGTGGCGTGCGGCGATCGACCTCGCCTTCCCGAACTCCGCGTGGCTCCGCGTCAGGCGCGACGCCTTCGACCGGTTGTGGACCTATCGCGCGACGCACGCGCTCCCGAGCTGGGAGGCGACGCTCGACCAGTTGCTCGAGGGGCGAGATTGACGGATCTCGCGAGAGAGCTCGCCGACGCGGTGCTCTACGAAGGGCACGTGCTCTGGCCGTACCGGCGCTCGACCCTGAAGAACCAGCAACGCTGGACGTTCGGTGGGATCTATCCGGATGCCTACGCACGCTCGAGCTCCGACCGCTCGGAGGTGCGGGTCGAGTGTCTCGTCGAGGGACCTCGACCCGCGATCGACGTCGAGGTACGGTTTCTTCACGTCGTGCACCGGCAAGCTGCGAAGGGCATCGAGCTCGAGCCGGTCGACGAACATGCCGGCATCCTCACGTGGGACGAGACGACCGAGCGGACGATCGAGTTGCCCGACGTGCGAGCCGGAGCGCCTACCACTGCCGCGATCGACGTGCAGTCGGGTCGCGACGTCGAACGGGTCGGCGACGGTGCCCTCGTCCGCACGTGGCAGCAGCTCGACGGGCGCGTGGTCGTGCGCGTCACCCGGAGCGCCGGCGACGTTCATCGCATTCACGTGAGCGTCACCAATACGAGCACGTGGCCGGCGATCGAGCGCGACGGCGCGATCCGCCGCACGCTGCTGTCGGCTCACGTCGTCCTGCGGGCACGCGCCGGGGCCCTCGTCTCCTCGATCGACCCGCCGGCAGAGCTTCGCTCCGCGGCGGCGGGCCTCGTGACCGACGGGCTCTGGCCGGTCCTGGTCGGAGACGAGGGCGAGCGACACACGATCCTGGCGGCGCCGATCATCCTTTCCGACTATGCACGTGTCGCCCCGGAGAGCCCGGGCAACTTCTTCGACAGCGGTGAGATCGATCAGATGCTCGTGCTCAACATCCTCGGAATGACCGACGACGAGAAGCGCGAGATGCGCGCCGGCGATCCGCGCGCGCGAGAGATTCTCGAGCGCACCGAAGCGATGACGCCGGCCGAGATGTCGCGCTTGCATGGCGTCGTGCGCGAGTTGAGGCCGGTGAGCGGGTCATGAGCATGGACATCTGGGACGAGCTCGAGCGCCCCGGGCCGCAGAGCATCACCATCTCCGGGGTCGACGTGCGCCGAGGCACCCGCGTGCGCATGCATCCCGCTGATCTGCGCGACATCTTCTCGTCGTCGCTCGACGGGCGGACCGGTGTCGTCGAGAGCATCGAGGAGCTGATGGAGGGAGGCATCCGCGTCGCGGTCTCCCCGCACGATGATCCGGGACGCGATCTCGGGCCGAGTCGCCCTGGGCACCGTTTCTTCTTCGCGCCGGAGGAGATCGAGCCTCTGGCCCGTGTTCTCGTCGCCGGGATCGGGAACATCTTCCTCGGCGACGACGGGTTCGGCTGCCAGGTGGCAAAACGGCTGGCCGACGTTCCGATGCCGGACGGCGTCGACGTCGTGGACTACGGGATCCGGGGCTTCGACCTGGCCTATGCGCTCGCAAGTGGGTACGAGGCTGCTCTGCTCGTCGATGCCGCGCCGCGCGGCGAGCTACCCGGGACGCTGTCGGTGATCGAGCCGCCCGCCGACGACGACGGAGCCGACATCGACACGCACGGCATGGACCCGGTACGCGTCCTGCGGCTTGCCCGGCAGCTCGGCGGCGTCCCGGCCCGCACCCTCGTGCTCGCGTGCGAGCCGGCCCACATCGCCGATCCCGATGCGGGAGACGACGTGCTGATCGAATTGAGCGACGAAGTGCGCGCGGCGGTCGAGCACGCTCTCCCGACCGTACGTGAGCTCGTCGAAGACCTGTTGACCGACCGATCGAAAGGTGGTGAGGACCGATGAACAAGGCGCTTGCCCTGTTGGGTCTCGCGTTCGTGGCGGTGCTCGTGCAACAGCGCGGCCCGCTCACGCGGTACGTCAAGATCGCGAGGATGTGATGCACAAGATCAAGGTGCGGGTCGTCGAAGGGATGCTCGACGCGAACAACACGATCGCGAGCGCGAACCGCGCCGACTTCGACGCCGCAGGGGTCACCGTCGTCAACCTGATGAGCGCCCCGGGTGCGGGCAAGACGACCCTGCTCGAGCGCTCGCTGGTTCATCTGGACGGCGTCCGGGTCGGTGTGCTCGAGGGCGATGTGCAGGGCAGCCTCGACGCCGACCGGTTGGCGTCGCTGCACGTCCCCGTGACGCAGATCAACACCGACTCGGGGTTCGGCGGCGAGTGTCATCTCGACGCGAACATGGTTCGCTCGGCGCTTGCGCAGGTGCCGCTCGACGAGCTCGACCTGCTCATGATCGAGAACGTCGGCAATCTCGTCTGCCCCGCCGAGTTCAGGGTGGGTGAGGATCACCGCATCATGGTGTCGTCGGTGACCGAAGGGGAGGACAAGCCGCTCAAGTACCCGCTGATGTTCCGTGCCTGCGAGCTCGTGATCATCAACAAGATCGACCTGCTACCGCACCTCGACTTCGATCTCGAGAAGTTCTTCCACCACCTCGACGCGGTCAACCCGGGCGTCGAGCGGCTCCTCGTCAGCGCCAGGAGCGGCGAGGGCATCGACGCCGTGCGCGACTGGCTCGTCCGGGTGGCGACCCGGGAGGCCATTCCGGCGTGATCGAAGCTCGCACGCGGGCAAACGAGCGCTTCTTCGCGACCGAGGCCGGTCGGCTCGCGGAGCTCGCGCTGGAGCTCGCGGAGCGGTTCCTGGGCGGCGGACGGCTCCTAGCGATCGGCGCATCGCCTCAGGACCGCTCCGACGCGCACCACGTCGCGGTCGAGTTCGTCCACCCGGTGATCGTCGGCAAGCGCGCCCTCCCCGCGCTAGCGCTCGGCCGCGACGAGCTCGACCTGCTGGCAGAGCCCGGCGATGCGGTCATCGCCTTCGGCACCGATGCGACCGGACCACCCGGATGCCTCTCGATCGGCTTCGAGCCCGGTGCTGCCCGGTGGGTCTTCGAGCCGCCGGTCGACGACCCGTTCATCCGCCAGGAGCTCGTCGAGACGCTCTACCACGTGCTCTGGGAGTCGGTTCACGTCTTCCTCGACCACCTCGGCTCGAGCGACAGCGGCGCAGGCGGCTCGGGCTTCCTCTATCCGTTCCTCGAGCAACGCGCTGCCGATCCCGGCGCGATGATCGAGAACGTCGCCGCATCCGTGCTGATCAAGGCGCGCGAGATCGCCGATCTGCGCGAGCGCACGATCGGCGACTCCTCCGCGCTCGCTGCTGCGGCGGAGACGCTGCGGAGCAGCCTTGACTCCGGGGGAAAGCTCCTCGCCTTCGGCAACGGCGGCTCGGCGACCGACGCCATGGATCTCGTCGCCGACCTGCAGCAGGCGGGACGTCGCGCACTCGACCTGACCGCGGACTCCGGGATCCTGACTGCGCTTGCGAACGACGTCGGCCCGGAGGTGCTCTTCCAGCGGCAGGTCATCGCGCACGGCCGCGAGGGTGACGTCGCCCTCGCCTTCTCGACGAGCGGCGGCTCGGCGAACATCCTCTCGGCGCTCGCGGAGGCGCGGCGGCGCAACATCGAGACGATCGCGATCCTCGGCTACGACGGGGGGCGGATCGCAGCCGAGGGGCTGGCCGACCACGTCATCGTCGCCACGTCGGAGTACGTGCCCCGGATCCAGGAGGCGCACGCGACCGTGTACCACCTGCTGTGTGAGCGTGTGGGCGGCCGGTCGATCGACCCCGTCGAGCTCGCGCAGGCGTGACGCCCTGACGCCGCCTACCTCAGCCGCGCGTCCGCATCGTGCCGCGACCGAGTGTCAGCAGCTGCCCCTCGCTCGTGTGGTCGACCTGAAGGGTCGTGTGCTCGATCGTGAACTGCGCGCCGAGCATCTGCTCGAGCTCACGACGGATCGCGTGGCAATCGTCGCCCACACGAACGAGCACGTGGGCGGAGAGCGCCGGGAAGCCGGAGGAGACCTCCCAGACGTGCAGGTCGTGCACGCTCTCGACGTGTGGGTGGGCGGCGATCGCCTCGCCGATCTTGCGCACGCTCATCCCCTGCGGCGCCGCCTCGAGTAGCACCCTGCCGGAGTCCTTCAGGAGACCGCACGCGGCGTAGAGCATGATCCCCGCCACGAGCAGCGACGCGACGCCGTCGGCGCGGTCGAATCCGGCCACGAGGATGAGCGCGCCGGCGATCGCGGTGGCGATGAAGGCGAAGAGATCGGTCAGCAGGTGGAGATAGGAGCCGCGGATGTTCATCGAGGCGTGGTTTGCCCGCGCGAGCTGCTGCGTCGCAAGCAGGTTCACGGCGATGCCGATGACTGCCACGATCAAAACGGCGAGCCCGGCTGGTCGAGGCGGGGCGATCAGGCGATGGATCCCCTCGTAGGTGATGAGGCCGGCGAGCACGAGCAGCGTCGCGCCGTTTGCCTGCGCCGAGAGGATCTCCGTGCGCCTGAGCCCGAACGTCAAGTTGCCGCCGGCGGGTCGACGAACGAGCCGGATCACGATCAGCGAGAGGACGAGCGCCCCCGCGTCGGTCAGCATGTGGGCTGCGTCCGCGAGCAGGGCGAGCGAGCGCGCGAGGATCCCGACGACCACCTCGGCCGTCATGAAGGTCGCAATCAATGCCAGCGCGAATGCGAGGCGGCGCGAGTCTGTATCCGACCCGACTCGGACGTGCGAGTGACCGTGCGCCGACTCGTGGGCGCGACGTGGCTCCGCGGCGTGGTCGTGATCAGCGGCGCTCACGGCTCATACTCTTCCAGGTCTCCCGGCACTCCCGGGGCAAAGAGGCTTTGCTCGCGCGCACGCCTTTGCCCGCGCGTACGCTCGGCGCGTGCTGAGGCTACTGCTCCTCGTGCTGCCGCTCGGCTTCGACACGTTCGCCGTCGCGGCCGCGCTCGGCATCCAGGGCCTTGCGGCCGCAGAGCGGCTGAAGGCGACCCTCTTGATGTCCTCGTTCGAGCTGACGATGCCGGTCGTCGGGCTGCTGCTCGGACATGGGCTCGGCACCACGATCGGCGGCGCTGCCGAGTACCTCGCCGTCGCCGCCCTGCTCGCTCTCGGCAGCTTCATGCTGGTCGCCGGCGAGAGAGACGACGGCGAACACGTCTCTGCCCTCGCGAGCCGGGGCGGTCTCGCGCTGATCGGCCTCGGAATCAGCATCAGCCTGGACGAGCTCGCGATCGGCTTCACGATCGGCCTACTCCGGCTCTCGATCGTCCTCGCCGTCGTGCTGATCGGGATCCAGGCTTTCGCCGTCGCCCAGCTCGGGCTACGACTCGGAGCGAGGCTCGGCGAGGCGGCCCGGGAAGCCGCCGAAAAGCTGGCCGCGATGACGCTGATCGGGCTCGGGGTCGTGATCCTGCTCGAGAAGCTCGTGGTCTGACTCGATCACAGGGCGGAACGTTCGTTGGTGAGTCGTCGGCGCGTGCAGGCTCGTTGAAGCGACGAGCCGGCGCTCGGCCGGGCCGGAAGCTGCGAGACTCAGAGCACCTCGCCCATGCGAACGTCTCGCTCGACGACGCGGGACGGTTACCTCATCGAGATCGAGGAACCATTCACCCGAGCAGCGAAGCCGTTCAACCGACCCAGCAGGAACGAGGCGCCGCCTTCCGTGCACTGCACGAAGGCGAAGCATTCGTCATTCCCAACCCGTGGGATGCCGGCTCGGCGAAGGTGCTCGCGGCGCTCGGCTTCAAGGCACTTGCGAGTACGAGCTCCGGGCTTGCATTCACGCTCGGACGCCTGGACGGTCGCACGACGCTCGATGAGGTGGCGCGGCACGCGGGGGAGCTCGCGCGGGCCACGGACCTTCCGGTCTCGGTCGATCTCGAGAACGGGTACGGCCCCGACCCCGCCGATGCCGCGGCTGCAATCGCGCGCATCGCGAGCGAGGGCGCCCTCGGTGGCTCGATCGAGGATTACGACCCCGCGGGTGAGATCTACGAGCTGGAGCACGCGACCGAACGCGTCGTAGCGGCGTGCGAGGCTGCGGCTCGGCTCGACTTCCCGTTCACGGTGACCGCGCGTGCGGAGAACCTGATTCGCGGGCGGGTCGATCTCGACGACACGATCGGACGCCTTCGGGCCTATGAGCGGGCGGGCGCAGACGTGCTGTACGCCCCCGGCCTGCGAACGGTGGAGGAGATCCGAGAGGTGTGCTCGGCCATGTCGAAGCCGGTCAACGTACTCGCCCGGCCCGACCTGACGACAGGCGAGATCGCCGCCGCCGGCGCGCGACGGATCAGCGTCGGTGGCGGTCTCTGCTGGGTCGCCGTCAACGCATTCGTGGCAGCCGCCACCGCGATTCGGGAGACCGGCGACTTCTCGTCGCTCGACGTTTCGCTCGACCTCGAGCGGTGGCTCGGACGTTAAGGGCTCGGCAGCGTGCCGCGAAGCTTCGCGGCAGGAAGCTGCGCGCCGGTGTGGGATTGAGCTAGATGACCGAATCCGACGACACCGTTCGCGCACGCGCCCACGAGATCGGGCAGGAGCTCGGCTCGGGCACACCCGAGCAGAACTGGTTCCGTGCGGAGCGCGAGCTCACCGTCGTCCACGACTACGACACGGCCGATCGTGATCTCGAGCAGGCCGGCGTACAGATATCGCGGCTGCCGCTCGAGGTCGGTGTCGTCTGGCGCCTGACCCTACCGCGTGGCGAACGGGTCGAGATCTGGACTTCGGGAACCGAAGGGCTCGCGCTGCCCGAGCGGATCGAGCGGCTGACGAGCGGCGTCGTCGCGGGCAAGCAACTCGTGCCGTCAGCCCCGTTGAGCGACGATCCGGGCGCGAGGCGGCTGCGCGAGATGATTCTGGAGGAGCGACATCAACTCGTCCGTCACGAGCCCGGCGTTCGCCTGGGCACGGATCCGGAGAACCTGCATCAACACCGGGTGGCGGCGCGGCGGACTCGGGCGTTTCTGCGCTCGACGAGGAGCTACGTTGACATGGACTGGCGGCGGTCCCTCTCTGCGCCGCTTCGCGACCTCGGCGCTGCGACCGGTCCGGTTCGCGATCTCGACGTCCTCCTCGAGCATGTGCGGGCCGAGCTCGTCGCGCTCGACCCGGAGGATCACGCCGGCGGTGAGCTGCTCGTGACGCGGCTGGAGATCGAGCGCGAGAGTGCGCGGCTCCAGCTCTTTCGAGCACTCGGCACCGACGGGTACCGCGCGTTCCTCGGCCGCCTACGCCTGCCGCCCCGGCTCGCCCCTGGCGTCGAGACGATCCCGCTCGGTGTGATCGCGCGAAAGGAGTTCGCACGCCTCGGGAAGAACGTCGCGCGGCTCGGAAAGCGGCCCGACGAGACCGCATTACATGGGCTTCGCATCGCGCTCAAGCGAGCGCGCTACGCCGCTGAGCTCTCGGCGCCGGCGGGCAAACGCGGCCGGCGGCTCATCGCCGACGCGAAGCGACTCCAGGATCTCCTCGGCGAGCATCAGGACGCCGTGATCGCAGAGAAGCGACTGCGTGCGGCGGCCGTCGTCGATTCGGCCACTGAAGCCGCCTTCGTCGCCGGCCGGCTTGCCGAGCGGCAGCGTGCCCGCCGCTCTCACGCGACCGAGCGATTCCCCGCAGCGTGGAAGCGGCTTCGCCGCAGTGGCGCACGCCTCGGCTGAGACACCACGTTTCTTTCTTGGAGCGCGTGGCAAGAGCGAGGGTCACACCTACACCCTCTGAGGAGGACTCACATGCTCGCAATCGCCGGAACGGGTTACGGCCTCATCGGAATTCTGGTCATCGTCTTGCTCGTCGTCCTGATCCTGTACTTCGTCCGTCGCGCGTAGCGCCGGGCATCCGCGTCAGTCCTCGATCGTGACGAGCGTCCCGATGGGGGTGTAGGGCCAGACCCGAGCGGCGGTCTCGACCGGCAGCTCCACGCAGCCAAGGCTCTGCGGCGTGCCGAACGATGCGCGGTTGAACGAGTGGAGCGCGTCACCCCCGTGGAAGTAGCTGATCCACCGAATCCCGGGATCGTTGTAGTGGGAGCCGTCGGGGTTGGTTCCGCTCATCGTGCCCACGGGGATGTGCTCGAACACGGGGTAGGTGCCGAGCTGGGTCGGCGCTGCGGGGACGCCCGTGTTCCCCGGTGAGGTGAGGATCGTTCGACCGTTGTGCCACAGGGTCAGAAGCTGCGGCACATTGCGGTGGACGTACACATAGCTGTAGCCGTCCGTTTTTTTCGTACCGGCGATCGCGTCGGCGAGCAAGGCACGCCAGACCTTGGTCCCGGCGAATCCGTCGACGGCGAGGCCGTGATTCTTCTCGAACATCATCACCGCCCCGCGCGTGAGCGTGTTCGGTTGCGCCGGAGACCAGAGACGTTGCAACTCGAGCGGTGTGCTCGAGTAGTGCCAGGCGAAGGTGCCCTGAGGCGGGTCGACCACCGCCGCGATCTCGGCGAGCGCCCGGCGCGGCACGGCCTTCCCTGCAGGCCGCCAGCTGAGCGGGAGGTATCCGGCGTCGGCGAGCAACTGCTGGAGGCGAAGAAGACTCGCACCCGCCACCTTCAGGCCGACCGCTCGCGCGGGACGCGGCGGCGATGCACCGTCGGTGACGCTCACCTCGGTTGGGAACTCGAGCCGGAGCGACGCTGCGAGCGGAAAGCCGAACCCCGACGGGCTGAAGACGAGCGAGTGGCTGTCGGTTGCACGCCACGTGCCCGGCACGTGACGGGAGAGCCGCGGTCGCGCGCCGCCCGCCACCTCTGCGAGCGCCCGCGAGAAGGTCAGCCGGATCACCGCACGTGGAGAGATCGTGCCGGCGGGAGACGGGCTGACGCGGACGACCGGCAGTCGTGACGCCGGAAACCACGTGACCCGGGCGGGGTCACTCAGGCGCTCCCAAAGGCGCGCTGCGCTCGAGACCTCTGCGGTGCCCGACGGCGCCTGCCGCCCGAGCGAGACGCCGCGCTGGCCGTGCCCGGAGATGGATCGCCCGCGGCGCCCGATGCGATAGAAGACCCGCGCGACAGGCTCGGAGAAGCGAACCCGCAGCGCCGCGTGGGGCGCGACCGTCGGCCACTGCTGCGTCAGAGAAGCCGTCGGCGTTCGCAGCGTCAGATGCTCCGTTCTCGAGCGTCCGAGTGCCCAACCGAGCCAGGCCGGACGGCGTACGACGACCACGACCGTCACGTGCTCGCCTGGTGCGAGGAGCGACAGCGGCAGCAGCCGGTTGCGCTCCACGGCAAGTCGAATCCGAGTCTTGTCGGGGCCGAAGGCGCGCGCCGAGACGAGGGAGCCGCCGAGCGGCTCCACCGCGATCTGCGCGAGTGCCACCGAGTCGGGCGCAAGCGTCGCGCCCGACCACCAGACGACGGCGGCCGTCAGTGCGAGCCCGGCGGTGGCGAACAGGGCTCCTGCCAACGAGAGTGCGCGATACACCCGACGCCACCGCCGGCGCCGACGATCGGCTTGCCGCTTGATGGAGGTTGCACCCACTGACCAGACGATACGCACCGCGCCTGCGGGCGCCTCGAGGCCAGATGCTCGCCCGCCGGTTCACCACCGTCAAGCCGAGACTGTCGATCGGTGGCAACCTCGTTCGTCACAGCAGAGAGGGCGCGATCGCGGGCACACAACATCCCTCAGCAAGGAGATGTCATGGCTCGTCCAGTCACCACCGTCCAGCCCGTGCCGGGGGTCAGCCTCGGCGTGCTCGCCGACCCGGAATGTCGTCGGTTTGGCGGCGAATCGACGGGCACGCTCGTCAGCCGGGCTCGGTGGCGTCACGAGACTCGAACTTGCGACAGAATGTCGGAGTCGTGTGGCGGAGAAGAAGACAATCGGTCGAGGAGCGTGTCCTCGAGGCCCTGCGGGGGAACCGTATTCGTCGAGCGCAAAGCCGTCGGCGTGGTCCGGAGCGGCACACGCGCATGGACACTGAAGCCGCGCACGCCGAGCTCGAGCGCCACCACCGCATCGAGCAGAGCGGGACATCTCTCTAGCGCTGCAGTCGTTTGCTCTGCCCGACGAGATGCGAATCAGGCGATCGTTCGTCGCGATGAGATTCAGGCGCTCGACTCGTCTACCTGCATGACAAACCACGAACGAAGGAGGGGCTCATGCCCGGCCAGATCGTGCACATCGAGATTCCAGCGGACGACACCGAGCAGTCGCGCGAGTTCTGGGGCGGGCTCTTCGGGTGGCAGTTCCAGGCGTTCCCCGGGCCGTCCGAGTACCACATGACCCGGATCGACGAAAACTCCGGCGCTGCGATCACGAACATGGAGCCTGGCAAGCGCGGCACGCGCTCGTACTTCGACGTCGACGACATCAACGCCGGCGCCGCACGCGTGAAGGAGCTCGGTGGCAAGGCCGGCGACCCGATGCCGATCCCGAACATGGGCTGGTTCTCGACGTGCACCGACCCACACGGGAACGAGTTCGGTCTCTGGCAGAACGACGAGTCCGCTCCGACGCCGGAGGGCTGAACAGAAAGGAAAGGGCGCCGCCCTCCGCGGCGCCGCCCTCAGGTTCTGTCGCCGTCGACTGACGGTCGCGGGTCACACGGAGACAGTGCGCACGAGCCACTCCTCGGCCGCAACGGCGACCGCGGCGAGGTCGGTGCGAAGCGCGTGGTCGGCCGACACCTGGATAACGGTGCGAGCAAGGCCCGGCGGCGGCATCCCGAACCGGTCGCGCACGCCCTGGATGACGAGCACGGGTACGCGCACCTCGTCGAGCTCATGGAGCCGCGTGGGCGCGGCCGGCGCGCCGGGCCGGCGCGGCGGTCGAAGTGGAAAGGCGAGGCAGAGGACGCCGAGGGCACCCGTCGCCTCGGCCGTCCTGCAGGCGACACGCGCGCCCGAGGAACGACCGCCGATGACGACCGGCAGCCCTGCGATTGCGTGCGCCCGCAAGGCAGCGACAACGGCGATGAAGGCCGCGTCGAGGTGATGGGCCGGCGCGGGTGAGCGCCGGCCCGCGACCCGGTAGGGCTGCTCGACCAGCGCTACCGTGATCCTTCGCGCGTTCGCAGCCGCGCTCACGGCGACGAGATCGGGCGCGGTGACCCCACCGCCGGCGCCATGCCCGAGCACCAGCGCACCCCGGGGATTCTCGGCAGCGTGCAGATGCGCGTTCGCGGTTCCGTGCGGCGTCTCGAGCCCGAGCAGTTTCATGCAGGGAACAATCGCGGATCGATCCATCCCGCGCGCGTTAGGCTTTTGGCGTGAAGGAGTCGATCGAGAACCTGAGGGCGGTCCTGGTCGCGACGCGACCTGCCGCGCCCGGGCTGGAGTCGTATCTCTCGAACGTCGCCCAACATGCGTACGCGATCACCGACGCCGACGTCGAAGCGCTGATCGCGGCCGGGTACTCCGAGGACGAGATCTTCGAGCAGACGGTCGCAGTCGCGATCGCGCAGGGACTGCGCCGACTGGACGCGGCGGCGTCGGTGATCGCGTGAGGCTCTCGACGCTCGACCGCGGTCACGCTCCTGCCGAGGCCGCGCTGCTCGCTGAGATCGCCGAGCGCAGCGGGCGGGAGCCGCTCGGTGTCGTCAAGACGCTGCTCTACCGCCCCGAGCTCTTCGGTCGGCCATTCTCGGATGCGCTCGACGTGGTCATGCGAGGGCCGTCGGACTGGAGCCCCGGCGAGCGCGAGCTCTTCGCGGGATTCACCTCGCTCCTGAATCAATGCCTGTTCTGAACGGGCTCTCACGGCGCAGTTGCGTCGTACGCGCTCGGTGGAGAGGTCTGGGACGCGATCGTCGCCGACTGGCGCACCGCGCCGCTCCGGCACGAGCTCGCCGCGACACTCGTCTTCCTCGAGAAGCTCACCCTCCGCCCCGACGAGCTGACCGCCGGCGACGCCGACGCAGTGCGCGCCGTGGGCGTCTCGACGCAGGCCCTGTCCGACGCGGCGGCGGTGTGCTCGCTCTTCAGCATGATCGTCCGCCTCGCCGACTCGTTCGGCTGGGATGTGCCCTCATGGGACTCGCTGACCGCTCGTGCGCCTGCGATGCTCGAGGGTGGCTACCGCATGGGCGCGATCCGCGAACGTTGACCGAACGGCCAGACCCACATCGGACCTCTACAGATCCCATTCACCGGCGAGCAGACGGGGCACCACGTCGTCGAGCAGTCGCAACGTCATGCCCCAGAGCACCCGGTCGCCGATCGGGATCCCGTCCACCAGCAATCCTTCCGGAAAGCGCGCGGAGGTGAACAGGAGCTCACGCCGAGCGTCGGCTCGGCCGAGGTCGGCGACGAGAGGCGTCAGCACCTCGACCACTTCGTCTTCGCTCGGCCGCCACTGCACATCCGCCGGGATGCGTGCGAGGAACGGATGCACGTCGAAGCGCGTCGGGCCGCTTCGTACCGGGGCGAGCTCGGCGATCACCTCGACCTCGTCCGGCGAGAGCCCGATCTCCTCCTCGGCCTCGCGCAACGCCGTCGCGATCAGGCTCTCGTCGTCCTCGTCCGCCTTACCTCCCGGCAATGCGAGCTGGCCGCCGTGCAGGCCCCGGTCGACACGCACGATCAAGACGATCCGTAGCCGGCGATCCGAGTCGCGAAAGATCGGCACGAGCACGGCTGCGATCCGGCGACCCGCTTCCATGCCGACATGGTCGCAGGAAGCACGACCAGGCTCGTGCTCAGTGCCCCGCAGGATGGCGCAGGTCGAGCTCCGCTCGCGCGAGCAGCGGTTGTGCCGCGCGGGCCGCGCGGGCGGCGGCAACGAGCGCAGGCGCATCGTCGTGCGACGCCGCTCGCGTGAAGAGGCGTGACGCTCGCTGAAGGTTCGCGCACGCCGCGAGCAGTGTCGATGCCGCAGCGCGACGAGCGGGGGGCGCGGCGCCGAGCGCCCGCGTCATGTGGCGGCAGCCGCCGAGGTCGCTGTAGGCGACGAGCAGGCCGTAGAGCCGCGACTCGTCGCGGAGCGCCGCGCGCGCCGATCGAATGGCGTCCCCGTCGAAGGCGGCGACCACATCTCCCCGAAGTTGCTCGATCACGCCGGATGCATTCGCGGTCCACTCACCCGCCACAGAGCGAGTCGTGGGTTGCGCGGCGCCGCCGCAGGCGGCGAGGGTGGCCCCCACTGCCACCGCTCCGAGCAGTGCACGGGCTGCGCTCGGGACAGTCGTCCCTTTGTCTCGTAATATCCTTGACAGATCGTTGATCTGTTGATGAAGTGTCGGCATGAACGATGTCAGCATGACCCCTGCTCTCGACCTCGTGTTCGATCTCTCGCTCGCGCGCACGCTCACCACGCGCGATCTGGATCATCCACTCTCTCAGCACGGTATCTCGCTGTCCGACCTCGCAATCCTCCGCGAGCTTCGCGGGACACCCGACGGCAGGCTCAGGCGCTCCGAGCTCGCCCAGCGGCTCGGCGTCACGCCCTCGGGGGTTGCGCGCCAACTCGGCCCGCTCGAGCGGATCGGCCTCGTCGACCGGGAGTCACACGACCGCGACGCGCGGCTCGCGCTCGTCGTCCTCACCTCGGCCGGCGTACGCGTCGTCGACGAGGCGCTCGAGACCGCGGAAGACGCCGCAGGCCGAGCTCTCGGCGCGCGCTGGAGCACGGCCGAGAGAGAACGGCTCGCGCGGCTCCTCGCCGCCGTTCGGTAGGAGATCCCTCGAACGAGGGACGGTAGGCTGACCTGCATGACAAACGCAACCATGCAGACGAGCAAGGGCGTGATCGAGCTCGAGCTCTTCGCGGCCGACGCCCCGAAGACCGTCGAGAACTTCGTCAAGCTCGCACGCGACGGCTTCTACGACGGCGTGATCTTCCATCGCGTGATCCCGGATTTCATGATCCAGGGAGGCGACCCCACCGGCACCGGCTCGGGGGGGCCGGGCTATCAGTTCGAGGACGAGTTCAACGACAGAAAGATCGAGCGCGGCGCGCTCGCGATGGCGAACGCAGGCCCGAACACGAACGGGTCGCAGTTCTTCATCGTCACTGCCGCCGCCTGTCCGTGGCTCGACGGCAAGCACACCGTTTTCGGCCGTGTATCCGCCGGGATGGAGGTCGTCGATGCGATCGAAGAGGCCGACACCGGGCCGGGCGACCGGCCGAAGGAGGACGTGCAGATCGAGACGATCGCCCTCTCATGACGCGCAGGTAGCCTGGAGAACGTGACCGAGGAGAAGGTGGCCGAGGAGACCCAGGCAGAGGAGACCCGCGCAGAGGAATCGATCGAGATCCGCTGCCCTCACTGCAAGAAGACCTTCAGCGGCAGCCTGCTCGACGGGGCGGCGGAGCGCTACCGCGGCTTCAAGTGCCCGCATTGCCGGCTGTTCGTACCGGCAGCGCGCACGAGCGGCTCCGAGAACGTCTGACCGATCACGGACCCTGGTTCCGCCTGATGCACTTCGGGTCCGGAAAAGCTCGCGTCAGACGCAGTCGCGAAGCGCTTGCGCCTCGGGCAGGCCCTCGAGTTTCTTCAGCGTGTTGTTCTCGATCTGCCGGATGCGCTCGCGCGTGACGCCGAACGTCTTGCCGACCTCTTCGAGCGTGCACGGCTGGCCGCCGGTGAGCCCGAAGCGCAGCTCGATCACCTGGCGCTCACGCTCGGGGAGCGAGGCGAGTGCGGTCTCGATGTCGGAGCGGCGCAACGTGAGTGACGCTGCCTCGTCCGGCGTCTCGGTGTTCTCGTCCTCGACGAAGTCGCCGAGCTCCGAGTCGGCTTCCTCGCCGATCGGCTTCTCGAGCGAGACGGGGTGCTGCGCCATACGAAGGATCTCGCGAACCTCGTCGGTCGTCATCTCGAGCTCTTCGGCGATCTCCTCCGGCTTCGGCTCCCGGCCGAGGCGCTGGACGAGCTGGCGCTCGATATGCACGACCTTGTTCAGCTTCTCCACCATGTGGACGGGGATGCGAATCGTGCGCGCCTTGTCGGCGATCGCCCGCGTCACCGCCTGGCGGATCCACCAGGTCGCATACGTCGAGAACTTGTACCCCTTGCGGTAGTCGAACTTCTCGACCGCGCGGATCAACCCCAGAGAGCCTTCCTGGATGAGATCGAGAAAGGAGAGCCCGCGCCCGAGATAGCCCTTCGCGATCGAAACGACGAGGCGCAGGTTCGCCTCGATCATCTGCGTCTTCGCGCCCATGTCGCCGCGCTCGATCCGCTTCGCCAGATAGACCTCCTGGTCGGCGGTCAGCAGCGGCACCTTGCCGATCTCGCGCAGGTAGAGGCGCAAGGAGTCGAGCGACGGCTCGACAGCCAGGTCGAGCTTCGGTGTCTTGACCTCTTCCTCGACGAGCGGCTGCTCATGGGGCAGGCGCTTGTGATCCTCGCCCTCGACGAGCTCGATCCCCTGGTCGATCAGGTACGTGGTGAAGTCTTCGACCTGCTCCTTCGTAAGCTCGACTTCCTCGAGACCCTTGACGATCTCGTCGTAGGTGAGGACGCCTTTCTCCTTGCCCGACTCGACGAGCTTGTGAAGTTCTTCGATGTCGGGAAGAGCAATGTCGACTGTGAGCACCTGAGCACGACCTCCGACTGCGACGGTTGACGGCGGACAAGCAGCACACGCTTAGGAGCCGGCCTCCTCTTCCCTTCTCCGGCTCACCCTCGGACGGCGCTGACTCTACATCAGGACTCGCGAAAGTGGAGCGAATTTTTCACCGGCCGTTAACGTGCGAGCGTGGAGACGGGTCTGCGCGGCAAGCGGGTCCTCGTCACCGGCGGATCCGGTGGGATCGGCAGCGCCTGCGCGCGCCTCTTCGCGGCCGAGGGCGCGGAGGTGGTGATCCACTATCACCGCGGGCGCAGGCGCGCTGAAGACGTTGCGGCCGAGCTCGGTGCCGGCATCGCGGGCGCCGACCTGACCGTCGAGACCGAGGTCGAGAGGCTGTTCGAGGAGGTCGGCGCCCTGGACATCTGCGCGGCAATCGCAGGAGTGTGGCCGCAGACCGACGTCCCCGTCTGGGAGCTCTCGCTCGAGCGCTGGCGTGCGACCCTCGACGCGAATCTGACTGCGACGTTCCTCACAGCACGCGGGTTCCTGCGACAACTCGCAGAGCGTGAGGGAGTCCTCGTCCTCTGCGGCTCGACGGCGGGACTGATCGGCGAGGCGGGGCACGCCGACTACGCCGCGGCCAAGGCGGCGATCACCGGCGGCCTGCTGCTCTCGCTGAAGAACGAAGCGATCCGCCGAAACCCGCGCTGCCGCGTGAACGCGGTCGCGCCGGGCTGGACCGAGTCGGCGCTGACACGCGGTCACGTCGACCCAGGTCGCGTCCGGCTCGTCTCCCAGACGATGGCGCTCCGCAAGGTCGCCCAGCCACTCGATGTGGCGGGCCAGGTCGTCGCGCTGGCATCCCCCATCCTCTCGGGGCACATCACGGGCCACGTCGTGACGATCGCGGGCGGCCTCGAGGGCCGTGTCCTCCACGAGGACTAGATTTCAGCGATGCTCGCCCTCTTCGCCGTGCTGCTCGGGCTCACGCGACCTCCGGCCGCGTATCTCCAGGTGGGCTCGAGCCACATCCCGCTTGCGATCTCCTCGTGGTGCTGGGGAACGCGCTGCGGCGCGCCGATCTCTGCGTCGGCGAAAACCGCCACGGTCGTGCGCGGTACCACCGTGCGTGCCGAGCTTGCGTTCGCACCGAGCCGGATACGACTCGCCGTCGGGGGCGCGTCCGTGCCGGTCGCGCGCCACGGGAGCGAGCTTTCGTGGCGTGCGGCGCACGGCGGGGGAGTGTCGCTCCGCGTCACCTGGCCCCACGGGTGGGTCACATACGTGGGCCGGATCGCGATTCGCTGAGCCCGGGCGAGGAAACGGCCGGCTCGCGCCGGCCGCTCCTATCCCTCGCCGCGAGATGATTGCCGTCAGTCCCGAGGGAGGTACACGCCCTATCGACAGCCGCGGCCGCATCCTTGAACGTGAAGACGGCGCCGCCGCCGGCGCCGTCTTCGTTGAGGGGAGTTCCATCAGACTCCGCGGGCCCCGCCGCAAGGGGGCTCAACGCAGGTGACTGTTGCACTGTGACGGTCGATCCTTGCTTGATCCATCACCCGTTTCGTAGTTGACGACAGCACTTGACTACGCTCCTCGCCATGCCGGGCAGCTTCGAGACACGCCTCCGAGAGGGGCCGCCCATCGTGGCCGACGGCGGGATGGGCGTCGTACTCGCGGCCGCGGTCCCGGGTCTTCGCTGCCCCGAGGAGGCGAATCTGCGCGCCCCTGACGCCGTCGTCTCGGTCCACGTCAGCTTCATCAACGCCGGGGCGGAGCTGATCGAGACCAATACGTTCGGTGCCAATCGGCGCAAGCTCGGCGTGCACTTTCTGGAGGAAGAGGTCGAGCGAGTGAACTCGACCGCCGTGAAGCTCGCGCGTGACGCGCGTGAGATCGCCGGCCGCGAGGTGCTGATCGGGGGGTCGATCGGGCCACTCGGCGACGTCGAGCTGCGGCCGGAGGAGGGCGGCGACCTCTTTGCCGAGCAGGCACGGATCCTGGAGGGTCGAGGAGCCGACCTGTTCATGCTCGAGACGTTCTACGACCTCCACGAGCTCGAGGTCGCGGTGCGCGCGGTCCGCTCGGTGTCGGGTCTCCCGATCGTGGCCCTCATGAGCTTCGACAGTGATGGAGTCACCCTTGCAGGAGTGACGGCGCGCGACGCGGCGGCCCGCCTGCGCGATCTGCCGGTGCAGGCGTTCGGCGCGAACCACGGGCGTGGGCCCGCGGCGGCACTCAACGCTCTCGCCGAGATGGGCGGTGAGGACGGAGCGGCACTTGCAGCTCTGCCGAACGTGGGACTCGCGAGCATGACCGGCGCACGGGTCTCCTTTCCGCTCGCGACCCCGGAGTATTTCGCCGAGTTCGCTGCTGCCGCGCGCGCGCTCGGGGCGCGGCTGATCGGCGGCTGTTGCGGTACGACACCGGCGCAGATCGCGGCGATCCGAGCGTCGATGGACGAGAACCGAAGCTCGACGAGGTCACCTCGCGTCCTCGCGCGTGCACGCGAGGCGCTGCCCGTGACCGACGAAGCGCCCACCGAGCTCGCGCGGCTCCTCGACGCCGGGGAGTTCGTCGTCTCGGTGCAGCTCGACCCGCCGCTCGGCGGCAACCTGGCGGGCCTGCTCGAGGCGGCGCGGGTGTTGAAGGAATCGGGTCGCGTCCACTTCGTCGACGTGAACGACAACCCACGGGCACGCGCCCGGATGAGCGGGATGATCGCGTCGGTTGCGATTCAACGCGAAGCTGGGATCGAGGCGATCCCGCACCTGACCCCACGCGACTCGACGATCGCAGGGCTCGAATCGCTGCTGCTCGGCGCGCACGCCGAGGGCATTCGCAACGTCCTCGCCGTCACCGGCGACCCGCCCGAGGCCGGTGACTACCCGGGCACGGGGGCGGTCTACGACGTCGATGCGATCGGGCTCGTCGAGCTGATCTCGCGCCTGAACGAGGCCACCGACTTCCACGGCCGCGCGATCGACGCGCCGACCTCGTTTCACACCGGTGTCGCCCTGAACCCCACCGCCGACGACCTCGGCCTGGAAGTCGAGCGCTTCCACCGGAAGATCGACGCCGGGGCGCAGTTCGCGATGACCCAGATCCTCTTCGACCTGACGGCCCTCGAGCGGTTCCTCGACCGGCTCGGCGGCGCGACACCAATTCCTCTTCTCGTCGGTGTCTGGCCGATCAGGTCACTCGAGCTGGCCGTTCGAGTCCACAACGAGACCCCCGGGATCATCGTCCCCGAGCACGTGCAGGATCGGTATCGGACGGCCGGGGCGCAGGCCGCCGACGTCGGCACCGAGCTCGCACGCGAGCTGATCGACGGTGCACGCGACCTGGCAGCCGGCGTCTACATCGTCGCGCCGTTTCGCCGGCCGCTCGGCGTGCTCGACATCCTGCCCGGCTAGTGTCCTGAGTCGTTAGTTCGGAGGGTATTGGTTGGTCGCGAATCCTGTCGCTGCGAGCGACGATGGGAGGCGCGATGGGACAGCGAGGGCGTGCGGCGGCGAGGGTGGTGCTCAGCGAGGAGGAGCGAGAGACGCTTGAGCGCTGGGCGCGCCGGCCGAAGAGCGCACAGGCGTTGGCG
>JBBSEJ010000016.1:0-49871 GCA_038239825.1 Gaiellales bacterium
AGACGAGCTCGCAGGCGTACCGGGCTCACACACCGGGCCGCGCTGGGACGCGTTTCGAGAGCTGACACGTGAGATCGCCAGCCTGCCGCGCCACATCAGCCAGCACCCGGGCGGCATGGTGATCTCGACGCGGCCGCTGATCGACCTCGTCCCGGTGCAGCCGGCGGCGATGGCGGGACGGCAGATCTGCCAGTGGGACAAGGACAGCTGTGGCGATGCCGGCTTCCTGAAGATCGACCTGCTCGGCCTCGGCATGCTCTCCGCCGTCGAAGACGCCATCGACCGCATCGCGCGCCTGCGCGGCGAGACGATCGACCTCTCGCGCATCTCCCTGACCGACGAGGCCGTCTACGCCGAGATCCAGCAGGCCGACACCGTCGGCGTCTTCCAGATCGAGAGTCGCGCGCAGATGCAGAGCCTGCTGCAGACGCGCCCCGAGAATCTCGACGATCTGACGGTTCAGGTCGCGCTCGTCCGGCCGGGCCCGATCCAGGGCAAAGCGGTCCATCCCTACATCAAGCATCGTCAGGCGAAGCGCGACGACCCGAGCTTCGAGCCGCCGGTCGAGCACGAATCCCTCCGGGAGCCGTTGCGCGACACACTCGGCGTCGTCGTCTTCCAGGATCAGGTGCTCGATGTCGCGATGTCGTCGGCACGCTTCTCGGTGGGCGAGGCAGAGGGCCTGCGGCGGGCGATGAGCCGCAAGCGGAGCGAGGAAGCGATCGAGGCCTACCGGCCGGGCTTCATCGCGGGCTGCATTGGCAACGCCATCCCTGAGGCGACTGCGCACGTGATCTACGACAAGCTCGTCGGCTTCTCGGGCTTCGGGTTCCCGAAATCGCACGCGGCGGCGTTCGCGCTGCTCGCCTACCAGTCGGCGTGGCTGCGGCGCTACTACCCGGCCGAGTTCCTCTGCGCGCTCATGAACGCGCAGCCGATGGGCTTCTACCCGCCGTCGTCGCTCGTCCGCGATGCGCAGCGGCGCGGGGTGGAGGTGCGGCCGCCGCACGTCAACCGCTCCCGGGCGCAGTGCTCGATCGAAGATGGGGCCGTGCGGGTCGGTCTCGGCTATGTGCAGTCGGTCGGCGAGGAAGATGCAAACGCTTTCGAGTTGCTGCAGCCGTACGCCGACCTCGGCGACCTCGCGCGCCGTGCTGCGGTGAAAGCCGACGCGCTCGAGGCGCTCGTCGTCGCCGGCGCATGCGACGAATGGGGGCCACGGCGCCAGTTGCTCTGGCGGCTCGGTGTCACCTCCCGTGGCCATTCGGTGCGAGGTGGCAACCGCCAGCTCGCGCTTCCCCTCGAGCCGACCGCCGAGATCCCCGAGCTACCCCCACAGACCCCGTGGGAGCGGATGCTCGCCGATTACAAGCACACGTCGCTCTCGGTCGGCGTCCATCCCCTCGAGCTGCTGCGGCCGCACCTGCCTGCAGGTGTGGCGACGAGTGCCGAGCTGCCCGAGACCCCACACGGCGCACTGATCCAGGTGGCGGGCCTGGCGATCGCGCGACAGCGGCCGGCGACGGCGAACGGTGTCGTCTTCATGCTCCTCGAGGATGAGCACGGGCAGGCGAACCTGATCCTGCCTCCACAGGTCTACGAGGCGAATCGCGCGGTCGTCCGCGGCGAGCCGCTGCTGCTCGCCCGAGGGCGTCTCGAGCGACACGGCCGCAATCTCAACCTGCTCGTCAGCGAGGTCGCCTCACTCGGGCCACTCGCACGGCGGGCAGCGAGTGAGGCCGAAGTCACCCGTGCGCTGCCGCGTGCGCACCACTTCGGCCACCGCTGAGGCAAACGTGCTCGCGCAGGTCGTGAGTTGGGGCCGTCAACTGCCTTCCGGGGAACGTTGCGTCCCCTCCGTCCGCTGGTGCGATGGCCCGTCGTGGTGCGAGAGGTTGTACGCCGAATTGACGAGCCCGACGTGCGTGAACGCCTGCGGATAGTTGCCGAGCAGGCGCTTCGCCACCGGGTCGTACTCCTCCGAGATCAGCCCGAGGTCGTTGCGGACCGCGAGCAGCTTCTCGAAGAGGGCCTGCGCCTCGTCGTCGCGTTCCTGCATCAGCAGCGCGTCGACGAGCCAGAACGAGCACGGCAGGAAGACCCCTTCACCGCCGGGCAGCCCATCGACGACGTTGTGCTCTTGCACGCGGTATCGCTCGACGAACCCATCGCGTGTGAGGTCTCGCTGTACCGCGTCGATCGTGCCGGCGACGCGAGGATCGTCGGCGGGCAGGAAGCCAACCAGCGGAATGAGCAGCGTCGAGGCGTCGAGCTCGGTCGAGCCGTAGGACTGCGTGAACGACCCGAGCTCGAGGTTGAATCCCTCACGGCAGACCTCTTCGTGAATCTCGGCCCGCAGCCGGCTCCACCGGTCGAGCGGCCCGCGCAGATCCCAGCGTTCGACCGCCTGCACGGCCCGATCGAACGCGACCCACGCGAGCACCTTCGAGTGCGTGAAGTTGCGGCGCGGGCCGCGCACCTCCCAGATCCCCTCGTCGGGCTGATCCCACGCACCTTCGAGGAAATCCATGATGTTGCGCTGCAGGGACCACGCGTGGTCGTCGGGATCGAGCCCGTGGACGCGCGCCTGGTGCAGAGCATCCATCACCTCGCCGTAGACGTCGAGCTGGAACTGCTCGTGAGCCGCATTGCCGATCCGCACGGGCCGCGAGCCCGCGTAGCCGGGAAGCCATTCCAGTTCGAACTCGGCGATTCGGCGCTGCCCGCCGACGCCGTAGAGAATCTGCGCTTTCGCCGGGTCGCCCGCGACCGCGCGCAGGAGCCACTCCCTCCACGCACGGGCCTCGTCGATGTAACCGGCGTTCATGAACGCGTACAGGGAGAAGGTCGCGTCGCGGAGCCAGCAGTACCGGTAGTCCCAGTTGCGGACACCGCCGATCGACTCGGGTAACGAGGTCGTCGGTGCTGCGACGATCCCCCCCGTCGGCAGATAGGTGAGCGCCTTGAGGACGACGAGCGAGGTCCGGACGGCACCGGCGTACCGGCCGTTGTAATGGCAGCCGTCGATCCACTCGCGCCAGAAGGCTTCGGTCTCCACGAGTGCGCTCTCACCGTCAACCGGCTTCGGCAGGCTCTCGTGGGAGGGAAACCAGGTCAGGACGAATGGCACCCGGTCGCCCGCTCGGACGACGAATTCGGCGGCGTGGGTCATCCCATCCGGCTCGAGGTCGACCGGGGTTCGCAACATCAAGCCGTCAGGGCCGCCCAGCGCGACGAGCGTCGCATCGTCGATTCGCCGAACCCAGGGAACCACCGATCCATAATCGAAGCGGATCACGAGCTCCGTGCGCATCTCGACCCGGCCGTCAAGACCCTCGACGATGCGCACGATGTCGGGCTTCACCTCGCGCGGTGGCATGAAGTCGATCACACGCACGCGACCGGTGGTTGTCTGCCACACCGTCTCGAGGATCAGGGTGTCGTCGCGGTAGGACCACGAGGTGGCGCGCGTCTCACCGGCGGGCGCGAGAAGCCAGCGGCCGTGCTCACGGCCGCCGAGGATCGCAGCGAAGCACGAGCTCGAATCGAAGCGTGGGAACGGCAGCCAGTCGACCGAGCCGTGACGACCCACGAGCGCGGCCGTCTGCAGATCGCCGAGGAGCGCGTAGTCCTCGATCCGCTCGGCCACTAGCGATTCTCGATCTCGAGGGCGTAGGCGGGCAACCGCTTCGCGACCGCACGGTCGAAGTCAGCGAGATATCGCTCGGCTTCGACCTCGCCGAGCGTCCGGGCGAAGTGGTCGCGGAGGTCGGCCAGGATCTCGGTGCCGGTCTCGACCGTATCGAGATAGGCGCCGTAGCGCTCCTCTGCGTTGTCGGCGCCCGCAGTGGTGTACAGGTCGAGGCGGGCGTTCGCCTCCTCGACCACCTCGGCATGGTCGTGCGCGAACAGATCGAGCTGCCGGTCGATCACCTCGCGGAAAGGAGAGCCGCGGAACCTCACTGCAGCTCCGCGTAGAGCGCCAGGTGCTGCGCGGCCGATGCCGCCCAGGTCAGCTCGCGCCGGGCGGCCTCGGCGCCCGCACGGGCTGCTGCCAGCGCCACTCTGTCGCCGAGGAGCTCGCCCACCGCCGCGGCGAGCCCGGCGACGTCTCCGGCGGGGACGACCCGTCCGGCGCCGAACGCTCGGACCGGTTCCCCGAGACCCCCGACGTCGTAGCAGACCGCCGGCACACCGGCGCCGAGCGCCTGAAGGAGCGCTCCCGACTGGTCGATCTCGGCGCGGTAGGGGAACACGGCAACCGTCGTCTCCGACAGGGCTCGATCGAGCTCGGCTTGGTCGAGGTAGCCGAGGCGCCAGTCGACTCGCGGCGCGTCCTCGAGGTCGTCGAGCGGCATGGCCGGGTCGCCCGCGACGATCAGGCGCGCCTCCGGGAGCAGACGGGTCGCCTCGATCGCATCGCGAAGCCCCTTGTAGGGGCGGATGACGCCGAGCGCCAGCAGCGTGCGACCGTCGTCGGAGCGCGTGGCGGAGCTCGGATAGACCGGGTGGGGAATCACGCGCGCGTCGACTCCGAGGTCTGCAAGCGTCTCGCGCCCGCGTTCGGTGTGGACGACGACCCGGTTGAAGCGAGCGAGAAGTCGCCGCCAGAGGTCGCGACGCGACGCGGTTCGCCGGGGCAGCAGGTCGTGCGCCGTGAAGACGGCCGGCGCGCGAAAGCGAATCCGAACGTCGGCCTGGGGCAACGCGAGCCATTGCACGTGCACGATGTCGGGCGTCGCGCGCGAGAGAGCAGCGAGTACGGCGAGGTGCTCGGCAGCCTTCAGGGGTAGCCGTAGCGGCGAGCGCTTGAACAGGCGAGTGGACAGGGGATAGAACCGCTCGCTGCGCCGGTAGCCGTCCGGGCTCGGCGCCGCACCGAATCGGAAGCGCGAGGTCGCGAGCTCGACGTCGGCACCTGCGGCGGCAAGCGCCCGGGCGAGCTCGTGGTCGTACCACGGCGTGAACGCGGGCGGATCGGCAAGCAGGACATGCACCGAAGTAGCTTAGGCGGATGCTGATCAGGAGCTGGAACCTGTTCCACGGCAACACGGTCCCGCCGCAGCGGCGGGCGTTCCTGCCCGAGATGATGCAGCTCGCGACCGCAGACTCACCCGACATCCTCTGCTTTCAGGAAGTTCCCGCGTCGGCCCTTCAGGATTTCTCGCTCGGCGCGGTCGCGGCTCGGCCGGTGCTCGGGCCTGTTCCCATCACGGCGCGAATGGGGCACGTGCTCACCGAGCTCCACCACGGGATTCTTCGTTCGGCGTTCTCCGGTCAGGGAGTCGCGCTGCAGTTGTCACCGAGGCTGCGCGTGCTCGAGCATCGCGTGCTCACCTTGAACCCCTACCGCTTCCGCAAGGCGCAGGCGCGCTCGCTCGGGCTCGGGGTCGTCGCCCGGCTCGCCTGGGCCAAGGAACGTCGCGTCGTGCTGGCCGCGCGTGTGGAAACGCCCGAAGGCCGGACGATTCTCGTGGCGAACCTGCACTGCACGAGCTACGCGCCCGACAGGCGGCTGGCCGACGCCGAGCTGCTGCGCGCGGCGTGGTTCGCATCGTCACTCGCGGAGAGCGACGACGCGCAGGTGCTCGCCGGCGACTTCAACGTCTCGGCGTCGCAGTCGGAGACCCTCGCCGGCCTGACCGGCCCCGAGTGGGGTTTCTCCGCGGCCGGGCCGGGGATCGACCACATCCTCGTTCGCGGCGCAGCATCGACCCCCGTCCGGCGCTGGCCGGATGCGAGGCGTGCGCACGACGGTCGCCTCCTCTCCGATCATGCTCCCGTGGAGCTCGACATTCGATGATCGACTGGGCCGCCGAGCGCGCGCGATTCCCCGTCCTCGACCGATACGCGTACCTGAACGCCGGCACGTTCGGCCCACTCGCCCGGTCGACATCGGAGGCGATGGCGCGACTTCGGGCGTGGGAGGCGGAGCACGGACGGGGCGGGCGCCCGTACTTCGACGAGCTGATCGCGGCGCGAGGCCGTGTCCGCGAGCTCCTGGCCGGGCAGATCCACGTCCCCATCGCGAACGTCGCGCTGACCGAATCGACGACGCAGGGTGTGCATGTCGTCGTGACCGGTCTCGGCCTCGGGCCGGAGGACGCCGTCGTGACGACCGATGCGGAGCACTTCGGGCTCACCGGGCCACTTCTCGCGACCGGCGCGAAGCTGCAGATCGCGAAGGTTCGCGAGGCGCGCGCCGCCGACGTCTTCGAGCTCATCCGGGCGCAGATCACCCCGCGAACGCGGCTCGTTGCGATCTCCGCGGTCTCGTGGATCGACGGGACGATCTTCCCGTGGCGTGAGCTTCAGGCGGCGTCGGGCCTGCCCATGCTGATCGACGGGGCGCAGTCGGTCGGGGCGGTCGCGGTCGAGGCGGCGGCCGCGGACTTCTACACGGTCAGCGCACAGAAATGGCTCTGCGGTCCCGACGCGACGGGCGCCCTCTACGTGCGAGATCCAGAGGGCCTGCGACCGAGGCTCGTCTCATATCCGTCGGCCGAGGCATACGACATCGGAGCCGGGACCTGGGAGCCGAAGGCGGGTGCGGCACGCTTCGATCCCGTCTTCACGCCGGCGTCATCGCTCCTCGGGCTCGAGGCGGCGCTCGCCGGTCTGCCCGCGGGGCGCTTCGATCGGGCGCGCACGCTGACCGAGCACTGCCGCTCGCTCCTCGCGGCCGCGGGCCGCGACGTCGTCACGCAAGAAGCCCAGGCGACCCTCGTCGCGTTTCGCGGGCGTGCCGATGCGGCCGAGACCGTCGCAGCCCTCCACGAGCGCGGCGTCGTGATCCGCGACCTGCCGGCGAGTGGCCTCCTGCGGGCCTCGATCGGCTGGTGGAACGACGAGCGCGACCTCGAGCGCCTCGTCGAGGCGCTCGACGAGGTCGAGTGAGCGAGGAGCGCGCCCGTCGGCAAAGGTGAGCCTCGCTGGGTGTCTGACAGGCGTCACCCACGTGCCCACTTTCCGAACAGACCCTTAGCTCGTGCGAAGTCCGAGGTCGGAGGCGATCGGCTGCAACGCCTCGATCACGTTCGCGATGTGCACGTCGAGCTCGAGGCCGAGCAGCTCGGCACCCTCGTAGACGTCGTCCCGGGAGACGCCGGCGGCGAACGACGGTTGCTTCAGCTTCTTCTTCACCGACTTCGGCTCGAGCCCCTCGAGGCCGGTCGGGCGCACGAGCCCGCAGGCGTGCACGAACCCCGAGAGCTCGTCGCAGGCGAAGAGCGATCTCTTGAGCGGCGTGTTGCGGGGGAGCTCGAGATGATTGGCGTGGGAGAGCACGCCGTCGACCACGACGTCCGGATATCCCTCCTCCCGGAGCATCGCTGCGCCGTCCTGGGGATGCTTGTCGAGCGTGGGGTGGATCTCGTAGTCGAAGTCGTGCAAGAGCGCGGTGACCCGCCAGAGCTCCTCGTTCTCGCCGAGCCGCCGAGCATACGACGCCGTCGAGGCCTCCACCGCGAGTGCGTGGCGAAGGAGCGCTTCGCTCTTCGTGTAGCGCGTGAGCGTTTCCCAGGCCTGTTGACGGGTGGGGTTCAAGGCGTCGCTAGCATAGTTCGCTCTCGTGTCCTCGACGACCGTCAGACACGTCGTGGACTCGTTCGTGATCGAGGGTGGCAAGCCGCTCTCCGGACGGGTTCGCGCCGCCGGCAACAAGAACGGCGCGCTGCCGATCCTCGCTGCGTGCCTGCTCACCGACGAGCCGGTGCTCCTGCAGAACGTCCCCCGGATTCGTGACGTCGACACCATGCTCGGGTTGCTGTCACAGCTCGGCGCCGAAGTGGAATGGACCGGAGCGAACGAGGTGCGTGTTCGTGCGCACTCGATCACGCACGAGGTGGACGATGAGCTCGCGAGCCGCATCCGCGCCTCGTTCCTCCTCGCCGGACCGTTGCTCTCTCGTCTGGGCCGTGCGAGCGTGCCGCCGCCCGGGGGCGACATCATCGGCCGACGGCGTCTCGACCCGCACTTCCACGCGTTCGCGGAGCTCGGCGCGACGTTCGAGTTCACCGGGCGCTACGAGTTGTCGGGAACGCTCGCGGGCGCGCACATTCACCTCGACGAGGCGTCGGTAATGGCGACCGAGAACACCGTCATGGCCGCATCGCTCACGCGTGGCAAGACGATGATCTCGAACGCGGCCTCCGAGCCGCACGTTCAGGATCTCTGCCGCTTCCTCGTGTCACTCGGTGCGGCGATCGACGGCCTCGGGTCGAACGTTCTCCACATCACCGGTGTCGAGCGCCTCCACGGGGGGACATTCGCGATCGGGCCGGAGCACGTCGAGGTGGGCAGCTTCATCGGCATGGCCGCCGTGACGGGTGGCGATCTGACGATCGAAGGGATCGTCCCCGACGACCTCTGGCCGATCCTGCCCGTACTGCGGCGCCTCGGCATCGAGGTCGAGCTCGGTGAGGACTGGGTGCGCGTCCCGCCGAACCAGGACCTCGTCGTCGTCGACGACCTGGGCGGCGCGATCCCGAAGGTCGAGGACGGCCCATGGCCGGCGTTCCCCGCCGATCTCACGTCGATCGCCGTCGTCGTCGCCACGCAGTCACGTGGCACCGTGCTCGTGTTCGAGAAGATGTTCGAGAGCCGGCTCTTCTTCGTCGACAAACTGGTCTCGATGGGTGCGCGGATCATCCTTTGCGACCCGCACCGCGTCGTCGTCACCGGGCCGTCCCGTCTGTACGGGCAGCGCATGTCGAGCCCTGACATTCGGGCGGGCATGGCGATGGTGATCGCGGCGCTCTGCGCCGAAGGCACCTCGGCGATCGGCGACGCGTTCCAGATCGACAAGGGCTACGAGCGCATCGATGAGCGCCTGCGCTCGCTGGGGGCAGTCATCGAGCGCGTCGAGATCGGCGGCTAGATCGCGATGAGCGAGACACAAACGGGGGTTCGCCTGACCCTGGCGGCGGTGGGATCGGCGAACGTCGCCACCGGCTTGCCGGTGCTCGATCACCTGATCACCGAGCTCGCCCGGACCGCGCGCTTCAAGCTTTCGCTCGAGGTTGCTCCCGGCAGTGCGGATGCGGCGGCCGCGGCGGCGGGCCAGGCGTTCGGGCGGGCGCTTTCGGATTACCTGAGCTCACCTCGAGCCGCCGCTTCCGGGTGGGCTCTCGCACCGTCCGACGAGGCCCTTTCGCTCGCGGCTCTCGAGCGAGCCGAGTCGCCGCGACTCGTGACGAACGTCGATTTCTCGAACCAGAGCGTGGGCGGAGCCTCGACGGATGTCGCCTCGCGGTTCCTGCGCGAGCTCGCCGAGAGCGCTCAGTTGAATCTGCACGTGCGACTCGTCGAGGGGACCGATCCGCAGCACGTGCTCGCCGCAATCTTCAAGGCGGTCGGTGCCGCACTCGGCCAGGCTTGCCGTCCCGTACCGGAAGCAAAGGAGGAACGATGACCAGGGAGGCCGTCCGCACCGAAGCGGCGCCGGCGCCGTTTCAGGGCGCCCCGTACTCGCAGGCGATCAGGGCGAATGGGTTCGTCTTCGTCTCCGGCCAGCTGGCGCTACGCCCCGGTGAGAAGGAGCTCGCACCGGGTGGGATCGGTGCGCAGACGGAGCAGGTGTTTGCAAACCTTCGCGCGATCCTGGAGGCGGCGGGAACGTCGCTCGAACGCGTCGTGAAGACGACCGTGTTCTTGCAGAGTCTCGACGACTTCGCCGGCATGAACGAGGTCTACGCCAGGCACATCGGCGATCCGCCGCCTGCGCGCTCGACGGTCGAGGTCGCGGAGCTGCCGTCGGGGGCGCTCGTCGAGATCGAAGCAATCGCGCTTCAGTAACTGTTGCCGTCGGCGTGACCGAAGTCGAGGACTACGTTCGCTCGCTCGAGTTGGACGCGTACGTCGTCGGCGGCGCCGTCCGCGACGCGATGCTGGGAATCGACTCACGCGACGCCGACTTCCTCGTGCCCGGCGTCGACATCGACGGGCTGCGCCACGTGCTTGCACCGCACGGGTACGTGGACGACCTGACGGTGGCAGGCCGAGCCGTGGGGGTTCGCTTCTACCCACGCGACCGCGACGTTCGCGACCGAGCACCGAAGGGCATCGAGCTGGCGCCGCCGCGCCGCGAGATCTCGACGGGGCCTGGCAGGCACGACTTCGACATCGTCGTCGACCCGTCGGCGACGGTGGAGACCGATCTCGCGCGTCGCGACTTCACGATCAACGCGATGGCACGACGACTCGTCGACGGCATGCTCGTCGATCCGTACGGAGGCCGCGAGGATCTCGACCGCCGGATCCTGCGCACCGTGTCGACCGCCAGCTTCGCCGAAGACCCGCTGCGGCTGGTACGAGGGCTGCGATTCATCTCGCAGCTCGGCCTCGAGCCCGACGAGCACACGCTGCAACAGATGCGTGACGAGGCGACGAGCGTCGCCGTCGTCTCGGGAGAGCGAATCGGCGGCGGTCTTGCTTCGGACGGGATGGGCGAGCTCTCCAAGCTCTTGCTCGGCGCGCAGCCGGCAAAGGCGCTGCGGATCGCGCGGGACACCGGCGTGCTCGTCGCTCTTCTCCCGGAGTTCGAGCGCGCGCTCGGCTTCGACCAGGAGAGCCGCTACCACGATCTGACGGTCGACGAGCACACGTTCGAGGTCGTCCAGGCTGCGGCCGCGGTGGGGGCGCCACTGCAGGTGCGGCTCGCCGCTCTCTTTCACGATCTCGGGAAGCCCCACGTGGCGTGGCGAGGATCCGACGAGCGCCTGCACTACTACGCGAAGCCGGGCTTCTCGACGCGCAGCCACGAGCAGGCGAGCGCCGATCTTGCCACGACGGCGATGAGCCGTCTGCGCTATCCCACGGAGCTGCGCAGACGAGTGACGCGGATCGTGCGCGCGCACATGCTCGACCCCGGCCGCGCCGACCCGGTGCGCGCCCGGCGGCTGCTCGCCCGCCACGGGGCGAGCCTCGTCTTCGATCTCCTCGATCACAAGGAGGCTGATCTGCGTGGGAAGCGGCACCCGGGCGCCCCGGTGCTGCAGGCCGAGCTCGACAAGCTTGCGATCTTCCGCACGGTCGTCGAGCAGGAGCTCGGGAGCCCTCATCGCATGCGCGATCTGGCGATCGGCGGCGACGACCTGCTCGCCGCGGGCTACGAAGCGGGCCCACCGATCGGCCGCACGTTGCAAGCCCTCCTCGACGACGTCGTCAAGGATCCGCGCCTGAACACTCGGCCGGAGCTGCTCGCACGCGCAGGGAGGTTGCTCGCATGATCCGCTGGGACGAGCCGGGCTACGTGGTTGCATTCACCACTCGCCTCGGGGGTGTGAGCGATGCTCCGTACGACTCGCTCAACCTGACGATCGGGACGGGCGACGACCGCGCCCGGGTCGACGAGAATCGTCGGCTGGCCTGCCGGAATGCGGGCGTGCCCGTGGAGACGCTCGCGTTCAACCGGCAGGTGCATTCACCGATCGTCCATCGTGCCCGCGCCGGCATGCGTGGCGTGCCAGGCGACGGGCTCTGGTCCGACGAGCCAGGGGTTTCGATGCTTGCGATGTCGGCCGACTGTCTGCCGATCGCGGTCGCCCGCACGGACAGGTTCCCGGCGCTCGCGGTCGTCCACGCCGGTTGGCGCGGGTTGGCCGACGGGGTCGTCGCGGCCGGGGTCTCCGCGCTGCGTGACGAGTCATCACCTGTGTCCGATCTCGCGGCGATCGTCGGGCCGTCGATCGGGCCGTGCTGCTACGAGGTCGGCCCGGAGGTCGCGGCTCTCTTCGACGCCGACCTCACGACCGGCCGGAAGCTCGACCTCTGGTCGGCGGCAGAGCGGGACCTGCGCGCATCGGGTGTCGCTCGAGTGGAACGTGTCGACCTCTGCACGCGTTGCAATCCAGATCTCTTCTTCTCGCACCGGCGCGACGGGCGGGCACGCGGCGTGCAGGGGGTGCTCGGTGCTGTCGCCTGAGGAGATCCGGGAGCGCGTCGTCCGTGTTCGTGCCCTTGTGGGCGATGACGTCACGATCGTCGCCGCGACGAAGTACGTCGCGCTTCGCGACATGGCGGTGCTCATCGAGGCTGGTGTGGTTGTGGTGGGGGAGAACCGTGCGCAGGACCTCGAGGAGAAGCACGCCGAGTACGGCGATGCGTTTCGCTGGCACTTCATCGGTCGCCTCCAGTCGAACAAGGTGAAGATCGTGAATCAGATCTGCGACCTCGTTCACTCGGTCGACTCGCACTCGACCGCTCGACGGCTCGAGGTGCCTGGGCTCGTGCAGGTGAACCTCGCGGGTGAGGGCTCGAAGGGTGGCGTCGCGCCCACCGATCTCGACGACTACCTCGCCTACGACATCCGCGGCCTCTCGACGATGCCGCCGGCTGCGACCACGGCCGAGAGCTCCCGCGCGTGGTTTGCCCGGCTGCGCCTGCTCGCGCTCGAGCATGGCCTGAAGGAGCTTTCGATGGGGACGACACAGGACTTCGCCATCGCGGCCGAAGAGGGCGCGACGCACGTTCGCGTCGGTTCGATCCTTTTTGGCGATTAAGATCCACCGCCAATGGCCCTCGCTGATCTCTGGTCTCGCACTCTCGTCTACTTCGGCATCGCCGAGGAGGACGAGGACTGGGACGACGAAGATGGGATCGCGGCCGAGGAGAGCCTCGAGCAGAGCTATCGGGAGCGGCCGAACGTGAGACGCCTGACCCCGCGCCGCCGGGGGCAGGACTTCGACGATTGGACGGAGTCCGAATCCGACCGGCCCACATCGCGCGTCCCCGCGGTGCGACCGTCCCGTGCGTCGGTGCGCGAGATGCGGCCCGCGATCGAGGCGGTGCCGAACCCGTCGAGCGTGAAGGTGCATCTCGTCCTGCCACGCAGCTTCAACGACGCCCAGCAGATCGCCGATAAGTTCAAGCAGGGGATTCCGGTGATCTTGAACCTGCAGGGGGCGGACACGGAGCTCTCGAAGCGGCTGATCGACTTCGCGAGCGGTCTGACCTATGCGCTGAACGGAGGCATGCAGCGCGTGGCCGACAAGGTCTTCCTCCTGACACCGCGCAACGTCGAGGTCTCCGCCGAGCAGCGCGCTGCGCTGCTCGAGCGCGGCGGGTTCTACAACCAGGCGTAGGAGAAGCCGGGTCCGTCCCGAAAGGGCGGATCTATGGTGCTCGACGCCACGGGAGCGGCTGCCCGATTCATCTTCGTCTTCGCGACGGTGTACACCCTCACCCTGATTCTGTACGTGCTGACCTCCTGGGTTCAGCTGCCGTACTCGCTGAGACCGGTACAGCGCTTCCTCTATGACGTCTGCGAGCCCTATCTGCGCCTCTGGCGTCGGATCCTGCCCTTTCGGGCTGGGCCGATCGACTTCTCGCCGATGGTCGCGATCATCGCGCTCGGCGTCGTCAGCCAACTCGTCATCTCGATCCTGGATCGTCTGTAGAAACGGAGGGGAGCATGCGTTACACCCCAGTTGAGCTCAGGCACGTGAAGATCGCGCGCAGCGTGTTCGGTGGCTACAAGCGCCGGGAGACCGGGCAGCTCCTCGAGGACGTCGCCGACAGCTTCGAGGACGTCTGGCGCGAGCGCGGCGAGCTGACGGACAAGCTGGAGGACGTCGAGCAGCGCTTCGACGAGCTGAAGCAGCGCGAGATGCTGCTCGCATCGACGCTCGTGTCCGCGGAGCGTGCCGCCGCCGACGCGAAGGAGGCTGCGAAGCGCGAGGCCGAGGTGATCATCGCCGAGGCTCACCAGGAGGCTCGCTCGGTCACCCGTGGGGCGCAGAGCGAACGCGAGCGGTTGTTCGTCGAGGTGCGGCGTGTCGAGACGCTGCTCCGCGCCGCACTGGGCCTCGTCGAGGAGTCGCGGAGCGAACTGCCCGTCGACCAGGGACGCGAGCGGCACCATGACGAACGGTCGCCGTCGCCCCCGACCGACCGGTGGCCCAAGCGCGAGGACACGCGCGAGTTCGAGGCGGCTTCGCTGCCCGGCACAGATGAGCCCCACGCCGCGGGTCTCCCGACGCTTCCACCCGTCGCCGCGGTGCCGGCGGACGAGAACGAAGGACCCTGGGCTGGACGGGACTTCGCCTGGGGGTAATCGTGGTCGCGTACTCTTCGTCCGCGTGAGCCGAATCTGATTCGGCGACAAGCCTCAGGGGAAGGACTGACGAGTGGCCGAGATCGATATCGAGGTGTACCGCAAGCTGCTGGTCGACGAGCGCGAGCGACTGACCCAGGCAGTCGAGCACTTGCACGGCGAGCATTCGGGCAGCGTCGAGGACGAGCTCGGCGAGATCTCGGCGGGAGGGGTCGACAACCACATGGCCGATACCGCGTCGGCCACGTACGAACGCGAGCTCGACGCCGGTTTCGAGGAGGGAGCGCAGCATGTCCTCGCGGAGGTGGAGGCGGCCCTCGCCCGCATCGACAGCGGTACGTACGGGACGTGCGAGGTCTGCGGCAAGCCGATCGGCGCGGAGCGATTGGCCGCGATCCCGTGGGCGCGTCGCTGCATCGACGACCAGCGACGGGCGGAGTGACCGAACCTGAGCGCCGCGCGCCGGACGTGCGCGTGGGATCGTCGACCAACGCGCTCGCCCCGGTCTCGGTGGCAGAGCGCTCGCTGGGCGCCGGACTGTGGCAGTGGGCCGGCCTCGCGTCGGTGGCGGTGACGGCGGTCCTCGCCGACCAGGTGACGAAGCACGTCGTCACGCGGACCCTTCGTCTCGATGAGGCCGAGCACGTCATCGGACCGCTCTCGATCCATCACGTGCAGAACTCCGGGATCGCGTTCGGGATCTTCGCGGGCGCGACGACCGGCGTGACGCTGATCACGGCGGTCGCGGTTCTCTGGATGTTGGCGTTCTTCGCTCGCTCCGGCGCGCGGCATCCCGTGCTGCCTGCGGCGCTTGGCTTGCTGATCGGCGGCAGCGTCTCGAACCTCGTCGACCGGGTACGGCTCGGCCATGTGACGGACTTCATCGACGTTCGGTACTGGCCCGCATTCAACCTCGCCGACTCGTTCATCGTGGTCGGCGTCGCGATCCTGCTCGGCGCCCTCGTCGCCGCAGACCGCAAGCCGCAGCCTCCGCGGCGCACGCTCGACGTCGCGGCGCGATGAAGATCCTGGTGCCCGCCGCTTTAGCCGGCGAGCGCCTCGACCGTTTCCTCTCGATGCATCTCGGCTCCCGCGCGGCGGCCGAGCGCGCCGTCGAGCTCGGTGCACTCGTCGACGGCGTTGCAAGGCAGAAGAGCTTCCGGCTCGAGGGCGGGGAGGAGGTCGAGCTCGCTGCGACGGGGCGCTCGGCCGTCGTTGCGGCGCCACCCGAGCCCCGGATCGCGTGGGAGGACGAGCATCTGCTCGTCGTCGACAAGCCCGCCGGCCTCGTCGTGCATCCCGGCGCAGGGCACGCGACGGGAACGCTCGTGCATGCTCTCGCCGGAAAGATCGCGGGCGGCGAAGATGACCGGCCGGGAATCGTCCATCGGCTCGATCGGGACACGTCCGGGCTTATGGTGGTGGCGCGCTCGCCGGAAGCGCATGCGCTTCTGCAGGGGCTCGTCCGCGAGCACGAGCTCGAACGCATCTATCTCGCGCTCGTGCGTGGTCGGCCCCGCTCGCGCGGCGGTCGGATCGAGGCACCGATCGGCCGCGACCGCAGCGAGCCGACGCGAGTCTCGCTCGACACCGACTCGCCCCGGGAAGCGGTCACGCAGTTCGAGGTCGAGCGGCTCTATTCCCGACATGCCCTTCTTCGCGTGCGACTCGAGACCGGGCGCATGCACCAGATTCGCGTTCACCTCGGCGCGATCGACCTCCCGGTGGTCGGCGATCGGGTGTACGGGGTGAAGGATGAGGTACTCGGCCGCCAGTTCCTGCACGCCGCCGAGCTCTCCTTCGCGCATCCCGTCACCGGCGAGCGGATCGAGACACGGTCGGAGCTCCCGCCCGACCTGGCCGAGTACCTGGCCGCCATGGCCTGATCGGCCATGGCTGGGGACAGTCCCTGGACGTGTCCGTTGTGGCCGGGTCTGGAGGCGGTCTGCCTGTGGACGGCTACCATTCACGTTCTCAATCGTTCCCTCGAACCGGTGGGAACTCCGAGGTGGAGGGTGGCCGGCGCCGGATGCCGGCTTCCACCGAGGCCCCGCCGGAGGTCATCGCAGTCAAACCAGAAAGGGGCTCTCATGCCCGTCGTCTCCATGAAGGAGCTACTGGAGGCCGGAGTTCATTTCGGCCACCAGACCCGCCGCTGGAATCCGAAGATGAAGCGATTCATCTTCAACGAGCGCGGCGGCATCTACATCATCGACCTCACCCAGACCCAGCAGCTTCTGGACGACGCGTACAACTTCGCGAAGGCGATTGCCGAGCGAGGCGGCTCCGTGCTCTTCGTCGGTACGAAGAAGCAGGCGCAGGACGCCGTTCGCGACGAGGCGAGCCGCGTCGGCATGCCGTACGTGAACAATCGCTGGCTCGGCGGGCTCTTGACCAACTGGCGGACGATCTCCGACCGGATCCAACGCCTGCACGAGCTGCGCGGCCTGAAGCAGGACAGCATGCTCGGCCTTCTGCCGGCGAAGGAACGTATCCAGATGGAAGCCGAGCTCGAGAAGCTCGAGTCGAATCTCGGCGGCGTCGCCGACATGCGCCGCCAGCCGGACGCGATCTTCATCGTCGATCTCAAGAAGGAGCAACTCGCGGTGCGCGAGGCGCGCCGGCTCGGGTTGCCGGTGATCGCGCTCGTCGACACGAACTGCGATCCCGACGAGGCCCAGTTCGTGATCCCGGGCAATGACGACGCGATCCGCTCGTGCGCACTCGTGGTGAAGGCGATCGCGGCCGGCATCGAGGCCGGGAAGCAGAAGGTCACCCCGGCCGAGTTGAAGGCACCCCGCAACGGCGGCTCCGAGGGCGATGGCGGCTCTGGGCCTGATAGCGGCCTCGAGAGCAACGGCGCGTCCGAGGACGGCGGTCCCGAGGAGGGAGGGGATGGCAGCGCGCAGGGGGGCGGCGCTGCCGGGGAGCCTGGCAGCTCCGTGGAGGCGCCCGCCGCAACCACCGCACCCGCCGCAGAGTCCGCGACGGCCGAGGCGCCGACCGGTGAGGAAGGGGCCACTGCATGACCGAGATCTCCGCAGCCATGGTGAAGCAGCTTCGCGACGCGACGAGCGCAGGGATGATGGACTGCAAGCGCGCGCTGCAAGAGACGGCGGGCGACTTCGACGCCGCGGTGAAGCTCCTGCGCGAAAAGGGGATGGCGCAGGCGGCGAAGCGCGCCGATCGTGAGACGACCGAAGGCAAGGTCGACATTCGGATCGACGGCGCGCTAGGGGCGATCGCGGCCGTCGGGTGCGAGACCGAACCGGTCTCGTCGAACGACGACTTCCAGGCGTTCGTCACGAAGGTGGTCGACGTCGTGCACGGCCGCGGCGGGGATGCAGTCGCGGCACTCGAGGACGAGCGTGTCGCCGTCGCGGCGAAGCTGGGCGAGAACATCCAGATCATCGGCTCGAAGCGGATGGAGGCTGCCGGCGACGAGGTCCTTTCTTCGTACATCCACCCGCCGGGTAAGGTCGGCGCGCTCGTCCGCACGAAGGGCGGCGACCCGCAGGCAGCGCGCAGCCTCGCGCTGCACCTGACGTTCGCCCGACCGACCTACGGCTCGCGCGACGAGGTTCCACAGGAGCTCGTCGACGCCGAGCGCGAGATCCTCTCGAGCGCCGAAGAGATACGTGCGAAGCCCGACGACGTCCGCGAGAAGATCGTGGCAGGGCAGCTGAACAAGAGGTTCTACGGCGAGTCGGTTCTCACCGAGCAGACCTGGTATCGCTCGGACGAGTCGACCGGGACCGTCGCCCAGGTGCTCGAGCAGCGCGGCATCGAGCTGCTCGACTACGCCTGGTACTCGGTTTCGAGTTGACCGCCCCGGCGCCGCAACCGAGCGCCGCGCCTGCGTTCCGGCGCATCCTCCTGAAGGTCTCCGGCGAGGCCCTGATGGGCTCGCAGGAGTACGGGCTCGACGCGCACACGATCGATCTGCTCGCCCGCGAGCTCGTCGATGTCCGGGCGCAGGGGCTCGAGATCGCCCTCGTGATCGGTGGCGGCAACATCTACCGGGGCATGGCCGCCGCCGCCGAAGGCATGGACCGGGCGACCGGCGACTATATGGGGATGCTCGCGACCGTCCTCAACTCGCTCGCGGTGCAGGAGGCGCTCGAGCGCCACGGTGCTGACACCCGCGTGCTCTCGGCGATCGAGGTGCAGGAGGTGGCCGAGCCGTATATCAGGCGGCGCGCGGTGCGCCACTTGCAGAAGGGCCGCGTCGTGATCTTCGCCGCCGGAACCGGAAACCCGTTTTTCACCACCGATACCGCTGCTGCCCTCCGCGCGCTCGAGATCGGCGCGGAGGCGATCTTGATGGCGAAGAACGGGGTCGAAGGCGTGCTCGACGGAGACCCCCGTACCGACGGGAGCGCGAGGTTGATTCCCGAGCTGACTCACCTGCAGGCGATCGAGCGCGGCCTGAAGGTGATGGACTCGACCGCGCTCTCGCTCTGCATGGACAACCATCTGCCGATCCACGTCTTCGAGCTCGCGCCCGGCAACATCGGGCGCGTCGCACAGGGCGAGCGCATCGGCACCCTTGTCACGACCTCTGCCGAAGGAGCGAAACGGTGATCGAGAACTTCCTGGGCGACGCGACGCAGCGAATGGGCAAGTCGGTCGAAGCCACACACGAGCACTTCAACTCGGTGCGCACCGGCCGCGCATCGTCGGCGCTGCTCGACCGGATCCAGATCGACTACTACGGCACGCCGACACCGTTGAAGAATCTTGCAACGATCAATGCTCCCGAGCCGAGGATGCTGACGATCCAGCCGTTCGACCCATCGGCGATCAAGCAGATCGAGAAGGCGGTGCTCGAGTCCGACCTCGGGCTGACGCCGTCGAGCGACGGAAAGCTCGTCCGGCTGCCGATCCCACAGCTGACCGAGGAGCGCCGCAAGGAGCTCGTCAAGCTCGTCCGGCAGATGGCCGAGGAGGGCCGCGTCGCAGTGCGTAACGTCCGTCGTGACGCGATCAAGCATCTCGAGGATCTCGTGCGGAACGGCGATGTCGGGGACGATGACGAGCGCGCCGCCGAGACACGCGTGCAGAAGGTGACCGACGAGCACGTCGGGAAGATCGACGACCTGCTGAAGCGCAAAGAAGCCGAGATCATGGAGGTGTAGAGGTCGTTCTCTCTCCATGAGCCTCCTCGCCCGAATCCGCACGCTCGCTCGCATCCGGCCCCTGCCGGAGGTCGAGCTGCCCGAGGTTGCACGCTCGGTCGCGATCATCCTTGACGGGAACGGCCGGTGGGCCAGACGGCGCGGCCTGCCGACCGCGGCGGGTCACCGAGCTGGGGCGCGCAGCGTGCGTCGCGTCGTCGAAGCAGCGATCGACGTCGGCATCCAGGACCTCTCCGTCTTCGCATTCTCGACCGAGAACTGGTCGCGCCCTCAAGACGAGGTCGACGCGTTGATGGAGATCTTCGCGGAGACCATCGAGCGCGAGCTCCCCGATCTTGCCGAGCAGGGCGTGCGCGTGCGTTTCATCGGACGCCGCGATCGTGCGCCGGACGAGCTCCGCACGCGGATGGGCGCCATGGAGGACCGGACGGAGCTGAACGCCCGGCTGAACCTGTGGGTCGCATTCGACTACGGAGGTCGAGCTGAGCTCGTCGAGGCGACGCGGCGCATCGTGGAGAGTGGTGTCGACGCCGGCGAGATCGACGAGAACGTGTTCGCAGCGAACCTCTACGCGCCTGACCTTCCCGATCCCGACCTACTCATCCGGACGAGCGGAGAGCTCCGCATCTCGAACTTCCTCCTGTGGCAGCTTGCCTACACGGAGCTGATCTTCGTCGACGAGCTGTGGCCCGATTTCGGCGAGCGCGAGCTGCGGGCGTCACTGGCGGAGTACGCGTCGCGTCGCCGGCGATTCGGCGGCAGATGAGTAACGGCGTCTCTCGCATCGTCGTCGGCCTCATCGGAGTGCCGATCGTGCTCACCACCGTCTACTACGGCGGCTGGCTCCTCTTCGCTCTTGCGGCGATCGCCGCCGGGGTCGCGCTGCACGAGTACTGGCTCCTGGCACGGCCTCTCGCGCCACTCGCACCGGCCGGGTACGTGGGCGCGGCTCTCGGTCTCGTGGGTGCGGAGATCGCCGGCATCGGCTGGATGATCGGCGGTGTCCTCGCGACGTTCCTGGTGGCGTTCGCACTGAAGGCGATCTCGGAAGCGCGCCAGGCCGCCACGATCGCGATCAGCGGAACGCTGATGGGCGCGGTGTGGATCGGCGGGGGACTCGCGTTCATGATCCTGCTCCGGGACCTGCCGGTACACGGCCGGCTGGCTGCGTTCAGCGTCCTGCTCGCCGTGTGGGCAGGCGACACGTTCGCCTATCTCGGCGGCCGGCTCCTCGGCCGGCACAAGATGGCGCCGCGCACGTCGCCCGGCAAGACCTGGGAGGGGTTTCTCTTCGGAACCGCGGCGACAGTGTTCGTTGCGTTCGTCACGTTTTACAAGCAGGGTTATCTGACGGTCGGGCAATCGCTTGCCGTCGGGGCGGCGGTCTCGATCGCAGCACCCGCGGGCGACCTGTTCGAGTCGCTCCTGAAGCGAGACATGGACGTGAAGGATAGCGGCACGCTGCTCGGCGGTCACGGGGGAATGCTCGACCGCATCGACGGCCTGCTCTTCGCCGCTCCGGCCGTGTACTTCACGATCCTGGCTTTCGCGTAGAGCCCACGCTCCGATGTCTGTCACCGGACGTGTCCGTCGCGGGCGTGGGCACACTGTGGGAATGACACGCGTCGCCCTCCTTGGGGCAACCGGTTCGATCGGCCGCCAGGCGATCGAGGTGATCGACGCCAATACGAGCCTCGAGCTCGTCGCCGCCACGTCCGGCGCGACTCCGATCGACGGGCTGGCGCCGCACACACAGGTGGGCGGCGATCCGACCGAGTTGCTCGAGCGTGCCGAGCCGGACATCGTGCTGAACGCGACACTCGGCTTCGCGGGCCTGCCGGGGACGATGTGGGCCCTCGAGCACGGTGTCACGCTGGCGCTCGCGAACAAGGAGAGCCTCGTCGCTGCCGGCGAGCTGGCGCTGCGCGCGCGTGAGCGGGGTGGTGGTCTACTGATCCCGGTCGACAGCGAGCACTCGGCTCTCTTCCAGTGCGCGCAGCTCGGCGAGCCGGAAAGTGTCGTACTCACCGCGAGTGGCGGCCCGTTCCGCGGCCACACGCGCGAGGAGCTTGCCGACGTCACGGCGACCGAAGCGCTCGCGCATCCGACCTGGACGATGGGACCGAAGATCACGATCGACTCGGCCACGCTCGCGAACAAGGGTCTCGAGGTGATCGAGGCGCATTTCCTGTTCGGCCTCGACTACGACCGAATCGAGGTCGTGGTGCATCCGACGTCGATCGTTCACGGCATCGTCCGGCTCCGCGACGGCGCCTCGATCGCCCATCTCGGCCATCCCGACATGCGTGTGCCGATCTCCTACGCGCTCACCTATCCGCGCCGCGCTGCCACCCCGCTGTCGGCGCTCGACCTGACGGCGGGACCGCTCGAGTTCTTCGAGCCCGACCTCGAGACATTTCGCCTGCTCGCGCTCGCACGCGAGGCAGGAGAGCGGGGCGGAACCTATCCGTGCGCATTCAATGCCGCGAACGAGGTCGCAGTCGCCGCGTTTCTCGCGGGCCGGATCGGCTTCCTCGATATCGCCGTGCTCGTCGAAGGCGTGCTCGGGCACGTCGAGGGGGCGCCTGCGTCCGATCTCGCAGAGCTCGGCGAGGCCGATCGGCGCGCGCGCCGGCTCGTGGGAGCAGCATGGGCCTGATCGCCGCGATCGTCGGCCTTGCGGTCCTCGTGATGATCCATGAGGCCGGCCACTTCTTCGCCGCCCGCGCAGTCGGGATGACGCCACGCAAGTTCTACATCGGCTTCGGCCCGCCGATCGCGCGCACGACCCGGGGAGGAGTCGAGTACGGGATCGGATCGATCCCGCTCGGAGGGTACGTAAAGATCCCGGGCATGAACCGCCCGTCGCCGGGCGACCTCGGGCGGATGCTGCCACCCTCGGTGGCGCGGCAGCACGCGCCGCAACTCCAGGCGATCGACGCAGCGATCGAGCGTGACGACTACGACGGCGCCCGCGTGCTGCTGCTCGAGCTGAAGCCCGAGCTCGGTGAGACTCGGGTCTGGCAGGACCTCGAGGGCGGCCTCGCGCGCGACGCCTACTGGCGCGCCGCGACCTGGCGCCGGCTGACGGCGATCTTCGCCGGGCCTGCCGTGAACCTGATCTTCGCCCTCGTGCTCTTCACAGCGCTCTTCATGGTCGCCGCTGTCCGCGAGACGAACGTGATCGGAACCGTTCTCAACGGCTCGCCCGCAGCGGCGGCGCAGCTCCGCGTGGGAGATCGCGTCCTCGCCGTCGCGGGACAGCGGGTGACGCCGAAGGAGATCCCGGCGCACATTCGCGCGACGAGGGGCACGCCGTTCCGCCTGCTCGTCGTGCGGAATGGACGTCGCGTCGTTATCGGCCCCGTCCACGCGCGTGTCACGGAGGGCGCATACCGGATCGGGATTGCGATCCAGTCACGCACAGGCCCCGGCGAGTCGCCGCCCACCGCCGCCCGCCACTCTCTCTCGCTGACGTGGCAGATCACCTCGGACACGGTTCGAGGGATCGGGCATCTCGCACGCGGGCGCGACACCAACCAGGTTTCGAGCTCGGTCGGCATCGTCCGCGTCTCGGCCGCCGCCTGGCGCCAGGGCGTGCGTGACTTCTTGTTCGTCCTCGGGCTCGTCAGCCTGGCCCTCGGCTTGCTGAATCTGCTGCCGGTGCTGCCGCTCGACGGCGGCCATATCGTGATGGCGCTCGTCGAGAAGGTCCGTGGCCGAACCTTCCGCCAGGCGGTTTACATGCGATACACCGTCGTCGGCCTGTCCCTCTTCGCGCTGCTCATGTACTTCGGTCTGCGCAACGACCTCTTCGGCGGCGGTGGCTGACCCGACACCGTTCCCCGCACTGAAGCGCTCCGGGCCGAGTTCGTCGCGACGGAGCGTGCTCGGAGAGCAGTACCTCGGCGCATATCTGCAGGGATCGTTCGCCGTCGGCGGTGCGGACGAGCACAGCGACGTCGATTTCAGCGAACCTCGACAACGGATCGACCACGCTCGCTGGACAAGCACTGCAACTCGCAGGTCGTGCGGTGGCCGCTGCGTGGGTACGGGGTGACGCTGGCCGGCCGGCTCCGCACCTCCTCGTCGATCCGGTGCCGGAGGACGGGATGCGAGCGGAGCTCGTCGTCACGGTGCGCGAATTGGCGAATACGCGGACTGGGCGCCGGCGCCGACGAAGACGGAGGCATGAGCCAGTGGAAGCAGACGTTCCTCGTTCTGACCTTCTGCCGCACGCTCCACTCGCTCGCGACCGGCCGCGTCGCCTCGAAGCGAGCGTCCGCGCGGCGGGCCGTGCGAATTGCTCGGTCCCGTCTGGAAGCCACTCATCGGGCGAGCGCTCGACGACCGTGGCGATCCCTGGGGGTACGAGTCCACGAGCCTGCGGGATCGGCGCCCGTCGACCGAACACTCGCCTTCGCCGCGTGCGCCGTGAACGAAGCAGCCTCTCAGGACGCTACGCGACCGCGCGGCCGAAGCGCTCGGCCGAGCGAGCCTTGCGCTTCGCAGCCTCGTCGTCACGGTCGCGTGGAGTCATGTGCGTGACAAGTCCGCCAAGCAGCCGCTCCGTCGCCTCCGCGACGGCGTCGACCGCCTGAGCGAACGCGGCCTCGTTCGCTTGGGAGGGCTTCTGCATGCCGCTCACCTTGCGCACGTACTGCAGCGACGCCGCGCGGATCTCATCCTCGCCCGTCGGTGGTTCGAAGTTGTAGAGGATGCGGATGTTCCGACACATGAGGGGATCCTAGCGGCCGATCACGGCTTGCACCCTCTCGGTAGGCGCTCGCTACGCTGAGCCCGTGGCCAGCGAACGCTCAGTCGACGTTGGCGGCGTCCGGGTCGGAGGGGGTGCTCCGGTCGTCATCCAGTCGATGACGCTTACGAAGACCCACGACGTCGAGGCGACGACCGCCCAGATCGCCGCGCTTGCGAGCGCGGGTTGCGAGATCGTTCGGGTCGCGGTGCCGAAGAGCGAGGATGCGGACGCGCTCGCGAAGATCGTGCGCTTCTCCCCGATCCCCGTGATCGCCGACATCCACTTCAACGCGAGTCTTGCGCTGCGCGCGATCGAGGCGGGCGTCGCAGCGGTACGCATCAATCCCGGCAACATCGGGGGCGACGACAAGGTCGAGCAGGTCGTGCGCGCTGCAAAGGCCAGGGGGATCCCGATGCGCATCGGCGCGAACTCGGGCTCGCTGCCGAAGCACCTCGCGGAGCTCGCGCAGGAAGACCAGGCGGAGGCGCTCGTCGAGGCCGCGCTCGAGGAGGTGCGACTGCTCGAGCGACTCGACTATCGCGACTTCAAGATCTCGGTGAAGTCGAGCCACGTGCCGACGATGATCCGTTCCTACCGAATGCTCGCCGCGAAGGTCCCGTACCCGCTCCATCTCGGGGTCACCGAAGCGGGGACGCCGTTCGCCGGGTCGATCAAGAGCGCCGTCGGGATGGGTGCGCTGCTCGCAGACTCGATCGGCGACACGATTCGCGTCTCGCTGACCGCCGACCCGGTCGAGGAGGTGAAGACCGCCTGGGAGATCCTGAAGGCACTCGGCCTGCGCGAGCGCGGGCCGGTGATGATCGCGTGCCCGAGCTGCGGGCGCGACAACGTCGGTGTCCAGCAGCTCGCCGAGCGGGTCGAGGAGCGGCTCCGCACCTATCCGCAGGCGTTCGAGGTGGCCGTGCTCGGTTGCGCGGTGAACGGGCCCGGCGAAGCGGGTGACGCAGACTTCGGTATCGCGGGTGGGCGCGATGTCGGCTTCGTCTATGCGCATGGCCGCGTGCTGAAGAAGGTCTCGAGCGACATCCTCGTCGACGAGCTCTTCGACGAGATCGACCGCTGGATCGGTGAGGGCATGTTCAGGCCGAAGCGCCTGAAGATGGGAAAACCCGCCGCCCTCGCGATGGCCGAAGCCTCCGCGATCCCGCTCGGGTAGCTCGATGCCGCGCTCGCTGCGGGTCGTCGGTAGCCTGAGAAGACAACGATGATTGCGCGCGCCTCACAGCTGTTCCTGCCGACGTTGCGCGAAGCGCCCGGCGATGCGGAGGCGGTGAACCACAAGCTGCTCGTCCGCGGTGGCTTCGTCCGCCAGGTCAGCGGAGGGATCTGGACATTCCTGCCCCTCGGCTGGAAGGTGCACCGGAAGATCGAGCAGATCATCCGCGAGGAGATGGACGCGATCGGCTGCCAGGAGATGTTGATGCCGGTGCTGACGCCTTTCGACCTCTGGCGGCAGTCGGGGCGCGACTACATCGAGGAGATCTTCCGGCTGCAAGACCGCAAGGGAACCGAGTACATCCTGCCGATGACTCACGAAGAAACGGTCACGTTCCACGCGCGCGAGCTCCAGAGCTACCGTCAGCTGCCGCAGCTGCTCTACCACTTCTCGATCAAGGAGCGGGACGAGCCGCGTCCGCGCGCGGGCCTGATCCGCCTGCGCGAGTTCATCATGAAGGACGCCTACTCCTTCGATCGCGACGACGCCGGCCTCGCCAAGAGCTTCGAGCTGCAGCGCGGGGCCTACCATCGGATCTTCGACCGGCTCGGGCTCCAGGTGCACGAGGTGGAGGCGGAGTCCGGGATGATGGGCGGCAGCGGGTCGGCCGACTTCCTCGCACCGGCCGGAGCCGGCGAGAACACGCTCGTCACGTGTGAGAACGGCGACTTCGCGGCCGATCTCGAAGTCGCGCGCGGCATCCCCCGACCGCAGGTTGCGGCCGAGCCGCTGGCTGCGCCTGCCGAGGTCGAGACTCCGGGTGTCAAGACGTGCGAGGCGCTCGCCGGGTTCCTTGCGATCGACGTCGGCGCGACATCGAAGGCGATGCCGATGACGACCGACGATGGCGCGGTCGTCCTCACGCTCGTGCGGGGCGACGACCGGATCGAGCCCGCAAAGCTCGATGCTGCGCTCGGCAGGCCGTCCCGGCCGTCAACCGACGACGAGATCCGCGCCGCGTTCGGCGCTTCCGGCGGCTCACTCGGGCCGGTCGGCTTCTCCGGCGCGATCGTCGCCGACGACTCGCTGAGGGAGGGTCAGTACGTCGCCGGTGCGAATCGGGACGGCTGGCACCTGCGCGGCGTCGAAGCGGGGCGCGACTTCCAGGCGCGGTTCGCCGACCTTCGCGCCGCGACGGAGGGCGACACGTGCCCGCGCTGCGGCGGCCGCCTGCTCTTCGAGACGGCGATCGAGGTCGGCCACATCTTCAAGCTCGAGACGCGGTTCTCGGAGCCGCTCGGAGCCACGTTCCTCGATGAGGAGGGCCAGGAGCGACCGCTCGTGATGGGCAGCTACGGCATCGGGCCGGCCCGGGTGATGGCCTCGCTCGTCGAGCAGCACCACGACGAGCACGGCATCATCTGGCCCGTGTCGGTCGCGCCCTACGACGTCCATGTCGTGCAGCTCCTTGGTGCCGACGACATCGCCACCGCTGCCGCAGAGGCGTTCTCCGCCGCGGGGAAGGACGTGCTCCTCGACGACCGCAACCAGCGCCCGGGCGAGAAGTTCGCCGACGCCGACCTGATCGGCATCCCGGTGCGCGTGACAGCGGGGAAAAAGAGCCTCGAGGACGGCGCCGTCGACGTGCGCAGCCGGGCGACCGGCGAGGAGCGACGTGTGAAGCTCGCCGACCTGGGCAGAGAGGACTGAGTGGCGAAACGGCGCCGGTATGCATCGGAGGCGTTCGGCCCGGCGGTCGAGCGGCTGATGAACGAGACGGGAGTCACCTATCGGGCGCTGGCCTCGAAGACGAGCCTCTCCGCCGGGTATCTGAACCATCTCGTTCACGGCAATCGCCCCGTGCCCTCGAACGACGTGGTGGAGGTGCTCGCACAGGCGCTCGACGTCGACCCGGAGCATTTTCGCGAGTACCGGCTTCGAGTGATCACCGAGAAGCTCGAGGCGATGCCCGAGCTCGTCGATCGCCTTTACAAGCGTCTTTCAGGCTGAACCTAACCCACCCGTCGGTTCGGAGTCTCAGTCAGTGGCCGGTGGGGTCCCGGCAAGCGACCACTGGGGGGTTAGGGGCCCCACCGAGCCTCTCGAGCTTGCCGTAGGCGGCACGAACGTTGCAGGCCCCCGGTCGAGGGCCCGCGACGCGAGCGAGTCGGGGTGGAGAGATTCGAACTCTCGATCTCCCGGCCCCCAGCCGGGCGCTCTAGACCAGACTAAGCCACACCCCGAACGCGAGGAGTGTAGCCACGAGGCTCGTCCGATCAGTTCCGGCCACCGGGGCGGCGAGCGCCGCGACGGCGTCGCCGAGGTCGGCATGCACCGTTGCTGCCACGAAACGACGTGAAGGCCGCGAGCACCGCGTCGCACGAGTCGACATCGGTAGGTCACCTTCGACGATCTCGCCATGCGGCCCCCGGTTGCGCCGCGGACGTCGCGGCGCATCGGGTCGACCGACTCCCTGGCCCGCGGAGTGCCCGAGCACGGTCGTCCCCTGTGGGACTCGTCTCCGTCGGGCGGCCCGGCGAGGTAGACGCGCGGCACCAAGAGGCTCCCACCGAGGAGCTAGTGTGTGAGGGTGGAGCAGGAGTTCGTCGCCCTCGGCCATGCTGGTAGTCATGCGTACGCGGGGCTCGAGACCTTCCCGAATCCCGGTGTCGAGCGTGTCGAGCTCGTCAGTGACGAGCTGACCGCCGTCTGCCCGATCACGGCGCAGCCGGACTTCTATACGGCCTCGATCGAGTACCGGCCACGTGCCCTCTGCCTCGAGTCGAAGTCGGTGAAGCTCTACCTCCCCCGTTTCCACGACCAGGGGGTCTTCTGCGAGGCACTCTCGGTCAAGATCCGCGACGAGGTGGCCGCGGCCCTCGAGCTCGAGACCGAGGCGGTGCGGGTCACGCTCTGTCAGAAGGCGCGCGGCGGGATCACGATCACCGCCTCGACCTAGGACGCGGGACTAGCCCGGCAGGGCTTGTCGCGCAGGGCTCGTAGCGCAGGGCTCGTAGCGCCGTACTGCATGGGCCACGACCACGATGACCGACCACGACCGGATCGCGTGAACCAAACCGTCGACGAGCCGCCCGCCGCCGGGACCAATCGCCGAGAGCAACGGCTGCTCGGCCGAGTCCTGGGTCACGGTTCCTGGCGGAGTTGCCGTACGCTCCGGAGTGCCCGTACGTGCCGGAGTTGCCGTATGTCTGGCACCTGACGAACACCCGAACGGCATCGTGCAAGCGCGCGACGGGATTCGATCTGGCGCGTCGCTCGTTGCCCGACCGGCGCGGGTGGTACATGATCGGGGGACTTGAATCCGGCGCTGCGGTCATTCCTCTTCCTCGTGGTGCTCGCGCTCGTTTCGCCGGCGGCGGCGGCGGCGGCGCCGGCGCCCGCGGCCGGCGTGCGCGTCTCGGCGTTCTATTACCCCTGGTACGGCACCGCGGCGTTGGACGGTGCCTACCAGCACTGGGGTCAGCGGGATCACGTCCCCCCGAACGACATCGCCTCCAGTTACTACCCGGCCCGGGGGCTCTACTCTTCGTCCGACCGGCTCGTCATCGCTGCTCAGATGGACGAGATCCGCGCCGCCGGGATCGACGAGATCGCCGTCTCGTGGTGGGGCAGAGGGTCACCCGAGGACGCACGCCTGGCGGCCGTGTCCGCTGCGGCGCGCGTCGACGGCATCGCGGTCGCGGTTCATCTCGAGCCATACCCGGGGCGGACGGTCCGATCGATCGTCGACGACCTTGCATACCTCCGAACCTACGGCGTGCGCACCTTCTACATCTATCGCGCGCTCGACCTCCCGGTCGCAGAGTGGGCATCCGCGAAGGCAGCACTGCACGCAGGCGGTTCCGTCCTCTGGGCGCAGACCGGGCTCGCCGGCGCGGCGGCGGCGGCCGGGTTCGACGGGGTCTACACATACGACATCGTTACCTACGGAGGCAACACCTTCGCTCGACTTTGTGACGAGGCGCGCGCGTTGCATCTGCTCTGCGCACCTTCGGTCGGACCGGGCTATGACGCGCGTCGTGGGAGCGGCGACCCACGCGTGAAGCCGCGGCGCCGGGGTGGAACCTACGACGCGATGTGGAAGGCGGCGGTCGCGGCGAGAGTCGATCGCGTCACGATCACCTCCTTCAACGAGTGGCACGAGGGCACACAGATCGAGCCGGCGGCGGCTGGAAGCCACGGGCGGTATCGCTACCTGTCCTATGACGGAGCATGGGGAACGCACGGAGTCGCCGCCGAGACCGCGTATCTGAACCGAACACGCTACTGGGCTCACGTCGTCCGGAAGACGTCGCCGCTGCAGCTGAAGACCAAGGCTTCGTAGACGCCTGCCTCATCGACGGCGCGCAGCTGCCGGTGGTCGAGGTCGACCGTCGCGTCGGGCCAGGAGTCGAGCCCGAGTGCGGCGGCGCCTTCGTCCGAGCCGAAGGCGAGCAGTGAGTCGAGCGAGATGACGCCACGTGTGCCGGACTGGCGGCGGGCGATACCCTCGAGCTCGCGCAGCTCCTCGAGCGGGTCGATGCGGACGTTCGAATCGGAGCCGATGCAGATGCCGATCTCGCGGTGGCAGATGCGAGCGACGGGGAGGAATCCGTCGCCGAGGTTCGCTTCGGTCGTCGGGCACGCACAGATCCGCGCGCCGGCGTCGCGCAGCAGATCGAGCTCGTTCCCGTCGGCATGCGTGGCGTGCACGACGGTGGTGCGGGGGCCGAGGCAGCCGAGGCGGGCGAGAAGCGCGATCGGTCGCAATCCGTGCTCGGCGAGGCACTCCTCGATCTCTCGGGGCTGCTCGTCGGCGTGGATGTGCAGCGGCAGGTCGTGCTCGAGGGCGTACCGGCCGAGCTCGCGAAGGGCATCACCGGGGCACGCGCGCACCGAGTGGGGGGCGACCCCCACGCGAATGCCTTCCGCACGTAGCGCCTCGAGTTCGCTGAGGTAGTCCGCGACCGACTCCTGACGGAAGCGCGGGCTACCGCCCCTCAGATAGCAGGCATAGAGGCAGACGAACTCGACTCCTGCGTCCGCCGCGGCCGCCGCAGCTGCCCGGGCTTCGTCCGGCCCGAGATAGTGGAACTCGCCGACGGCGGTGAAGCCGTTCGCCCGCAGCTCTCGGTAGACCTCGGCGTATTCGCGGCGGATCTCGCCGACGGTGAGCGACTCGGCCAGGGCAACCATGCCGTCGCGCCAGGCCCAGAAGTCATGGCCCGGCGAGCGCCCTCGCAGCGCGCGCTGGAACGCGTGACAGTGCGCATTCACGAATCCGGGGATCGTCAGCGGCTGCACCACCGCCGTATCCTGTCAGCGTGACCATCGGCACCGTCTCCGCAAACGCCGTGACCGGGCCTCGTGCCCAGCTTCCGAATGCCCTGACGATTCTCCGGCTCGGGCTGATCCCGCCCTTCGTGATCGCGATCCTCGTCTCGACCGGTGGTCGGAGCTGGGTCGGCGGCACGATCTTCCTCGTCGCGGGCATCACCGACCAGGTCGACGGTTTCCTTGCCCGGCGCTGGCACGTGGAGTCACCGTTCGGGCAGATCGCCGATCCGCTCGCCGACCGGCTGATGATCGGCATCGCCGTCGTGCTCGAGTGGCATGCGGGCAGGCTCCCGTTCGTCTCCCTCGCGATCCCCCTGCGAGACCTCGCGCTGATGGCGCTGACGCCCATCATGGTTCGGCGCGGATACAGGTTCGAGGTGAACACCCTCGGCAAGGCGGCCACCTGGCTGCTCTTCCTCGGCGTCGGCTGCTCGACCGTGACGCATCCGTCGACCGCGTGGCCGCTTTGGATCTTCTGGAGCGGGGTTGCGCTTGCCCTCGCCTCGCTCGGGTCGTACGTCGTGAAGGCGCGGCAGGAGGTGCACTGATGCGTGCCGTCGTCATGGCCGGAGGGGAAGGCACGCGTCTGCGCCCGCTGACCTCCAACCAGCCCAAGCCGATGGTGTCGATCCTCGGCAAGCCCTGCATGGAGCACATTCTCGAGCTGCTGCGCGAGCATGGCTTCGAGGATGTCGTGATCACGGTTGCGTTCCTGCCCCAGGCGATCCGCTCCTATTTCGGCGACGGCGAGAATCTCGGCCTCAACATCGAGTACTCCGTCGAGGAGAGCCCGCTCGGCACCGCCGGGTCGGTCCGGCTGGGCAGCGACCGGCTGGACGACACGTTCCTCGTCATCTCGGGCGACGCCCTCTGCGACATCGACCTGGGAAAGATCGTCGAGTTTCACAAGGAGAAGGGCGCGGCGGTGACGATCGGGATGAAGTCGGTCGAGAACCCGCTCGAGTTCGGCATCGTCGTCACCGACGAGGACGGCCGTGTGGAGCGGTTTCTCGAGAAGCCGTCGTGGGGTCAGGTGTTCTCCGACACGATCAACACCGGGATCTACGTCCTCGAGCCGGAGGTGCTCAGGCACATCCCAACCGACCGGCCCTACGACTTCTCGAAGGAGCTCTTCCCGTTGCTGCTCGAGATGGGACGCCCCATCTACGGCTATGTCTGCGACGGCTATTGGCAGGACATCGGCAACCTCGATCAGTACCGACAAGCGAACTTCGACGCGCTCGACGAGAAGGTGCGCCTCAATGTCTCCGGCTTGAAGATCCGCGGTGACGTCTGGGTCGGCGAGGGAGTGGAGATCGACGACGTCGAGGGGGTGGAAGGGCCGGCGTTCATCGGCAACTACTGCACCGTCTCACCGGACGCCTCCATCGGGCCGTACACGGTGCTCGGCCCGGGGACGACCCTGCGCGAGCGCGGTCGTGTGTCGCGGAGCGTGATCGATGCCTCCTGCTACATCGGTCGCAGCGCGTCGGTCGAGGGCGCGATCGTGGGCCGCGGATGTGACGTGAGGGCGCACGCGCGGGTGCACGAGGGCGTGGCGATCGGCGACCAGGTGACGCTCGGCGACCAGTCCGTCATCTATCCGGGGGTGCGGATCTATCCGTACAAGGAGGTCGAGTCCGGTGCGCAGATCCACGAGAGCCTGATCTGGGAATCGCGTGGCACGACCCGGGTCTTCGGCAAGGACGGCGTGCTGGGCCTCGTGAACGTCGACCTCACACCCGAGGTGGCATTGCGGTTTGGTGCGGCGCTCGGCACTGCGCTGAAGCGCGGTGCCCGCGTCGTCGCGAGCCGCGAGAGCGCACCCGCCTACCGCATGATCAAGCGGGCGCTGATCTCCGGCCTGAACTCGACCGGCGTCCACGTCGCCGACCTGCGCACCCTTCCGGCGCCGGTCGGCAAGCATCTGCTGAAGACGCAGGGCTACGACGCTGCGTTCCATATCGGCGCCGCCTCGAACGATCCGGAAGCCGTGCAGATCCGCCTGTTCGAGCGTCCGGGCGTCGCATTGTCCTCCAGCCTGCAGAAGGAGATCGAGAAGCACTACACCCGCCAGGAGCTGCGGCGAGTTCCCTTCGCGGACGTCGCCTCAATCACGTACCCCGCCCGCGCGCGGGAGAGCTATGCCAGCGACCTGCTGGCCGACCTCGACGTCGAGGCGATCCACGGACGTGGCTTCCGAATCGTGGTCGACTACGGCTACTCGGCGGGCAGCTATGTGCTGCCGCTCGTTCTCGGCCCGCTCGGGGTAGAGGCGGTGACCGCCCATGCCTTCGAATCCGATGCCTCGTCCGGCCCCGTACGCCTGCACGAGACGATGCAGCAGGCCAAGCGTCTGGTTGCCGCCGTCAACGCCGACTTCGGCGCGGTCTTCGACCGGTCGGCCGAGCGTATCTACCTGATCGACGAGCTCGGGTATGACCTCCCGGCGGAGCAGGCGCTCCTGCTCTACCTCTCGCTCGTCGCCTCGAGCGGACAGCGCGGCAAGGTGGTCGTTCCGATCAACACGACGAGTCAGGTCGAGAGCGTCGCAGGGGAGGGGATCGAGATCGTCCGCACTCCCGTCTCGCTGCCCGACCTCACGCGGATGGCCGCGACCGACGGCGTGCTGTTCGGCGGTGCAGTGGGGGGCGGCTACGTCTTCCCGGATTTCCTGCCCGCCTACGACGCAATCGCCTCGCTGTGCAAGCTCCTGGAGCTGCTCGCCCCGGTGCAGCGGCCGCTGTCGGAGCTGGTCGCCGAGCTGCCACGCTCGACGCTCATCCATAAGCAGGTTCCGTGCTCGTGGGCGCTCAAGGGGATGGTGATGCGCGTCCTGAACGAACGCTACTCGGATGCCAACGTCGACCTCCTGGACGGGATCAAGATCTTTGACGAACGTGGCTGGGTGCAGGTGCTGCCGGACCAGGACGAGCCGCTGATCCACATCTACGCGGAGGGCGAGTCCGCGGGTGCCTCGGACGAGCTCGAGGAGGATCTACGCAGGATCGTGACGGAGGTGATCGAACGAGACGGGGTCGGCGCGCGGAGCTAAACCCTTAACCTGAGGTTGACGGTTCCTGCGTCCTCTGCTGGAATGCCTGAGACCTACGACAACGAAAGGCGCCAAACGTGGAACCGCTTCCGGATCTGGGCTCGCTTTCCGACGCCGACCTGAAAAGCCTGATCGACGATTCCCAGCGGAAGGAGCGTGAGGTGAGCTACCAGCGCCGCCTGCTGCACGGGAAGATCGACATTCTCCGAGCGGAGCTCGTGGCGAGGCTGCAGCGCTCGGGCGGCCGAAGCGTGCTCGACGAGGTCGACGTCGACCGGCTGACCGAGATCCTGACCGGAAAGGCTGCGCCGCCTTCATGACCGCGGGCCGGGCGAAGCGAGCGGCCTCGGGCGTCGGCTCGACCGAGCGGGCAGCAGGGTGAGTGTCGTCTACTGCGCCGAGTGCGGATTCCAGAACCCCGAGTCCGCAAACTACTGCTCGCGGTGTGGCGCCCTACTCGCGAAAGGCGAGTCGTCGGGTGAGACGACTCAGACCTTCTCTTCCGAGGAGATCGCCGATCTCGAGCATGACCCCGTGGTCGGTCTCGAAGGGCCGGCACTCGTCGTCCGTGCGGGCGGTGGTCGGGCGGGGGAGAGCTTCAAGCCGACCTCCGAGCGCATGCGCATCGGGCGCTCCCCCGACTGCGACGTGTTCCTTGACGACGTCACGGTCTCGCGCAATCACGCGGTGCTCGTGCAGCGTGACGGAGGCTTCTTCGTGGAGGACGAAGGTTCGCTCAACGGCACGTTCGTGAATCGCCACCGTATCGACAGCGCGCCGCTCTCGAACGGCGACGAGCTGCAGATCGGCAAATACCGGATGACGTTCATCGCATGACCTCGACGGCACGCCAGCCGAGCCGCGAGCGTCTCCTGCGCATCGGGGAGGTCGTACGGCGCCTGGGCGAGGAGTTCCCGGACATCTCGATCTCGAAGATTCGCTACCTCGAGGACGAGGGCCTCGTGACGCCCTCGCGCACCCAGGGCGGCTACCGGCTCTTCAGTGCAGAGGACGTCGACCGTCTCGAAGTGATCCTCCGGCTGCAACGCGACGAGTTCTTGCCGCTGCGGGTGATCCGCGACGCGCTCGACGCGCCAGGTGCCAAGGAACGCAAACGCAGGCGTCCGGCGGCGCTCGGAGCGGGGGAGGAGGAGATCGGCCTGGAGGAGCTGTGCACTCGCGCCGGGATCAACCGAGAGCTCGCCAAAGAGCTTGACGAGTTCGGCCTCATCTCCGCGCGCGGAAGTGGTGCGGACAAGCGCTACCCGGAGTCGGACGCCGACGTGGCCGCAACGTGCGCTCAACTCGTCCGTTACGGCGTCGATCCTCGCCACCTGAGGACGTTTCGGACAGCTGCCGGACGACAGGCGTCGCTGCTCGAGCAGCTCGTCGCCACGTCTCTGCGCGGGCGCAGCCCGGAGCGGCGTGCGCAGGGCCTGCGCGACCTGCAACAGCTCGCAGAGCTAGCGAGCGAGCTCACGTCGCTGCTCTTCTGGCGCGACCTGCGAGACTTCGCCCAGTGACGATCGATCTGCGCTCGAAGATCCGTGAGGTGCCGGATTTCCCGACACCCGGCGTCGGGTTCAAGGACTTCACGCCGCTCCTCGCCGACGCCGAAGCGTTGCGGCAGACGGTCACGGATCTCGCCGAGTGGGTGAAGCTGAAGAACTGTGACCTCGTGCTCGGGGCCGAAGCGCGTGGTTTCATCCTCGGCGCCGCGATCGCCCGCGAGGTCGGCGTGGGCTTCGTGCCCGCGCGCCGCCCGGGCAAGCTGCCCCCCGAGACCGTCAGCGCGTCATACACCCTCGAGTATGGCTCGAACTCCCTCGAGCTCCACCCGGAGCTGATCAAGCCCGGCGCGCGGGTCGTCGTCCACGACGACGTCCTCGCGACAGGCGGGACGGTCGAGGCCATCAACGGCCTCGTGCGCCGGCTCGGAGGCGTGGTCGTCGGCGCGTGCTTCATCATCGAGCTGACCTTCCTCGGGGGCCGAGAACGGCTCGCCGACTGCGATCTGCACGCGCTAATCGAGTATTGACGCGCGCAAACGGGCAATCGGATGTCATGTCGCGTCCGAATCGTCCGATAAGAGAGCTGGCATGTACGACGCACTGACGAGCAGGTACACGTTCTCGTGCCCGGCGCACGGGGAGACGCACGTGCGGCTGTCGCGGTTCCGCCGGCTCGATCAGCTTCCCGGCGCGCACCATCCCTCGGTCTACCGCGTCGAGTTCGCGTGTGGGTGCGGCGGTGAGCATCCTGCGCTCGTCACGCACGACGACCTCGACTGGGCGCCGCTCGGATTGCAGGATTCGACGCCCTTCCTGAATCTCATGACCTCGCGCGTCGAGGAGCTCGCGTCCGAGCTCGGTGACCTCGCGGCACGACGGATCAACGCGGGGGAGTGGCCATGGAGTTTTTACTGCTGGCCGGAGGAGCGGCCGAGGCCGGTCTACCCGTCGGCGTTCAGGTTGCTGGCACCGGCGCTGTCGGGCGACCAGGTCGGCCTCGCGGTGCGCTGCCCCGTCTGCGACAAGGTGTCGATCAACCTCGTCTCGCGCGCGCACGTGGACGTGCCGTTCGTGAACGATCGCGAGGTGGGGGTGGTCGAGCATCTCTTCGCCTACGACCACTCGGCGACGCTCGAAGAGTTCCAGGCCGAGCTCTGGTCGGGATCCTTCGACGCCCGTCGCCTAGCAATCGAATAGCGATTCACTCCCGCCAGGGATGTGCTCGCTCGACCGGTCGTCGATACCTGCTGAAGCTTCCGATGACCGCACTCACGCCGCATCCCCAACGGGGAATCGAGCTTCTCCTCGCTCATTGCGCATCGGTTGGCACCGACCGCCCGACTGCCTACGACCGTCTCCAGCAAGAGATCGGCGGTGACCTGGCGCGGCTGCTCGTCGTCGCGCTCTCGGGCCCTCAGGGCCTTCTTGGCTCGTCCTCGCCGTAGACCCGGACGAAGATGAACGCGAGGAAGCCCGCGACGGCGCCGATGATGAAGGTGATCCCGCTCGAGAAGCCGAGCATGCTCCCGCCGAGCCAGATCAGGAGGCCGAAGAAGAGCCCCCAGAGAAACGACGTGACGCCGTGGTCGATCGAGGGTGGTCGTAGATGCAGCACGCGGAGTCGATGCTAGTCGATTCGGGACCAAAAAAATTCACCGAGCCGGTTGCGCTTTCGTCCACCTTCCCCGTGAACCTTCGGCTTCCGCCTACGGCCCTCGGGAGCGGCTTCGACCTACTTGCGCTCCGTGCTCGGTGCAAGAGCCAACCTAGGGGGTGGAACGACCCGGCGCAAGGGTCGTCGAAGCGTGAAGGGCGCAATTTGCGAATACTTCGCTGTGCGCAGCCCTGATTAGCGATTCGCGCTTCACACTCGAAAGGGGTCGGACCAAAAAAATTCACCGAGCCGGTTGCGCTTTCGTCCACCTTCCCCGTGAACCTTCGGCTTCCGCCTACGGCCCTCGGGAGCGGCTTCGACCTACTTGCGCTCCGTGCTCGGTGCTCGACCAACGTATCCCGGGCGGACAGTCGGCGCAAGGATGCGCGCGAGGAAAAGATCGCTCTTTGCGGCCCGCGTATTGTCCACATTTCCACGGCTTTCGTGACCAAGCTGGGGAGAACGCTGTGGACGGATCCCGACGCCGTCGAGGCAGGGCGGCGCGCGTGCGATTCATGCTTCTCGCTCAACTTGACGTAACACCTCTTATCGTGCATTCGAGTTGGCGTCGGGGCGGAGGCCGGGTTTTGATGTGCGGCCGGGCGGCTAGATGGTTTCTTGAGTGCCGACGGAGACGGACATCCTGCTCCTGAGCGACGAGCTTCGCGGTGTCGTCGATGCGGCCGAGGAGCGTGGAACGCTCCTGCAATCCGAGCTGAACGATGTCCTCGAGCCGCTCGCTCTCGACCCGACCGAGATCGACTCGCTGCACCGTGAGCTCGAGACGCGCTCGATCGACGTCGTGAACGACATCGACGAGGACGGCGAGACGACGCCCCAGCCGCTACCCGAGCCGGAACTGCCTGCGGCACCGCTCCAGATCACCTGGGAGACGACGACTGACGCCCTGCAGCTCTTCCTGCGCGAGGCCGGGCGTCACTCGCTCCTGACCGCCGCGCAGGAGGTCGCGCTCGCGAAGAAGATCGAGGCCGGCGATGCGGCGGCGAAGACCTCCATGATCCAGTCGAACCTGCGGCTCGTCGTCTCGATCGCGAAGAACTATCGCAACCAGGGCCTGCCGTTCCTCGACCTGATTCAGGAGGGAACGCTCGGCCTCATCCGCGCCGTCGAGAAGTTCGACTGGCGGCGCGGCTACAAGTTCTCCACCTACGCCACCTGGTGGATCAGGCAAGCCGTCGCCCGCGCGCTCGCCGACAAGGCGCGGACGATCCGCATGCCGGTGCACATCGTCGAGCGATTGCAGAAGATGAACCGGGCCGAGCGCTCGCTGTGGACCCAGCTCGGCCGCGAGCCGACGCTCGACGAGATCGCCGACGAGGCGAACCTCCCGCTCCAGCAGGCGATCGAGGTTCGTGCGGCCGCGCGTGCGTCGACGTCGCTCGACGCGCCCGTCGGCGAGTCCGACGACGCCACGCTCAGCGACTTCGTCTCCGGCAGCGACCCGCTTCCCGAGGAGCTCGTCGAGGACTCACTCCGCTCACAGACGCTCGCGGACGCGCTGCAGTCCCTGCCCGAGCGCCATCGGTCGGTGGTGATCCTCCGCTACGGGCTCGACGACGCCGAGCCGAAGACGCTCGAGGACATCGGTCGCCGGCTCGGGCTCACGCGCGAGCGCGTCCGGCAGATCGAGGTCGAGGCGCTGACCCGGCTCTCGACGCTGCACGAGATGAAGTCGGTCAGCTTCTCCGGCTGAGGCCGGAGTGAACTAAGCCTGCAGGTAGAGCTCAAGCCCGGGAGCGACCGTCCGGAGCTCGCGCAACGCGCGTGTCTCGAGCTGGCGTACCCGCTCGCGTGTGATGCCGAGGTCGTTGCCGACGTCCTCGAGTGTCTGCGGCGGTTGCCCGTCCAGGCCGAAGCGACGCAGGACGACGTGTTTCATTCGGGGGTTGAGCCGTTCGATCGCCTCGGAGAGGTCTGCCGTCCGCGCGAGCGCAGCGCTCGCGCCATCGGGTGACTCGGACTTCTGATCCTCGATCATGTCGGCAACCATGCTCTCGCCGTCCCCCACCGGAGTCTCGAGCGAGACCGGATCCTCGACGAGCTCATGGAGCTCGCGGATCCGCTCGACCGGCATGCCCGATTCCTTCGCGATCTCCTCGAGCGTCGGGTCGCGATTGAGTTTCTGCGTCAGGACACGGCGCGCGCGGTGCGCGCGGCGCACCTGCTCGGCGACGTGAACCGGGAGCCTGATCGTGCGTCCCTGGTCGGCGAGCGCACGCGTGACCGCCTGCCTGATCCACCAGGTCGCATACGTCGAGAGCTTGTAGCCCATCTTGTAGTCGAACTTCTCGACCGCCCTGATCAGGCCCATGTTCCCTTCCTGGATCAGATCGAGCAGCGGAACGCCCGCTTTCGTGTAGTTGCGGGTGATCGACATCACGAGGCGCAGATTGCACTCGATCAGGCGGCGCTTGGCGGCTTCGTCGCCGAGGTCCTTGCGGCGGGCGAGCTCGCGCTCCTCGGACGGCGTCAGGAGCCGGCCGTCTCCGATCTGGCGCACATAGAGCTTCAGGGGGTCGGAGCTCTGGAGGCGGTCGGTCTCGCTGAGGAACGCGTTGTCCGGCTCCTCTTCCTCGTCCGGCTCGTCGGTCGAATCGAGTGCCGGCAAGAGCTCGAGCACGGGCTCGGCACTGTCCAGGTCCAACGCTTGCTCGGGGGCGGGATGCTCCACGCCCTTTCTATCGGCGGCAGGAGCGCCCGCCTTGAGATGTAAAAAGACGTATGCAGGGATTCAACAAATGCGTCCCGATGCCGTCTAGGACTCGTAGGATCGTTTTCATGTGCGGCATCGCGGGATACAGCCTTCGTCCACGCTCGAGCATCGAGCGAACTCTGGCTGCGCAGTCCCTGCTCGCCGCGATCGCCGAGCGCGGGGCCGACGCGGTCGGGTATGCCTACCGCGACCCCACCGAGATCTACCCGACGGTGGTGAAGCAGCGCACGCCGGCGTCGCAGCTCCTCGAGCGCGTCTCGGTGCCCGAGAAGGCGAATCAACTTCTCGTGCATGTTCGCGACTACACGAAGGGACATCCGTCGATCGCGGCCAACAACCATCCGGTGCGCCACGGCCCGGTGGTGGGGATCCACAACGGGATCATCCTGAACGACGACGAGCTGCTTGCCCCCCACTCCTGCGCGCGCGCCGAGCCTCGGATGACCGTCGACTCGGAAGCGATCTTCGCGATCGCCGCCCACTCGCGGAACGACGCGCACGCACTCGAGCCACTGCGCGGCGCGATGGCGACCGGTTGGATCGACGAACGCGAGCCCGGGGTCGTCTTCATCGCCCGCGGCACGGGCCGGCCGCTCTGGGTCGGTGGGGGCCGCGACGGTGTCTTCTTCGCCTCGACCCGGGTGGCGCTCGAGGTGGTCGAGCGTTACTGCCGCATCCGGCTGCGCAAGCGCGAGGTGTCGGAGGGGACGCTCTTCGGGCTCGAGAACGGCTCGATCACCCTGGAGGAGCGCTTCGTCCCCGACCTCGCGTATTTCGAGCACGATCCGCTGCCGTCGGTGCGCGCACCGCAGGAACGGGACTTCTGCCTGCGCCGCCTCGCGGCACTCGCCGCTGTCGCGTGAGCCGACTGCAAACCTGCAGGCTCTTGACCGGACGGCGGTCGTCTCCGGTGATCGGTAGGGGGCGAGCGGGATTCTGCGAGCGCCCAGCTCGGCACCGTGCGCGCGGAGACTGGGCGAGCGCCTTCACGCCAGGACGCCCGCAGCGGCGCTACGAGACCGAGCCGTCGCGGTCGACCGTCGCACCGTCTTCGACGAGGCGCTTGCTGACGAGGAACTGGAACGTCGCCCACGCCCCGCGGCGCGACTCGAACATCCGGTAGACCTGCCACTCGGTGAGCATCGAGGCATCGGCACGTCGGGCCTCGTTCCAGTCGCCGAACTTCGGCAGACGGCCGATCCGGCGGGCGAGGGCCGCACCTTGTGAGACGGCCCGCTCCAGACGCTCCTCCCCCACCGCCACGTCGAAGCCCGCCTCTCGCAGTGCGAGAGCGAGCGAGCCGAAGGTGTGCCAGTAGAGCGACTTCGACGGGATGGTGCCGCGACGCTCGTCGAGGTCGCGCGCGGTCGGCGTCCGGCCGAGCTCGGCGCCGAGCCGTCGGAGCTCGCCCACGAGCTCCTCGCGGGTCGCAAATCGCCGGGGCATGAGGCCGGCGGCGCGTTTTGCGGCGTTCCAGGTGCCGAAGTGCTCGATCACGGTCTGAGGGTGCACGCGCGCGACCGGATCGGCTGCGAACTCCTTCATCGTCGGCGAGCGGCCGAGCCTCCCCGCCGAGTCCCGCAACTCGCGCAGGATCTGCTCGTCGCTGTAGCGGCGGCGGATGCCCGCCTGGAACGCGGCAAGCTCGCCAGGATCGATGTTCGCGACCGCGCGATAGGGCTTCCGAGCCATACCAAGAATGGTAGAGCAGATTGGACGAATCACAAGTGAAGCCTGTGTAGAGACGGTCTCGGTACGGTTCGCCGCGATGCGCCCCCCGCTCCCGCTCGCCCTCGAAGCCGCGGCTGTGCGCGCCGCCGGTGCGCTCTCGCGCATCGCGGGTCGCGGGGGCGGTACCACGCTGCCGGGGAAGCTCCTGTGGAAGCTCGACCCCGGAGCGATCGACCGGCTGGCCGGCCGGCTTCCCGAGGGGTCGGTCCTCGTCTCGGCGACCAACGGGAAGACGACGATGACGGCGATGGTCGCGGAGATCCTGCGACCGACGATTCGGGTAGCCCACAACAGCTCGGGCGCGAACCTCGTCTCCGGAGTCGCCTCCACGCTCCTTGGGTCCGCCGACGCGGAGCTCGGCCTCTTCGAGGTCGACGAGGCCGCCCTCCCGGAGGTCGCCCGGCGCGTCCATCCCAAGGCTCTGCTGCTCGGGAATCTGTTCCGGGACCAGCTCGACCGCTACGGGGAGCTCGAGCTCGTCGCGGCTCGCTGGCGGAAGGCCGTCGCCGACCTCCCCGATGCTCTCCTGGTGGTGAACGGCGACGACCCGCAGGTCGGCGACCTCGCCCGCTTGCACGACTCATCGATCGTCTTCGGAGTCGACGATCCGCGCCTCGCACGACCGGCGCTCCAGCACGCGGCCGATTCGAAGTACTGCCTCCGTTGCGGGACGCCGTACGTGTACACCGCCGCCTACGTCGGTCATCTCGGGGACTACCGCTGCCCGAACTGTGGGCACGCGCGGCCGCCGCTCGAGATCGTGGCCCGCGAGATCGAGCTGCATGGACTCACCGGAGCCTCCTTCACGCTCCACGCGACCGGCCGCGCCGTTCGCATCGATCTCGCCCTCCCGGGTCTGTACAACGTCTACAACGCGCTCGGCGCCGCGGCGCTTGCGTTGGCGCTCGACATTTCCGTCGCGGAGGTGAAAGCCGGCCTCGAGCGGTTCTCGGCGGCGTTCGGGCGCTTCGAGCGGATTGCGATCGGTGACCGCCGGGTCCTCATCCTGCTGATCAAGAACCCTGCCGGCGCGAACGAGGCCGTCCGGACCCTCGTCGAAGGTGCTCCGCCGAAGGTGGCGGTGGTCGCCCTGAACGACGCCATCGCGGACGGCCGGGACGTCTCCTGGATCTGGGATGTCGACTTCGAGCCGCTCCTCGCCGGCCTCGACCGTCTGGTCGCAACCGGCTCGCGCGCGGCCGAGCTCGCCCTGCGCTTCGCCTACGGCGGCATGCCGCGCGAACGGATCGACGTCGTCCCGTCGCTCGAGGCCGCGCTCGACCGGGGGCTCGAGCTGACGCCACCTGGTGGTGAGCTGACGCTTCTCCCGACCTACACGGCGATGCTGGCGCTCCGACGGATCGTCGCGGGCCGCGGTCACGTGAAGGACTACTGGGAGCCCGCGGCGTGAAGATCCGCGTCGGTCATCTGTATCCGGATTACCTGAACATCTATGCCGATCGAGGCAACATCGCGGTGCTGGCCGCGCGGGCGAGAGCGCGGGGTCACGAGCTCGACGTGCAGGACGTTGGGATGGGAGATCGCCTGCCGGGCGATGTTGACCTCTTCTACGTCGGCGGTGGCCAGGACCGCGAGCAGGCACTCGTCGCGCACGACCTCGTGACGAAGGCCGATGCGCTGCGCGAGGCGGTAGAGGGCGACGTTGCGCTTCTCGCCGTCTGCGGCGGCTATCAGCTCCTCGGGCGCTTCTACCGCGACGTGAGCGGTGAGGACCAGCCGGGTGTCGGGATCCTGCCGTTGCAGACCGTCGCAGGCAAGCGGCGGATGATCGGCGACGTGCTCCTCGAATGCGGATGGGCCGGCCGCACGCTCGCGGGATTCGAGAACCACGCCGGACAGACGCTGCTGGACGAGGGTGCCGAGCCGCTTGGCCACGTCGTCGCGGGCTTCGGGAACGACGGAGCCTCGCACGAGGAGGGCTGCCGTTACCGCCGGGTGTACGGCACCTACCTGCACGGCCCGCTCCTGCCGCGGAACGCCTGGTTCGCAGACCGGTTGCTCGGCGAGGCCCTCGCTCACGCGAGTCGATCGGCCGAGGCCGTCGAGCTCGCACCGCTCGAGGACGCGCTCGAGCGCGAGGCCCACGCGGTGTCGGCTGCGCGCGCCCGGGCCCGAGGCGGCCGGTTCTCATAGCCTGGTCAGTCCGTGCGCTGATACCGCGCAACGGTGAACGCGATCAAGACCGGGACGTTCAACATGAACAACGCGAGCATCAGCGCATGACGATGAGCTGGCCGCCACGCGTCTTGTCGAAGACGAACGCGAACTCGATCATCCCGGCGATCAGGGCATAGGCGAGGAGGGCCCACTTGCCGACCTGGAAGAAGCGATCCCAGGCGAAGTCGTCGAGGCGCGAGAGGAGAAACGCATTCGCGATCTGCAGGGCGGTGGCGACGACGAGGAAGATGACTGCGATTCCCAGGGGCGCGTGCTTCGGCAGGTACGCGGCGAGGTAGATGACCCCGCCTGCGATTACGACCATCGAGAGCGCTCCGATCTCGGTCACCGGCGGCAGACGGCGGTCGAACGGGCTCGAGCCACTCGAGGTGTGCGCGGTGGCGGTCAACTGACGAGCCTCGTCATGATCACGAGGGTGGCGACCTGCATCACGCCGGTGATGCCGGCCGTGTAGACGAACCGACGCCTCAGCTTCTCGATCACACGGCCGTCGGGCTCCGGCTTTCGCAACTCGAACAGCACTGCGACGTTCGCAGGCTCGAGGTAGGCGAGGGCGATCACGGCCATCACCCCGACGACGAAGAACGAGCCGACGACCCAGCCGTGCCTGGGATTCGACGTGTCGAGGAACCCGTCCTGCCGTGCGAGCTGGAAGCCCGCGGCGAGCGTCATCGTGACGATCGTCGGCATGATCAGAAGCATCTTCGGCATGAAGCGCATCGAGAACTCGACGCGCGCCGGGATCGACATGCGGCCGATGATCGGCCCGACGACGAAGCCGACGAAGAGGTCGATCGCCGTCCAGAGCCCTCCGCCGACGACATGGCAGAACACGAGCCCCCAGCGCGCATCGCGCGCGATCGCGACGACGACGCCGACGAGCACGAGCGCGACGATCGGCAGGCCGCGCACCGGGACGATCACGCCACGGGACCGCTCGGCGGCGGGCGCGCTCGCTTCGACTGCCACGGCCATGACGGCGACACTAGAACACAGATCGGTCAGCGTGCCCAGAGCGTGCCGAGGTAGACCGCCGGGTCGCCCGGCTGCCAGCGCGTCAGAAATCGCTTGATCGGCGGATGGACGACGACGTCTCCGAGCTCATCGTCGGAGAAGAGGCGCGCACCCTTGACGGCCGCGTCCTTCGTCTCGACGTCATGCAGCGACCGGTGCGAGAGGTCCGCCGCGAAGATGATGTGGACGACGTGCTTACGCTGGAGGCTCGCTTTCGGTGCGATCGAGTCGACGATAGCGACCGGTCCCTCGAACTGCGCGTCGACCGAGATCCCGAGCTCTTCGCGCAACTCGCGTCGGAGGGCCTCGATCAACGACTCCCCCACATCGACTCCGCCCCCGGGCAGCAGCCAGTACTCCTTGCCGGGCTTCTCCTGCCGGCAGAGGAGAACGCGTCCTTGCCAGAGCAGGATCGCCGAGACGCGGATGCGTGGTTCCGTCACCGCTCGGATGAACCGAAGCCGCGCTCCCCGCGCTCGCTCACGGGGAGCTCGTCCACCTCGACAAGAGCGATGTTCGGTACCGGCAGGACGACGAGCTGGGCGATCCGCATGCCCGGCTCCACGACGAACGTCTCACGGAGGTCCGTGTTCAGAAGGGCCACCTGAAGCTCGCCGCGGTAACCGGCGTCGATGAGGCCGGGTGTATTGACGATCGAGATGCCGTGCCCGGCGGCGAGCCCCGACCGCGGTTGGACGAACCCTGCGTAGCCATCGGGAATCGCCACCGCGAGCCCGGTCGCGACGAGCGCCCGCTCGCCGGGTGTGAGCTCGACGCGCTCGCAGGCCGCCAGGTCGAAGCCCGCATCGCCCGTGTATGCGCGCACGGGCACCACCGCGTCTGCCCTCAGCCTCTTCACGCGCAGCTCGATCAGGCCGTCTCCTGGCCCGAGGAGGTTGCATCCGCAATCAGGTACTGCGCGAAGCGAGTGAGGTCACGCCGCGGAAGTCGCGCGATCAGGAGCACCCCCTCCGGTGTGTCCTCGCGCTCCTCGATCGGCGTCCCGAGAGCGTAGAGCTCCGACAGCCGGTCGCCGTTCGCGTAAGGGACGAGCAGGCGGACGCGCTCCCAGCGATTCTCGAACCGGCGCGCAAGCTCGCCCTTCAGCTCCTCGATGCCCTCGCCGGTGAGCCCGGAGACTTGCGGTGCCGACGGAAACCGGTTGCCGATCCGCCGGCGTCCGAGGGGATCGACGCGGTCGATCTTGTTCAGGACGATCTCGACGGGCAACTCGCCTGCGCCGATCTCGCGCAGCACGTCGTCGACCGCGCCCACCTGCCTGTCCTGTTCCTCGTCCGGAGCCGACGCGTCGACGACGTGGAGCACCATGTCGGCGAGCAGGGTCTCCTCGAGCGTCGAGGCGAAGCCCTCTACAAGCTGTGTCGGCAGGCGGCGGATGAAGCCGACGGTGTCCGTGAGCAGATAGCGACGGCCCTCGTGCTCGAAGCCTCGCGTGGTCGGGTCGAGCGTTTCGAACAAGCGATTCTCGATGGAGACCTCCGAGCCGGTGAGCGCGTTCAGCAGGGTCGACTTCCCGACGTTCGTGTAGCCGGCGAGCGCGACCGTGGGTGTTGCGTTGCGGCGTCGCTCCTTGCGCTGCGTCGCCCGCTGCTTCTTCACGTCGTCGAGGCGCTTTCGCAGCACCGAAATCCGGTGACGAGCGAGTCGGCGGTCGGTCTCGAGCTGGGATTCGCCCGGGCCCCTGGTGCCGACCCCGGCGCCGAGGGCGCCCGTACCGCCACCGAGGCGCTCGAGGTGCTTCCACATGCCGCGCATGCGCGGGAGGTTGTACTCGAGCTGGGCGAGCTCGACCTGAAGCTTCCCCTCGGCCGACGTTGCGTGCTGGGCGAAGATGTCGAGGATCAGCTGTGTCCGGTCGACGACACGCGCGTCGAGTGCGTTCTCGAGGAAGCGCTGCTGCGAAGGATCGAGCTCGCCGTCGACGATCACGCTCTCTGCATCGGCGCGCTTGAAGAGCTCTTTCAGCTCCTCGATCTTCCCTTTGCCGACGTACGTCCGGTTCGCCGGTTGAGCGCGATGTTGCACCACCGAGCCGACCGGCTCGACGCCGGCCGTGCGTGCGAGCTCCCTCACCTCGGCCAGCTCTTCGTCGGGATCCACACCCTGAGCCAGCACCGCGAGGACGAACCCGCGCTCGGGCTCCGGGGTACGTGGGATCATCGCTCCGATTATGCCCTCTTCCGACATGATTCCGGCACTCGCCGCACGGACGCTTGCGCTCGTCGACATCCCTTCCGAGTCCAGGGCGGAGGCCGCGCTCCACGATTACCTGTGCAGCGAAGTGCCGATGCGCGCGGCGTTCGACGACGGCGAGACGCTGCTCTACGCACACCGAGCCGGGAAGCCACTCGTCCTGCTCGCGGGGCACACGGACACGGTTCCCGCCCAGGGGAACCTGCCGGGCCGGATCGAGGGCGGCGCAGTCGTCGGTCTCGGTGCGAGTGATATGAAGGGCGGGCTCGCGGTGATGGTCGAGCTCGCGCACTGGGTCGCGGGGCGGAGCGCGGTCGAGCCCGAGCTGGCCTACGACCTCGGGCTGCTCTTCTTCCCGCGCGAGGAGATCGGGCCGGCCGAGAACCCGCTTCCTGCGATCTTCGAGCGCGCGCCGCTGATCGGCGAGGCGAAGCTCGTCGTCTGCCTCGAGCCGACCGACAACACGGTGCAGCTCGGCTGCCTCGGGAACCTGAACGTGCGTGTCACGTTCGAGGGCACCTCCGCGCACTCGGCGCGACCCTGGCTCGGAGTGAACGCGATTCGACTGGCGCTCGGTGGGCTCGCGGGAGTCCTGGAGGCGGAGCCGCACGATGTCGAGATCGACGGGCTCGTGTTCCGCGAGGTGATCTCCGTGACGCAGCTCAATGCCGGGATCGCGTCGAATGTCATTCCCGCCCGTGCCGAGGCAATCATCAACTTCCGCTACGCGCCTGATCGCACACCGGACGACGCGGAGGCTCGCGTTCGCGCACTGGTCGGCCGCGACGTCGAGATCCTCTCGAACGCACCGCCTGCCCATGTCGCCGCGGGGTCGACGATCGTCGAGGAGTTGCGCCGCGCGGGATCCTTCGACGTCCAGCCGAAGCAGGCCTGGACGAACGTCGCCGACTTCTCGGCCCGGGGCCTCGACGCTCTCAATCTCGGGCCGGGCGGGACGCGCTACGCCCATGCCGTCGACGAGCGGGTCGAGATCGACGAGCTCGGGCGAACGTACGACGCTCTGCGGCGGTTCCTGCTCGGTAGCGTCTAGTCGTGCAGCTCTCCCCCGTCCTTGCCGGTCTGGCGCAATATCCCTTCGCGCGTCTCGACGACTGGAAGGCTGAGGCGAGTGCCCGAGGCATCGAGTTGATCGACTTCGGCATGGGCGACCCTCGCGAGGTGACACCGGCCTTCATCCGTGAGGCGATGCTCGACTCGGTGGACGTGGTCTCCTCGTACCCGCGCGCCACCGGGCTGCCGGAGCTTCGTCAGGCGATCGCGGGGTGGCTCGACCGCCGCTTCGACGTGAGTGTCGATCCGGACCGCGAGCTCGTGCCGACGCTCGGCTCGAAGGAGGCGATCTTCTCGTTCGCACAGCTCGCGCTCGGCGAGAAGCGGCTGGTGGCGATTCCCGAGCCTGCGTATCCGGTCTACGAGCGCGGCGCGATGTTCGCGGGAGGCGTCGTCGCGACCGTTCCGCTCAAAGAGTCGTCCGGCTGGCTGCCCGATCTCGACGCGTTCGACGCATGGGACGACCTCGCGATGTTCTGGGTCTGCTACCCGAACAACCCCACCGGGGCCGTCGCGCCGCTCTCGTTTTACGAGGAGCTCGCCGAACGAGCCCGAGAACATGACTTCCTTGTCTGCTCCGACGAGGCCTACTCGGAGCTCTGGTTCGACGAGCCGCCGGTGTCGGCTCTCCAGGTCGCGAACCGTGCCAACATCGTGGTCTTCAACACCCTCTCGAAGCGCTCGTCGATGACCGGGTACCGCTCGGGATTCGTGTGCGCACCCTCCGAGATCGTGACTGCTCTGCGACGGTTCCGCCCGACCGTCGGCACGGCGCCTCAGGAGTTCGTGCAGCGCGCATCGGTCGCGGCCTGGTCGGACGACGGCCATGTCGAAGACGTGCGTGGACTCTACGCCCGAAAGCGCGACGTCGTCTTGCCGGCGCTCGAAGCAGGGGGCCTACGGCTTGCGGGCTCTGCAGCGACCTTCTATCTCTGGGTCGACGTCGGCGAGCCGTCGGAGACGTTCTGCCGCCGGCTGCTCGAGCACGGCATCGTCGCGGCACCCGGCTCCTTCTTCGGCGCCGCGGGCGAGGGGTACGCGCGCTTTGCACTCGTGCCGACGCAGGAAGCCTGCGAGCGCGCGGCCGTGATCCTGCGCGAGGTCCTGTGACGACCGAGGAAATGATCGCGGCGCTCGACGCGGGCGAGGCGCGCGTGGCGGAGCCGATCGGTGACGACTGGCGCGTGAACGCCGAGGTGCAGGCGGCGATCCTCGACTACTTCCGCCTCCGTCGGCTGGAGCCGCGCGAGATCGGCCCGTTTTCTTACAACGACAAGATCCCGCTGAAGTCCGGCTATGAAGCGCTCGGCGTGCGAGTCGTGCCACCCGCCGTTGCGCGGTACGGGGCGTTCCTCTCACGCGGCGTCGTCTTGATGCCCTCGTACGTGAACATCGGTGCGTGGATCGGGCCGAACACGATGGTCGACACCTGGGCCACCGTCGGATCGGGTGCACAGATCGGGGCCGATGTGCATCTCGCCGGCGGCGTCGGCATCGGCGGCGTGCTCGAGCCCGCGGGAGCCCAGCCGGTGATCGTCGAGGACGGCGCGTTCATCGGCTCGCGCTGCATCATCGTCGAGGGCGTGCGGATCGGGCGCGAAGCCGTGCTCGCACCGAACGTGACGCTGACCGCGAGCGTTCCGATCATCGACGTCACCGGTGAATCGCCGATCGAGCATCGCGGCTTCGTTCCGGCTCGGTCCGTCGTGGTGCCGGGCACGCGCCCGAAGGAGTTCCCCGCCGGGACCTATGACCTCACGTGCGCGTTGATCATCGGCCGGCGAAGTGAGTCGACCGACCGCAAGACGTCGCTGAACCAGGCGCTGCGGGAGTACTCGATCTAGCACGAATCAGTCCGCGCGCCCGGCTGGCCCGGTCAGGAAGGCCCGCGACCCCTCGAACCGCACCATCAGGTCTCCGCCCGGGAACCGCACGGTCGCGGGAGAGATCCCGAAGGCCGCCGCGATCGCAACCGCGCTCGAGCCCGATGACGCCGTCTCCCCCGCGCCGCGCTCCCAGACCCGCGCCTCGATGACGTCATCGCCCATCGTGCGGGCGACCTGTACGTTCGTGCGCCTCGGAAAGCGCTCGTGGACCTCGAGCAGCGGGCCGACGTGCGGCAGGCGAGCAGGGTCTCCCTCGACGACCGCGTGTGGGTTTCCGACATCCACCGTCACGAGCGCGACCCCGGAGACCTCTTCGGGAGGGCCGACCGAGACCTCGC
>JBBSEJ010000017.1:0-48743 GCA_038239825.1 Gaiellales bacterium
GACATGGAGCTGCAGCGCCGCTACCTCGGCGTCGAGCCGCTCACGGAAAGGGTCTAGTGGCGACCGTCGTACTGCTCGGCACGCTCGACACGAAGGGTGTCGAGTATGCCTTCCTGCGCGAGCAGCTGCAGGCGCGGGGCGTCGAGGTCGTCGTGATCGACGCGGGCGTGAACGAGCCGGTGGGCATGCAGCCCGACGTGGGCCGCGACGTCGTCGCTCGCGCGGCGGGCGCCGATGCGAGCCGGCTTGCGGCAGCGGGCGACCGCGGCGCGGCCGTCACCGCGATGGGCGCGGGCGCAGAGGCGGTCGTGCTCGATCTGCACGCTTCCGGGCGCCTCGACGGGATCCTTGCACTCGGCGGGTCGGGTGGATCATCGATCGCTGCGAGGGCTATGCGCGCGCTGCCGGTCGGGGTGCCCAAGCTGCTCGTCTCGACGGTCGCATCGGGAGACACCCGGCCGTACGTGGGCGCGGTCGACGTGACGATGATGTATTCGGTTGTCGACATCGCGGGCGTCAACCGCGTGTCGGCGCGGATCATGACGAACGCTGCCGGTGCGATCGCGGGCATGGCCGAGGCGGTGGTACCTCCGCTCACCGACAAGCCGCTCGTCGCCGCAACGATGTTCGGTGTCACCACGCCGTGCGTGACGACTGCGCGCGCTCGCCTCGAGGAGCTCGGCTACGAGGTGCTCGTCTTCCACGCGACGGGGGCAGGCGGGCAGTCGATGGAGGCACTCGCGAAAGGCGGGTTCCTGGTCGGAGTCCTCGACGCGACGACGACCGAGCTGGCCGACGAGCTCGTCGGCGGTGTGCTCTCGGCCGGCCCCGAGCGGCTCCAGGCCGCGGGTGCGGCCGGGTTGCCGCAGGTCGTCTCGCTCGGCGCGCTCGACATGGTCAATTTCGGCCCGCGTGAAAGTGTCCCCGCGTCGTTCGAGGGGCGCAATCTCTACGTGCACAACCCGACGGTGACGCTGATGCGCACGACTGCGGCGGAGTCGAGCGAGCTCGGGCGCACGATCGGCCGCAAGCTCTCGGCGGCGACCGGTCCCACTGCCGTTTTCGTGCCACTCGCGGGCGTCTCGATGATCGACGTGCCGGGACAGCCGTTCCACGATCCCGACGCGGACGCGGCCCTCGTCGCCGGGCTGAAGGAGACGCTCGACGCGAGGATCGAGGTGCATGAGCGGTCGGAGAACATCAACGAGCCGGCGTTCGCGACCGCGATGGCCGACCGCTTGCACGAGCTGATCCAGGGGGCGGCGAGGTCGTGACGCGCGACGAGGCGCTGGCACGGCTGCGCTCGCAGGTGGCAGCAGGCCTTCCGGTGATCGGCGCGGGCGCCGGCACGGGGCTCTCGGCGAAGATCGCCGAGGCGGGTGGCGCCGACCTGATCATCATCTACAACAGCGGGCGATACCGCATGGGCGGCCGTGGCTCACTTGCCGGGCTGATGCCCTTCGGCGACGCGAACGAGATCGTTGTCGACATGGCGAGGGAGGTCTTGCCCGTCGTCCGGCACACGCCCGTGCTCGCCGGCGTGTGCGGAACGGATCCCTTCCGGTTGATGCCCGTCTTTCTCGACGAGTTGCGCCGAATCGGGTTCAGCGGGGTGCAGAACTTCCCCACGGTCGGGCTGATGGACGGGACGTACCGCATCGGCCTCGAGGAGACCGGGATGGGCTACGGCCTGGAGGTCGACATGATCCGGCTCGCGCGTGACCGTGACTTCTTGACCGCGCCGTACGTCTTCACACCCGACGACGCGACCGCCATGGCGGAGGCCGGCGCCGACGTGCTCGTGCCACACATGGGCTTGACGACCGGCGGAGTGATCGGCGCGACGACCGCGAAGACACTCGCCGAGTGCGTGCCACTCATCCAGGCGATGCACGACGCCGCCAAACGGGTGAATCCGGACATCCTCGTGCTGTGTCACGGCGGCCCGATCGCCGAGCCCGACGACGCGGCCTACGTGATCGCGCAGACCGAGGGGATCGTCGGATTCTTCGGAGCGTCGTCGATGGAGCGGTTGCCGACCGAAGTCGCGATGACCGAGAACATGCAGCGTTTCAAGTCGATCCCCGTTCACTCACCCGAGGAGGAAGCACGATGAGCACGTTCGTCAAGCAGTCCGATGTGATCGAGGAGCAGTTCGACTGGGGCTCGATCGGCTGGCGCTGCCGCCCGGCCAACACGGGCTCGAAGAGCCTCGTCGTGATGGACGTGACGCTCGAGCCGGGGGAGGGTCATGCCTTTCACCGGCACGACGGCCAGGACGAGATGATCATCGTGAAGCAGGGCAGCGTGACCCAGTTCATCGAGCGCGATTCGACGACGCTCGCGGCCGGGGACTCGGTCTTCCTCGACCAGGGGGTCGTGCACGCCTCCTACAACGACGGCGACGAGACGGCGCATCTGCAGGTCGTGATCGGCCCCTCGCTCGGCGAGGGGGGCTACGGCCTCGTCGACGTCTCCGGCGAGGAGCCCTGGGCCTCGCTGCGCTGATCGGGCTGTGGCCCACTTCCGCCACAATCGCAGGATCGTTCGGTCACGCGCCGGCCCTGGTGCAGCCCCGAATGTGGAACGTCCGTGGCACTTCCGCTGAACGGGGGCTGACCAAGGGACGTGGCTCCAGGAACGCTCTCCTCACCGGCCACACCATCAGCGGCGCGCGGTCGCGAGGAGGTCCTCCGCGTCGAGGCCGCGAATCGATGCGTCGACGAGCTCGATCGGGTGAAAGGCCGGTAACGGCCGCCCCGCCCGTCGCAGCGCGGCTGTCACCTGGACGAGACAGCCCGGGTTGCCGCTCGCGTAGGCGTCGGGCTCGGTCGCGAGCACGTGCCGCGCTTTTTGCTCGCCGAGCTCGCTCGCCGCCCGCGGCTGCACGAGGTTGTAGATGCCCGCGCTGCCGCAGCAGAGATCCTGCTCGGCCGGCTCCAGGATCGTGAGACCCGGAATCGCGCGCAGCATCGCCCTCGGCTCGTCGGCGATCCCCTGTGCGTGCTTCAGGTGGCACGAGTCCTGGAACGCGACGCGTAGCGGCAGCGGATGGCGTGTCGCCGGAGCGGGCGCGTCGCCGAGCAGTTCCGAGACATCGACGATTCGCGCGCGCCCGTGGTCCTTCAGATGCGAGCCGCAGCCGGCGGCGTTCGTGACGATCGCGTCGTAGCCGTCGAGCGAGTGCTCGAGCGCACGAACGCGCTCGACCCCCTCTTCGAGGCGCCCCGCATGCGCATGGAGCGCGCCGCAGCAGCTCTGCGCCCGCGGAACGTGCACGTCGTACCCGTCCGCGGCAAGGACGCGCGCGGTCGCCGCATTGACGTCCCCGAAGACGACGCTCTGCACGCAGCCCGCGACGAGCGCGACGCGCGGACCAGCGCCGGGCAGGTGCACGGGCGGCCAGGCCGGGCTCACCCACGGCGGAGCCACGTGGCGGAGGGGGCGAAGCGGCCCCGGTGCGGGCAGGCGCCTGAGGAGGAGCGCGACGCGGAGCCGCCGCCGGTGCGGGAACACCTCGAAGATCAGGCGGCGCAGCAGCCGCTCGCCGACTCCGCGCTGCCGGTGCTCCTCGATGTGGGCACGGGTCGACTCGATCAACCGGTCGTACTGCACGCCCGACGGGCACGCCGGGACGCAGGCCATGCAGCCGAGGCAGCGGTCGAAGTGCTCGACGACCGTGTCGGTCAGATCGAGTGACCCGTCGACGAGACCGCTCATCAGGTAGATCCGCCCGCGCGGCGAGTCCATCTCCTCGTGCCACAGCGAGTAGGTCGGGCACGCCGGCAGGCAGAAGCCGCAGTGCACGCAATCGGCGATCAGCTCGGGCTGCACAGTGCCTCCACCACCCGCTCGGCGAGGCTGCTCCACGACCGCGGCGTGGCCTCCTCGACGTAGGCGACACGCGGGCCTGGACGCACGAGCGGCGCGGGTCCCCCGTCCCACCGACGACGACCGGCAAGCTTCTCCTGCAGCCCGCGCACCTCGTCCCACGGCTCGACCGACTCGCCGCGAAGCGTCGCGCCCTGCTCGGCCACAGCCTGTGGAGCACCCTCGAAGAGGACGTACATCCGGTCGTCCACCACGTCGACTGCACTCGGCACGAGGCCCGAGCGGTGCAGCTCACCGAAACGCGCAGCGTCGAGGGCGATCGTCTGCGCCGACGCAGGTCGAGGATGGAGGCGCAACGCGAGCCGTTCCACCGTCCCGAGCCTGCCTGCCGACCCGCAGTAGAGCTTGCCGAGGTCGTAGCCCGCGACGTTCTTCACGACCTTTCCGCCCGAGTGGGCACGAGTCCCGTCCGGCAGCACGACCGTGACGCCGAGCACGAGATCGCGCATCGTCCCGAATCGGTGGCGCAGTGGCCCCGAGAGGTCGTGCAGCAAGCAGTCTGCGAGCGTCGGGTCGCCGGGCGGGTCGAGAGAGAAGCGCTGCTCGTGCAGGCTGAGCGCGATCTGTAGGTCGGAGAGCCTCAACCCTCCGTCGACGACGCACGTCAGGTCGCCGGGCTCGTGCTCGACGAGCCCGGCCTCAGAAGCGCTCTGCATGTCCTGCCAGCTCGAGTGGATGGACTCGGTAGGGACCTGGGACCTCGCCGCACAGACGCGGCGTCGGGAAGAGCTTTCCCGGGTTCGCGAGGCCCTTCGGGTCGAATGCCGTGCGCAGTCGCTTCATCACCTCGAGATCGGATTCGCTGAACATCAGCGGCATCGCACACGCCTTGTCCGCCCCGACGCCGTGCTCGCCGGTGATCGAGCCGCCCGCTTCGACGCACGCCTCGAGGATGCGGCTCGCAAGCAGCTCGGCTCGCGCTGCCTGCCCTTCGATGCGCGCGTCGTACAGCACGAGCGGATGCAGGTTCCCGTCGCCGGCGTGGAAGACGTTGCCGACTCGCAGGCCGTGCTCGCGGGAGAGCTCATCGATGCGGCGCAGCACCTCGGGGAGCTTGGTGCGGGGGACGACGCCGTCCTGGACGTAGTAGTCGGGGCTCACCCGGCCCATCGCGGCGAACGCCGCCTTCCGTCCTCGCCAGACGGAGGCCCGGTCGGCCGGATCGGCCGCGATCCGGATCTCGACGGCGCCCGCTTCGCGGCAGATCACTTGCACGAGCTCGAGGTCGTGCTCGACCTGCGCGGCAACCCCGTCCAGCTCGATGATCAGCACCGCGCCGCAGCCGGGTGGGTAGTCGGCGCCGACGGCCGCCTCGGCGGCCTGGATCGTGATCGCGTCCATCATCTCGATCGCCGCGGGAAGGATGCCTGCTGCGATCGTCCCCGAGACCGCCGCGCCGGCCGCATCGGTATGCGCGAACCCGGCGAGGATCGTTCGCACGGTTTGCGGCAGGGGCAGCACACGCAGGGTCAGCCTCGTCGCGATCCCGAGCGTCCCCTCGGAGCCGACGAATGCTCCGAGCAGCCCGGGCCCTTCGTCCCACACGGAGAACTCGACGACGGTGCTGTCCGGCAGCACGACCTCGGCCGCGAGCACGTGGTTGACCGTGAACCCGTACTTGAGGCAGTGCGCGCCGCCCGAATTCTCCGCGACGTTGCCGCCGATCGTGCAGACCTGCTGCGAGGAGGGGTCCGGCGCGTAGTAGAAACCCCGGGCGGACACGGCCCGGGTGACCTCGAGGTTCGTGACACCCGGCTCGACCACGACCTCTCCTGCGTCGAGATCGACGGAGATGACACGGTTCATGCGCGCCAGCGAGATGACGATTCCCTCGGCGACCGGCAACGCGCCGCCGGAGAGGCCGGTTCCGGCTCCGCGCGCGACGAAGGGGACGTTCGCGTCGTTGCAGATGCGCACGACCGCTTGCACCTCGGAGGTGGTTGCGGGAAGCGCGACGAGCGCGGGGACGACGCGCCGACCCGTGAGCCCGTCGCACTCGTACGTCCGCAACTGCTCGGGCTCGCGAATCGTGGCGGCTGCCCCCGAGAATCGCTCGGCGAGCTCCGGCGCAAGCCCCATCACGACAAACTAAAGCATCGTAGGATCGTCGGGTGGCGATTCGCGGGTTTCTCGGCGCAACTGGATTGCCGGCCGGCGACCTGTACGAGCTGCCGGACTCGACGAAGCGTTTTCCCGACGGGGCGCAGTATCGCGTCGAGATTCCGTCCACCGAGGGCCCGCGGTGCCTCGAGGCGGTGCTGGAGCATGCAGCCCTCCTCGACGTACGCGTGCACCGCGTGTCGCAGGGCTCGGGCGTCTTCATGCAGACCGATGCCGAGCTCGACGAGCTCGCCGCGCAGGCACGGGCTGCACGGGTCGAGGTCTCCCTGTTCGCACGACCGAACGCGGCGTGGGGGTTGTCTGCGACCGCCCGCGCCCATGCTGCGTTCGCAGCCTCCGCGTACGGTCAGGCACAGGTCGCCGCGAGCCTCGAGGATTGCGCTCGCGCGGCCGAGCATGGCTTCCGCTCGGTGCTGATCGCGGATCTCGGCGTTCTCGACCTCTTCCGCGAGGCGCGCGTCGCCGGTCTTCTGCCGGACGACATGCAGGCGAAGGTCTCGGTGATGCTGCCCGCGGCGAACCCGGCGGCGGCACGGGTGCTCGAACGGCTGGGAGCCTCGACGATCAACCTGCCCACCGACCTGACCCTGCCGCAGATCTCCGCGATTCGAGCCGCCGTCGACGTTCCGCTCGACGTGTACGTCGAAGCGCCCGACAACCTCGGTGGCTTCGTGCGCCACCACGAGATTCCCGAGTTGATCCGTGTGGCGTCGCCCGTCTACGTGAAGTTCGGTCTGCGGAACGCACCCGACGTCTACCCGGCCGGGACCCACATCGAGGCGACCACGGTTGCTCTCGGCCGCGAGAGGGTTCGCCGGGCGCGTCTCGGCCTCGAGCTGTTGACGCGCTCCGGCTATGCCGCGACCACCTCGGAGCTCGGTGCGGCCGGGCTCGCGGTTCCCGTTCTCACCGACACGAAGGAGAGTTGATGGCCCGTCCGTGCACGCTCTTTACCGGCCAGTGGGCCGACCTGCCGCTCGCCGACCTCGCCGCGCGCTGCGCGGGCTGGGGATTCGACGGGCTCGAGCTCGCCTGCTGGGGAGACCATTTCGAGGTCGACAAGGCGATCGCCGAGCGCAGCTACGCCTCCGGCCGCAGGGACCTTCTCGCGTCGCAGGGACTCGGCGTCTGGGCGATCGGCGCGCATCTCGTCGGCCAGGCCGTCTGCGACCCGATCGACGAGCGCCATCGGGCGATCCTGCCACCGGACATCTACGGTGACGGCGATCCTGAAGGCGTGAGGACACGTGCAGCCGAACGGATGAAGGACACGGCCCGCGCTGCGACCCAGCTCGGAGTCACGCAGGTGAACGGCTTCACGGGCTCGTCGATCTGGCACCTCATCTACTCGTTTCCCCCGAACGACTTCGCCGCGGTCGAGCGCGGCTACCAGGAGTTCGCCGAGCGCTGGGGCCCGATCCTCGACGTGTTCGACGCAGAAGGCGTGCGCTTCGGCCTCGAGGTGCACCCGACGGAGATCGCCTACGACTTCGTCACCACGCGCAAGACCCTGGACGCGATCGGCAACCGCGAGGCATTCGGGATCAACCTCGACCCGAGTCATTTCGCGCACCAGGGGCTCGACACCGCGCAGTTCGCGCTCGAGTTCTCCGATCGCATCTACCACGTCCACGTCAAGGACTCACGGCGGCGCCTCGACGGTCGCCGATCAATCCTCGGCTCGCACCTCAACTTCGGTGAGGAAGCACGCGGGTGGGACTTCGTATCACCGGGGCACGGCGACGTGGACTTCGAGAGCCTGTTCCGCGCCCTGAACCGCATCGGGTACCAGGGACCGCTCTCGATCGAGTGGGAAGACAGCGGCATGGATCGCGATTGGGGCGCGCCCGACGCACTTGCGTTCGTTCGTCGTACCGACTTCGCGCCGTCGGAGATCGCGTTCGATGCGGCGATGCAGAAGGCCGACGGATGACCGCCGGCATCGGGGTGGCGGCGGCGAGCGCGGGCTCCGCGGAGGTCCGCCCGATCGGCGTCGGGATGCTGGGGTACGCGTTCATGGGCAAGGCGCACGCGAACGCGTATCGCAAGCTCGGCTACATGACCTGGCCGCCGCCGCTGCAGCCGCGGCTCGTCTCGCTCGCCGGGCGGGACGAGGTCGCGGTCGCCGAAGCGGCGCGCCGCTTCGGGTTCGAGCGTCACGTCGGTGACTGGCGCGAGCTCGTCGCCGATCCCGACGTCGAGCTCTTCGACAACAGTGGGCCGAACAACCTGCACGCGGAGCCGACGATCGCAGCGGCCGAGGCGGGCAAGCACGTGTTCTGTGAAAAGCCCCTCGGACGGACGGCGGACGAGAGCTACGAGATCTGGCAGCGCGTCCAGGCGGCAGGCGTGAAGCACATGACGGCCTTCAACTACCGGTTCGTCCCCGCGGTGCGACTCGCGCGCCAGCTGATCGAGTCCGGAGAGCTGGGCGAGATCTACCACTTCCGTGGGCGGTACCTGCAGGAATGGGGATCGACGACCGATGATGCGTGGCGCTTCCACGCAGACGCTGCAGGCTCCGGGGCGCTCGGCGATCTCGGTGCGCACGTGATCGATCTCGCGCGCTATCTCGTCGGCGAGATCGTCGCGATCTCGGCCGAGACACGCACGTTCGTCCCGGGCCGTGACGTCGACGACGCATTCGAAGCCGTCGCGAGCTTCGAGAGCGGAGCACTCGGCACCATCGAGGCGACACGGTTTGCGGCCGGGCGAAAGAACGCTTTCAGCTGGGAGATCAACGGCTTGAAAGGCTCGCTCGGGTTCGACCTCGAGCGACTGAACGAGCTGCAGCACTCCGAGGGAGCACGCGGCTTCCGCACGATTCTCGTGTCGCAGCCGGATCACCCGTTCTGGGAATGGTGGTGGCCCGAAGGGCACATGATCGGCTGGGAGCACACCTTCGTGCACGAAGTCCATCATCTGCTCGACGCGATCGCGAACGGTCACGACGTCACACCGCACGGTGCGAGCTTCGAGGACGGCTATCGCGCGGCGGAGATCTGCGACGCGGTGCTGCGTTCGGCCGCTTCGGGCCGGCGCGAGCAGGTCACCTACCGGTCGTAGACGCCCCGGGTCGGCGGTAACGACTTGCGCGCGGACGTCGTCGCGGGCGAAGGTCAGCTCCCTTGCGTTCTCGCTCCATCCGGGTCCCGGTTGGCTGCGTCGGCGCTTTGATTGCGTCCGCGCTTTGATTGCGTCCGCGCTTGATTGCGTCCGCGCTTCACGGTGTTCGCTTGTCGGTTCCTGGCCGTCGGTCGATCATTGCGGGCCGTTCCTCACTGCTCGTCCGAAGCGTTCGAGCAGCGCCGGCATCCCACCGGGCGGCGCCTCAAACCGGCACCCACCGTCACGACGCTTGCTGTACCACTCCCGTAACGGTGCCTGGCACCGAGGCTTTCGGCCTTCGTCCTCGATCATGCCGACGCCGTCACGGTTCCGCCACGGTTGTGGGTGGATCGTCACACACCGGTAACGGTGCCTGGCACCGAAGACCTGGACTGCGGCGCACCGGTAACGGTGCCTGGCACCGATCACCTGGACTGCGGCACCGAAGACCTGGACTGCGGCAGTTGAGCTGTGGACTGGAGCCCGTGGACTTGCGAGAGCCCCGCCTGCGGGCTCGCGCACCGCAAGCAGGGGCGCGTTCCCTACGAGGCGACGACGAGGACGACGAGCGACCGCGGCCCGTGCACACCCTCGACGCGGTCGAGCTCGATGTCCGACGTCGCGGACGGGCCCGACACGAGGGTGATCGGCCGACGCTCGTCCCGGACGATCCGCGCGAGCTCGCGCATCGCCTCGGGCACGAGCTCGACGATGCAGCGCTCATCGACGACGCAGATGTGCAGGTCGGGAACGAGCGTGATCGCACGCCTGCCTTCGTCCGCAGCGGCCGTCAGGACGATCGTCCCCGTGGCCGCCACGGCGAGCGTGCACCCGGTGAGGACACCGTCGAACGCGTCGAGCTCGCGCGCGGTGAACCCCGCATCCGGGACGGCGTCGACCTCGGCCGGCCGCCAGTCCGCGCGAAGGGCTGTCGGGACGACGAGCCGGCTGACGGCCCGCGCGAAGCAGACGTCCCGCACCTCATCCGCGACGGCGCCGGCGACGACGCGCCGAACCTCCGCCCGGTAGTCGGCGACCCGGTCGCAGAAGAGTTTCGCTCGCTCACCGTCGCTGAGCGATCCGGCGACGTGGTACTCGCGCTCCGCAGCCGGCGCCGGCCACTGTCCGGCCGATGCGATGCGGGCAAGAATCTCGTCCCGGGCGCTCACCGGCTTTGCCACCAGTCGCGAAAGCTCTGCGGGGCCGCCGGCTTCAGGTCGCGCGTTGCGGTCCACCTGCGAAGCGGCGGCGGCAAGGCCCTGAGCGTGCCGTTGCGCACGAACGGCCGCTGCACCAGTCGAGCGGCGCGCTGCACCGCCCGCAGGCGGCCCGCGCTTCCGAACGTGAAGCCCGCGATTCGCATCAGCAGACGCTCACCGCGAGGAGCACCCGCGCGCACCGCGGCGGCGCGGAGGTGCAGGAGGACAGTGGGGATGTCGATCTTCACGGGGCAGACCTCGTAACACGCGCCGCAGAGGCTCGAGGCGAACGGCAGGGACTTCGCGTTCTCGATCCCGACGAGCTGCGGGGTGAGGATCGCCCCGATCGGCCCGGGATACACCGAGCCGTACGCATGACCGCCCGTGCGCGTGTACACGGGACAGACGTTCAAGCAGGCGCTGCAGCGGATGCAATGAAGTGCCTGCCGGCCGACGTCGTCGCGCAGCACCTTCGTCCTGCCGTTATCGAGCAGGACGACGTGGAGCTCCTGCGGCCCATCTCCCGCGGTGACGCCGGTCCACAATGACGTGTAGGGATTCATTCGCTCGCCGGTCGACGAGCGGGGGAGAAGTTGCAGGAAGACTTCGAGATCCTCGAAGCGTGGCACGAGTTTCTCGATCCCGAGGATCGTCACGAGCACGGGCGGGAGGGTCGTGCACATCCTGCCGTTGCCTTCGGACTCGACCACGCACACGGTGCCGGTCTCGGCAATGCCGAAATTGGCGCCACTGACGCCGACGCGCGCATTCAAGAAACGTTCGCGCAGATAGGCACGCGAGGCCTCGGCCAGGGCCTCGGGATCGTCGGACTCGATGCCCGGAGCGATCGTGCGCGCGAACAGATCTCGGATCTCCCGTCGATTGCGGTGGATCGCGGGCACCAGGATGTGGGAGGGCCAATCGCCGTCGAGCTGCAGGATCAACTCGGCGAAATCGGTCTCGAGGGCGTGGATCCCCGCGCCGGCGAGGGCGTCGTTCAGGCCGATCTCGTCGGTGGTGAGGGACTTGACCTTCACGACCTCGGTCGCGCCATGTGCCCGCGCCACCTCCACCACGACGGCATTCGCCTCGGCCGCGTCCCTCGCCCAGTGCACGGTGCCACCGGCAGCGGTGACCGCCGTCTCGAAGCTCGTCAGGTAGCGCCCGAGGTTCGCGAGCACATCGGCTTTGATACCGCGGCCGGCCTCGCGTAGCTCCTGCCAATCGGTCAGCTCGTCGACCACGCGCGCACGCTTCGCGCGAATGGTGTCGGTCGCGTTGCGCAGGTTCGCGCGCAGCTGCGCATCGGCGAGCTCGCGCCGGGCGGCATCGGGAAACGCCTCGAGCTTCACGCCGGCCCGGTCGAGGCGAGGATCTCGGCCAGGTGCATCGTGCGGGTCGCCGAGCGGCGACGCGCCAGCCCACCGCCGATCTGAAGCAGGCACGACCCGTCGAGCGCAGTACAGATCTCGGCGCCGCTCTCGTCGATCGCATCGCACTTGTCGACGAGGATCGCCGAGGACGTCTCGGCGTTCTTGACGGCGAACGTCCCGCCGAACCCACAGCACTCGTCGGCCCGGGCGAGCTCGACGAGCTCGAGTCCTCGAACCTTTCGGAGCAAGCGCAGGGGCGCGTCGCCGACGTTCGTCACACGGAGCGAATGGCACGTGGGGTGGTAGGCCACGCGGTGCGGGAACGACGCGCCGACATCTTCGACTCCGAGGCGATGGACGAGCAGCTCCGAGAGCTCGAACAGCCTGCCGGCGAGCGACGGATCGTGCGCACGCAGGTGCCCGACGCACGACGATGACGGGGATACGGTCGCCTCGTAGTCGGCGAACACGCGAGTCCACCGCTCGACGAGCGCCTGCGCTTGATCGGCGTAACCACTGTTTGCATGCAACTGGCCGCAGCACGTTTGGTCGGGCGGGAAGAAGACCTCGTGACCGAGGCGCTCGAGGATCGCGACCGTGGCCCGACCGGCCTCGGGGCTCAGTGTGTCGCCAAGACAGGTGACGAACAGGGCTATCTGCACGCTCGTCCGCGGGAATCGCTCATCGCCCCAACCATTCCACAGCCGGCCGCGCACGCGTGTGGTCAAGCGAAGCTACGGGGCGGCGCGGTGTTGCCAATTTCCTCACATGCAGACGGCACTCTTTCGGCGTGACAGGAAGAGGGATCTTCCTCGCGGTGCTCGCCGCCGCGCTCCTCGTCGCCACGGCGTCGGGCCGAGCCGCGACACGACAGTCGCACGTGGGCGTCTTCACCGGCTACGGCTTCGACGCTTGCACGGCGCCGTCCACGGCTGCACTCGTAGCATGGACCGAGTCGCCCTACCGCGCGCTCGGTATCTACCTCGGCGGTGTCAACCGCGCCTGCTCCGACGGCAACCTGTCGGCGCCATGGATCTCGACGACGCTCGCCGCGGGCTGGAGCCTGCTGCCGCTCTACGTCGGGCTGCAGGCGCCCTGCGCGAGCCAGTCGGGGTTGCAGCGCATCTCGACGAACGCGACGACGGCGGCCGGCCAGGGCGCCGCCGCCGCCGACGACGCGGCTGCGAAGGTGAGCGCATTCGGCCTCCCGTCGGGGAGCCCCGTCTACCTCGACGTCGAGGGCTACAAGGTCGGCGTTGCCGGGTGCACGAGGGCCGTGCAGTCGTTCGTCAGCGGCTGGGTCGACCGTCTGCGCGCAGGCGGGCTCGTGCCCGGCGTCTACGGGAGTGCCGCCTCGACGATTCGCGACGTCTCCGTGCTCGGCCCAGCGACGCCGGATGCCATCTGGATCGCGAACTGGAACGGCGTCGAAGGGGTGTTCGGCGACCCGTACGTGAGCGACGGCATCTGGGCGAACCACCAGCGCGTCCACCAGTACAGGGGCGGTCACAAGGAGACGTGGGGCGGCGTGTCCATCAACATCGACAACAACTACGTGGACGGCGCGGTGGTGACGGGAACCTCCGAGCCGCAGCCTCCGCCGCCTGTCCCGCCTGCAGGCTCGGTCGGCTCGGGCGACGGCAAGGCGACCGCGACCTGGACGAGCGAGGCATTCCCGTCGACGGCCGTCGTGTCGCTGACGCCGACCTCCCAGGCCCCTTCGCCGAACGGCTACGCGGTGCAGCTGGCGGTCAACGACTCGCAGACCTCGACGCCGATCTCACGCTTCGGCGCGCCCGTGGATCTCCACCTCGCCGTGCAGGCGTTCGGGCTCGCGCCGTCGTTCTCGACCGACGGCACGACCTGGAAGCCGCTACCGAAGGTTGCGTCGGGCATCGACGCCGGCTACGCGCTCCTCGGTGACGGCACGGTCGAGATCGAGACATCCGTGCCCGGCTACTTCGGCCTGCTCGCCGACACTGTGCCGCCGATGCGTCCCGCCGGCGTGCACGGCACGTTCGTGAAGGGCGCGTTGCGACTTGCCTGGGCCGCCTCGACCGACAACGCAGGCCCGGTCGCCACGTATGACGTCCTGCTCGACGGCGTGCCCTCGGCACACGTCGCCGGTGGCGCGCGGCATGTGACCGTTCGTGCATTCCACCCGGCCGCCGCCACGGTCTACCGCATCCGCGCGATCGATCTTGCAGGCAACGCGAGCGTCTCCTCTCGAGCGATCGTCGTCGTCCCGGCGAAGCGGCCATTCGACGTGCCGAAGGCGCTGCCCCGCTGGACCTGGCCGCTCTACGCGTGGCAGCACAGCGGTGGGGCGCGACCGGAGGGAGCGCCCAGGAAGCCCCCGGCGTGGTACTGGCACTGGGCCGGCTGGCGCTCAGCGCCCTTCAAGCTCCGCTGAGGTCCCGACGGCGCGAGAACGCCCTGCCGGTGAGTCCGACGGCGAGGACGGCGGCGCCGGCGACGGTCGCGGAGACCGGGAGCGTCGCGACGAGCAGGATGCAACCCACCACGCCGATGAGGTTGAGCGCTCGCGGTCGGCGGCGGTACTCATCGGTCTGGGTGAAGGCGGACGCGTTCGCGACCGCGTAGTAGACGAGCACGCCGAACGACGAGAATCCGATCGCGCCGCGCAGATCCGTCGTGAGCACGAGCAGGCCGACGACCCCCGCCACTGCAAGCTCGGCATGGTCGGGGACCTCATAGCGTGGGTGCACCGATCCCAGCCAGCCTGGGAGGTCGCCGTTCCGCGCCATCGCAAGGCTCGTCCGGCCGAGGCCGGCGATCAACGCGAGCAGCGAGCCGAGGCTCGCGAGCGCCGCGCCGACGCGCACGAGGGGGCTCGCCCATGCTGCCCCGACGGCCTCGACCGCGGCGGTGAGCGGGGTGCGCGAGGCGGCCAGGGTCACCGGCCCTGCGGCAGTGAGGGCTGAGATGGCGACGATCAGATACAGGCACACCGTGAGCCCGAGCGCGATCTGGATCGCCCGCGGGATCGTCCGCTCCGGCTCGCGAATCTCCTCGCCGAGCGTGGCGACCCGGGCGTAGCCCGCAAACGCGAAGAAGAGAAGGCCGGCTGCTTGCAGGATGCCGTAGACGCCGCCCGACCGTAGCGATGACACACCCCCGAGAGAGTGGACGTGCGCGTGCCCGCTGGTCACGATCGCGGCCACGACGATCGCGAGCGCGGCGATCGCAGCAGTGACGAGCACGCGTGCGAGACCGGCGGTGCGTGTCACGCCGCGGTAGTTCACGGCCGCGAGCGTGAAGACCGCGGCCAGCGCAAGCAGGCGCTGGAGCCAGGCAGGGCCCGAGACCGCATAGGACGCGAACGTCAGCGCCATCGCAGCGCACGACGCGGTCTTGCCGATCACGAAGCCCCACCCGGCCAGGAATCCCCACCATTGCCCGAGGCGCTCGCGGCCGTAGACGTACGTTCCGCCGGAGGTCGGGTACTGGGCGGCGAGTTGCGCCGAGGCGACCGCGTTCAGGTATGCGACGCCCGCGGCGAGCACGAGCCCGATGAGGAGCCCGCTCCCTGCGGCCGCAGACGCCGGCCCGAAGGCCGAGAAGATGCCGGCGCCGATCATCGAGCCGAGCCCGATGACGACAGCGTCCTTCGTCCCGAGTCTGCGGGCGAGCGGGCGAGGTGCGGTCACATCGCCGCCGCGATGCGCTTCGCCGCCTCCAGCAGCTCGCCGTCGGAGACGTTCGGGAGAACGTCTTCCCAGATCGGCAGCATCATCCCCGCTGCCTCGACCATCCCGAGGGGCCGAGGGATCAGCCACACGTGGAAGTGCGCCCCGCCGTCGCCCCACCGGTACAGATGCACGCGCCCGACATCGCCGAGGGAGAGGATCGCCCGCTCGGCCCGAGCGACGACGCTTGCGAAGGACGAAGCGACCTCGTCCGGCATGTCGGCGAACGAGTCGAAGTGCTGCCGGCTTGCGATCCACACTGCGCCTGGCAGGCTTCCCCCGACGGGCGGGTGCAGCGACCAGTTCTCGTCCGACCACACAGCGCCCGTCGTCTTCGCTGCGCAGATGGCGCACGGAGAGCCACCCGGCTCACCGCGTCGCGGCGGCTCGGGAAGCTCGCGCGGAGCGGGTTCGCGGACGGTGAGAGGCTCGGCGTAGGGGAGGCTCATGATCGTTCCTTTCGTGAGCGGGTGACACGGCGCGGCGAGACTGCGACGCCATGGAGGACGAGGCCGACCACGCGGCTCGCCGCACGGCCGGCCGGCCACTCGTGCCGGCCTCGGAGGTGCACGTACGGCCAGACGACCGTGTTGAACAGCACGTCGGCCGTCTCGACCGGGTGGTCGGTCGGGACGAGCGAGCCGTCCGCGATGCCGTCGCGGATGAAGGTGATGAACGGGTGGAGGTAGTCGGGTGACCCGCCGGGTCGAGGAGCCTGGTGGAACGCCTCGTCGGTGGCGAGGAGCAGCGGAAGGTGCCGATCGGCGAGGTCGCAGAGTGCGATCAGGCCGCGCTCGAGCCGTTCGAGGCCGGTGCCGCCCGAGGTGAGGATCGGGTACATCGCTGCCCGGAAGTCGGCATCGAGCTGCCCGACGAGTGCGCCGATCAGGACGTCGAGCGTCAGTCCCTGCCGCCAGAGTGTCGTCCGCGCCCGGCCCGCGACCTCGGCGACGCGCTCGAGGGTGAGACCTCCGAAGCCGCGCTCGCCGAGCACCGAGATCGTCGCCGCTCGGAGCGTCGCGTCGACGTGCAAGTTTGGAACCAATGGCGGTGCATCCATGCAACATCAGTGTTGCAGAGCGACAGCCGAAGGTCAACTGACGTCACACCTGGCGCCGGACCACGTGAGATCCCGCCGGGGGTGCGCTTTCGTCCACTCTGCCGACCGGCCCATTCGCGCTTGCACGCGCCTGAGTCGCTCGGCGGGGCTTCGACCTACTCGCGCTCCGCGCCCGACGGGGGGCGCAGCCTACGACGGCACAGCCCGCGAGCGCAAGCGCGCCCCGCGCGAACATTCGCTCGCTGCAGCAAAAACCGCAGCGCAAGCAAAAGGAGTCGCAGCGCAAGCAAAAGGAGTCGCTAGGATCGGGGCGATGAGGGGGGCCCTCGTGGTGTGCGCGGCGCTCCTTGCTGCGATCGTCTTCGCCGCTCGTACGCCGGCAGCCGGGGTCGCTCGGGCCGGGTCGGTCGAGCACGTGACACTGATCGGCGACTCCGTCGCAGATGCGATCTCGGGCGACGACCGCGCCGTTGCGACGCTTCGCCAAGGGGTCGACCTCGACCTCGAGGTCGAGCCATGCCGGCGGGTCGACCAGGAGAGCTGCCCTGGCCCGGCCGGCCTACGGCCTCCAAACGTCGTGCAGCTCGTCAAGACGCTGGGCTCGCGGCTCGGGCCGAACGTGGTGGTCGCCGTCGGCTACAACGACTTCGAGGATCAATACGCGGCGAACCTCGAGACCGCGCTCGACGCGCTGAGGGCCGCAGGCGTGAAGCGCGTGTTGTGGCTGACACTTCGCGCCGCACACCATCCATACCTGAACATGAACGACGACATCACTGCTGCTGCCCGGCAGCATCCGGAGATGTCCGTCATCGATTGGAACGTGTACTCACGCAGTCACACCGATTGGTTCCAGCCGGACGGCTTGCATCTCCTCGCGCCCGGGGCGGAAGCGATGGCGGAGCTGATCCACTCGGCGCTCGTCACCGACGGAATCGCGGCCAAGCCGGTGCGGGTTGCGACGACGGAGCTGCCGGCTGCGCATCGCGGTCGGCGGTATTCGGCCAGGCTCGCCGCGACTGCCGGCGTTGCCCCGTATGCGTGGTCGCTGCTCGAGCGAGCTCCGAAGGGCCTTCATCTCGCCGCCTCCGGCGCGATCACCGGCACCCCGGTCGTGGCGCCGGGGCGCTACACGTTCAACGTTCGGGTGAAGGATTCGGTTGCCTCGTTCGCGACTCGGCGCCTGACCCTGCGCGTCGCGCGATAGTCCTTTCGCATGCTGTTCCCGACCGTCACCTTCGCGGTCTTCTTCCTCATCGTGCTGCCCGTGTCGTGGGCGCTCATGCCGCATCAGCGCGTCTGGCGAGCCTGGATCCTGCTTGCGAGCTACGTGTTCTATGCCTGGTGGGACTGGCACTTCGTGTTTCTGCTCGCGGCCTCGACCGTCGTGAACCACCTGCTCGGCCTCGCGATCCACCGCGCTTCCGCGCACGCGGCCCGCAAGACGTTCCTCGCACTCGCAGTCTCGTTCGATCTCGGACTGCTCGCGTACTTCAAGTACACGAACTTCTTTCTCAGCTCGGTCGACAACGCGACCGGCAGCTCGTGGATCGCACATGTCACCCTGCCGGTGGGGATCTCCTTCTACACGTTCATGGCGATCTCGTACGTCGTCGACATCTATCGACGTGAGCTCGTGCCGGCGTCGCTCGCACGGTTCGCTGTTTTCCAGGCGTTCTTCCCGCACCTCGTCGCCGGCCCGATCGTGCGCGCGAGCGAGCTCCTGCCGCAGCTCGATGCTCCCCGAAATCCGCGGCGAGTCGACAACGGCCGCGCGTTCTTCCTCATCCTCAGCGGCCTCTTCCTGAAGGTCGTGATCGCAAACGAGCTCGCGACGCACATCGTCGACGACGTCTTCGCAGCGCCGAACCGCCACTCGTCACTCGAGGTGCTCGTCGCCGTCTATGGATACGCGGTTCAGATCTTCGCCGACTTCTGCGGCTACACGAACATCGCGATCGGTGTCGCGCTGCTGCTCGGCTTCCAGTTCCCTCAGAATTTCAACTCGCCCTACACGGCCGTGTCGCTGCAGGACTTCTGGCGCCGCTGGCACATGACCCTCTCCCGCTGGCTCCGCGACTACCTCTACATCCCACTCGGGGGCAACCGCAAGGGCCGGTTGCTCACATACCGCAACCTGCTCGCGACGATGCTGCTCGGAGGCCTCTGGCACGGCGCCGCCTGGACGTTCGTCATCTGGGGCGGGATCCACGGAGCCGGCCTCGCGCTCGAGCGCGCGTTCGGGATCCGGCCGACGTCGCGCACGGCGCGGTGGGTGGGGCGGGTGGTCACGTTCCACGTCGTGTGCTTCGCCTGGATCTTCTTCCGTGCCGACTCCTTCGTCCGGGCGGGACAGACGCTCGAGCGGCTCGTGACCGCGTGGGGGAGACCATCGCCCCTCGTCTCGACCCCGGTGGTGCTCGCGATCCTGGCCGGCATCGGGATTCAGTACGTGCGCCCCTCGTCACTCGGCGCCTTGCTCCGTGGATTCCAGCGTCTGCCCGTGCTCGCCCAGGCGGCGACCGTCGCTGCGGTTCTCATGATCGTCAACACGCTCGGCCCGGAAGGGGTCGCGCCGTTCATCTATTTCCGTTTCTGACCGATGCGGCTCCCTTCTGCCTCAGCCGCCCGCGGCATCGTCGTTCTCTCGCTGGGGCTCGCGCTTGCGGCGCTGCTCGATGCCGAGGGCCTGCGGAAGCAGGCGCAGATCCAACCCCAGGGAATCGAACGGCGGCTCGCCCTCGGTCTCACACGCCCGCTCGTTCGCGTCAGCCGCACACTGCATCTGACGACGCCGCGCCACACGCTCCAGGTCGCGATCGGTCGTGCGCACGAGGACTCGATCGATAGCGCCGTTCATCTCGACCCATCCCCGCCCCGGCCGTCGGCTCCGCTGCCCGTGGTGCAGAGGCCGAAGCCGGGGAGGCGACGCGTCCCGGCGCGCAAGCCGCGGTTCACGGCTGCCAGGCCGCTGCGAGTCTGGGTCGCCGGGGACTCGCTCGCGCAGGTGCCCGGCGAGGGCATCGAGCGGGTCTCAAATGCGCCCCTCGAGGTTCTCCCGGTGGAGAGCCGGCTCTCGACCGGGCTCGCTCGGCCCGACCTCTACAACTGGTACACGCGGTTCCGACAGGTGATTGCGGAGCTCCATCCCCGGGTGGCGGTGCTCTCCTTCGGCGCCGATGACGCGCACGACTACTTCGCGGGCGTGCCTGCCGGCAGGAAGGTCGGCCCGCTCGGCAGCCCGTCGTGGAGCGCCGAGTACCGCCGCCGGGTCGAGGGCGTCACGCGCGAGCTCGACGCGGCGGGGATCTATGTCGTGTGGCTGGGCCTGCCGATCCCCGACGGCCCCGGATTCAAGAGGAGCTTCCCGATCGTGAACGCGGTGCTCGCGCAGGTCGCGCGCGCCCATCCACGCGGGGCGGCCTACCTCGACACGTGGCATCTGCTCGACGATGCGCACGGGCGCTACACGCCCTACCTGCGGATCAACGGGCATCTGACCCTGATGAGGCTGCCGGACGGCGTCCACTACACGGCGGCTGCAGGGGACCTGATCGCGCAGTCGGTCGTCGCTCGGCTCCGTTCCGTCTATGCCTTCGGTGGCTGAGCCTTCGCGTCGACCGGCCCGTACTCGCGCGTCTCGAGCGCCTGCACGATCAGGTTCAATCGCCGCGTCCGCGTCGCGCCGTCCGCGGCCGAGAGCCAGGCGACCCAGCGCTCCCAGCGTGGCCGGCTGAGCCGCCGGTGCCCCGCCTTCGCATCGGGTCTCTCTCGGAGCTTCGCCTTCAGGTCGTCGGGCACCGGCGTCGATCGCTGCACGGTGTAGGCCCGATCCCATTCGCCGCTCGCCCTCGCGGCCTCGACGGCGGCGAGGCCCATCGGTGTCATCTCGCCCGTCTCGATCAGGCGGGTCGCGATCTGCTTGTTCACGTTCGACCACTTGCTCTTCGGACGGCGTGGTGTCCAGCGCTGAAGGTAGCGGTGCTCGTCGAGCGATCGGATCAGGCCGTCGATCCAGCCGTAGCGAAGAGCGACCTCGACCGCTTCGGCCCAGGCGATCGACGGCCTACCGCTCGACTTCTTCCAGTAGAGCAGCCAGACTTCGGGCTCGGTCCGGTGGTTCGCTTGGAGCCATGCGCTCCACTCCGCTTGCGTCTCGGCGCTGATGTGGGACGGTGCGGCGTCCATCAGGAGAACGCGGATTCGCCGGTGAGCGCGCGGCCGATCAGCAGCTTCTGAATCTGACTCGTGCCCTCGTAGAGCGTCGTCACCCGTGCGTCGCGAAGGTATTTCCCGACCGGATACTCGTCGATGAAGCCGTAGCCGCCATGCGCCTGAACCGCCGCGTTCGCGGCGCGCACGGCCACCTCGCTCGCGAAGTACTTGGCGATCGATGCTTCGACCGTGTGCTTCTCACCTGCATCGGCGGATGCCGCGGCGCGCCACACGAGGAGCCGGGCAGCTTCGGTCTCGCAAGCCATGTCGGCAAGGAGCTCCGGCACGAGCTGAAAGCTCGCGACCGGCCGGCCGAACTGCGTGCGCTCCTTCGTGAAGGCGATCGACGCGTCAAGGCAGCCTTGGGCGATCCCGACGCACCCGGCGGCGAGCGAGATCCGACCGTGGTCGAGCGCCGACATCGCAACCTTGAAGCCACCGCCGAGCTCGCCGAGGCGGCTGTCGTCCGCGACGCGAACGCCGTCGAGGAAGAGCTCGGCCGTGTCCTGTGCGCGCAATCCGAGCTTGCCCCTCATCGGTCGCGCCTCGAAGCCCGGCGAGTCCGTCGGGACGACGAAGCAGGTGATGCCGCGCGTTCCCGCTTCCCCCGTGCGGGCGAAGACGAGCGCGTAGGTCGCCCAACTGCCGAGCGTGATGAAGATCTTCTGCCCCGTGATGAGCCAGTCGTCCCCGTCGCGCACCGCGCGGGTCTCGAGGCTGCTCGGGTCGGAACCGGCCCCGGGCTCGGTGAGCGCGTAGCAGCCGAGCGTCTCGCCACGCGCGAGGCCCGGCAGGAGGGAGTCCCTCTGTGCAGCGGTCCCCCACCGCGCAATGCTCTTGCCGTAGAGGCCGTTCGAGACGGAGACGATTCCGCGGACGTTCGAGTCGGCCCGGCCGAGCTCCTCGACGACGAGCGCATAGGACACCATGTCGAGCCCCATCCCTCCGTGCGCCTCGGGGAGCACAGCGCCGAGGAATCCGACCTCGGCGAGCTTGCCGACGATCTCCTGGTCGATCGACTCGGCGCGATCCCACTCGGCTGCGAACGGCGTTATCTCGACGTTCGAGAACGAGCGTGCGACGTCCCGGATCAGCTGCTGCTCGTCGCTGAGCGTGAAGTCCACGGCCGCGATCGTGGCATAAAACGGCCCGCCGGGCCGGCGGCGCGTTCGTCCGCGTCGACGACCGGCCGCCGCGGGTCGGTGCCGTCGATGGTCACTCGTGCGAACGAGCCGCCGCTGCGTGGTGGCCGCGACGGCTTCCTCGTTCCGACGGCGAGTGGTCGCGGGCTGATGCCGGACGCTGCGAGCGCGCTTGCGCGTCGCTCCGCGCGCCCGGCTGGGTGCAACTGACGCTCGACGCGTTGTCGCGTCTCGATCCGACCTCGCCGCGCCGCAGCTGGGTGGGCCGCTCGGCAGCAGGGTTTCCCTCACGGCTGGTTCCCTCACAGCTGGTTTCTCTCACGGCTGGTTTCCCTCACAGCTCCGCGACGCGGTGTGGTTCTCGAAGCTGGTCGATGCGCTGTCCGGGCTAGAATCCGTCCGATGACCGCGACCCGGATCGAGACGACGCTGAAGACCGAGACGCCGCTGACGCGCGGCCGCGCGCGGGCGATCCCCGCCGAACCGCGCGCGGCTCGATGACCGGCCCGCCGACCATGCTAGTCGGCGCCCGGATCATCCTCGGCTGACGGGTCGGTGGCCTCCGGATCGGTGCCCTCCGGGGCTAGGGCCGGCGACTCGTCGATTTCATCGTTCCTGTCGTCCTCACGGGGGTGAATAGTCTTGTCGTCTGCCATGCGCGTCGTTCTTCCCGATACCACGGAGTTGGAACTTCCCGAGGGGGCGAGCGGGCTCGACGCCGCGCGGGCGATCGGCCCGAAGCTGGCCGAGCAGGCCGTCCTCGTCCGTGCGGACGGGGTGGCCCAGGACGTCCGCGTACCGCTCGCGGACGGCCAGCAGATTCAGATCCTGACGACCCGCGACTCGCAGGATCCCGACGCCCTCTCCGTGCTGCGCCACTCCGCGGCGCACCTCCTTGCCGAGGCGGTGCGGACGCTCTATCCCGGTGTGAAGATCGCGATCGGCCCGTCCATTGCGAACGGCTTCTACTACGACTTCGAGTTCCCGGAGCCGATCTCGGACGCCGACCTTCCCGCGATCGAGGCAGAGGTGAACCGCGAGCTGAAGGAAGGCCGCACCTGGGAGCGCGAGGAGATCACGCGTGCCGAGGCGAGGGCCCGGTTCACTGCCGAGGGGGAGCAGTACAAGGTCGAACTGCTCGACACCGCCGAGGGCGACCTCACCCTCTATACGCAGGGTCGGTTCACCGATCTCTGCCGCGGCCCGCATCTGCAGAACTCGAAGCCGATCAAGGCGTTCAAGCTCACCTCACTCGCCGGCGCGTACTGGCGGGGCGACGAGCAGAACCAGCAGCTGACCCGGATCTACGGCACGGCGTTCTACTCGCAGGCTGACCTCGATGCGCAGCTCGAGCAACTCGAGCAGGCGCGAGCGCGAGACCACAGGCGGCTCGGCATGCAGCTCGACCTCTTTCACCTCGAGGACGTCTCACCGGGCTCGCCGTTCTGGCATCCCAAGGGGATGGTGATCTGGAACGAGCTCGAGGCGCTGCGGCGCCGCGAGAACGCGAGCCGCGGGTATCTCGAGGTGAAGACGCCGCTCATCTACGACAAGGTGCTCTGGGAGCGGTCGGGCCACTGGGAGAAGTTCCGCGAGAACATGTTCCTGATCCCGGAGGGCGACCAGATCCTCGCCATCAAGCCGATGAATTGCCCGGGACACATGCTGCTCTTCGCGCACACTCTACGGAGCTATCGCGAGCTTCCGCTTCGCTACGCGGAGGCGGCTCCGCTCCACCGGAACGAACGAGCCGGAACACTGCACGGCCTCACACGGGTGCGGCACGTCACCCAGGACGACGCACATATCTTCTGTACGCGCGAGCAGATCGAGGACGAGATCTTCGGCTGCCTCGACTACGCGAAGTTCCTCTACGACCTCTTTGGGCTCGAGGCGAAGTTCGAGCTCTCGACACGTCCCGGGAACAAGCTCGGAACCGACGAGGAATGGGACTTCACCGAGAGCGCCCTGCGCTCGGCGCTCGAGCGCCGAGGGCTCGACTACGAGCTGAACGAGGGCGACGGCGCGTTCTACGGTCCCAAGATCGACCTGCACATGAGAGACTCGATCGGACGCTCGTGGCAAATGGGGACGATCCAGCTCGACAGCCAGACACCGGGCCGCCTGAACTGCCGGTACATCGGAGCCGACAACACCGAGCACGTTCCGTACGTCGTCCACCGCGCGTTCTTCGGCTCGTTCGAGCGGTTCGCAGGCATTCTCATCGAGCACTACGCAGGGGCGTTCCCGTACTGGCTCGCTCCGGTGCAGATCCGGGTGATCCCGGTGGGCGAAGGTCATCGCGAGGCCGCGGTCGACCTCGCGGCTCGGCTCCACCCGGCGCGGGTCGACCTGGACGCCTCCGACGACACGGTCGGCAAGCGGATTCGTACCGCCGAGCTCGAGAAGATCCCGTTCGTCATCGTCTACGGCGACAAGGAGTCGGACGGTTCGCTCGCGATCAGGGAGCACGGCGGCGAGCAGAGCACCCGCTCGCTTGCGGAATTCCAGGCGACAATTGCTACGCTACAGGCCTGGCAAGCAGGGGCGGAACCGTCTCTCACCTCCTAGCTCACGCTTCGGAGGTTCAATCTGTGTTCGGATCACCCAGGTTGACGAGACCCTCTGCCGCTGCGAACCGGCGGTTTTTCCATTTTTCGAGGAGGTCACAACGAGCTTGGTGAAGATCATTTGAGGCCGCGTCGGCGTTCCGGGTTCGAACCGCCGCGCCGCCCTGAGCCCCAGACGCGCATCAACGATGCGATCCGCGTTCCGAAGGTGCGGCTCATCGGCGAAGACGGCGAGCAGCTGGGGCTCAAGACGACGGACGAGGCGCGCGAGTACGCATACGGGAGGAACCTCGACCTCGTCGAGGTTGCGGCGCAGGCCGACCCACCGGTGGCCCGCGTAATGGATTACGGGAAGTACAAGTACGAGTTGGAGCAGAAAGCCAAGCTCGCCCGCAAGCACCAGACGCAGATCAACGTCAAGGAGATCAAGCTCAGACCCAAGATCGGCATTCACGACTACGACACCAAGAAAGGCCACGTCGAGCGCTTCTTGAACCAGCGCGCGAAGGTCAAGGTGACGATCATGTTCCGGGGCCGTGAGCGCGAGCACCCGGACCGGGGGCGCGACTTGCTGATGCGCCTCGCGAGTGACGTCAAGGAGATCGGCCTGATCGAGACCCAGCCGCTGCTCGAAGGGCGGAACATGACGATGGTGCTCGGCCCGACGAAGAGCGCAGGAGCAAAGAAAGATGCCGAAACAGAAGACACACTCCGGAGCGAAGAAGAAGTTCAAGGTGACGGGCACCGGGAAGCTGACGCGACGCAGCCAGATGTCGGGCAAGCTCATGAACAAGTCGCCGAAGCAGAAGCGCCAGTTCAGTAAGGATCAGCCGGTCGACGGGGCGAACAAGAAGACCGTTAATCGGATGCTGGGGAGGAACTAGCAAATGCCTCGCGTCAAGCGGTCGGTTCATGCGCGCAAGAAGCGGCGCAAGGTGCTCGAGCAGGCCAAGGGCTACTGGGGCCTGAAGTCGACCAACTACACCTATGCGAAGGAGCAGGTCGAGCGTTCGCTCGCCTACGCCTATCGCGACCGCAAGGTGCGAAAGCGTGAGTTCCGAAAGCTCTGGATCATGCGCATCAACGCCGGGGCGCGCGCGAACGGGCTCTCGTACAACCAGTTCATGTCCGGCTTGAAGATCGCGAACGTCGAGCTCGACCGGAAGGTTCTCGCCGACCTGGCTGCGACCGACCCCGGCACGTTCAGCGAGATCGTCGAGCAGGCCCGCTCGGCGCTCGCCGCCGCGAAATAGCTGGAGCCCGGCTCGCGGTGAGTGGGGCTCCCACCCGCCAACGAGAGATCTTCGAACGGCAGGCGGCCTACTGCGACGGCCGCTCGCCGCTCTACGCCGACCTCTGCCGAAGACTCGCGCGGGATCCACGTGTCGGCGCAATCGCGCCCGACCTCGCGTGGGACTTCCCGTTGCGTCTCCTCGGTGGGCTGCACTACCTCGTGCTCGCCGGCGAAGCGACATGGGAGGACGCCGGCTCGGCGCTCGAGCAGCACGGTCGGTTCCTGCGGCACCGGAGCGCCGAGCAGGGCGTTCAGACGAACGAGGTACAGCGCTCGTGGGGCATCCTGCCCGGCTTCTTGTGGGCGGCCGATGGGCGCCCCGTCGATCTGCTCGAGCTCGGGCCCTCCGCCGGGCTGAATCTGCTCTGGGATCGCTACCGCTATCGCTACTCGACGGGGACATGGGGCGAGAGTGTGCTCGAGCTCGCCGGTGACGACCGCATGCCCCCGCCCGCGGCTCTTCTCCAACGAAGCGTCGAGGTGGTGCGGCGTCGTGGCATCGACCTGAACCCGATCGACGCAACCACGGACGACGGCGCGCGGCTCCTGCAGTCGTTTCTCTGGCCGGATCAGCCGGGAAGACTCGACCGGCTACGCCGCGCGATCGAGGTGCTGCGAGAGGATCCGCCGGAGCTGACGCGAGGCGACTATGTCGAGTCTCTGCCCGCGCTCCTCGCCGACCGAATGCCGGGAACGCAGCTCATCGTCTTCCAGACGGCATCGACGATGTACGTGAGCGAGGAGGGGTTGCGGCGGCTCGCCGGAGTGATCCACGACGCGGCGCTCGTAGAGCCGCTGACGTTCCTCGGTACGGGGCGCTCGCCGCGGGACGACGGCTACGGGCTCGAGATCGAGTATCGACCCGACGGCGCGCGCAGGCGGGTAGCGGTCTTCGACTTCCACGGTGAGTGGCTCGAATGGGTCGGTGATTCGTGATCGTCTCGAGGGACAACGAGCGGCTGAAGCTCGTGCGCAAGCTGCACTCGAAGTCGTGGCGCGACAAGCTCGGCCTCTTCGTCGTCGAGGGCGAGGACGCGATCGCTGCGGCGACCGCCGAGCCAGTCGACCTGCTGCGGGCGGGCGTCGACGTCGAGCCGAAGCTGCTCGCCGCGGTCGCGAGCGGACCGCATCCCCCGCGCGTCATCGGTGTCTATCGCCGCGCAGACCTGCCCGCCTGGGCGGAGCGGGGCGCGACGCTTGCGCTGTGGCGGCTCGCCGACCCGGGAAACGTCGGCACGCTCATCCGCACCGCCGACGCGTTCGGCGCTGCGGTCGCGCTGTCGGACGGTTGCGCTGACCCGACCTCACCGAAGGCGCTGCGCGCGAGTGCCGGCTCGATCTGGCGCGTCCCGCTCGGAAGCTGGACCCGCAACGGACTGCCGGCCGGTGCGATCCGGGTCGGCCTGGAGGCACACCGAGGCTCTGCACTCGCGGGTCTCGACCTCTCCGGGCGTGTCGTCTTCCTGCTCGGAGCCGAGCGCGAGGGGTTGCCGCCCGAGCTCGAGCGGGATTTCGATGCCTGGATCCCGATCGGCGGCGCCGAGTCGCTGAACGTCGCCGCGTCGGGGGCGATCGCGCTCTACGAATGGCGCCGGCAGACCCAGACCGAGTCCTCGCCCCCTGCCCACGGCGAACGGTCGAACCAGCCGTAGAGCCCCTCGAGCGCGAAGCCTTCGTCCTCGAGCAGCGTGCGCCACTCCGGCACCGAGAGCCAGGCAAGCGACATCTCCGCTTCGGCGTCCGAGCCCCGGACGCGGAGGATCAGCGTCCGGGTCTCCTCGTGCCAGTCCGCGCGCTCCCAGATCCCCTGCTCGCGCTCCAGCCAGCGGCCGTGCGTGTCGGCGATGTCTTCGGGCGCGGGCGTGAACACATCGAAGACGAAGCGGCCGTCGGCCGCGAGGTGCGCGCTGACCGCGCGCAGAGCCGCGCGGCGGTCTGCATCGGTCTCCATGTGCAGCAGCGACCGGAACGGAATCGCGATCAGCCCGAACTCACCGTCGACCGGCGGGTCGCGCATGTCGCCCTGCCGAAACTCGACGAGGTCGCCGACGCCCGCGAGCGTCGCGTGCTCTCGCGCGACGTCGAGCATCCCGGCGGAGGTGTCGATCCCGACGACGGCGACACCGGCCGATGCGACCGGCACCGCGATCCGGCCCGTGCCGACGCCGAGCTCGAGCACGCGACCCTCTGTGCGGAGTGCCTCCTCCACGTAGAACCCCACGTCCTCGACGACGGTCCGTGACCAAGGATCGTAGATCCGAGCGATGTGGTCATAGGCCGACATGCCGCCATCGTCCCACCTTGGATAGTGTCGCCGCCGTGAACTGGGAGGCATACGAGGAAGACGGATTGGCCGCCGTCGCTGCCGCGCTCGGCGAGCACGAGCTCGACGAGGCGCGGGTGCGCTACCTCGGCCGCAAGTCCGAGCTCGCGCAGGGGCTGCGCGGTGTGCGCGACCGCGAGAGCGGCATGCTTCTGAACGGTATTCGGATGCGCCTCGACTCCGCCGTCGAGGCACGCGACGCGGCGCTGAAGCAGCTCGCCTACGAGGCTGCTGCCGAGTCGAGCGTCGATGTGACGATTCCCGGCACGCCGGTCGTCCGTGGTCGTCTGCACCTTCTCACCCAGGTGCGGCGCGAGATCGAGGACATCTTCCTCGGCCTCGGCTACGAGGTCTGGGACGGCAACGAGATCGCGACCGTGTGGGAGAACTTCGATGCCCTGAACGCCGATCCGGGCCATCCCTCGCGCTCCTCCTCCGACACCTTCTACCTGAATGAGAGCACCGTCCTACGGACGCAGACATCGCCCGACCAGATCCGTGCGATGCAATCGCGAACCCCGCCGATCTACATGATCTCGCCCGGTCGCGTCTATCGCCGCGACACGCCCGATGCGACGCATTCGCCGACGTTCCTGCAGGTCGAGCTGCTCGCCGTCGACAAGGGCCTGACCCTTGCCGACCTGCAGGGAACCGTGCTGTATTTCTTCCGTGCGCTCTTCGGCGCCGAACGCGAGGTGCGAATGCGCACGAGCGAGTTCCCGTTCACCGAGCCGTCGGTGGAATTCGACGTCACCTGCTTCATCTGCAGCGGCGCGGGCTGTGCGACCTGCAAGCACTCCGGCTGGATCGAGATGGGTGGCGCGGGCTGGGTCGACCCGCAGGTCTTCCGCAACGTCGACCTCGACCCGGCCGTCTGGTCGGGCTATGCCTTCGGCCTCGGTATCGAGCGCATCGCGATGCTCCGGCACGGCTTACCCGACCTGCGCGCATTCTGGGAGAACGACCTTCGAGTGCTGGAGCAGTTCTAGGACATGCGCGTCCCCGTTTCCTGGCTGCGCGAATACGTCCCGTTCGACTGGCCGCTCAACGAGCTGGCGCGCAAGCTCGTCTTCACGAGCTGCGAGGTCGATCGAATCGTGCACCGCGGCGTGCCCGACGTCGACGGGAATCTCGGTTACTTTCGTGTCGGGCGCGTGCTCGAGGCCGTCAAGCATCCGAACGCGGACAAGCTCCAGCTGACGAAGGTCGACGTGGGCGACGGCGAGCCGCGCTCGATCGTCTGCGGCGCGTGGAACTTCGGCGCGGGGGCAACGGTGGCCGTGGTGCTCCCCGGCGGCGTCATGCCGGGAGGCGAGCTCACGATCGAGAGGCGCAAGCTGCGCGGCGAGCTCTCCGAGGGGATGATCCTCTCTGAGCGCGAGCTCGAGCTCGAGTTCGGGCCGGGCTCGACCGCCGATAACCGCGGCGGGATCATGCTGCTCTCCGGCGACCTCGAGCCGGGAACCCCACTCGCCGAGGTGCTGCCGGTCGGCGAGGACGTCCTCGAGATCGAGACGCTCTTCAACCGCCCCGATCTGATGTCCGTGTACGGGATCGCGCGCGAGGTCGCCGTGCTGACCGGCGCCGAGCTAGCGCCGATGCCGGGAAGCGATCCGCAGCGCTCGACCGACGAGGAGGTCGAGATCCAGATCGACGACCTCGATCGCTGCCCGCGCTACGTCGGCCGCCTCTTTCGTGACGTGCGGGTCGGCGATTCGCCGGCATGGCTCAAGTCGCGGTTGCTCGCAGCGGGCATGCGCCCGATCTCGAACGTCGTCGACGTCACGAACTACGTCATGCTCGGGCTCGGGAGCCCGCTGCACGCCTTCGACTACGACACGCTCGCCGGCGGTCGCATCATGGTTCGGCGTGCGCGACCGGGCGAGCAGCTCGAGACGCTTGACGGCTCGGTGCGCAACCTTCACCCGGCCGATCTCGTGATCGCGGATGCCGAGCGGCCGATCGCGATCGCCGGCGTCATGGGAGGCGGCGACACGGAGGTCACGGAGCAGACGTCCAGCATCCTCCTCGAGGCTGCGAACTTCGAGTCCTTGACCGTCCTTTCGAGCGGCGAACGGCACCATTTGCGGACCGAGAGCCAGACCCGCTGGGAGAAGGGCGTCGATCCGGAGCAGGCCGGACCCGCTGCGACGTACGCGACCCAGCTCCTCGTCGAGCTCGCCGGCGCTCGCTTCACCGGGGAGACCGACGTGCGCGGCACCGTGCCGCCCCGGCCGGTCGTTTCTTACGACCCGTCCTACGCAACCGCCGCTCTCGGCCTCGAGATCGCCGAGAGCGAGCAGCGCAGCCGGCTCGAGCACCTCGGGTTCACGGTTCAGGGCTTCGAGGACAGCGTGGACTGGTCCGTGACGACGCCGTCGTGGCGGGCTCGTGACGTGCGCCGCGACATCGATCTGGTCGAAGAGGTCGGACGGTTCCGGCTCGAGGACGTGCCGGCGACGCTGCCGGCGCGCCGCGCGATGTTCGGCCGTCTGACGCACTTTCAGCGTTTGCGCCGGCAGGTCGAGGATGTTCTCGTCGGCGCCGGCTTCTACGAGGCCTACACCTATTCGCTCCAGCCCACCGACCCCGACCCGGACGCTATCGAGCTGGCCGTGCCGCTCACGTCGCAGCAGCGGCTGCTGCGGACGACGCTTGCCGTGGGCCTCGTGGACGCGGCGCGTCACAACCTCGACGCCGGCAACGAGCACGTCGCGCTCTTCGAGGTCGCACATGTCTACCTGCCTGTGCGGGGTGCTGTGCCCGATGAGCGCTGGAGGCTCGGCGGCATCGTGCAGGGCAATGTGTTTCGTGCCAAGGGCGCGGTCGAGGCGATCTTCGAGGCGCTCCACATCGAGCCACGGTTCGAGCGTGCCCGTGTCCTTCCGGGCTCACCGGTCGGACCGGTCGGAGCCACCGTGCAGAGTGGTTGGATCGCGGCGCACGGGCCCCTGACACTCGACGGGGAGTGGGCGGCGTTCGAGCTCGACCTCGCGGAGCTGTTTGCTCTCGTGCCGGAGCGGATCCTCTATGGCGACGTGCTCACGTATCCGCCGCTCCGACTCGACCTCGCCTTCGTCGTCGACGAGTCGCTCCCGGCGGGAGAGCTGATGGCCGCGGTCCGGGTGGCGGCCGGCGAGGAGTTGCGCGGCCTCGAGTTCCTGAGCGACTACCGAGGCCCTCCGATCCCGGCGGGGAAGAAGTCGCTGGCAATCTCGGTCGCGTTCCAATCGTCCGAGCGAACACTCACCGACGACGATGCGACCCGCTTGCGCGGAGCGATCGTCAAGCTCCTCGCACGGCGGTTCGACGCGGATCTGCGTAGCTGAACCACCCGGGTATCTTTCGGTGTGGGAGTGCCGCCGTTTCCGATCGTGCTGGCGAACGGGCCACCGGATGCCGGCCTGCAAGCGGTGGCGAGCGGAGGCGTGAACATGGTGCGAACCGGGCGCGGCGACTGGGCCGAGGCGCGACTGGACGCACAGATCGCGGCCGAGCGGCAGCGGCTCGACGCCGCGGCGGCGCACAACCTTACGTGCTGGGTGTGGCTCGGGGACGTGACGAATCTGCCCGCGGGCACGCCGCCGTCCGCGAATGAGCGAATGCTGGCTCGCATCGTCGAGGCACTCGCCGGGCATCCGGCACTCGGAGCGTGGAAGGGCGCCGACGAGCCGCGCAACCCCTTCAAGGCGGCGGGATCGACCCCGCCCGCGAATCTCGTGCGCGGGCGTCGCACGCTGAGCGCGCTCGACCCGGATCATCCGCTCGTGATCGTGCAAGCGCCGCGCGGCTCGGTCGACGGGCTCGTCCCCTACCGGCCGGCGTTCGACATCGGTGGCGTCGACATCTACCCGGTCTCGTATCCGCCGCAGATCCACTCGGATCAGCGGAACACGGATATCAGCGTCGTCGGCGACGTCACGCGGTGGATTCGTGCGGTCGCCGGGACGAAGCCCGTCTGGGTGACACTCCAGATCGCCTGGAGCGGAGTGATTCCGACCGTCGCGAAGCCGAACATCGTCCCCCGGCTGCCCTCGGGCAACGAGTTGCGGTTCATGGCATATCAGGCGATCGCGAACGGCGCTCGCGGTCTCGTCTTCTTCGGCGGGCACCTGACCGAGGTGGCATCGCCCGCCGATGCCGCTGCCGGGTGGAACTGGTCATTCTGGCGCGAGGCCTTGCAGCCGCTCGTTCAGGAGCTGTCGTCGACCGCGCTCGCCCCCGCGCTCGTCGCCCCGGCCCCCCGGTGGAAGATCGCCACGAAGCCCGCGACGAAGGAGGTCGAGCTCGTGACGCGGCAGACCGATCGGTTCCTCTACGTGATCGCCGTGCGTCGCGGGGGCGGGACGTCTCGGATTACGATCACCGGCCTGCCGGCGAGGCTCACGGGCGGTCAGGTGCTCTTCGAGTACGTGCAGGACCCGGCGCCGCCGCCGATCAGGGCGGATGCCCAGAAGTTCCGCTCGGTAGCGGTCGAAGGAGGCTCGTTCCGCGACTGGTTCGCCCCACACGACGCGCACGTCTATCGCTTCGCGCTGTAGTACTCCGCGGAGTTCTCGGGCCGTGGATCGCTCGTGACCGAAACGCCGAACGTGGTCACCACCAAGGGGCTCGGAGCGACGCGTCCTCTCGCCTCCGCTCACGCCTTCCGATGGGCGGGCTTCGTCAGCCCCGCATGCTCGCCGCCTGCCGCCTGCACGTCCGCCGCGCGGTCGAGCTCCGAATTCAGCTCCGCGCCGAAGAGGATCGCCCACGCGGTGTAGTTCAGCCAGAGCAACAGGATCACGCCGGCCGCGAGCGACCCGTAGGTCTTCGAGTAGCTGCCCGCGAAGGTGACGTAGAGGGTGAAGAGGCCCGAGAGCACGAGCCACATCACCGCGCCGACCACCGAGCCCGGCGTCACCCATTTCCAGTCGCGCTGATCCTTGTTCGGCGCGAAGTAGTAGACGAGGCCGAACAGGATGAGCACGACGACGAACGCGACCGGCCAGCGCACGATCGCCCAGAGCAACGTGAACGCGCCGCCGAGATGCGCTTTGGCGGCGATCGCATGCCCGAGCGGCGCGCCGAAGACGATCAGCACCGCCAAGGCGACGATCGTGACTCCGAAGAGGAAGACGAGCAGGATCGCAATCGCACGCACCTTCCAGAACGGTCGTGTCTCGAGCCGGTTGTAGGCGCGGTTGACCGCCTTGATCACCGAGCCCATCGCACCACTCGCCGCCCAGATGGCGCCTGCGCCTCCGACCACGAGTGCCACGACCTTCGTGCCGCCTTGCGAGTCCTTCTGCAGACCCTGGATGAAGTGGATGACCCCGTTCGGCGCGACGGTGCCGAGAAACGATTGCACCTGGTCGAAAAGATGCAGGACACCGAGCAGGCCCAGCAGGAAGGCGACAGCCGGGAAGAACGCAAGCAGGGCGCTGTAGGCAACCTCCTGGGCGAGTCCCATGCAGTCATCCGCGAGGAAACGCGCACCGGTCCGCTTGAAGGCGGACAGCCACTCGCCGCGCGAGAGCCGCTGCGGCGCCCGCGGTGCGTGCCCCACGTGCGCCAAGTCAGTCCCGGTCGAGGAGTGCGAAGCGGCCGACCCGAGCCTTCTCGTGCCCGTCGCGTCCGCGCCGCGCGAAGTATCGCATCGTCGCTCCGACCCCACCTGCGAGTACGAAGCCGGCTGATGCCGCTCCGCCGGCGATCACCGGCAGGTTCGCCTTCAGCTTGCCCGTGAGATCGATGGCCTTGCCGAGTTCGGTGCGAAGCCGATCGACCGCGCCCACCAGGTGCTCGCGCTCGGCGTCGATGTCGGCCCGGACCTGTTGCGCTGTGCGTGCGGTCGAATCGGCCATCAGCGCCTCAACGCCGCCTGCGTCAGCTGCGCCTCGTGAAGCGCCTGCTCGGGCACTGGGGGCGTTCCCTTCTTGATGCTTCCGATGGCCAGCAGGCCAAGGGTTCCACTGAGGAGAAGCAGGATCGCCGTGACGATCAACAGCGCGAGCCAGGTCGAGAGGAACGTTGCGAAGACCGCTGCGATCGCTGCGAAGAGGAACCCGATCATGAGGACGCCGAAGAGAGCCGCCCCGAGGCCGAGGCCGATGCCGATGCCGAGAGCGAGCACCTTCTTCTTCAGCTCGAGCGCTGCAAGCTCGAGCTCGAGCTTGACGATCGACGAGGCGTGCCCTGCGACCCTCTTTGCGGCGCCACCGAGCCCGCCGGTCGACTCGCGGCCGTCAGCTCCGGGGGTGCGCATGGCCTCTCCAGTCGATCGTCTTTGCGAGGAGGTATCCCGCGACGAGCGCGATGCCGACAACGGCCCACGGGCTGACGCCGCCGGAGCTCGTCGACGCGGAACGTTCCTTCTTCGACGTCTCCGGGCGAGCGAGGAGTGGGCCGGACGGCGCGTGCCGGGGCGCTCCCGGCGGCTCGTCGGTCGGTGCGTTCCCTTTCGCACGAGCCGAGATCAGGCTCGGCTTTAGCTTGCGGAGGAAGTCCGGGTCGTCAGCGAGTGCATCCGCGAGCTTCGCCTTGACTCCACCACCGGCCCGAGCGCCTCGCACGAACGCTTCGAGCTTGTCTGCCGCCGTGTCGACGGCTTGGTCGCCTTTGCTCATTTCTTCGTCGGGGGCTCTTCGCCGGTGGCGACGCGCCAGATCCTCGACGCCATCCGGCGGGCGAGCATGGTCGACGCCGCACCGAGGCCGGCGTACAGGGTTGTCCACAGAGCTTTCCGCAACATGTACTACGGATTGCCGCGAAGCGTCGTGTCTAAACGTTGTCAAGCCTGCACTGATGAGCGATGCTCAAACGATGCACGGTGGGGTCGAGCCTCGGCAAACGAAGCCCGAGCGTCAGAAGCTCGTCGCGAGCCTCGTCGAGCGCATGCAGATCGGCACCCAGCGCGAACTGCTCGATGCGCTCGAGGGCGCCGGCTGCAGCGTGACGCAGGCAACCGTGTCACGCGACATCCGCGAGCTCGGTCTCGAGAAGATGCGCGACCCGATCGGCCGCCTGCGCTACGTGCTTCCCAATCGCGAACGGCGCACCGATCCGCGTGAGACACTGACCGCGTTGCTCGCGCAGTTCGGGCGTGCCGCGATCGCTGCTCAGAACGTGGTCGTCGTGCAATCGGAGATCGGATCGGCACCTGCGATCGCACGAGCGCTCGACCGGCTCGAGCACCCGCTCGTGATCGGCACGATCGCGGGGGACGACACGTGCCTCGTGATCACGGCGGATGCGCGCCGCGCACGGACGCTCGCGCGGGACCTCGCCGAACCGATCACCTGACGCTCGGGACGATCGCCCGAGGGGTCAGTCGCGACGGCCCGGCAGGCGCGCGCTCCACGGGTACGCCTGCTCGATCTGTGCGGCGAGGCGGAAGAGCATTGCCTCGCCGGCCGGCGGGCCGATCAGCTGGACGCCGACCGGAAGGCCGTCGACGACGTCGAAGGGCACGGCCGCTGCGGGCTGCCCCGTCACGTTGACGAGCGGGGTGAACGGCGTGAACTGGCCGCCGCGTTCGAACTGCTCCCACGGCTCGTCCGGCTCGAAGATCCAACCGATCGGGACCGGGAGCCGTGCGAGCCCCGGTGTGAGCACGATGTCGACCTCGTCCCAGAACGCGACGATCCGGCGGGCAGCGCGCTGCAGCGCGCCCACCGCCTGGGCAAAGGCGACGCTCGAGGTCGAACGCGCCTCTTGCGCTAGGTACTGGTTGATCGGCATCATTTGCGATTCGTCCTGTACGGGATAGAGCGCCGGGACGAGCTGCCAGAGCTTCTCGAACGCGGCAAAGGCGGTCTCGTCCGCCCAGGCTGGTGTGGCCTCGATGACGTCGTGGCCGAGGTCGGCGAGCGCGTCGGCAGCCGCGCGCGCAACGGCGGCCACCGCCGGCTCGACCAGGTGATCGACCGGCGCCGCAACGGTGAAGGCAATCCGCAGGCGTCCTGGGTCCGTGCCCACCTCGTCGAGAAACGGCCGCGCGGGTGGCGAAGCCCAGTGTGCGTCGCCTGGCTCATAGCCGGCGAGCACATCCAGGAAGGCCGCGGCGTCGCGCACGGTGACGGAGATCGGTCCATTCTGCGAGAGCTCGAGCGAGCCGCTGACGAACGGGGCGGGCGAGACACGGCCACGCGAGGGCTTGATCCCGAAGAGGCCGCAGCACGAGGCGGGGATGCGGATCGAGCCGCCGCCGTCCGAGCCGTGAGCCAGCGGGAGGACGCCTGCGGCAACCGCCGCAGCAGCTCCTCCCGACGAGCCACCGGGCGTTCGCGAGCGGTCCCACGGGTTCCGGCAGGCGCCGTTCAGCTCCGATTCCGTCACAGCGGTGATCCCGAACTCGGGTGTGTTGCTCTTGCCGATGACCACGAAGCCCGCGTTCTTCAGCCGGCGCACGGCGGCGGTGTCGTGCGTGGGCACGTAACCGGCGAAGGCCTGCGAGGAGAAGGTCGTCCGCAGACCTGCCGTCTCCGTCAGGTCTTTCACGAGCATCGGGACACCGCTGAACGGCCCGTCTGCCGGCGTCGTCTCACGTGCTCGCTCGAAGCAGTCGGTGACGAGGAAGTTCAGCTCGGGGTCTGCGGCCTCGGCTCGGCGGATCGCGCCGTCGATGAGCTCGGAGGGCGACACGTCACCGGCGCGTACCTGCGCGGCGAGCTCGAGGGCGTCGATCACGAGGTGAGGGTGACGCGGCCGTCGACGATCTCGCCGACGCGTTCCGCGGCGACGTAGCCGCCGCTCACGGTGAGCCCGTCCCAGATGTCGGTCTCCCGGTCACCGAGCACCTCGTCGACGCGCCCGACGCTCTCGCCGCCGGGCCCGACGACCTGCCAGCCGGGTTCGATCAAGAGCCACGAGACCGGGTCGGCCATGCTTCGCCTAGACCGTCTTTCCGCCGAGCAGCCAGACGGGGCCCTGCGTCGCTGCGAGATGCGAGTCCGAGAGGGCGCGGAGCACTTCGACGGAACCGCGGATCGATTCACCGTCGCACCGCTCGAAGCAACGGCGAACCATTCCCGGCGCGGCGCCGTAGCCGGCGATCCGCGCGACGCGGAATCGCAGTGCGGAGCGGCCTCCTTCGCGCCGCGGATTCATCTGGATGCAGAGCACGGCCGCCCGCTCGACGTAGTCGGACGAGAGCAACTCGAACTCGCAGAGAAGGTCGCTCCAGTCGGCGGGCAGGCCGGCGAGGGCGGCATCGAAGGACTCGACGAGCGGGGTGAACTCGCGTGCGCTTCGGGCAGGCGCGGTCTGGGAACCTGCGAGCTGCAGCTTGCCGCCGAGCCTCGCGTCGTCGACCCGCGCGAGCAGGCGGCTCATCCCGGTGGGGCTCGTGACGCTGCCGTCAGTTCCGACCGAGAGTCGCAGGGCGGCTTCGTGGGCGCGGTAGGGCTGCGCCGGGCCGAGCAGTGCAGCCGCCTGATCCGCTCGCTCGCGATCCCCGAGGTCCAGTCGCAGCGCGGCCGTCGTCCAGCCCTCGGGAAGCTCGGACTGCAGCGCGCGCCATTGGCCGACGAGGCTCACGGCGCAAAACGTACACTCCCGGGGCCGTGGCGAAGGTCGAGAAGAAGCGCGCCCTGAACGAAGAGACGCTGCGGGAGTTCCTCCGCGAGATGCTCCTGATCCGGCGTTTCGAGGAGCATGTCGAGGAGCGATTTCGCGCTGGTGAGCTACCGGGGTTCCTGCACGTCGCGATCGGCCAGGAGGCGGTCGCGGTCGGTGTGTGCCAGGCGATGGAGGAAGGAGACGTTTTCGCATCGACCCATCGCGCGCACGGCCACACGCTCGCCCGCGGCACGCACCCGAACGCCGTCATGGCCGAGCTCTACGGCAAGATCGAAGGGTGCTCGCACGGCTACGGCGGCTCGATGCATCTGTACGACGTCGAACGCGGGAACATGGGCGCGAACGCCGTCATCGGTGGCGGCCTGCCGGCTGTCACGGGCGCGGGGCTCGCGTTCAAGCTGCGCGACGAGCCGCGCGTCGCGGTTGCGTTCTTCGGTGACGGCGCGACGAACATCGGCACGTTCCACGAGTCGCTCAATCTCGCCCAGCTCTGGAAGACGAAGACCGTCTTCGTCTGCGAGAACAACCACTGGGCCGAGTCCACGCCCGGCTGGCAGCATTCCCCCGTCTGGGACGACATGTCGAAGCGGGCGCTCGCGTACGACATGCATTCGATCAAGGTCGACGGCCAGGATGTCCAGGCTGTTCACGAAGCGGCACAAGAAGCGCTCGAACATGCCCGTTCCGGGGACGGGCCTGTGTTCATGGACGTCGAGACGGCGCGGATGCATGGTCATTTCATCGGCGACCCGCAGGTCTATCGAACGAAGGAAGATCGCCAGGCCGCGGCCGACCGCGACCCGATCGCGATCCTTCGCGACCGCCTCGGCCTGACCGACGGGGACTTCGAGTCGTTCGACTCCGAGGCGAACGAGATCGTCGAGGCTGCGCTCGCCTTCGCGAAGAACGGCACCGATCCCCAGCCCGAGGACGCCCTCAAGAACGTGTACGTCTGAGGTGCCGCATGCCTGAGATGACCTACAGAGAAGCGGTGCGTGATGCGCTCGTCGAGTCGATGCGCGCCGACGACGACGTCTTCATCATGGGTGAGGACATCGCAGAGATGGGTGGGTCGATGGCCGTCACGCAGGGCCTCCTCGACGAGTTCGGGCCCGAACGTGTGCGCAATACCCCGATCTCCGAGATGGCGATCGTCGGCGCGGGCATCGGCGCCGCGATGGCGGGCATGCGGCCCGTTGTCGAGATCATGTACGAGGACTTCCTGACGCTCTCGCTCGAGCAGATCGTCAATCAGGCCGCGAAGCACCGCTACATGTCAGGCGGGCAGATCAAGGTCCCGCTGACGATTCGCACGCAGGGCGGGGCGGGCTGGTCACCCGGCGCGCAGCACGCGCAGCAGCTCGAAGCGTGGCTCGTGCACATACCCGGCCTGAAGGTCGTCTTCCCGTCGACGCCCGAAGACGTGCGGGGACTGCTGTGGACGGCGATCCACGACGACAACCCGATCGTCTTCTTCGAGCACCGGCTGCTCTACCCGGTGAAAGGCGAGGTTCCCACCGAGATCGAGCCGATCCCGCTCGGCAAGGCTCGCACGATCCGGGAGGGCACCGACGTGACCGTCATCGCCATGGGCCCGCTCGTGCACCGCTCGATCGAGGCGGCGAAGCAGGCGGAGGAGGAGGGGATCTCGGTCGAGATCATCGACCCCCGAACGCTTCAGCCGCTCGATGAAGATGCGCTCGTCGCTTCGGTGAAGAAGACCAACCGTGTCGTCGTGGCTCACGAAGCCGTCACGCGTATGGGTTTCGGCGCCGAGGTGGCGGCAGTGTTGCAGTACAAGGCTTTCGACTATCTCGACGCGCCGATCGAGCGTGTTGGCGCCAAGTTCGCCCCGCTCGCGTTCGCGCCCGTGATGGAGCAGTTCATCATCCCGCACGCCGCCGATGTGCTCGCGGCGGTCAAGCGCACGGTCGGCAAGGAGTAGCGGGTGGCGAACGAGGTCAAGCTCCCACGCCTCGGGCAGGGCATGGAGGCCGGCACGATCACGAAGTGGTTGAAGGCGGAGGGCGAGACCGTCGCGAAAGGCGAGCCGCTCTTCGAGATCGACACCGACAAGGTGACGCAGGAGGTGGAGGCAGACCACGCGGGCGTGCTCCTGAAGATCGAGCTCACCTCCGGCGAGGCTCCCGTCGGCCAGACGATCGCATGGATCGGGGCAGCCGGCGAGCAGGTCGGCGCAGCCGGCGAAACGGCGAGCTCCGCTCAGGTCGTCGACGCGGGCGCGCCACACAGCGCGGAGAAACCCGCAGAGGCCCACGCGCGAGACCCGGAGCGGGAGCGAGGCGCCGCAGCTGCCGCTGCCAGCACGGCGGAGGAGACCGCGGGCGTCACCGGCTCGGCCTCGAACGGCGGCCGCCTGAAGGCCTCCCCGCTGGCGCGCCGGATCGCGCGCGAGCGCGGGATCGACCTGCAGTCGCTCACCGGAACCGGCCCCGACGGGCGAATCGTCGCGGGCGACGTCGAGCGTGGAGCGGTCGCACGCTCGGCCGACGAGACGGCGCCTGCCCCGGCACCGCCCCCGAGCGGTGAGATCGAGTCGGTGCCGCTCACCACCATTCGAAAGACGATTGCGCGGCGCTTGACCGCGGCCTGGCAGGCGCCGGTCTTCCAGTTGACCGTGAGCGCCGACATGTCGCGCGCGACCGAGCTCGTCGCAGGCGCCCGCGCGTTGAATCCTGATGTGCGCGTGACGATCACCGACCTCCTCGCGAAGGTGTGCGCGCAGGCGCTGATGCGCCACCGCGACGTGAACGTCCGGTATTCCGAGGATGCGCTTCTCAGATTCCCGACGGCGAACATCGGCATCGCGGTGGCGGCACCCCAGGGCCTGATCGTCCCGGTGATCCGGTCGGTCGAGCGGCTCACGCTCGCCGAGGTGTCGACGACGCGTGATGACATCGTCGGCCGCGCCAGGGAGAACAAGCTGAAGACGCTCGATCTCGAGGACGGGACGTTCACGATCTCCAACCTCGGCATGTTCGGGATCGAGCAGTTCGTCGCCGTGATCAACCCTCCGCAGGCCGCGATCCTCGCCGTCGGAGCGGCGGTCGAGACGCCGGTCGCGCGCGAAGGCGAGGTCGTCGTCCGGCCGATGCTGACGATGACGCTGACCGTCGATCACCGTGCGGTCGACGGCGCGGCGGGAGCAGATTTCCTGCGCACCGTCAAGCTCCTCGTCGAGGAGCCTGCGCTCGCGCTGTAGACGATGGCGCGCGTGTGGTACCTCGTCAGGGACTTCGACCGGGGGCGGGACTTCTATCAGCGGCTGCTCGGCTTCGAGGAGACGTTCGTCGACGTCGACGATAAGTGGGCGAGGCTTCAGCACGGCACGATGCTGATCGCGATCGGAGAAGGAGACCCGACCGACGGAGGTGTCGCGATGATCGACGTCACCGACGTGAGAACCGAGGCCGAGAGGTTGCGTGGGGAGGGGGTCGAAGTCGGCGTCGTGCTGGAGCTGGCCGGCCAGATGCGCCTCGTCGACGTCTTCGACCGCGACGGCAACCGGATTCAACTCGCCGAGGTGCTCGGCGAGTGATTCGCCGCGGCTCACATGCAGATGTGCCCTTCATGCGATCGATGCTCGCGCATGCGTACGCCTGGCGCGTGAACGCTCTCGACGCCACGATCCCGCTGACGCGCTACGTCGACAACTGGGGTCGCCCCGGCGATGTGGCGCTCGTCGCGACCGAGACCGGGCACCGCGTCGGCGCGGCGTGGTTCCGCGTGTTCGGGACGGGAGAGCCGGGCTACGGGTTCGTCGACGAGCAGACGCCCGAGCTCACGATCTCGGTCGTCCCGTCGCGGCGCAAGCACGGGGTCGGCCAGGAGCTGCTCGACGCGCTGCTTGCGAAGGCGCGCGACGAAGGGCACTCGGCGGTGTCGCTGTCGGTCGAGCTCGACTCGCCGGCCGTGAGGTTCTACGAGCGCAACGGGTTCGAGCACGCGGGAGAGGCATCCGGTGGGCTCGTGATGAGGCGCCCGCTGTGAAGCTGCCGACAACCGGCAGGAGGCTTCAACCAGGTTGGTGCGCTTCGCGCTGCGCGAGCCACTCGCGCACCTCGACGAGGAAGTGCGGGTCGAGCGTGTGGGGCAGCGGGTACTCCTTGTAGAGCACCTCACCGCCCGCCTGCACGAGCGTGTCGCGCGCGGCTCGACCGTGCTCGACGCCGATGATCGGATCGAAGCTGCCATGGCCGATCGCAACGGGCGGCAGTGGGCGACCGAGGTCGAGCTCCCAGCCCGTGACCTCCGGGATGAAGCCCGAGAATGCCGAGACGGCCGCCGGGCGGGGACGGCCCACCCCGAGCCCGAGCGCGAACGACATGACCGCCCCCTGCGAGAATCCACCCAGCACGACGTGATCGTGCGGAAGCGAGTCGAGCCATTCCGCAGCTTCCCGATAGGACGCGGCGAACGTCGCAGGATCCGGAAAGCCGACGCGGGGCACGACATACCAGTGCGCGCCCCCGGGTGGTAGCGACAGCGGGCCGCGTGGGCAGTACCCCTGGAGGCGGCGCTCCGGATCGAGCACGTCGAGAAGCGGGAAGAGATCGTGCTCGTCGGCGCCGCGACCGTGGAACAGAACGAGCGCGCCCTCTGCCTCGCCCGCGGCCGGCCGCTCGCGAACGATCATCCCGTTCGGGCGCGCGGGTTCGGCAGGGGCCTCAGCGCGGTCTCGACCTGGTTGCGGTACCGCTCGTAGTTCGGTGGCAGCGAAAGCTTCTCGCCGAGTGACTCGAACGCCTCGTCGGCGGTGAAGCCGGGGCCGATCGTCGCGATCTCGAAGAGCACCCCACTCGGCTCGCGGAAATAGATCGACTTGAAATAGAAGCGGTCGATCACCGGTGTGGGCTGGCCGCCGCCGTCGATGACACGCTGCCGCCACGTCTCGTGCTCGGCCGGCTTCGACGACCATGCGACATGGTGAACGGTGCCGCCCGCCTGCAGCCCGGCTTGCTCGGGCGGGGGGTCGTAGACGTACGAGCCGCTGCGCGTCGCTCCGCGTGCAGTCCATCCCGGCTCGAATCCGAGCGCCTCGAGCAGTCGTTTGCTTCGCTCCGGCCGGGACGCATACGCACGCACACCTGCGAAGCCGAGGAGGCGGTGCGCCTCCGGAATGTCGGGTGCCTCCGCCGCGAGCGGTGCCTCGCCCGAATCGTCGACGAGCAGCTCGAGCGACAGCCCTTCGCCGTCGACGAAGAGGAGCGACCTTTCGGCGCGCCGCCCGCCTACCCGCTCCTCCCAGAAGTCGAGCGACGACTCGGAGCCGACACGGAAGCACACACGATGCACCATGCCCTCTCCGGCGCGCCCGGGGGGCGCCCCGGGATACTCGAAAAACGTGATGTCGGCACCCGCCGATCCATGCTCGTCGGCGTAGAAGAGGTGGTAGACGGTCGGATCGTCCTGGTTGACCGTCTTCTTGACCAGACGGAGACCGAGAGTGCCGGCATAGAACTCGACGTTCGCCGGTGCATCCCCGGTGATGCAGGTGACGTGGTGAACGCCTTCGAGCTTCATGGCCGTAGCATGCCGGAATGCGTGCAGCCGTCATCGTCGACGGGAGACTCGAGATCGAGGAGCGTCCCGACCCGATTCCCGGCGACGGGGAGATCCTGATCCGGGTGCGCGCTGCCGGGGTGAACGGCGCCGATCTGATGCAGCGTGCGGGCAACTACCCCCCGCCGGCCGGCGCGCCTGTCGACATCCCCGGGCTCGAGTGCGCAGGTGAGAACGCCTCGACCGGCGAGCGCGTGATGGCCCTGCTCGCGGGCGGCGGCCAGGCCGAGCTCGTGGCGGTGCATCACACGCACGTCATCCGCGTGCCTGCGAACATCGATTGGCCGCAGGCCGGTGGTTTCGTCGAGGTCTTTGCGACCGCTCACGATGCGCTCGTCACGCAGGCTCACCTCACCGCCGGTGACCGGCTGCTCGTGAACGGCGCTGCGGGCGGCGTCGGAGTCGCGGCTTGCCAGCTGGGTGTGCAGATCGGTGCGGAGGTGACGGGCACCGTGCGTCATCATCGGGAAGAGATCGAGGCGCTGGGTGCGAAAACCGAGCCGCACGGCGAGTACGACGTGATTCTCGAGCTCGTCGGCGGCGAGAATCTCGCGGCGAACGTCGCCCGGCTGGCGTTGAAGGGGCGGATGGTGGTGATCGGCACCGGGGCCGGCTCGAAGGCTGAGATCGACTTCGGGTCGCTGATGCGAAGGCGCGGCCGCATTTCGAGCTCCACGCTCCGGCCTCGCAGCCGCGAGGAGAAGGAGGACGTGATCAGACGACTCGAAGGGCATGCGCTGCCGCTGCTCGCCCGCGGTCAGCTGACGGTGCCGATCGAGGCCACCTTCCCGCTCGAGCGGGCGCAGGAGGCGTATGAGCGCTTCGCTGCCGGCGGCAAGTTCGGCAAGATCGTCATCATCCCTTGACGGGTTCGCCGGCTCGCGCAAAGCTCTCGTCGTGATCGAAGTCCTCCCAGAGAACGAGGAATCTCAGCGCGCGTGGAATGGGGTTCTGTTCGACCGATTCGTGCAGTATCGCGAGCTCGTGATCGGCGGCCTGGCCGCCCACGGCGAGGCGGCGTTGCACCTGTCGCCGCCGGCTCCGGGCGATCGGGTGCTCGACGTCGGGTGCGGATTCGGCGACACCGCACTGCAGCTGTCGAAGCTCGTCGGAGAAACCGGATCGGTACTCGGTGTCGACGTGGCGCCACGTTTCGTCGCTGCTGCTCGCGACGAGGCGAACGCGGCCGGGGCTTCGAACGTTCGCTTCGCGGTGATGGACGTGCAGGCGGCCGAGTTCGCGGAGTCGTTCGACTACGCATTCTCGCGCTTCGGGACGATGTTCTTCGCGAGCCCGGTTGCAGCGCTCCGCAACGTGCGGCGCGCGCTTCAGCCGGGAGGACGGATCTGTTTCGTGGTCTGGCGACAGAAGGCGGACAATCCGTGGCTCCACCGCGCCGAGAGAGTGGTGAAACCGCTCGTCGACGTGCCCGAGGAGACTGACGAGGCGCGCTGCGGGCCTGGGCCGTTCGCGATGGCGAACGCCGATACGGTTAGCGAGATCCTGATCGGTGCCGGTTTCGATGAGATCGATTTTCACCGACGGGATCTGCCGTACAAGATCGGGGCGACGCTCGAGGAAGCGATCGAGTTCAACCTCGACCTCGGCCCGGCGGCGGAGGCGGTACGGCTCGCAGGCGCCGAGGGAGCTGAGTTGCGCCCGCACCTGGCAGAGCTTCTGCGGACGGAGCTCGCCGATCTCCAGACGCCCGCGGGTGTCTACGCCGGATCATCGGTCTGGATCGTCACCGCACGAGCTGCCTGACGAATCGTCCGAGCGGCCACCTCGGTACCATCGCGGCCGGAATCATCAAGAACCTGAGGAGCTGAGATGGAAGTCGACGTCGCCGTGCTGGGTGGAGGCCCCGGTGGCTATACCGCAGCGATCCGCGCAGCGCAGCTGGGCGCCAAGGTCGCATGCATCGAGAAGGAGCCCGAGCTCGGCGGCACGTGCCTACGCGTAGGGTGCATCCCGACGAAGGCTTGGGTACAGACGGCGCACTTCCTGCACCAGGCGAACGAGAACTTCGCGAAGCTCGGGGTGAAGGTCGACGGGATCAATCTCGACTTCGCCGCGGCGAACGAGTGGAAGGCCGGTGTGGTCAAGCAGATGACGGGGGGTGTCGCGGGCCTCTTCAAGGCAAACGGCGTCGAGTGGGTCAAGGGGCTCGGGAGGTTCACCGGCGCGAACGCGATCGCGGTCGAGGGAGGGGATGAGGTTCTGTTCCGCTCGGCGGTCATCGCAACGGGCTCGTTCCCGATGCGGCCGCCGATCCCCGGCCTGGAGTCCGACCTCTGCGTCGATTCCACCGGGCTGCTCGCCCAGTCCGAGGTTCCCCGTCGTCTCGTCATCCTCGGGGGCGGCATCATCGGCTCCGAGTTCGCGTCGATCTTCCATCGCTTCGGCTCCGAGGTGACGATCGTCGAGATGCTCGACTCGCTGATTCCTCAGGAGGATGCGGACGCCGCCAAGGAGCTGGCAAAGGCGTTCGGCAAGCGCGGCATCGTGCTGCAGCTGGGGAAGCAGTGCACGAGGGTCGAGCAGCAGGGCAACGCGCTGACGGTGTTCTACGGCGACGGAGAATCGGTCGAGTGCGATCTGATGCTCGTGTCGGTCGGCCGCGCGCCGCTCGTCGACGGGCTCGGCCTCGACGCGGCCGGTGTCGAGTTCGACCTGCGTGCGGGCATCGCCACCGACGCCCATCGTCGGACGCGGGTACCTCACATCTACGCGGTCGGCGACTGTGCCGGGTACTGGCAACTCGCTCACACGGCCTTTCGGGAGGGTGAGGTCGCGGCCGAGAACGCGTGCGGTCGCGACGCGATCGTCGACAACCGCGCGGTACCGCGGCCGATCTATACCGATCCCGAAATCGCCGGCGTCGGTCTGACGGAGCAGCAGGCTCGCGAGCAGTACGGCGGAGACGTCTCGGTCGGCGTCTTCCCATGGGTCGCGAATGCCCGCGCGGTGATGCAGGCGGAGACCGTGGGCTGGGTGAAGTCGATCCACGAGACGAAGTACGGCGAGTTGCTCGGGATGGTCATGGTGGGCCCGCACGTGACCGACCTGATCGAGGCGGGCACGGTTGCGATCGACGCCGAAGCGACCGTCGAGACGGTCGCCGACGGCATGGCAGCGCATCCGACGCTCAGCGAGGCGATCAAGGAAGCCGGCCTCGTCGCGCTCGGCCGTGCGATCCATCTGCCGAACCGGAAGAAGGCGAGCGCGGCGGCGTAGCTCGTTGTAAGGCTTTCGTAAAGACGATCCGGTGTGCGCAAGATTTCGGCGCCGGCGACATCTCAACCGGCGGACGTGCCCTCGTCCCGCCGGGAAACCGCGCCCGCCCGCAAGGTTTCTCGGCATTTTCCTCGGTCCCGCCCTTGCCGCAGAGGGCGGGACCGTTCACCTTCCTCGCTTGCGCTTCGTCCGGCGAAGGGTAGAGTCGCCGTATGTTCAATCGTCGCAACGCGGCAGTCGGCTGGCTGGCCTGGACGGTCGGCAAGCGTGTCCTCAAGAAGAAGGCGAAGGGCGCCGTGCCGACGATCGACGCGCAGTCGAAGCGGCCGAACAGGAGCGCGATCGCGCTCGCGGTCGCCGGGGTCGTGGGCGCGCTCACGTTGTGGCGCAAGCGCTCCGGCGACGACCCGTCCGGGCTCTAGCCCCTCCGTTCCAAAAGTCTCGCGCGCCCTGGTGGCGGCAAAGCGGCAGTTGATGGGCAAGCGCCGGGCTGCGTCCTCGGTCGCCCCGATAGAACACGCACCGCTATCGGGGCTCCCTGCGTTCTTGCCCGGCTTGCTCTTCGCTCGCCAGGATCAGAACTTCCGGAACGAAGCACGAGCCCACCGCCGCCCCGCAGCCCCTCGACGAAGCAGCCCCTCGACGAAGCAGCCCCGGCGACGAAACAGCCCCGGCGACGAAACAGCCCGTCGACGAAGCGCTCTCCCGACGAGGGCCTGCTCCGGTCGGCCATCTCCGGTGCCCGAAACAGCCATGAATGGCGCACGGAAATGACGGAAGGGGGTTGCGGCAGCTCGCCGGGCGGCTCGCGTGCTGTTACCCGGCGAGGCCGAACGGGCTTCCTTCGGAATCGCGGCAGATCGCCCACCGATCGCCCGGGTGGACGACGGAGCCGCCGAGCGAGACCACGTGGGCGAGGGCGGCCGGCAGATCCTCGACGCGGAAATACGGGAGCGAGAAACGGTCCCCCGGCCCGCTACCGCGCTCGTGCACGCCCAGGGCTGGTCGTGCCCCCCGGCTCTGGATGCCGGTGCCCTCGTCGGCGCGCCGCTCCGCGAGCGCCACCCCGAGCAGCCCTTCCCAGAACCGCTGGGCGCGCCCGAGGTCGTCGGCCGGGAACTCGATCGACTCGAGTGGAACCATCCCGCCGGCTCGGGGGCCTTCCTTCAGGTCCGGCTCATCTTCCAACGCTGACACATCCTCCAAGGCCGACTCGTCTGCGAACGCTGATCACCCATGAAGGCTATGCCCCAGCGTCCGTCGCCGCCGGTAGCGTCGCAGCGATGAGCCCATTCGAAGTTCGCGAGCTCGTGCGGCGCCTGCGGGCGGCATATCCCGATCCGCCGCTCGACGAGGAAACGGCGCAGCTGTACGAGCGCATGCTCGTCGACCTCGAATTCGCCGACGTCGATCCGGTTGTCGACGACCTGATCGCGACGACGATGAAGCTGCCCACGGTGAGTCGCATCCGCCGCGACGTGGTCGAGCCGAGACTCGCGATCCCCACCGCCGACGAAGCGTGGCTCGCCGTTCAGTCCCGCGAGGCCGCCTCGCACGACCTCGTCTCTCACGTCTGCCGTCTCGTCGGCGGCGGTTACACCATTCGCACGTCGAGCGATCCCGAGCTGACTCGCGTCCGCTTCGTCAAGGTCTACGACGACCTGCGCCGCAAGACCGTCGACCGCGCTCTGGCCGAGGGCATCCGCGCGCAGCGGCTCAAGCTTCAGCAGGCCTCGTAGCGCAGCGTCATGCCGACCCCGCACGAAGTCCTCGCCGAGCGGTTCGGCTTCTCGTCGTTCCGACCCGGGCAGGAGCACGCGATCGAGTCGCTCCTCGCGGGCCGCTCCGCACTCGCCGTCTTCCCGACGGGAGCGGGCAAGAGCCTCTGCTACCAGCTCCCGGCGATCCTCCTCGACGGCGTCACCGTCGTCGTCTCACCGCTGATCGCACTGATGAAGGATCAGATCGATTTCCTAGCGGCACAGGGCATTGCGGCCGCACGGCTCGACTCGAGCCTCGATGCGAGCGAGGTGCGAACCGTCACCGACACCTTGCGCAACGGGGATCTCGACCTGCTGTACGTCGCCCCCGAGCGCTTCAACAACGAGCGGTTCCTGGCGCATCTCGCCGAAACGAGAATCGCGCTCTTCGCTGTCGACGAAGCCCACTGCATCTCCGAGTGGGGCCACAACTTCCGCCCCGACTATCTCAAGCTCGCGCTTCGGGCGCGCGAGCTTCGCGCCGAACGCGTGCTCGCTCTCACTGCGACCGCGACACCGGCGGTCGTCGCAGACATCTGCTCGGGCTTTGCCATCGATGACCGCGACACCGTCGTCACCGGCTTCTACCGGCCGAA